>JAUSMJ010000010.1 GCA_030645575.1 Caulobacter sp. | reverse complement strand
CCAGCGCCAGGCGGACAAACTCCTGCTTGCGATCCATCGCCGAGACTCCCGTGAACGGCATCTCCAGACCTCCCTGCGAGGCCCAAAGGTGTCACGGATGTCCCCGAACACCCGTCACCGATGTCTCCGGTCTGAACAGGTGAGGAGAGCATGGCTCAGATATCGGCGTTTGGGGAGTAGGCCGTGGCAGGCGGCGGGCGCGGATCGGACCACTTCCTAACCCTCCGCGCCCTCACTTCGGCAGCGTCCCGACCGAGGCGTCGAAGTCGATCAGGACTGGCTTTCCTGTCCCTTGGGACTGGATAAGCCTGTCCCGCTGGCGCGGACCTGGGACCGGATAAGCAGTCCCAAGGGACAGCTGATCCAGTCCTCCGCGCCCTCGCTTCAGCATCTCCCGCTCCGGCGGGGCGGGCTCGCGCAACTCCAGGGCGATCAGGGTCGCGGAGATTCCGGAAGAAAATCCGTGTGAAAGGCGCGTGAAGGGATCGAATTCCACATCTTCGCGTTGTGCAACTCAGTAGCCGACGCATTTGGGCCTCAATTGAGGCGCCGCCGGTCGCCCATACGGGGACTCACGACCCAAAACCGATCTTGTGTCCGCGGCGCGCAACCGCCGCACGGAGGTAAGCATGGCTAGAATCTGCAATGTCTGCGGCGGAGGACGCACCCTCCGGTGCCCCAAGTGCAACGGCGGAGGCACAACCAGCATGCCTGGACTCCTGTGGCTCACCACCAATCACGCCAAGTGCGGACACTGCAACGCCTCGGGGCGACGAACCTGCCCCAAATGCGACGGGGAGGGCCTGGTCGCGCGCTAGACCTGCCCCACGGTCCTCAACCGCGCCCGCGGATGGACCTCGTTCTGGCTCATCACCACGGTCTGGCCGCGGAAGCGTTCGATGATCGAGCGGACGAACGGGCGGATTTGCGGGCTGGTCAGCAGGACCGGGCTGTCACCGGCCAGCGCCGCGCGCTCGAACGCCTCGCGGACGCCGCGGATGAATTCCTGCAGCTTGCTGGGGGCCATGGCCAGCTGCTTCTCCTCGCCGCCGGTGCTGACGAGCGCCTCGCTGAACGCGACCTCCCAGTCCGGCGACAGGGTGACGATCGGCAGGGCCCCGTCGTCGCCGCGATTGGCCCAGCACAGCTGGCGGCCCAGGCGCGCGCGGACGGCCTCCACCAACTGGGTGATCGAGGCGGTGTGCGGCGCGGCCTCGGCCACGCCCTCGAGGATGGTCGGCAGGTCGCGGATCGAGACCCGCTCGCGCAGCAGCGCCTGCAGCACGCGCTGCAGGCTGGTGCCGGTGACAATGGCCGGGACCACGTCGTCGGCCAGCTTCTTCTGTTCGGGACCCAGGTCCTTCAGCAGCTTCTGCACCTCGGCGTAGGACAACAGGTCGGACATGTTGTCCTTGAGAATCTCGGTCAGGTGGGTGGTCAGCACCGTGGCCGGATCGACGATGGTATAGCCGCGGAAGGTCGCCTCCTCCTTGAGGCTCTCGTCGATCCAGGTGGCGGGCAGGCCGAAGGCCGGTTCGCGCACATGGTCGCCGGGCAGCTCGACCTGGCCGCCGCGCGGGTCCATGGCCATCAGCGAGCCGATGCGCACCTCGCCCGTCCCGCACTCCATCTCCTTGATGCGGATGGCGTAGCCCTGGGTCGCCAGGCGCATGTTGTCGAGAATGCGCACGGGCGGCATGACGAAGCCGAAGTCCGCCGCCAGGGTCTTGCGCAGGGCGCGGATCTGGTCGGTCAGCTTGCGCCCGTCCAGGTCGTTGATCAGGGCCAGCAGGCCGTAGCCCAGCTCGATCTTCACGTCGTCGATGGCCAGGGAATTGGAGATCGGCTCCTCTTCCTGCTCGGCGGTCGGGGTCGTCTCGATGACCACTTCGGGGGCGTTTTCCTTGACCGTCCGCCGCCAGGCCAACACGCCGGCGGCGACGGCCAGCACGAGGAAGGGCAGCTTGGGCATGGCCGGGATCAGGGCGATGACGCCGGCCGAGGCCGAGACCATGCCCAGGCTGATCGGGTTCATCGCCAGCTGGACCACCAGCGCCTTGTTGGCCGAACCCTCGACCCCGGCCTTGGACACCAGGAAGCCGGCGGCGATCGAGATGATCAGGGCCGGCACCTGGCTGACCAGGCCGTCGCCGATGGTCATCAGGGTGTAGGTGGTGGCCGCTTCGCCGGCGGGGATCTTGTGCTGCAGCACCCCGATCAGGAAGCCGCCGACGACGTTGATGGCGACGATGATCAGGCCGGCCACGGCGTCGCCGCGGACGAACTTGCTGGCGCCGTCCATGGCCCCGAAGAAGGTCGATTCCTGCTCCAGCTCCTTGCGGCGGACCTTGGCCACATCCTGGTCGATCAGGCCCGACGACAGGTCGGCGTCGATGGCCATCTGCTTGCCGGGCATGGAATCGAGGGTGAAGCGGGCGGCGACCTCGGCGATCCGGCCCGAACCCTTGGTCACGACCACGAAATTCACGATCACCAGGATGGCGAAGACGATCACCCCGATGATGTAGTTGCCCCCCATCATCAGCTCGCCGAAGGCCTTGATGATCTGGCCGGCGCCGTGGGCGCCTTCGTGGCCGTGGGTCAGGATCAGTCGGGTCGACGCGAGGTTCAGGCCCAGTCGGAACAGGGTGGTGACCAGCAGCACGGTCGGGAAGGCGCTGAATTCCAGCGGCTTCTTGATCAGCAGGGCGGTCATCAGGATGAGGACGGCGCTGGTGATCGACAGCGACAGCAGGATGTCCAGCAAGAAGGCCGGGATCGGCAGGATCAGCAGGATGATGATGCCGATGACGCCGACCGCCAGGCCGACCTCGCCACGCACCAGCCAGCCCCAGACGCGTCCCGCCGAGGGCTTCTGACCTGCCAGTCCTGAAAGTCCGATGTCAGCCATGGTGTGTCAGACCTGGGGCTAGCGCCCTAGGCCGCATGCGCCCCCAGCCCCGCCTGCGGCGCCGGCACGCTCACGCCCGCCTCGGAATACTCCTTCAGCTTGTTGCGCAGGGTGCGGATGGAGATGCCCAGGATGTTGGCCGCGTGGGTGCGGTTGCCCAGGCAATGGCCGAGGGTGTCGAGGATCAGCTGTTGCTCGACCTGGGCCACGGTCTGGCCGACGAAGCCGCGGCTGATGGCGTCGGCCGCCATCGAGGCGGAACGGGCGACCGCCGCGTCGGGCGCGGGCGACATCGGCTGGCCGTCGGGCAGGCGGACGGCGAACTCCTCGATCTCCGCGCCGGTCGACAGCAGCACGGCGCGATGCATGGCGTTTTCCAGCTCGCGCACGTTGCCCGGCCAGCGGTGGCCGACCAGCCGGCGGCGCGCCTCGGCCGACAGCGGGCGCTCGGGCACGCCGTTGGCGGCGGCGTATTTCTTCACGAAGTGATCGCACAGGGCGACGATGTCGCCGGGCCGCTCGCGCAGCGGCGGCAGGCGCAGGTTCACGACGTTCAGACGATAGAGCAGGTCCTCGCGGAAGGTCCCGTCGCGCACGGCCTGGGCCAGGTCGCGGTTGGACGTGGCGATGACGCGGATATCGACCTTGACCGGCTTGCCGCCGCCGACCCGGTCGATCTCGCGCTCCTGCAATGCACGGAGAAGCTTCGCCTGAAGACGCCCGTCCATCTCGCTAATTTCGTCGAGCAGCAGGGTGCCGCCCGTGGCTTCCTCGAACTTGCCGATGCGCCGGGCCACCGCGCCGGTGAAGGCGCCCTTCTCGTGGCCGAACAGCTCGCTCTCGAGCAGGTTTTCGGGAATGGCCGCGCAGTTGACGCTGATGAACGGCTTGTTGGCCCGGCGCGACTTGGTGTGGACATAACGGGCCATCACCTCCTTGCCGACGCCGCTTTCGCCAGTGATCAGGATCGAGGCGTCGGACGGCGCGATCTGGTCGGCCAGCTTGATCACCACTTCCATGACCGGATCGCGGGCGATCATCGGCCGGGCGTCGTCGCCGATCGCCGCCAGAACGGCCGCGATCAGGTCGGCCTCGGCCGGCAGCGGGATGAACTCCTTGGCCCCGGCGCGGATCGCGTCACCGGCCCGCTGAGCGTCGGCGCCCACGCCGCAGGCCACCACCGGCACGCGGATGCGCTCGGCCTCGTTGGCCGCGATCAGCCCGGCGATATCCAGCTCGTAGTCGACCATCAGCAGGTCGGCCCCCTGCCCGGCCCGCAGGGCCTGGGTGGCGGCGGCCACCGTCTCGACATGGGCCACCTTGGCGCCCGCCGCCATCGCCATCTTCACGGCGAGAGAGAGCTGTCCGTTCAGTCGTCCGACGACCAGAAGCCGCATAGGTATTCTCCTTTACGTCCCGAGCGCCGTTCAGGCGACCGAGTCGCCGTCCTTGATGATTTCCGTCATGGTCACGCCCAGGCGATCATCGACGACGACCACCTCGCCGCGCGCCACCAGGCGGTTGTTCACATAGATGTCGATGGCTTCGCCGACCTTGCGGTCGAGCTCGAGCACGCTGCCCTGGCCCAGTTGCAGCAGCTGGGCGACCGACAGGTTGGCCCGGCCAAGCACGGCCGAGATGTTGACCGGCACGTCGAACACCGGGGCCAGATCGGCGGCCGATTTGACCTCCGCATCGACATGCATTTCCGAGGCGAGCGCCTCGTCCGCGGCGAATTCGTCGAGCGTGAGGTTGTTGTCTTCAGCCATGGTCGGCCTCGCTGGCGGGAATCAGAGGTTCGGCGTGCAAACCCTCGGCGGCGAGGGCCGCGTCGAGGGCGGCGGCGACGCGTTCGGCGGCGGCCAGGGGATCGAAGGCCGCCCGACCGTCACCCCAGTCGAGGACGAAGGCGGCGAGCGGCAGGGCGGCGTCGGCGCGGGCGGTGATCCGCCCCTGGAAACCGATCGCCTCGGCGGTCTGGTCGAGCGCGGCCTGGACGCGGCCCTCGAGCCCGGCGGCGACGCGCACGGTCAGGCGCGGCTGGGCCTCGACCTCGCGGGCCAGGGTCTCCAGCGCCGCCGTGACGGGCGCGTCGGGGAAGCGCGAGAGGGCGGCGTCGGCGATGCGCCGGGCGGCCGCCAGGGCCAGCTCGGCCGTGCCGACCCGGTGCTCGTGGGCCACCGCGGCCAGGGCCGTCATGGCCGAGCGCGCGGCGCGGGCGATGTCGGCCAGCGCGTCGGCCGCCTGCCCCTCGGCCTGGGCGACGGCGGACCGTTCGCCCTCGGCAAAGGCGGCGGCGCGGATCTGCTCGACCTCGTCGGGTGTGAACAGGCGCTTGCGCGTCGGGGCCTGGTAGGTCACCGCGCCGGCGTCGTCGAACACGGTGTCGAAGCCGAAGGGTTTGTGAGCCGGCTGGGTCATCAGTAGATCAACTCGTCGTCGCCGCCGGCCCCGGCCAGCATGATCTCGCCCTTGGCGGCCAGGTCCTTGGCGGCCTGGACCATGGCCATCTGGGCCTGATCGACGTCGCGCAGGCGCACCGGGCCCATGCTCTCCATGTCCTCGCGCATGATCTTGCTGGCGCGTTCGGACATGTTGGAGAAGAACATCTCGCGCAGGGCGTCGGAGGCGCCCTTGAGCGCCAGGCCCAGCTGGTCCTTCTCGACGGCGCGCAGCAGGGTCTGCACCCCGCCCGGATCGAGCTTGTTGAGATCCTCGAAGACGAACATCAGCGCCCGGATGCGCTCGGCGCTCTCGCGGTTGCGCTCTTCCAGGGCGGCGATGAACCGCGCCTCGGTCTGGCGGTCGAAGTTGTTGAAAATGTCCGCCATCATCTCGTGGCTGTCGCGCTTGGAGGTGCGCGCCAGGTTGGACATGAACTCGGTCCGCAGGGTCTGTTCGATCTTGTCGAGGATCTCGCGCTGCACCGGCTCCATGCGCAGCATGCGCTGGACGCACTCAAGAGCGAAGTCCTCGGGCAGGGCGGCGAGCACGCGCGAGGCGTGCTCGGCCTTGATCTTCGACAGCACCACCGCGACCGTCTGCGGGGAGTCGTTCTTCAGATAGTTGGCGAGCACCGCCTCGTTCACGATGCCCAGCTTGTCCCACATGGTGCGA
>JAUSMJ010000009.1 GCA_030645575.1 Caulobacter sp. | reverse complement strand
CAGGTTGCCCATCTCGGTGGGCCACCGAGATGGGCAACCTGCAGGAGCGCCTCACCTCGACCAACAAGGGCTCGATCACCTCGGTCCAGGCCATCTACGTGCCCGCCGACGACCTGACCGACCCGGCGCCGGCCGCATCGTTCGCCCACCTGGACGCGACGACCGTGCTGAGCCGCGACATCGCCGCCCAGGCCATCTTCCCGGCCGTGGACCCGCTGGACTCCACCAGCCGGATCATGGACCCGCTGGTCATCGGCGAAGAACACTACCGCGTCGCCCGCCAGACCCAGGAAATCCTGCAGCAGTACAAGCAGCTGAAGGACATCATCGCCATCCTGGGCATGGACGAGCTCAGCGAAGAGGACAAGCTGACCGTGGCCCGCGCCCGCAAGATCAGCCGCTTCCTCAGCCAGCCGTTCTTCGTGGCCGAACAGTTCACCAACGCGCCGGGCAAGTTCGTCGAGCTTGCCGACACGATCCGCTCGTTCAAGGCGATCTGCGACGGCGAGTACGACCACCTGCCGGAAGGCGCCTTCTACATGGTCGGCTCGATCGAGGAAGCCGTCGAGAAGGCCGAGAAGATGGCCATGGAAGCCGCCTGATGGCCGACAAGCTCCACTTCTCCCTGGTCGCGCCCGAGCGCGAGGTGTTCTCCGGCGAGGTCGATCGCGTCGATGCGCCGGGCGCCGAGGGCGACTTCGGCGTCTTGGCCGGTCATGCGCCGTTCATGACGGCCCTGCGAGAAGGCGTGGTGACGGTCCACGACGGATCCGCCAGCCGCACTTTCGAGATTCACGGCGGCTTCGCCGACGTAAACGCCCAGGGGTTGACCATCCTCGCCGAGTACGCGGTCGAGGCTTAAGGTCAGTCCAACCTCCGCCGCAAAGCCGCAGCAAGATGGCTTGCGAGGGAACGCATGGCGGTTTTCTATGCCGCTCTACTGAACAAGGATGTGACGACATGCGCCGCATTGCGCTCCTCAGCCTCACCGCCGCTCTGGTCGCGGGCGCCGCCATCGCCCAGGATGCTCCGGTCAGTCCGGCCAATCCGCTGGATGTCGCCGCTCCGGCCGAGGTCATGCCTCCGCCCGCGCCCGAAGCGCCCGTCGCCGAGGTTCCCGCCGCTCCCGAGGAGCCGGCGCCCCCGGCCCCGCCGCCCGAGCCGACCGACGTCACCTCGCTGGCCGTGATCAACACCATCGAGCGCATCTGCGTCCCGATGGTCCGCGGCACGCCGATCGCCAAGCTGGCCCCGTCCCTCGGCTTCAAGAAGAAGCGTGATGTCTGGGTGTGGGTCTACCAGAAGGGCTATCAGGTCTCGATCCAGCCCTCGACGACCAATCCGACCGTCTGCACCATCGACGTGAACCACCCCGTGGAGGCTGTCGCGCCGGCCGCGACCCTGGCCACCGACCTGCACTACTGGGCGCAGCGTCAGGGCGGCGGCTGGTTCCTCGCCCGCTTCGACAAATACGTCACGGACATGGAACGCACGACCCGCTCCTGGGAAAAGGAAGGCGACACCGAGGGCCAGGCCCTGGTGCTCATGACCGAGCGCAAGATCACCGGCGCGCCGGTGAACCCCAAGTTCGACCACACCCAGGTTCTGTTCAGCATCCGTCCGAACTGACGGCCGGTGGCCCGGACCCCGATGGCGTGGACCGATGTCGTCGGCGTCGCCGGGGTCCTGCTGATCCTGGTCGCCTACGCCGGCGCGGCCCTTGGCAAGCTCGACGTCAAGGGCGTGCCGTCGCTTGGCGCCAACTTCCTCGGCGCGTCGCTGATCCTGCTGTCGCTGACGGTCGATTTCAACCTGTCGGCCGTGCTGATGGAGGGGTCCTGGGCGCTGGTTTCGCTGGCCGGGCTGGCGCGGCTGCTGCTGATCAGGCGGCCGCCCGCCGGCCCTCGCTGAGCCAGGCCAGGCAGAGCGCCGCCACCTCGTCCCAGCCGGGTTCGCCTGGCAGCCAGTGACTCATCTCCCGCAACACCTCGAACCGGGCGGCCAGACGATCGGCCGTCTGCTTCACCGTGGCCGGCGGATGGATCACGTCGCGGCCGCCGGCGATGACCAGGGCGGGGGCGTCCACCCGGCCGGCCGGGACCGAGGTGGTCATGAACGGGTCCAGCCACCAGTTCAGCGTCTGCCACAGGGCCAGACCGCTCTCGGGGACCATGCGGGCGAACACCGCCTTGCGGTCAGCCTTTTCCATCCGGTCGAGGCTGTAGAGTTTGGCCAGGGCGTAATCCGGGTCGATCGCCTGCAGCCAGAAGGGGCCCAGGGCGTAGAGGCTCACGGCCGAGACCGCTTCCTCCATGCTCGCGCCCGGGACGCCCCAGGGTGGCGAGGGGGCTAGCAGGATCAGAGCCGAGATCGGCGCGCGAGCGGCGGCCAGATGCGCGACCAGCCCGCCCATGGAATGGCCGATCAGGATTGGCGGCGCCGACGCGTCGCGGCAGAGCTTGGCCACATGGTCGGCGAAATCGCTCATCGACCGGTTGGCGACGCCGCCGCTCGACGAATGGCCCGGCAGGTCCGGCGTCAGCACCTCATGGCCAGCGGCTTCGAACGGCTCGCGAAAGCGCTCAAAGACCCAGCCGCCACAGAAGGCGCCATGCACCATGATCACGGGTGCGGGCATAAGTTCCCCTTGTAAAGCCGGCGGCGCGCCTGCGTGGGATGCGCCTGTCCGGACCAGAGGACCTTACGTTGATTTCGGTTTGCGAACAGGTGTTTTGGCCTTTGGCGTCGCTTTGGCCGCGGGCTTTGCCTTCGCCGCGACGGGCTTGGCGGCGGGAACGGGTTTCGCGGCCGGCTTCGGTCCGGCCTTCACCGCGGCCGGTTTGACCACGGCCTTGGCCTTCGCCTTCGCGGGAGCCTTGATCACCGCGACCTTCGGCTTCGCCGTCGCCGCGGGCTTGGGCGGCGCTCGCTTGGCCTTCACGACAGGTTTGGTCGCCGTGGGTTTTGCGACAACCTGAACCGCCTTCGCGGGAACGGTCGCCTTGGGCGTCGCCTTGGCGGCGGGCTTGGCCTTCACCTCCACCTTGACGACCGGCGCCGGCTTCGATGCGGCGGCGACAATCCCCTTGGAGGTCAGCCAGGTGTCGATGTCGGAGATCACCTGGTCGGTGCCGGGCTCGTCGACGATCCAGTGGCCGTGGTCGGGGTATTCGAGATAGTCGCCGCCGATCCGCGAATACTTCTCCGCCATCAGCCGGACATCGCCGATTGGCACGGCCCGGTCCTTCGCCCCGCCGAGAGTCAGGAGCGGCGCGGTGATCCTGGTCTCGTCGACAAAGGCCGACCGCTCGGGATCGCGATCAGGATAGGCGATGTCGTTATAGACCCCGCCGCTGTCATAGACCGTGCCGGCGAAGATGCCCGCGTGCTTGGCCC
>JAUSMJ010000079.1 GCA_030645575.1 Caulobacter sp. | reverse complement strand
GCAGGTGACGTAGACGTCGGGCAGGAAGTGCATCTCGATCTTGATCAGCCCGTCGCCTTGGCAGGCCTCGCAGCGGCCGCCCTTGACGTTGAAGCTGAACCGCCCGGGGCCATAGCCGCGCGCCTTGCTTTCCGGCAGCTGGCTGAACCAGTCGCGGATCGGCTGGAAGGCGCCGGTGTAGGTGGCCGGGTTCGACCGCGGGGTGCGGCCGATCGGGCCCTGGTCGATGTCGATGACCTTGTCGAAGTTCTCCAGCCCCTCGATCTTCTCGTAGGGCGCCGGGGCGTCGCTGGCGTTGTTCAGCCGGCGGGCGGCGGCCTTGTAGAGGGTCTCAATGGTGAAGGTCGACTTGCCGCCGCCGCTGACGCCGGTGATGCAGGTGAAGGTGCCGACCGGAATCTCCGCGGTCACGCTCTTGAGATTGTTGCCGGTCGCCCCGACCACGCGCAGCACGCGCTTGGTGGAAATGGGCCGGCGATCCTCCGGCACCGCGATCTCGCGCATGCCCGACAGGTACTGGCCGGTGATGCTGTTGCCGTTGGTGACGATGTCGGCGGGCTTGCCCTGGGCGACGATGTGGCCGCCGTGGATGCCGGCGGCGGGCCCCATGTCGATGACGTAGTCGGCCGTGAGAATGGCCTCCTCGTCATGCTCGACCACCAGCACCGAGTTGCCGAGGTCGCGCAGGCCGCGCAGCGACTGCAAGAGGCGCGTGTTGTCGCGCTGGTGCAGGCCGATGGAGGGCTCGTCCAGCACATAGAGCACGCCGGTCAGGCCGCTGCCGATCTGGCTGGCCAGGCGGATGCGCTGGCTCTCGCCGCCGCTCAGCGAGCCGGAGCCGCGCGACAGGTTCAGATAGTCCAGGCCGACATCGACGAGGAATCGCAGGCGGTCGTTGATCTCTTTCAGGATCCGCCGGGCGATCTCCATCTGCTTGTCGGTCAGCCGCGGCTCGAGCTCCTCGAACCACTCGCGCGCCTGGCGGATGGCCAGGGCGCTGACCTCGGCGATATTGCGCTCGCCGATCTTGACCGCCAGGGCCTCGGGCTTGAGACGGGCGCCGTGGCAGACGTCGCAGGGCGTGTCGGACTGGTAGCGGCCCAGCTCCTCGCGCACCCAGCTGGAGTCGGTCTCGCGCCAGCGTCGCTCAAGGTTGGGCAGCACGCCCTCGAACGGCTTGTTGACCTCGTACTTGCGGGCGTTGTCGTCGTAGACGAAGTGGATCTTCTCAGGTCCGGTGCCGTAGAGCACGACCTTCTGCGCCTCGGCCGGCAGTCCGTGCCACGGCGCGTCCATCGAGAAGCCGTAGTGCCGCGCGAGGGCCTGCAGGGTCTGGGTGTAGAGCGGCGAGGGGCCCTTGGCCCAGGGCGCGACAGCGCCCTTGTGCAGGGTCTTGTCCTTGTCCGGCACGATCAGATCGGCGTCGAACGCCAGCTTGGCCCCCAGGCCGTCGCAGGTGGGGCAGGCGCCGAACGGGTTGTTGAACGAGAACAGCCGGGGCTCGATCTCGCTGATGGTGAAGCCGCTGACCGGGCAGGCGAACTTCTCGGAGAACAGGATGCGGCGGGGCTCGGTCTCGCCCTCCGGCGTGTCAGCCCATTCGGCCACCGCGATGCCGTCGGCCAAACGCAGGGCCTGTTCGATGCTGTCGGCGTAGCGCTGCTCCAGGCCGTTCTTGGTCACCAGCCGGTCCACGACCACGTCGATGTCGTGCTTGAACTTCTTGTCCAGCTCGGGCGCGTCCTCGATCGGATAGAGCACGCCGTCGATCTTCAGCCGCTGGAAGCCCAGTTTGCGCCACTCGGCGATCTCCTTGCGGTACTCACCCTTGCGGCCGCGCACGACGGGGGCCAGCAGATAGAGGCGCTCGCCCTCGGGCAGGGCGGTCAGCTTGTCGACCATCTGGCTGACGGTCTGGCTCTCGATCGGCAGGCCGGTAGCCGGGGAGTAGGGCACCCCGACCCGCGCCCACAGCAGGCGCATGTAGTCGTGGATCTCGGTCACCGTGCCGACGGTCGAGCGCGGGTTGCGGCTGGTGGTCTTCTGCTCGATCGAGATGGCCGGCGACAGACCCTCGATCAGGTCCACGTCCGGCTTGCTCATCAGTTCGAGGAACTGACGGGCGTAGGCCGACAGGCTCTCGACGTAGCGGCGCTGGCCCTCGGCATAGATGGTGTCGAAGGCCAGCGACGACTTGCCCGACCCCGACAGGCCGGTGATCACCACCAGCTCGCCGCGCGGAATGTCCACGCTGACGTTCTTGAGATTGTGCTCGCGCGCGCCGCGCACGCGGATGAAATTCTGATGGTCGGCCATGGTCACCGGGAGGAACGCTCGGCCGGCCAGAGGAGGCGCGGCGCAACGCCTGTATGTAGTGCGCAGACTCGCCAATTGCACAAGAACATTGTGGGAACGCGGCGGCATGGTGTCAGCAGGGTCGTGCCTGCTGACACCACCCTGTCATCAGCCCCGGTCGATGCGCGCCGCGAAGCAGCCCTGGCGGGCGTTGTGGGCGTGCAGATAGGCCGCACGCGGGTCGGCGAGGAATCGCTCGATCAGCGGCCGCGCCTCGGCGCCCTCGACGATCTCGGCGTCGATCATCATGCCGGCGGCGTCATAGGCGCGGATCGCCAGCAGACGCGACTCCAGCGCCGGGGGCAGGCCGTTCTCGACCCGCGCCGTCGCTGTCGCGCCTTCCCGCACGAAAATGGCGTGGCGGGCCCGGTAGGGCGTATCGACGTCCAGGTGTTGGTGATTGAGCAGCAGCACGGTTTCCCCGGGCTCGGCGTCTTCAAGGGTGATGCGGCAGGGAAAGCCGGGCTTGTTGTCGACGGTCATGCGGATGACGCCGAGCGCGGCCAGGGCGGCCTCGTCCAGGTCGAACAGCGGGGCGAAGGGCTCGGGCGACAGGCCGGTGACGACGAAGGACATGGGGAACTCCTGTGTTGAGGCGTTCCAGTCTGGTCAGGGTCGAAGGCGACAGCGACCCAGTTCTTGCTGACTTTCAGTCCGGCCGGACGAACCGCTCGCCGACGCCGAGCATCACGCCGCTGGCGTTGGCCACGCCCAGCTCAAGGCTCTCGGCGATGTTGCGGGCGCGAACCATGACGTGCTCGGCGGCGACCGGCGTGCAGAGTGCGCGTGCGGTCTCCTCGAACAGCGCCAGCCAGCGGTCGAAGTGGCGCGCATCGACTGGCAGCCGCATGTGTTTGGGCATCGGCCGGCCCTGATAGGCGCCCGTGCCCAGCGCCACCGAGCCCCAGAACAGCTTCATCCGCGCCAGATGCGGTCCCCAGTCGGCGATCCGCTCGGCGAAGACCGGCCCCAGCAGCGGATCGGCCTGGACCCGCTGGTAGAAGGCCTCGACCAGATCGGAGATCAGGCCCTCGTCGATGCCGGTCGCCGCCCTGGCGCGCGCGACGACGGCCTCGCGACGGGCGCGGGCTTCTTCCGGGGCGTAGGCGGTGGCGTGGAAGTCGGGGAGGTCGCTCACGGGCGTTAGATAGGGGCGGGATGTTGGTTTGGCCATGAGGAACCGCCTGCGTGCTGTCCGCCACGCTGGTCGTCCGCCACGATCGGGATTTCCCGGCGGCCGCTGGCGTCGAGCGGGAGATCGTCCTGTAGCGGCCCCGCCGGCCGGGCACGCTTCCTGCTGGAGCACCTCCCGAGCGTTTCGTTCGGGGACAGGCGTTGAAAACTCTCGCCATCATTGCCCGCAAAGGCGGGACCGGGAAGACCACCCTGGCCGTCCATCTGGCTGTCGCGGCCCATGCGTCGGGCTATGTCACCCTGCTGGCCGATACCGACCGGCAGCACTCGGCCGTCGAGTGGCGGCGCATGCGTCCGCTGGGCGAACCGGCGGTCGAGGCGGTCAAGCCCGGCGCCCTGTTCGCGCGTCAGCAGGAGGCGGCCCGCGCCGGGGTCGGCCTGCTGGTCGTCGATACCGGTCCGTCCGTTGAGGAGGAGGTCGAGCAGGCCGTCCGTTGCGCCGACCTGTGCCTCGTTGTCGCCCGGCCAAACTTCTTCGACATCCGCGCGGTGGCCGATTCCGCGGCCCTCGCCGCCCGCTTCCACAAGCCGGTGGCCTTCGTCCTCAACCAGGCCCCGCACCGCCAACAGTCGATCGAGGCGCCGGTGCTGATGGAAGCCGTCGCGGCCTTGCGCGCCCTGGGCTTTCCCGTGGCGCCGATCGGTCTGCGCACGCGCGTCGCCTACCAGCGCAGCGTGGCCCACGGCTCGACCGCGCAGGATCTGGAGCCTTCCAGCTCCGCCGCCAGCGAGATCAGCGCCCTCTGGTCCTGGGTCGAGGGGCGGCTTCATGCGGACCGCCCGACGGCGCGCGCGCCGACCTTCATGGCCGCCGATGACCGGCCCGCCTCTGTGATGCTGTAGAATTCGGTGACAGTTTACGAATTCGCGATCCGGGTGTTGAGGCGCCGCCGCGCCCGGGCGAATTCGTAAACTGTCACCGAATTCCGGCCAGCAACGCCTGGGCGATGACGTTGCGCTGGGTCTCGCTCGATCCTGAATAGATGCTGGCCGCCCGGGTGGCGAAATGCTTGGCCGTGGCCCGCGCGCCGTCGGCGAGCCAGCTGGCCTCCTCGCGGAACGGGGCGAGGGCGATGCCGCGCGAGAGCCCCGCGATCTCCATCGCCAGCTCGGCGACCCGCTGGTGCAGTTCGCTGCCCATCAGCTTGAGCACCGAGGGGCTGGTGTTGTCCCCCTCGCGCAGGCGGCCGCCGGGCAGCAGGGCCAGTTCCGTCTGTTCGAAGGCGGTCAGCTCGATTTCGGCCGCCACCAGCCGCGCGCTCAGGCCCGGCTCAAGGTCCGGTGTCGCCATGGCGGCGGCGCGGGCGCGCTGATAGACGCGCCGCACCAGGGCGGCGGGGGTGTTGTTCGATCGGGCCAGCTGCATCAACCGCTTGGCCACGGCCCAACCCTGGCCTTCCTCGCCGATGCGGTTGGCGACGGGCACGCCGACCTGGTCAAAGAACACCGCGTTCAACTCGTGCTCGCCGTCGATGGTGATGATCGGCGAGACGGTCAGGCCCGGCGAGGCCATGTCGATGAGCAGGAAGGTCAGCCCCTTCTGCGGCCGGTCCTCGGTCGCGGTGCGCACGAGGGTGAACATGCGGTTGGCCAGGTGGGCGCCGGTGGTCCAGATCTTCGAGCCATCGACGACATAGCGGTCGCCCGTCCGCACCGCGCGGGTGGCGACCCGCGCCAGATCCGACCCCGCGCCGGGCTCGGAGAAGCCCTGGGCCCACAGGTCGTCGCCCGACAGGATGGCCGGCAGATAGCGGGCCTGCTGCAGGGGCGTACCCATCTCGATGATCAGCGGCCCCAGGCTGCGAATGCCGCCGGCGAACAGCACCGGGGCGTCGTTCAGCGCGCATTCGCGGTCGAACAGGAACCGCTGGCGCGGCGTCCAGCCCGTGCCGCCGTGGGCCACGGGCCAGCCGGGGGCGATCCAGCCGCGCCGGTAAAGCCGCTGGTGCCACAGGCGGCAGGCATCGATGTCGGAGTGGACGCCCAGGGTCCGTCGGCCGGCCTCGCGAAGGTCGGGCGTCAGGGCCTCGGCGAGAAAGCCCCTGACCTCGGCGAGAAACGCCGCGTCAGGATCGCTATCGCTGGGAACGGGACGGGAAACCGGCATGGTCGCCAGCAGATCGCGCCTCGGCGATCCCGTCCGTGATTCAGGTCAATCAGATTCAGGGACAGACACCATGGTGTCTGTCCCGAATACGGATCAGGCGCTCTTGTTCAGCGTGATCGCCCGGGCGTCGCCGGCCTGGGTGACGGCGCCGGGGCCATAGCCCGCGCCCGTGGTCCGTTGCGAGGCGACTTCCTCGGCGATGGCGCGGACCAGGCCCTCGGTGACGGTGCGAACCGCCTCCAGCGCGCGGCCCTGGCGGGCCAGCACCGCGTCGAACGCCTCGGTCGCCTGCATCAGCCGCTTGCGCTGTTCCAGCGGCGCGCCCTCGATCAGGGCCGGCGCCTGACGCACGCGCGCCGACTCGTGGCGATAGATGTTGGCCAGCTTCGACAGCTCCTCCATCTGCGCGGCGGCGTCCTGCGGGCGGCGCTGCTCGAAGGCCTGGCACTGCTGCGCCATCAGGGCGGTCAGGCGGTCGGTGAGAACGATCAGTTGATCGACACGGTCGGTCGCGTCGCGGGCGTCGAGGGCCATGGGGAAACGTCTTTCTAACTGAGACCTTGGAGCTTGAGCATTTCGCGCTGGACGGTGTCGGCGACGCCCAGACCGCCGCGCTTGGCCGTCTGTTTGGCGATGGCGTCGGTGAGGAAGGACTTGAACATCGCCTCGCCCTGGCCGCCGCCGAACGGGGCCTCGGTCGACAGGCCCTCGAACATCGGCTGCAGCATGGTCGACAGGAACGAGGCCTCGAACGCCCGGGCGGCGTCGTCCGTCTTGCGCTTGCGGGCCAGGTCGGCGGTCGTGGTCGCGGTGGTCTGGGCCTGACCCATCAGGATGTCGGCGGGGGCGGCGAGCGAAGCGGCCATCACATCACCTCGATATCGGCTTGCAGGGCGCCGGCGGCCTTGATCGCCTGCAGGATGGAGATCATGTCGCGCGGGGTGACGCCCAGCGCGTTGAGGCCGGCGACCAGGCTCGACAGCGAGGCGCCATTCCTGAGCGTCAGCAGCTGGCGGCCGCGCTCCTCATCGACGGCCACGGTCGACTGGCTGGTGACCACCGTCTCGCCGCCGCGGCTGAAGGGCTGCGGCTGGCTGACCTGCGGCGTCTCCTGGACCGAGATGGTCAGGTTGCCCTGGGCGATGGCCACGGTGGAGATGCGCACGGCCTCGCCCATGACGATGACGCCGCTGACCTCATCGACGATCACCTTGGCCGGAGCGTCCGGCTCGACCTCGAGGGTCTCCACGGCGGTCATGAAACCGACCATGCTCTGGCCTTGCGGCGGGCGCAGGGTGACGATGGTCGGATTCTCGGCCACGGCCGTGCCGGGGAAGCGGCCGTTGATCACCGTGGCGATGCGCTGGGCGGTGGTGAAGTCCGGGTTGCGCAGGGTCATGCGCATCTGGCCCATCTGGGCCATCTGAAAGCCGGTCTCGCGCTCGATGGTCGCCCCGCCGGCGATACGGCCCGCCGTCGGCACGCCCTTGCTGACCGAGCTGCCGGACGCGCCGGACGCGGACACCGAGCCGGTCTGCACCGTGCCCTGGGCCACCGCGTAGACCTGGCCGTCGGCGCCCATCAGGGCGGTGACCAGCAGCGTGCCGCCCTGCAGGCTCTTGGCGTCGCCGGCGGCGGAGACGGTGACGTCGATGGCCGAGCCGGCGGCGGCGAACGGCGGCAGCTTGGCCGTGACCATGACCACGGCGACGTTCTTGGTGTTGAGGTTGGTGTCGCGGACGTTGACGCCGAGCCGCTCGAACATCGCCTCGAGGCTCTGGCGGGTCATCGGCGCGTTGCGCAGGTTGTCGCCCGTGCCGTTCAGGCCGACCACCAGCCCGTAGCCGGTCAACTGGTTCTCGCGCACGCCCTCGAAGGCGACGACGTCCTTGATCCGCGACGTGGCGAGGGCCGGCCCGGCCATCGCCAGGGCCAGAACCAGGACCAGTCTTCCGACAATCGATGGACGCATGTCGTTCCCGCCGTCAACGCTCTACTGCCCGGGTGCCCATGCGAGAAGCGCGCCACGATAATTCTCGATACTATTCAATTGTTTCTGGGCGAACGTGGGCGGTCTCCAGCGGTCGGCGGCAGAAATTGCCCGGCATTAACCATGCCGCAAGCATGCGGGCCGACATTCGTGGTCCAACAAGGGTTCGGAGCGGCGTATCGCCTCCATGAAAGTCACAAGATCCAGCGGCGTCGGATCGGTCGGCAGCGCCCGGGGCGCCGCACGGCCGGCGGGGCAGGGGAGCTTTTCCCTGCCGACCGTTGGCGGCGCCGGCGCGGGCTCCGACGTAGCGCGCAGCGCCGGTGTCGGCGGTGTCGGCTCGATCGGCGCCCTGATCGCCCTGCAGGATGTCGGTGGCCCGCTCGAGCGCCGCCGCCGCGCGATGGGCCGGGCCGGCCGCATTCTCGATGTGCTGGACGAGGTCAAGCTCGCCCTGATCGACGGCGCGGTGTCGGGAACCGACCTGGACCGGCTGATGCGGGCCGTGCGCGAGGAGCGCATGGCGACCGATGACAGCGGCCTCGAGGGCGTGCTCAACGAGATCGAAACCCGCGCCGCGGTGGAGCTGGCCAAGCTCGAACAGGCGAAGGTCGCGGCATGAACGCCCGCCGAACGCGAGCTTCATTGATCGTTGCTCTGTGTTTGATATAAGGCCCCGCTCTTGTGAGCATGGCGTAATGGGGGCGTGAGGCGTCAATGACGACGGCTACGGTTCTGGCTGAACAGGTCGACTATCGTCCTTCGGACGACGAGCCGTTCATGAACGAGCGACAGCTCGAGTACTTCAAGCAAAAGCTGTTGGACTGGAAGGATGAGATCCTTCGCGAATCTCGCGAAACGGTCACCCACCTCCAGAAGGAGACCGAGAACCATCCCGACCTGGCCGATCGCGCCACGTCGGAGACTGACCGGGCTCTTGAACTGCGCACCCGCGACCGGCAGCGGAAGCTCATTTCGAAGATCGACGAGGCCCTGCGCCGCATCGAGGACCAGTCCTACGGCTATTGCGAGGAGACGGGGGAACCCATCGGCCTGGCGCGCCTGGAGGCCCGTCCCGTCGCGACCATGAGCGTCGAAGCCCAGGAACGGCACGAGCGCCGCGAACGGGTCCATCGGGACGACTGACGAAATGGGACAGACACCTGCGGTGTCTGTCCCTGTTTGCTCCGCACCGAATTCCCAGAGCGCATCAGTTCACGGGGCCAGGGGGGCGAAAGATTGAGTTGGGATCGAGCGCGCCTTTTATGGCGTCAGAAAATGTCAGAGCATCTTGGCGTTCCATGGCAATGTTGACCGCTCCTCCCGACATGATCTGAAACTGAAGGACCGCTACAGACCCGTTGTTGGCGATGCCTACGCGAGCGGTGCTTGCCGTAATCACGGCCTGCTCCGCCGCTTGCCCGAGAGGGGGTTGCGACGAGTGGGCCCGAGCCACCATTTCAAGCACTTTGGGCATCAAGTCGGGACGAATTGCTAGCGCCATCCGACCCTCTGCCGTGTCGAAAACCAATACGACGTGGCCTTCCTCGGTCAGCCCTCCGCCGACGGCAGCGGTCACTACGATTGCAGCAAGTTCGTCGCTCATTGGGATCCCCCTAGGTTGAGGGAGCCTGTCATCGTTGGTCAGGCAGAACAAGACGCTCTCAACGGAAGTGCTTGCGCCCTCCCACCTTGACTTCCGCCCTCCCAAAGCCGACCTAGCCCGGCTCTGAGAAGGACGTTTTCCCATGACCGTCAGGGTCCGTTTCGCGCCGTCGCCCACCGGGCGGCTGCATGTCGGCAACATTCGCACCGGCCTGATCAACTGGCTGTTCGCGCGGTCGCAGGGCGGGCAGTTCGTGCTGCGCATCGACGACACGGACGTGGAGCGATCGACCAAGGAATACGAGGACGGCATCGAGACCGACCTGACCTGGCTGGGCATAGTCTGGGACGAGAAGTACAGCCAGTCGGCGCGCTTTCCGCTGTACCGCGAGGCCATGGAGCGGCTGAAGGCCGCCGGCCGCCTGTATCCCGCCTACGAGACTGGCGAAGAGCTTGATCGCCGCCGCAAGGTGCAGCTGTCGCGCGGCCAGCCGCCGGTCTACGACCGCGCGGCCCTGAAGCTGACGCCGGACGAGTGCGCGGCGCTGGAGGCCGAGGGCCGTCGGCCGCACTGGCGGTTCCGCCTCGAAGGCAAGCGGGTCAAGTGGCGCGATCTGGCGCGCGGCGACTGCGAGGTCGATACCGCCTCGATGTCCGATCCGGTGCTGATCCGCGAGGACGGCGCCTTCCTCTACACCCTGCCGTCGGTCGTCGATGACATCGACATGGCCATCAGCCACATCATCCGGGGCGAGGACCACGTCACCAACACCGGGGCGCAGATCGAGATCTTCGAGGCCCTGGGCGCCAAGGCGCCGCAGTTCGCCCACACCACCCTGCTGGTCGGGGCGGACGGCGAGGGCCTGTCCAAGCGCCTCGGCTCCATGTCGATCATGGACCTGCGCGAGAGCGGCTACGAGCCGCTGGCGGTAATCTCGCACCTGGCGCGGATCGGCACGTCCGATCCGCTTGAGGTGGGCGAGAGCCTCGAGGCCCTGGCCGCCGCCTTCACTTTCGGCAAGATGGCCCGTCATCCGGGCCGCTACGATCCGGCGGACCTGTCGCGCCTGAACGCGGCGGTGCTGCACGCCATGTCCTACGCCGAGGCGCAGCCGCGTCTGGCCGATCTGGGGGCCGACCTGGGCGAGGCTTTCTGGCTGGCCATCCGCTCGAACCTGGGGCTGTTTTCGGGCGTGTCGAACTGGGTCCGCGTGGTCGGCGGCGCGGTCGATCCGCTGATCGCGCCAGAGGACGCGGCCGTCGTCGAGGCGGCCCGCGAGCTGCTGCCGGCGATGATCGACGGCGACAGCTGGAGCGCCTGGACGGCGGCCGTGAAGGACCGGACCGGGGCCAAGGGGCGCGGCCTGTTCATGCCGCTGCGCCGCGCGCTGACGGGCCTGGATCACGGCCCGGAAATGGGGCCGCTGCTGCCGCTGATTGGCCGGGACAAGGCCGTCCGCCGGCTGGCCGGCGAGACGGCCTGAAGCCGTCAGGTCAGGCCGGACAGGGCGCGGCCGTTCGGGCCGGCGCCCAGGTCCTCGCTCATCTCCAGGACGGCCGGCACCAGGGCCTCGACCGTATCGACCGAGCGCCAGGCGTTGGCGAACGCCGCCGGCGACAGCTTCTCGCGGATGGTGTGGTGGAACAGCTCGAACAGCGGGTCCCAGAAGCCGCGCGGGTTGTAGAACACCACCGGCTTGGCGTGCAGACCCAGGCGCTGCCAGGACAGCAGCTCGACGACCTCCTCCAGCGTGCCGATGCCGCCGGGCAGCACCACGAACGCGTCGGCCCGCTCGAACATCATCATCTTCCGCTCGTGCATCGAGTGGACGACGATGGTCTCGACGTCCTCGAACGGCTGTTCGCGGCCCAGCAGGAAGTCGGGGATGATCCCCAGCACCCGCCCGCCGCCGTCGTGCGCGCCGCGGGCGCTGGCGCCCATCAGGCCCACGCCGCCGCCGCCGTAGACGAACCTCAGGCCAGCCCCGGCGATCTCGGCGCCGACCGTGTAGGCCGACGACAGGAATTCCGGGTCGGCCTCGTTCGACGAGCCGCAGTAGACGCAGATCGAATCCACGCGGGCGGGCTGGCTGGACATCTCCTCAAGGCTCCGGGGATGAAAAAGGCGCGCTTGGCGGCGCGCCGTGGGACTATGATCCGCATAGTCGGGTGTCGAGGGCAGGGTTGCAAGAGTCGTGTCTGGTCGGTTCAGCTTGATGGCGGGTTTGCTGCCGCTCCTGCTCGTGGTCGCCTGCGGCGATGGAGGTCGGCCGGTCTGGAAGACCGAGCCGTCCAAGCCCTTGGCCGTGGCCGGCTATCTGACGCCGCCCCGCGTCCTGGCGGTTCGCGCGGCGCAGGGCGGCACGGCCCTCGCGGGCCTGGCCGCGCCGGGCGCGCGGGTGCGTCTGGGCGAGCCTGACGGGCAGCTGAGGTACGCCACCGCGGACGGCTCCGGCCTGTGGACCATCGTCGTCCCGCCGTCGGCGGGCCCGCGGCTGTTCGGCCTGGCCATGGTCGTCGATGGCCGGACGGTGCAGGCGGAAGGCTACCTGGCCCTGACGCCCGACGGGCGGGCGGCCCAGTTGCGCGCCGGCGGCGGCACGCTGGTGCTGGCGCCGCCCTCGCGCCGGCCGCGGATCCTGGCGCTGGATTTCGATCGCGACGGGGCGGCGATGATCTCGGGCGTCGGCACGGTGGGCGCGGAAATTGGCCTTCGCCTGGACCGCGCGGCGGCGGGCGGTTCGGCCATTGACCGCCAGGGGCGCTTCAGCTTCGCGCTCAGCCGGCCGATGAGTTCGGCCAGCCACGAACTGGAGATTTCCGGCGAGGGCGGCGAGGACGTGCTGGTCGTCGCCACGGGCCGCCCCGACCCGCTCGACCGGCCGTTCCGGGCCTCGCGCCTGGCCGGCGCCTGGCGGATCGACTGGATGACCCCGGGCGGCGGCGCGCAGACGACGCTGCTGTTCGACGCCCCGGCGACGAGCCGCTGATGCGCGCTCACGCCGCCCGATCCGGCCGCGCGCCCGGCGCCGCGCCCGCGCCGGACGCCGAGCCCCGCGCCCGGCCGATGACCGCGCTCAGGGATCTGGCCAGCCTGGTGCTGCGCTCGAAGGCGCCGGGCCTGACCTGGCGGCTGACCACGGCCCTGGCCCTGACCCTGGCGGGCAAGATCGCCGGGGTGACCGGGCCGCTGCTGCTGG
This sequence comes from Caulobacter sp., assembly GCA_030645575.1. Classification (GTDB taxonomy): domain Bacteria; phylum Pseudomonadota; class Alphaproteobacteria; order Caulobacterales; family Caulobacteraceae; genus Caulobacter. Next base: position 31,699 of record JAUSMJ010000079.1, on the reverse strand, counting down.
GCGCGGCGGTCAACCATCTGGCGGCCGGCCAGAGCGGCGGCGTGCAGGTCGGCGCCGCTTTTGTCGGGCTGGCGCTCGGCTGGGCCCTGATCCGCTTCCTCGCCGCCGCCGCGCCCCAGGCCCGCGACGCCATCGTCGCGCCGGTGGCCCAGGCGGCCCAGGCGCGGGCCGCGTCGGAGACCTTCGCCCACGCCCTGGCGCTGTCGATGGACTTTCACCAGAGCAAGCGCACGGGCTCGCTGTCGCGGGTCATCGATCGCGGCGCGCGGTCGATGGATTTCCTGCTGCGGGCGCTGGTGTTCAACCTCGCGCCCACGATCATCGAGCTGTTCATCGCCGCCGGCGTGCTGGCGGGGAAGTATGACTGGCGTTTCGCGGCCGTCGCGGTGGCCACGGTGGTCGTCTATGTCGTGCTGACCTTCGCGGTATCCGACTGGCGCATCGCCCACCGCCGGGCGCTCAACGAGGCCGACCAGGAAGCCGCCGGCCGCGCCGTCGATGCCCTGATCAACTACGAGACGGTCAAGACCTTCGGGGCCGAGGCCCGCGCTGTGGCCAACTACGAGGTCGCCCTGGGCCACTACAGCGCCGCCCAGATCAAGGCCACCAACTCCCTGACCCTGCTCAACGCCATGCAGTCGGGCGTGATGAGCCTGGGCCTGGCCCTGATGGCGGTGATGGCCGGCCTTGAGGCCGCCGCTGGCCGCATGGGGCCCGGCGACGTCACCGCCGCCGTGCTGATCATGATCAACCTCTACGGCCCGCTGAACATCCTGGGCTTCGCCTACCGCGAGATCCGCCAGTCGTTCATCGACATGGAGGCGATGCTCGACCTGCGCCGCCAGTCGCCCGACGTGGCCGAGGCGCCGGACGCCCGCGATCTGCCGCCCGCGCCGGCCGGGCAGGGCGGGGCGGTGGTGTTCGAGGCCGTCTCCTTCCGCCATGGCGGGCGATCGGAGGGGATCGACGAAGTCGGCTTCCGCGCCGCGCCGGGGACCACCGTGGCGCTGGTCGGCCCGTCTGGCGCCGGCAAGACCACGCTGGTGCGGCTGGCATTGCGCCTGATCGACCCGCAATCGGGGCGGGTGACCATCGATGGCGTCGATCTGCGCGACCTGAAGATGGCCGCCCTGCGCCGGGCCGTGGCCCTGGTGCCGCAGGACGTGGCGCTGTTCAACGACACCCTGGAGGCCAACATCGCCTTTGGCCGGCCCGACGCCTCGCCGGCCGAGGTCGTGGCGGCGGCCGACGCGGCGGAGCTGACGGCCTTCATCGAGGGCCTGCCCGAGGGCATGGCGACGAAGGTCGGCGAGCGAGGGCTCAAGCTGTCGGGCGGCGAGCGCCAGCGCGTCGGCCTGGCCCGCGCGCTGCTGGCCGATCCGCGTGTGCTGATCCTCGACGAGGCGACCAGCGCGCTCGACTCCCGCACCGAGGTGGCGATCCAGGAGACTCTGCGGCGCGCGCGCCAGGGCCGCACGACGCTGGTCGTGGCCCACCGGCTGTCGACCATCGCCGACGCCGACGAGATCCTGGTGCTCAAGAAGGGCCGGATCGTCGAGCGCGGCGCGCACGACGCCCTGCTGGCGGCGGGCGGCGAGTACGCCACCCTGTGGAAACGCCAGACCCGCGGCCGCTGATCAGGCGCTACTGGGCCGCCTTGTCGAACGGTACATAGTCGTCGTCCGCAACCTGGCCGTCCTCGTCCGTGCGCTGACGCTCAGACCAGGGCCGCCGGCCCCTGAGGGTCAGCCAGACGTTTCGGAACCGGCGCCCCAGCGTCTTGGGCGCGGCCAGGGCGGCCGGCGTCAGGAACAGGGTCAGCAGGGTCGAGAAGGTCAGGCCCCAGACCACCGCGCCGGACAGCTGGACCCACCATTCCGACCCCGGCGACTTGTACTCGATGTCGCCGACGCGGAAGTTGGGGTGGATCTGGAACATCAGCGGCAGCAGGCCGACCACCGTCACCAGGGTCGTCAGCATGACCGGCCGGAACCGCTGCACCGCCGCGCGCATCGCGGCCACGTCGGCCTCGAAGCCCTGCCGGCGCAGCTGGTAATAGGTATCGACCAGCACGATGTTGTGGCCGACCACGACCCCGGCCAGGGCGATGATCCCCGTTCCGAGCATGATCACCGAGATGTAGTCGAACGTGTGCGCCACGTTGACCTGCACCCCCAGGAACACCCCGACTGTCGACATGATGACCGCCGAAAGGGTCACCACCACGCCATAGAAGCTGTTGAACTGCCACAGCAGGATGACCGACATCATGAACAGGGTGGCCAGCATGGCGACCATGAAGAACACGGCGGCCTTCTGGCCTTCCTCGTCCGCGCCGCGGAACATCCAGCGCACGGCTGGGTCGATCGGAGCCTTCTCCAGCCAGGGCCTGAGCGCGGCGATCTTCTGGTTGGCGGCCACGCCGTCGATGGTGTTGGCCTTGATGATCACGAGCCTCTGGGCGTCGCGGCGCTGGATCGAGGTGACCTGCTGCGCGGGTGTGCGGGTGACGAAGTAGCTGGCCGGCACCGGGCCCTGCGGCGTGGTGATCTTCAGCCGGTCGAAGGCGGCCATGTTGCGCGCGTCGGGCGAGAAGCGGACGCGGATATCGAGCTCGTCCTCGGCGTCGTCCGGGCGGAACCGGCCGACCAGGATGCCGTTGGTCACGAACTGGATCGCCTGGCCGACCTGCAGCACGTCCACGCCATAGCGGCCGGCCGCGATGCGATCGACGGTCAGGTTCCACTCGATGCCGGGCGAGGCGCGCGTGTCCTCCTGCTCGATCAGCTGCGGATCGGTCGCGAGGTGCGCCTTGATCAGGTCGGCCGCCTGGTTGAGCGCGATCGGATCGGAACTGCGCAATTCGACCTGGATGTCCTTGCCCTGCGGCGGACCGCCCTGGGGCAGCTGCACCTCGGTCAGGATGCCGGGGATATTGGCCACGCGCTTGCGGATGTCGTCCACGACCTGCTGGCCGCGGATGTCCAGCTCATGGCGCGCCTCGAAGTCGACGAACTGGATGCGCAGCCGCCCGATCGTGTCGTTGGGCGGGCCGCCGAAGCCGAAGCCGTTGAACAGGCCGGCGGAGGCGTAGATCGACTCCACGCCCTTGACCCCGACCAGCCGCGCCTCGACCTGCTGGGTCAGGGCGTTGGCCGCCTCGGTCGACAGATTGCCCCGCGCCTTGACGTAGACCGTGGCCCATTCGGGGTCCTGGTCGAGGAAGAATTCGCTGCGGTGTGGCGTCTTCACGAACCACATGAAGATCGAGACGATCACCAGCATGGCCACGGCCGTCACGCGGAACGGATGGTGGCCGGACGACCACAGGATGCGCGCGTACCAGCCCATGAAGCCCGACATCTTGCGCGGATCGCCGTGCTCGGACTTGTGGATCTCCTCCAGATGCTCCTCGTCGATCCCGGTCTTGCGGCCGGCGATCGAGCCCAGAGCCGGGGTGAAGATCAGGGCCACGAAGATCGATGCGCCGAGCACCATGAACAGGGTGATCGGCAGGTAGCTCATGAACTTCCCGGCGATCGAGTTCCAGAACATGAACGGGATGAAGGCGCACAGCGTGGTCAGGGTGCCGTTGACCACGGGCCAGAACATGCGCTTGCTGGCGGCCGCGAAGGCCTCCTGCTTGGCCATCCCCTCGGCCTGTTTGCGGTCTGCGTACTCGACCACCACGATGCCGCCATCGACCAGGATCCCCACGGCCAGGATCAGGCCGAACATGACCATCTGGTTCAGGGTGATGCCGAACGCCTGCAGCAGCAGGAAGGCGATCATGAAGCACAGCGGAATCGCCAGCCCGACCATCAGCCCCTGGCGCAGGCCCAGGCTGGCGATGATGATCACCATGACCAGGATGGTCGCCGTGATCAGGCCCGACTCCAGCACCACCAGGCCGCGGTTGATGAACTCGCTTTCGTCGTAGGTGAAGTCGACCTTGATCGTCTCGGGCCAGCGTTTCTGCTCGGTCTCGACCACCTTGCGGACGGCCGCCACGGTGTCGAGCACGTTGGCCCCCGACCGCTTGACCACGTCGATGGCGAAGGCCGGCTGGCCGTTGAAGCGGGTGATCCGCGTGGGTTCCTTGAACGTCCGCCGCACCTCGCCGATGTCGCCGACCGTGATCAGGCGGTCGCCGTTCTTCTTGATCGGCAGGGCGAGGATGTCTTCGGGCTTCTCGATGACGCCCGGCACCTTGACCGCGAACTTGCCGCCCTCGGTCTGCAGATTGCCGGCCGGCACCAGCTGGTTGTTGCGGCCGATGACCAGCGCCAGCTCGCCGGCCGTGACGTTGGCCGCCTCCATCCGCACGGGGTCGATGGTGACCTCGAGCAGCTCCTCGCGGCCGCCGCCCAGGTCGGTGCGCAGCACGCCCTCCAGGCTCTCGATGCGGTCCTGCAGCTCGCGGGCGGTCTGGTACAGGGCCCGCTCGGGCGCGGCGCCCGACAGCATGATGCCCAGCACGGGGTCGTCGTTGACGTTGTTTTCCTGGATGATCGCTTCTTCGGCGTCGGGCGGGAACCGGCCGCGGGCCAGATCGACCTTGGCCCGGACGTCCTGCAGCACCTTGTCCTTGTCGAAGTTGACCTCGAACTCCAGCACCACGGTGGCGGCGTTCTGCTGGGCGACCGCGTTCATCTCCTTCAGCCCCTCGAGGGACTGCAGCTCGCGCTCGAGCGGGCGCACCAGCAGGCGCTCCGAGTCCTCCGGGCTGACGCCGGGATAGGGCACGGTGATGGCGATGAACGGCACCGGGATGTTCGGTGACGATTCCCGCGGCAGGTTCATGTAGGCGAACAGGCCGAACAGGGACGCGATCGCGGCGATGCCGAGCACGACCTTGCGCCGCTTGATTGCGCCGTCGACCAGGGCTCCGATCATCTCACTTCATCTCCTGGCGACCGGCCGCTTTTCAGCGGGCCGACGCGCGAACCTTCTGGCCTTCGGACACGTAGGACTGGCCGGCGATGATCACCTGGGCCGGACCGCGCAGGCCGGTGATCCAGATGCCGTCCGACGACTCGTCCAGCACCTGGACGGCGGCAAAGCCGACGGCGCCGTCGTTACGGACGTAGCGGATGCCCTGCCGTCCGGCGGAATCGAGCACCAGGGTGGCGGCCGGCACCAGCATGGCCGGTCCCGCGCCAACGGTGATCTTGACGTCCGCCGACAGGCCCGAGCGCACGCGCAGGCCGGGATTGCGGGCCTCGATCTCGACGCGGTAGGTGCGCGTCGCCGGGTCGGCGTTGCGGCCGACCGACCGCACCCGGCCCGTGATGCTCTCGCCCGAGACGAGGACCGCCGAAACCGCGGCGCCGACACGGATGCCGCCGACCTCGGCCTCGGAGACATCGACGAGGATCACCAGCGGATCCAGCTGGATCATCGTGCCGCAGGGCGCGCCCGGCGCCAGGTAGGAACCGACCTCGGCGTCGCGGCTGTCGAACACGCCGGCGAACGGCGCGCGCACATTGACCTGTTCCAGCGCCACCTCGGCCTGGCGGACGGCCGCGGAGGCCGCGTCGAGATTGGCCTGGTCCTGCAGCACCTGGGTCTGGGACCGGTAGCCCTGGGCGGCGAGGCGTTCGGAGGCCTCGCGCTGCAGCTGCCGCGACTTGAGGGCCGCTCGGGCTTGATCGACGGTCGCCTGGCGCGCGTCCACGGACAGGCGGCAGAGCACCGCGCCCCTGGCCACGAAGGAGCCTTCGCGCGCCGGGGTCGCGGCCACGGGGCCGGCCGTCTCGGCCCGCACCACGACGGTCTTGTTGGCGTCGGTGCGACCGCGCACGGACACCACGTAGGGCCGCTGGGTCTCCTGGATCAGGGCGACCTTGACCAGCGGCGCCTCGGCCTTGGCCGCGGACGAAGCCGAGGCCACGGCCGGCTTCGGCTTGGGCGACAGGGTCTTGATGATCGTGCAGCCGGTGAAGAAGAACAGCGGCACGGCCAGCACGGCGCCGGCGATCAGGTATGAGCGTTTGATCTGCATCTCTATTCCCGGGGCGCAACCCGGGCGCCGGGCGCGCGACGCGCGCCTGGTATCAGCTCCCCGGAGCGATCTGAACAGTGTTCGGTAGCCGGCTTTGCGGGGAATTCGCAAATGAAATTCCTGAAATGTTCCGTTTTGCGCACTGGTCGGGCGGCAAACCGCGGCGGATAAGTCACGCATGAGCCCAAGGCCCGATCTCGCCGCGCTGGACGCCGCCGACCCGCTGGCGCGCTTCCGGGACGCTTTCGAGCGCCCGCGGGAGATGATCTATCTGGCGGGCAATTCGCTGGGCCCCCTGCCGAAGGCGTCGGCCGAGCGGGTCGCCCGGATGGTCCGCGACGAATGGGGCGAGAGCCTCGTGCGCGGCTGGAACAGCCACGACTGGATCGGCGCGCCGGCCCGCGTGGGCGGCAAGATCGCCGGCCTGATCGGTGCGCGGCCCGACGAGGTGATCGTCGCCGATTCGACCTCGGCCAATCTCTACAAGCTGGCCGTCGCGGCGATGCAGGCGCGGCCAGACCGGCCGGTCGTGCTCAGCGCGCCGGGCGACTTCCCGACAGATCTCTACATGCTCGAAGGGGCGATCCGCACCCTGGGCGGCGGGCGTCGGCTGGCGCTGGCCGAGGGCGAGGCGCTGGAGGCGGCGATCACCGGCGAGGTGGCCTTGCTGGTGCTATGCCATGCGCACTACCGTAGCGGCGCGGTGCGCGACATGGCGGCCCTGACGGCCCGGGCCCAGGCGGCCGGCGCGCTGGTGCTCTGGGATCTCAGCCACGGCACGGGCGTCCTCGACGTCGATCTGAACGGCTGCAACGCCGACCTGGCGGTCGGCTGCGGCTACAAGTACCTCAACGGCGGGCCCGGGGCCCCGGCCTTCCTGTTCGTCGCCCGGCGGCATCAGGGGACGCTGCTCTCGCCGCTGGCCGGCTGGTTCGGCCATGCCCGGCCGTTCGCGTTCGAGGACCGCTACGACCCGGCCGCCGGCGTCGCGCGGTTCGCCTGCGGCACGCCGCCGATGCTCAGCCTCGCGGCGCTGGAGGGCGGCGTCGACCTGGCGCTGGAGGCGGGCGCCGCGGCGGCGGCGGCCAAGGCCCGGGCCCTTGGCGACCTGTTCATCGACCGGGTCGGCGATGCGCTGATTCTGGAAAGCCCGGCGGATAGCGCGCGGCGGGGCGGGCACGTCGCCTTCCACCATCCTGACGCCTTCGCCATCGTCCAGTGCCTGATCAGCCGGGGTGTGATCGGAGACTACCGCGAACCGGGGACCATGCGCTTTGGTCTCTCACCCCTGCCGCTGTCGTTCGCCGAGGTCGCCCGCGCCGCCGATCTGCTGGTGGAAGTCGTGCGGTCGCGGGCCTATGACGATCCGGCTTTCCGCCAACGCTCCAAAGTCACCTGAGGCGCCTCGATGCAGTATCTCCACACCATGGTCCGGGTCCGCGATCTGGACGCCGCCCTGGCCTTCTATCGCGACAGCCTGGGCCTGGCCCAGGTCTCGCGCGTCGATGTCGAGGCCGGGCGGTTCACCCTGGTCTTTCTGGCCGCGCCCGACGACCTGGAGGCGGCGAAGGCGAATCGCGCCCCGACGGTCGAGCTGACCTGGAACTGGGACGACGAGGCCTATGACGGAGGCCGCAACTTCGGCCACCTGGCCTATGCGGTCGATGACATCTACGCCGCCTGCCAGCGGCTGATGGACGGCGGGGTGACGATCAACCGGCCGCCGCGCGACGGCCGCATGGCCTTTGTCCGCTCGCCCGACAACATCTCCATCGAGCTGCTGCAGAAGGGCGACGCGCTGCCGCCGGCCGAGCCCTGGGCCTCGATGCCCAACGTCGGGGTGTGGTGATGCGGCTGGCTGGTCGCATCGCCCTGGTCACCGGCGCCGCCCACGGCATCGGCCTGGCCTGCGCGCAGGAACTGGCGCGGGAGGGGGCGGACGTGGCGCTGCTCGATCGCGACGCCGACGGGGTGAAGGCCGCCGCCGAGGCCATCGCCGCGGAGACCGGCCGCCGGACGAGCGCCATCGCCTGCGACGTCGCCGACGCGGAGGCGGCCCGGGTGGCCGTGGCCCGGGCGAGCGCCGAGCTGGGCGTCATCGACATCCTGATCAACAACGCCGGCATCCTTCGGCCCGGCGACATCCTGACCACCACGCTTGAGGATTTCGACGCGGTGCTGGCGGTCAACGTCCGGGCGGCGTTCGTTATCGGCCAGGCCGTGGCCCGGGCGCTGGTCGCCGCCGGCAAGCCTGGCGCGATCATCAACATGAGCTCGGTCAACGCCGTGCTGGCTATCCCCGGTCAGGTCCCCTACGTGACCAGCAAGGGCGCGATCAACCAGCTGACCAAGACCATGGCTCTGGGCCTCGCCGACCACGGCATCCGGGTCAACGCCATCGGCCCGGGCACCATCGCGACCGAGATCCTCAAGGGGGTGTTCAAGGACGAAGCCGCCAAACGCGGCGTCCTGGCGCGGACCCCGCTAAAGCGCATCGGCGAACCGCGCGAGATCGGCCGGGTGGCGGTGTTCCTGGCCAGCGACGACGCCAGCTATATGACCGGCCAGACCATCTACCCCGACGGCGGCCGGCTGGCCCTGAATTACACGGTGGCGGTGGATTGAGCAGGCGGCTGGCTTAGCTGTCCCTTGGGACTGCTTAGCCTGTCCCTTCGGGCGCTGACGGGGACAGGACATCAAGTCCCAAGGGACATGAAGTCCAGTCCCCTATCGAGGCTTCACCGCCAATGGCAGCGCATCAAACAGCGTCGGCGTCTCCCCCACCTTCGCGCCCTCGATCGACAGCATCTTCAGCTTGGTCTCGACCCCGCCCGGGGCCGAGAAGCCGCCGGGCCTGCCATTCGCGCCGAGCACGCGATGGCAGGGCATGAGGATCGGGATCGGGTTGCGGGCCATGGCCTCGCCGACCGCCCGCGCCGCCTCGCGCGGCTCGCCGAGGGCCTGGGCGATCTCGCCATAGGTCATGGTCTGGCCCGGCGGGATCCGGCGCGCCACGGCGTAGACCCGCTGGTGGAACGGCGGCGCCGCCGACAGGTCGAGCGGCGCGCCGGACAGGTCCGGCCTGCCGCCGTCCATCAGGGTCACGATGGCGGCGATGACCGCTTCCAGCATCGGCGGAGGGACCGATTCGGTCGCGCCAGGGAACCGTTCGGCGAAACGGCGACGCAGCTGGGCGTCATCCGGGCCGGGCAGGGCCGCGCCGACGATCCCGGCCTCGCCCCAGGCCAGGCCGCAGCGGCCGATGGCGGTGTCGAACAGGGTGAAGGCGGGTGAGGTCATCCGAAAGCCCGGCGGGATCGAGGATCCGTGGCCCGCGACAATAGCCGCTGGGGATTCGCGGCGGAACCTGCGATGAAGGTCGGGCGCCCGCGCTTCCGGGGGCCAGGTCGAGGCGGGCTGGGATGAAACCACCGATCAAGCGCTTCGGCGACCTCAAGCCGGCGCCGGCGCCGGCCGGAACCTTCGCCCCGCCGACGCCGAAGGTCGCGCGCCGCAAGCCGGGCAAGGTTCTCACGCCGGCGGAAAAGGCGGCCTTTCTGGCCTCGCGTCCGGATCTCAAGCCCAGGGACTGAACTATTCGGGCGGGGATGTCCGTCTGGCAGGCGCCGCGCCGAAAGGGCGCGCCGGCGACAAGGGATGGCTCCGCGGGTAGGATTCGAACCTACGACCAGCCGATTAACAGTCGGCTGCTCTACCACTGAGCTACCGCGGATCACGCATCTCAGGAAGGTCGGTGCGTATAGCTTTGGCCGGGGTGGGGCGCAAGCGACTTGCATCCGCGGCCCGCGCGAAAAAGAGCCCGGCGGGTGAGGCCGGGCTGTTCAAAGTCGGTGATGGTGGGATGCCTTCATGGAAGACAGTCGAAAGGTGCGCCCGCGTGGTGAATCGAAGGTTAACGGGGCGGGCGCGGATACGCGTCCGGATTTGACTCCGATCAAGGCCGGGCGGCTCGCGACGGCGGACGGTGCCGGCCCTGTCCGGAGTTGGTCATGATCGGTCGCAATCTCATCTCGAAAGGCCTCCTGCCGGGGGTTCTGCTGGTCCTGGCGGCGGCGGTCGTGGCGGCGCCCGGCCGGCCGACTCTGGCGCAGACACCGGCGCCGGCGGTCGCGGACCCGGCGGCGCTGGGGCTGGTGATCGCCGACCGCGACTGCTCCTCCTGCCACGCGATCGGCCGCCAGGGCGAAAGCCCGCTTGAGGGCGCGCCGCGATGGCGGGATCTGCATCAGCGATTCGATGTCGGCGATCTCGCCGAATCCCTCGCCGAGGGCATCGTCGTCGGCCACGAGGCCATGCCGATCAAGGCCTACGAGCCGGCCGATCTGCAGGCCCTGATCGCCTATCTGAAGTCGCTCGAAACCCCCGGCTCGGCGCCGAAATGACAGGGGAGTCGCCCTTCTTCGCCAAGGCTTCGAAGGGCATTCTGCTTCGAATGAGAAAGCGGGACTTGTTCTGCGAAGCCCGGAGGGCGAAGCAGAATGGAGGCCTGGCCCGGAATCGAACCGGGGTGCGCGGATTTGCAGTCCGCTGCGTAACCACTCCGCCACCAGGCCTTGTCTTGGTCATCACCGGCGCGGGCGGTCGCGTCGGGAAGGGGCGGATCGCTACCAGAGCCGACGTCGCCTTACAATGGCTTGCCACGCTCGCATTGCGTTCCCGTTACCGCCGGACCTATAAGCCGCGCCAACAGAGTCATGTTTCGCACCGCCAGAGGACCCGCATGAGCGCCGACTTCGCCGCCGCCCGGCTGAACATGGTCGAGAGCCAGGTGCGGCCCTCCGACGTCACCGACCTGGCGCTGCAGGACGCCTTCCGCGCTGTCTCGCGGGAAGCCCTGCTGCCGGCGGACAAGGCCTTCGCCGCCTACGCCGACGCCGAGGTCGAATACGCGCCGGGCCGCTGGCTGCTGCGTCCGCGCGACGTGGCCAAGCTGCTGCAGGCGCTGCAGCCGAAAGCGGGCGAGACCGCGTTGGCCATCTCCGCCCCTTATGCGGCGACGGTGCTGGACGCCATGGGTGTCACGGTGACGCGGCTGGACGACGGCGACCTGTCCGCCGCGCCGGCCGGGTCCTTCGATATCGTCATCTGCGAGGGCGCCGTGGCGCGGACGCCCGACAGCTGGAAGTCGGCGCTCGCCAGGGGCGGGCGGCTGGGCGTGATCGAGCGCAACGGCCCGGTGGGCAAGGCGGTTGTATATGTCCGCGCGGACGACGGCGTCGGCGGCCGTGCCGTGTTTGATTCGACGCCGCCCTGGCTGGCCGGATTTGAACCCGTTCACGGTTTCGCCTTCTAGTTGGCGGACTATGAAACAAGCCCGCAATGGGCGTGTGAAAAAAGCTTAACTGGTCGCCTCTGGCGACGGCCATTACAGGCGATCATATAAGGGATCGCCTGGCTTGTAGGTCCTTGGGGATAATTCATGTTGAAGAGTCGTCGCGCGGGCCTTCTCGCCGCCGTTTGCAGCTTCGGTCTGATGGCGGGCGCCGCCCAGGTCGCGTCCGCCGAAACACTGGCCGACGCCATCGCCCTGGCCTACCAGACCAACCCGACCCTGCAGGGTCAGCGCGCCAGCCAGCGCGCCCTCGACGAAAGCATTGTCCAGGCCCGCACCGGCCTGCGACCACAGGTTTCGGCCTCGGCCGACGTGGCCACGTCGGACGGTCAGAACGACGGCGACGCCGCCCGCGCCAGCGGCGCGGGGATCACGGTCAGCCAGCCGCTCTACACCGGCGGGCGGGTGTCCTCGCAGATCAGCGCCGCGGAAGCCGACGTGATGACCGGCCAGCAAGGCCTGCGCAGCGTCGAGGCCAGCGTCATCCAGGCCGTGATCACCGCCTATGTCGATGTGCGCCGCGATCAGGAGCGCCTGCGCATCAGCCAGGAAAACGTCGCCGTGCTGCAGCGGCAGCTTGACGAGGCCAGGGCCCGCTTCGAGGTCGGCGAAATCACCCGCACCGACGTGGCCCAGGCCGAGGCCCGCCTCGCCGCGGCGAAAGCCTCGCTGGCCTCGGCCCAGGCGCAGCTGGCCATCAGCCGCGCGTCCTACGCCGCCGTGGTCGGCCAGAACCCCGGCGACCTGGCGGCCGAGCCCTCGCTGGAGACCTTCCTGCCGCCGGCCATCGAGGCGGCGTTCGATGCGGCCGAGCAGAACAACGCCGAGATCCTCGGCGCGGAATACGCCGAGCGCGCCAGCGCCGCCCGCGTGGCCACGGCTCGTTCGGCTCGCCGGCCGACGGTCACCGCGTCGGGCACGCTGGGCTTCGATGCTTCGACCTCGCCGCTCGCGCCGGGCGGCGCGGGTGGGGCGTTCGACGACTATCAGCGCAGCGTCAGCGGCCGGGTGGCCGTCAGCGTGCCGCTGTTCACCGGCGGCCTGATCAATTCGCAGGTGCGCGCGGCGCAAGAGAGCAACAACGCCGATCGTCAGGCCATCGAGGAAACCCGCCGTGGCGTGCTGCGCACGGTGTCCCAGGCCTGGAACAGCCTGGTCGGCGCCCGCGCCAACCTGGCGGCCAACGAGGAACAGGTCCGCGCCGCCCGCATCGCGTTCGAGGGCGTGCGCCAGGAGGCCCAGGTCGGCCTGCGCACCACGCTGGACGTGCTCAACGCCGAGCAGGAGCTGCGCAACGCCGAGCTGTCGCTGGTCAACGCCCGTCACGACGAATACGTGGCCGCCGCGGTGCTGCTGTCGGCCATGGGCAAGCTGGAGGCGCGCTACCTGACGCCGGACGTCGCCCAGTACGACGTGACGGCCAATGGCAAGGTCTTCAGCCACCAGCTGGGCTGGACGCCGTGGGATCCGGCCATCGAGCTGATCGACCGCGTCGGCGCCCCGCCGCGACCGGCGCCGCCGGCCGAAGGCTCGGTCGATGCGCCGGTCTCGACCTCGAATTAAACCCCGTCGTCCAGACAGCGCGCAAAAGCGCGTGTTCGGCGTTTGCAGGATCGTCGGCGCGCGCTTACGCTAGGCTATTGGAATCGCCTCTCGCAGGTACGGCTCGCCCATGTCCGAACAGACCGCCCAGGAACCGACGATGGAGGAGATTCTCGCCTCCATCCGGCGCATTATCTCCGAGGACGACGCGCCGCCCGCCGAGGCGGCCGCGCCGATCGAGGCACAGCCGGTCGTCATGGCCGCCGCGCCGGAACCCGCGCCAGCGCCAGCGCCCGTGGAGCCGGAGGACGACGACGTCCTCGAACTGACCGAAGCGATCGAGGCCGCCGCCGACGATGTCGAAACGGTCGGCGACCTGGATGTCTACACGCCCCCCAAGGCCGCGCCGGAGCCCGCCTGGGAACCAGAGCCCGAGCCAGAGCCGGCCTTCATGGCCGCGCCCGAACCCGCACCCGCGCCAGCGCCCGCGCCCGCTCCGACCTACGCCATGGGCGCCGCCTCGATCTCCGGCGGCACGACCATCGAGGAGCTGGTCCGCAGCATTCTCGAGCCCAAGCTCAACGAATGGGCCGACCAGAACCTGCCCCGTCTCGTTGAGCAGATCGTACGCGACAAGCTCTCCAGATAGGGCGCGCTCTTCAGCCGGAGCGACGCTTGGCCGCTTCGCGATCCCGATCACCCCTGATAGAGACCGGCGGCCGCAGCCAGCGCGCCGCCGTTTTCGTTCGTGAACCTTCCCATGCTCGACAAGACCTTCGATCCCCAGACCGTTGAACCGCGCCTCTACAAGGCCTGGGAGGAGTCTGGCGCGTTCGCCCCGACCGACGATCCGGCCGCCGAGCCGTTCAGCATCGTCATCCCGCCGCCCAACGTCACGGGCAGCCTGCACATCGGCCATGCGCTGAACAACACGCTGCAGGACGTACTGATTCGCTTCGAGCGCATGCGCGGCAAGGCGGCGCTGTGGCTGCCGGGGACCGACCACGCCGGCATCGCCACCCAGATGGTCGTCGAACGCCAGCTGGCCGCCGCCGGCAATGTCGGCCGCCGCGACATGGGCCGCGACGCCTTCGTGGCCAAGGTCTGGGAATGGAAGGCCGAGAGCGGCGGGGTGATCGTCAACCAGCTGCGCCGGCTCGGCGCCAGCTGCGACTGGTCGCGCGAGCGGTTCACGCTCGACGAGGGGCTGTCGGCCGCCGTCCGCAAGGTGTTCGTCCAGCTCTACAAGGACGGCCTGATCTATCGCGACAAGCGGCTGGTGAACTGGGACCCGCAGTTCCAGACGGCCATCTCCGACCTCGAGGTCGAGCAGAAGGAGGTCGATGGCGCCTACTGGCACTTCGCCTATCCGCTGGAGGACGGGGTCACCTATCAATACCCGGTCGCCTTCGACGACGACGGCAAGGCCACGGCGTGGGAGACGCGAAACTATATCGTCGTGGCCACCACCCGGCCCGAGACCATGCTGGGCGACACGGCGGTCGCCGTGCACCCCGATGACGAGCGCTACAAGGATCTGGTCGGCAAGACGGTGAAGCTGCCGATCGTCGGCCGCTCGATCCCGATCGTCGCCGACGACTATGCCGACCCGACCAAGGGCTCGGGCGCGGTGAAGATCACCCCGGCCCACGATTTCAACGACTTCGAGGTCGGCAAGCGGCATGGCCTGGAGGCGATCAACATCCTCGACGCCTTCGGCAAGGTGAACGAGAACGCGCCGGCCGAGTTCGTCGGCCACGACCGCTTCGTCGTGCGCAAGATGATCATCGCGCGGTTCGAAGAGCTTGAGCTGCTCAAGGGCATCGAGAAGACCCGCCACATGGTGCCGCACGGCGACCGCTCCGGCGTGGTCATCGAGCCCTGGCTGACCGACCAGTGGTACGTCGATGCCGAAACTCTCGCCAGGCCGGCCATCAAGGCCGTCGAGGAGGGCGCGACCGTCTTCGAGCCGAAGAACTGGGACAAGACCTATTTCGAGTGGATGCGCAACATCCAGCCCTGGTGCATCAGCCGCCAGCTGTGGTGGGGCCACCGGATCCCGGCGTGGTTTGATGAAGACGGAAACGTCTATGTCGAGGAGACGGAGGATGCCGCGCGCGCCGCTGCCGGCGGCAAGGCGTTGAGGCAGGACGAAGACGTCCTCGACACCTGGTTCTCGTCCGGCCTGTGGCCGTTCTCGACCCTCGGCTGGCCGGAGAAGACGGCCGACCTGGCGCGGTTCTACCCGACCCACACCCTGGTCACCGGTTTCGACATCATCTTCTTCTGGGTCGCCCGGATGATGATGATGGGGCTGCACTTCACGGGCGAGGTTCCGTTCCAGCGGGTGGTCATCAACGCCCTGGTGCGCGACGCGTCCGGGGCCAAGATGAGCAAGTCCAAGGGCAACGTTATGGACCCGCTGGAGCTCATCGACCAATATGGCTGCGACGCCGTGCGCTTCACCCTGACGGCCATGTCGGGCCAGGCGCGCGACATCAAGCTGTCAACACAGCGCATTGAAGGCTATCGCAATTTCGGCACCAAGCTGTGGAACGCGACCCGCTTCGCCCAGATGAATGGGTGCGTCCGCGTGGCGGGTTTCGACCCGGCCGGCGTGACCCAGACGATCAACAAATGGATCCGCGGCGAGACGGTCAGGACGGCGGCCGAGGTCACCCGGGCGCTCGACGCCTGCGCCTTCAGCGACGCGGCGAACGCCCTCTACCGCTTCATCTGGAACGTCTACTGCGACTGGTACGTCGAGCTGGCCAAGCCGATCCTCAACGGGTCGGACGCGGCGGCGAAGGCCGAGACCCAGGCCATGACCGCCTGGGTGCTCGACCAGTGCCTGCTGCTGCTGCATCCGGTCATGCCGTTCATCACCGAGGAGCTGTGGGACAAGACCGCTGAAGAGGGGCTGGCCCGCGAGGGCTTCCTGATGACCGCCCGCTGGCCCGACCTGCCGGAAGCCTGGATCGACGCGGGCGCCCAGGCCGAGATCGGCTGGCTGGTCGATCTGGTCACCGAGGTCCGCTCGATCCGCGCCGAGATGAACGTCCCGCCGGGCGCCCGCGTGCCGCTGACCCTGTCCGGCGCCAGCGAGGAGACCCGCGCGCGGCTGGCCCGCCATCGCGACCTGATCCTGACGCTCGGCCGTCTGGGCTCGGCCGAGGAGGGCGACCCGCCCGCCGGCTCGGCGCCCTTCACCCTCGGCGAGGCCACCGCCGCCATCGCCATCGCCGACTTCATCGACCTGGCCGCCGAGCGCGCCCGCCTGACCAAGGACATCGCCGGCCACGCCAGCGACATCGAACGAACCAACAAGAAGCTCGGCAACCCGGACTTCCTGGCCAAGGCCAAGGAAGAGGTCATCGAGGAAAACCGCGAAAAGCTCGCCGAGGCGCAAGCCGCCAAGGCCAGGCTGGAAGCGGCGCTCGAACGACTGGCCAGCGTGGGGTAGGGCGTCTTTCCCTCCCCTTCATGGGGAGGGTGGACGGGCAAAGCCCGGACGGGTGGGGAAGTTGGACGCGTCGATGGAACATCCAGCACGGCACGACACTTCCCCACCCTGTCGGCTTTGCCGACGTCCCTCCCCATGAAGGGGAGGGAGGAGCCTCAGCTCGGCCGCAACACCGCCCCGACCCGCCGGCCCAGCTCCGCCAGCGCCGCCCGCCGGAACACCGCCAGCAGCAGCGCGGCGAAGGCCAGGTTCGTGCAGGCGACGATGAACAGGCCGCCGCCGTCGTGGTTGGGGTCGGTTCCCAGCGGCGTGAACAGGTGGAAGCTGACCGCGCCCGCCATCACCAGCAACCCGGCCAGCGCGCCGCCGGCCTGCAGGTGTTTGAACATGGGATGCAGGCCAACGATCAACAGGGTCGAGGCCAGCAGCTCGATCGACCCGATCACATACTGCGAGAACAGGCCGGTGTGGGCGAACAGGCCCGGCGCGCCAAGGCCTTTGGCCCAGCCGTCGAGCAGGCCGAAGATCACCTGGGTCTTGGGATGGTCGGTGAACTTGTAGCGCAGGCTGTCGAGGAAGATCACGGCCATGAACACGGCCATCAGGTCGGGCAGGTATTTCAGGATGCGTTTCATGGCGGCGCTCATTTGTTCAGGACGTTGGGCCAGTTGGCGTCGCCCTGGCGGACGTAGCCAGGGATGTCCTTGACCCACTTTCCCTGAATTTCGGCGTTGTAGTTGAGGTACAGCTTGCCGCCGACGACCTTCCAGCTCAACGGATCACCCTTGGCCGTATAGTCATGGGCCACGGCCCAGGCGCAGTAGCCGCCGTATTGTGGCGCGTAGGCGGCCGGGTTGGCCCTGAACTTCGCCAGGTTGGCCGCCGAAGAGAACCGCCAGCTGACACCCTTCCAGTCGGTGGCGTATTTCGGGTCGCCCTTCACCGGATGACCGACGGTGAAATAGGCCACCACGTCATAGCCGCCCGCGCCGACCGGCGAGAACGGCGCGGTGTAGACGGGCGGCTTGGCGGCCAGGGCCGCGCCGGGGAGGGCGGCGGCGAGCGCCAGGGCCAGGATCAGACGCTTCATTGCGGGGGCTCCTTCAGGCGACGCACCGTTCGCCACCGATGGCGTCGGCGACGAGCTGGGGGTCAAGCGGGGTTTCGGCGATGTGGTTGACGTAGTTCGACAGGGTCTTGAGGCCGACGGCGAGGGTGATTTCCAGGGCGTTGGCGCGGGTGAAACCGGCGGCGATGAAGGTGTCGAGGTCGGCGTCAGCGAGGAAGCCGCGCTCGCGAACCATCTTCAGAGTGAACAGTCGCAACGCCTCAAGGCGCGGGTCGGCGATGGAACGGCCGGCGCGGATGGCGGTGATCACCGCCTCGTCCAGCGTGGCGTCCCGGGCCCGGACCGTGTGGGCGGGCGTGCAGTAGTGGCTCTCGTGCTCGACCGAGACGGTCAGCAGCACCAGCTGTTGTTCGGCGGGCGGGAACGCGGTCTTTCGGAAGATCGCCGACAGGGCGGCATAACCCTCCAGCAGCGCCGGCGCTTCGGCCATCTGGGCGATCAGGGCAGGGACGTAGCCCATGGCCTGGCTGGTCTGGTCGAGGATCGCCTTGGCCTCGAACGGGGCGGTGGCGCGGGTATGGAGCGGAAATTGGGCCATGCAGGGGCTTATGGCGCCACAACATTGCGGTGATAATCCTGTGGTTTTGCATCAAATTCATGCGATTGGCACATGAATGGATCGCCTTGACGCCTACCGCCTGTTCGTCCGCGCCGCCGAGACGGGGGTGATCTCTGGCGCGGCCCGGGAGATGGGCCTGACTCAGCCGGCCGCCAGCCGTCTGCTCGGCGCACTCGAAACACAGCTCGGGGCCCGGCTATTTGCCCGCTCCACCCGCAGCCTGACCCTGACCGAGGCCGGCCATCTGGCGCTGGACCGCGCCCGCGCCTTGTTGGCTGAACTGGATGGGCTGGAAACGACAGTGCGTGGTCTGGATCGCATCCCGACCGGACTTTTGCGGGTCGCCGGCTCGGTGGCGTTCGGCCGCAGCCGGCTGATACCGCGGACGGCCGACTTCCTGCGCGCCTGGCCGCTCATGCGGGTGGAGTACGTCCTCAAGGACGAACGGATTGATCCGGTGGTTGATGCGGTGGACCTGACGTTCCGGCTGGGCCCGATGGAGGATTCGCGCCTGACCGCTCGCCGGCTCGGCGCCTATGACAGGCGGCTGGCGGCCTCGCCGGATTTCGTGGCGCGCCATGGACAGGCCGTGACACCGCACGACCTCAACGACTGCCGAACACTCGACTTCACCGGCCTCAGCTACGGCCGCCGCTGGCCGCTCTCGGATGGGCGACGGATGGTCCAGGTCGAGATCAAGGGCGAGTCGCGCGCCAACTCCGGCGAGGCCGTGCTGGATCTGGCGCTGCAGGGACTGGGTGTCGCGCTGCTACCGTCCTTCCTCGTCGATCCGTTGATCGCCGATGGTCGGCTGGTCAGGGTCCTGCCCGGCTGGAGCGGGCCGCCGCTCGAACTGCACGCCGTCTGGGCGGCCCGCGAGCTGCCCCGGAAGGCCCGCGCCTATCTCGATTTCATCGTCCAAACCCTCTCGGTGGATCGATAGATCAAACAGGTGTTTGCATGCCCGCCGCGCCTGTGCTTTGGACGGCGTGAGGCGTCGGCAAGAACGCCCTTCTTTCGTTCCAGGGAGATTTTGCATGACCGACGCCGTCGCGTCCGAGAAGCCGTGGCCCGTGATGACCGTGCGGGAGGCCTACGCCATCCTCACCGCGCCGGGCATGCCCACCGAGATGGAAGAAATCGAGATCCGCGGCGTGAAGACCCGGGTCTGGAAGAACGCGCCGCCGAGCATTCGCGACGTGGTGACCGTCGGCCGGGCCCACGGCGACAAGATCTTCCTTGTGCATGAGACCGAGCGCGTCAGCTTCGAGGCCTTTCACCGGGCGGTGGCGACCTTCGCCAGGACGCTGGCGGACAAGGGCGTGGTTAAGGGCGACCGGGTCGCCATCGTCATGCGCAACCTGCCCGAATGGCCGGTGGCCTTCTATGCCGCCGCCAGCCTGGGCGCCATCGTCACGCCGCTGAACGCCTGGTGGACCGGGCCCGAGCTCGAATACGGCCTGACCGACTCGGGCAGCAAGGTCTGCGTCGTCGATGTCGAGCGGTTCGACCGCCTGGCCGAGCATTTCCCCAACTGCCCCGATCTCAAGCATGTCTTCGTCAGCCGCATGACCGACGAGGTGGCTCACCCGTTCGTCAGCAAGCTGGAGGACGCCATCGGCGGCCCCAACGACTGGGCCAGGCTGCCGGATACGCCGCTGCCGACGACCCCGATCGAGGCCGACGACGACGCGACCATCTTCTACACCTCCGGCACCACGGGTAAGCCCAAGGGCGCCCTGGCGACCCAGCGCAACGTCAATTCGAACATCTTCTCGGCCATCAGCGCCGGGGCCCGGCCGTTCCTGCGTCGCGGCGAGGCCCCGCCCGCGCCCGATCCGACGGCGCCGCAGAAGGGCAGCCTGCTCAGCGTGCCGTTCTTCCACGCGACTGGCTGTTTCGCCGTGCTCAACCCGACCCTCTACGCCGGCGGCAAGCTGGCCATGATGCGCAAATGGGATCCCGAGCAGGCGATGCAGATCATCGAGCGCGAGCGGCTGACCAGCGCCGGCGGCGTGCCGACCATCGCCTGGCAGCTGATCGAGCATCCGGCCCGCGCGAAATACGACCTCAGCTCGATCGAGAGCATGGCCTACGGCGGCGCGCCGTCGGCGCCGGAGCTGGTGCGCAAGATCAAGGAAGTCTGGCCCAAATCCCACGCCGGCAACGGCTGGGGCATGACCGAGACCAGCGCCACGGCGACCTCCAACTCGGCCGAGGACTACGAGCATCGCCCCGACAGCTGCGGCCCGCCCGTGCCGGTCACCGACCTGAAGATCATGACGGTGGACGCGCCCTACACCGAGCTGCCGATCGGCGCGGTCGGCGAGCTGTGGTGCAAGGGGCCGCAGGTGGTGAAGGGCTACTGGAACAAGCCCGAGGCGACGGCCCAGACCTTCGTCGATGGCTGGGTCCGCACGGGTGACCTGGCCCGGCTGGACGAGGAGGGCTTCTGCTTCATCATCGACCGGGCCAAGGACATGCTGATCCGCGGCGGCGAGAACATCTACTGCATCGAGGTCGAGAACGTCCTCTACGACCACCCGGCCGTGATGGACGCGGCCCTGGTCGGCATCCCGCACAAAACGCTAGGCGAGGAGCCGGGCGCCGTCGTGACCCTGAAGGAGGGCGCGTCCGCGACGGAGCAGGAACTGCGCGCCTTCGTCGCCGACCGCCTGGCCGCCTTCAAGGTGCCCGTGAAGGTCGCCTTCTGGCACGAGACCCTGCCGCGCAACGCCAACGGCAAGATCCTCAAGAACGAACTGAAGAAGGTGTTCGAGGAGGGGTAGGGCGTACCTCAGCCCTCCCGCGCCGCCCGCCGAAGGGCGTCCTCGCTCCAGGTGTTGAGGCTCTGACCGGCGAGTTCGGCCGCGCGCGTGGCGTCGGCGTGGACCTTTGGATCGACCCGCAGCATGAGCCGGCCGGAGAACGGCTTCCGCGGCGGCTTGCCGACTTTTGCGCAGGTCGCGATGTAATCTTCCACCGCTTCGTGGAAGGCCGCCTTCAGGTCCTCCACGGTATCGGCATGGAAGCCAATGATGTCGGCGATCCCGGCGATCCGGCCGGTGAAGATTTCATCGTCGGCGTCGTATTCGACCCGGGCGGCGTAGCCCTTGAAGGTCATGGCGCTCATGGTTTCACTCCGATCCTGAGCAGGAACTCCCTGGCGTCGCGAACCTGATACCGCTTCGCCTCCTTGGCGGGATGCGGCCGATGGAAGGCCGCAACAATGCCGTCGAACACGAACCGCACGCGCGACCCTGATCCCTCGATCACCTCGCAACCAACGGCGACAAGCAGGTTCTCGATCGCAGACCATTCCACCGTGCCGGAAACCGGCTCGGCGAAAATGGCCGCGAGCGTTTTCCGCTGCTTGCTGTTCATGCAAGCATTGTGGTCGATGATGGCGAATTATGCAAGCAACTGGGTCAGGCAAAAACGGGCGGCTTGCGCCCCGCCCACGGCCGCGCCGCCTCCAGCTGATAGGCCAGCTGGAACAGCATCGCGTCGTTGCCCGCCTTCGCCGCGAACTGCACCCCCACGGGCAGGCCGTCGGCGGTCCAGTGCAGCGGCACGCTCATGGCCGGGGCGCCGGCGATGTTCTGCAGCGGGGTGTAGCCGACATAGTCGGTCAGGCGCTCCGACAGCACCGCGAACGGCACGTCGCCCGACACATAGCCCAGCGGCACGGGCGGCTTGGCCAGCACTGGCGAGACGATCACGTCGAAGGTCGCGAACCAGCCGTCGTAGGCCGCCGAGGCCTCCGCCAGCCGGCCGATGGCGGCGTCCACGGCCCCCTGCGGCGCCTTGGCGATCAGCTCGGCCATCGCCAGGGAGAAGGGTTCGGCCATCGACCGGTCGGGCGCCCGCCCCAGGGCCTTGCTCACGGCGGCGATGTCCATCGCCGCCCCGGCCGACCACAGGGTCAGGAAGTCCTGGCCGAAGCGCGCGGAGTCGATCGGCCAGCCCGTCTCGCTGACCTGGTGGCCCATCGCCTGCAGCAGGCCGACGGCGCTGTCGAGGCCGGCGCGGACCTCGGCGTCGGGCTGGCGGCCGTTGCCGCTGGCGCTGAGCACGCCGATCCGCAGCTTGCGGCGCGAGGGCTTGCGGATGAAGCCGATCGGCCGGTACGGCGCGGTCGCGTCTGTCCGTTCGGTGGCCGCGAACATGGCCGCCGAGTCGCGCACCGAATGGGTCTCCACATGGTTGACCGACAGGTCGATGACCTTCAGCCCGGTGTTGCCGGCCAGGCGGCCACGCGAGGGCTTGAAGCCGAACAGCCCGCAGTTGGCCGCCGGGATGCGGATCGAGCCGCCGCCGTCGCTGGCGTGGGCGATGCTGACCACGCCGGCCGACACCGCCGCCGCCGCGCCGCCCGATGACCCGCCGGTCGAGTGGCCGGTGTTCCAGGGATTGCGCGTGGGGCCATAGGCCAGCGGCTCGGTGGTCGGCAGATAGCCGAACTCGGGCGAGGCGGACTTGCCGATGACGATGAAGCCGGCCTTCAGCGCCGCATCGACCCAGGGATCGTTGGCCGTGGCCGGCGGCGCGCCATAGCTGCCAGCCGAACCATTGCGGGTCGGCGTGCCGGCGTAGTCGTTGAGATCCTTGACCAGGAACGGCACGCCCGCGAACGGACCGGTCTGGCCGCCGGCCTTCGCAGCGTCCAGGGCCCGGTCGAAGTCGGAGTTGACCATGAAGTTCAGCGTCGGCTGCAGCGCCTCGGTCCGGCGAATGGCCGCCTCGACGGCCTCGAGCGGACTGATCTCCCTGCTGCGGATCATCGCCGCGACGGTGGTTGCGTCGGGCGTCCAGGCTGCGGCGGCGGCCGGCTTAGGCTTGGCTGTGGCGGCGGCCGGCAGGGCGGCGACGGCGGCGGACGCGGCCATCAGGCCGCGGCGGGTGATGTTGGTCATGGAGCCCTCCCTCGAACGTCTTCGATGCGTTCGTGACTGGCGTTCAGCTTGGCCGCTCGAACGCCTGTCCGCAAGCCGGGGCGCCGCTTGACGCGGGCGTCACGTGGCGCGACTCTCTCGCAAACGACAAGCTGCGGGAGGAGACGGCCATGGCCGACGGATCGATGACGGGCGTGGGCTCGCTGAAGGGCAAGGTCGATGAGGCCGAGTGGCGGGCGCGGGTCGATCTGGCCGCCCTCTACCGCCTGGTGGCGCTGCACGGGTGGGACGACATGATCTTCACCCATATCTCGGCCCGCATCCCGGGGCCGGAGCACCACTTCCTGATCAATCCCTACGGCATGTTCTTCGACGAGATCACCGCCAGCTCGCTGGTCAAGATCGACCTCGAGGGCAATGCGCTGCAGGAGACGCCCTATTTCATCAATCCGGCGGGCTTCACCATCCATTCGGCGGTGCACGCGGCCCGCGAGGACGCGATGTTCGTCATGCATCTGCATTCCGACCAGGGCGTGGCGGTCGCCGCGCAGAAGGGCGGACTGCTGCCGATCTCGCAAAACGCCTTGGCCGTGCTGCCGGCGCTCGCCTATCACGACTATGAAGGCATTGCTCTCAATCTTGACGAGCGCGAACGACTTGTGGCTGACTTGGGCGACAAGTCCCTGATGCTGCTGCGCAACCACGGCACCCTGGCGGTGGGATCGACGGCGGCGGCTTGCTGGACGGGGATGTTTTTCCTGGAGCGGGCATGCGCTCAGCAGGTCATGGCGCTTTCGGCTGGGCGGGACGGGGTGCTGCTGGCGCCCGAGGCGGCCCAGGCGGTCGTGCGCGGCCAGGTCGGCGGCGGCGTCAGCATGATGGGCAACCTCGCCTGGCCGGGCTGCCTGCGCCAGCTGGACCGCGGCCTGCCGGGCTACGACGCCTAGAGCCGATTGTTCCCTTCCCCCTCGAGGGGGGCGGGCCCTTCTTCTTGCCACCGCGGGTCGTTGTCCTCGCCCTCGCCGCGGCCAGCATCTGTGGCTCCGCCAACGCTGGCGCCTGGCCTGTTCCGCCGGGCGAGACCCTGGCCATCCTGAAATACGAACAGTCGCGGGCCGACGAGGCGTTCGACGCCGCCGGCGTTCGGGCGCCCATGCCGGCGCACGTGGACGAGACGATCAGCCTCTATGCCGAGCGCGGCCTGACGCGGCGTCTCACGGTGCAGGGCAAGCTGGCGTGGACCCGGGGCGAGGACGTCTTCGGCGACTATGACGGGCGGGGCCCGGTGGAGCTGGGCCTGCGCTACGCCGTCCTGCGCACCCCGCGTTCGGTCGTCAGCCTCTACGCCGGCGGCGTGCTGGGCGGGGCGGGGCGCAACGCGGGCTATGCGCGGCCCGGAGCGGGCGGAACCGACGTCGAGGCGCGGCTGCTGGCGGGCCGGTCGCTGACGCTGGCCGGGCGGCCCGCGTTCGCCGAGATCCAGCTTGCCGCGCTGGATCGCTCGGGCCTGCCGGACGAGGCGCGCCTGGACCTGACCCTGGGCGTCGAGCCGTCGGACCGCTGGTTGTTTCTGACCCAGGTCTATGCGGGCCAGGCCAATGGCGACCCCGTCAGACCGCTGTGGGTGAAGCTGGAATGGTCCGCCGTCCGTCGCATCGGCGACTGGCGCCTGCAGGCGGGGTGGCGCCAGTCACTGGCGGGGCGGGACAGTCCGGCCGAGGCCGGGCCGGTGGTCGGCGTCTGGCGCGCGTTCTGATTGTTTCAGCGCCGCAACAGACCGACACGCGGCCGTCATCTCATTCCGGTTTACCCGAACGGCAATGCCCCTATATGTGCGTCTGCATGTCGCCGGTGACGCCGACGCCGGGAGTCGTTCGTGATCCGCCGCCATTTCTTCCTCATCGCCGCCGCGGCCTTTCTGGGGCTGATGCTGGCAGGCGGCGCGCTGAAGCTGGCGACGATGAAACCCGAGGGCAAGGGCGGTCCGGGTGGCGGGGGCGCCCGCGCCGCGGCGGTGTCCCAGGCCGTGGTTTCCCTCCATCCCTTCGCCGACAGCATCGATGTCCTGGGCGTGGCCAAGGGGCGCGAGTCGGTGACCATCACCTCCAACACCAGCGAGCTGGTGACGGCCGTGCGCTTCAGCGACGGCCAGCAGGTCGTCCGGGGCCAGGTGCTGGTCGAACTCAAGGCGGGCGAGGAAGACGCCGGCCTGATCGAGGCCCAGGCGCGGCTGGCCCAGGCCGAACGAGACTATGATCGCTGGAAGAGCCTGGCCGACCAGGGCATCGCGCCCAAGGCCACGGCCGAGCAGTTTCGCTCCGCCCTGGACACGGCCCGGGCCGGCGTCGAGGCCGCGCGGGCCCGCAAGCTGGACCGGGTGATCCGCGCGCCGTTCTCCGGCGTGGTCGGCCTGACCGACGTGGCGCCCGGCGCCCTGATCAGCCCGGGCGCGCCGATCGTGACGCTGGATGACCTGACGATGGTGCGGGTCGATTTCCAGGCGCCCGACCGCTACGTGCCCGTGCTGGCAGAGGGCTCGCCCATCGCCGCCCGCGCCGACGCCTGGCCGGCCGAAGTGTTCCGGGGGCGCATCGCCAGGCTGGACAGCCGGATCGACACCGCGACGCGCGCGATCATGGCCCGGGCCGAATTTCCCAACCCCGGGCGGCGCATCAAGCCCGGCATGCTGATGCGCGTGTCCATCGCCCACGGCGCCCGGCAGGGTCTGGCCGTGCCCGAGGCGGCGGTGCAGTTCGAAGGCGACCAGGCCTTCGTCTTCGTCATCACGCCGCGCGCCAACGGCTTCTCGGCCCGCAAACAAGCCGTGCAAACCGGGGCCACCGAGGGTGGGCTTGTCGAGATCACCACGGGCGTTCGCGCGGGGGACCGGGTGGTCGCCGACGGGCTCAACCGCATCCAGGACGGCCAGGCGGTCAAGGTCGCCGGCCGGCCGGCCGGAGCTCCGACCCGGAAGGCCGGCTGATGCTGTCGGACCTGTCGGTCAAGCGGCCGGTCTTCGCGGCCGTCGCCGCCATCATCCTTTGCGTCATCGGCCTGGCGGCCTTCCTGAGCATTCCGGTCCGCGAGCTGCCCAGCGTCGATCCCCCCGTGGTGTCGATCTCGACCACCTATCGCGGCGCCTCGGCCGAGATCGTCGAGGAGCGGATCACCCAGGTGCTGGAGCGCCAGGTCAGCGGCATCCAGGGCATCGACCGGGTGTCCTCGTCGAGCCGCGACGGCCGCAGCCAGATCAACATCACCTTCAAGCTCGACACCGACCTGGAGACGGCCGCCAATGACGTGCGCGACGCCGCCAGTCGCGTGGTCAGCCAACTGCCCGACCAGGCCGATCCGCCGCAGATCGCCAAGGCCAACGCCGACTCCTCGCCGATCATCATCCTGAACATGACATCGACGACGCTCAACACGCTGGAGCTGTCGGACTACGCCAACCGGTTCCTCGTCGAGCGGCTATCGACCATTCCGGGCGTCGCCAACGTCGGCCTGGCCGGACCGGCCTACGCCATGCGCATCTGGCTCGACTCCGACCAGATGGCCGCCCGCGGCGTGACGGTCGATGACGTCGAGACGGCGCTGAACAGCCAGAACGTCGAGCTGCCGGCCGGAGCCCTGGAGAGCACGGCGCGAGACTTCACCATCCGGGTCAATCGCGGCTACGCCACGCCGGAGGACTTCGTCAGACTGCCGGTCAAGGTGGCTGGCCGGACCGCCGCCAGCGACGCCTATGTCACGCGGCTGGGTGACATCGCCCGGATCGAGGAGGGCGCGGCCGAGGCGCGCCGGGTGTTCCGCGGCAATGGCGTCGATCAGATCGGCATGTTCCTGACCCGCCAGTCCCAGGCCAACGATCTGGCCATCGCCAAGGCGACGCGCAAGGAAGTGGCGGTGATCAACGCCACGCTGCCGGAGGGGACCCGTCTGGTCATCGCCGTGGATTCCTCGCAGTTCACGGCCGAGGCCATCCGCGAGGTGTGGATCACCATGGGCATCTCCATCGCCCTGGTGGCGATGGTCAACCTGGTGTTCCTGGGCAGTTGGCGGGCGGCGATCATCCCTTCGGTCGTGGCCCCGATCTGCCTGCTGTCGACCTTTATAGTCCTGACCCCGCTGGGCTTTTCGCTCAACCTGCTGACCCTGCTGGCCCTGGTGCTGTCGGTGGGGCTGGTGGTCGATGACGCCATCGTGGTGGTCGAGAACATCCAGCGGCGGGTGGACGAGGGCGAGCCGCCGACCGTGGCCGCCACCCGCGGCGCGCGACAGGTGTTCTTCGCCGTTATCGCCACCACCATCGTGCTGATCTCGGTGTTCGGGCCGCTGATGTTCCTGCCCGGCTATATCGGCCGGCTGTTCGTCGAACTGGCCGTCGCCATCGCCTCGGCCGTGGCCTTCTCGGCCTTCATGGCCCTGTCCCTGTCCCCGATGCTTGCCTCGAAGCTGCTGCGGCCGGCGTCGGGGAGCGGCTGGCTGTCGCGTCGCGTCGATGCGGTGGTTGATCGGGTGAAGGCGTCCTACCGGCATTCGCTGGAGATGCTGCTGGCCACACGCGTCGCCGCCGCGGGGGCGTTGGGCCTGGTCCTGCTGCTGGCGGTCCTGGCCGGCGTGCTGTTCGCGGTCCTGCCGCAGGAACTGGTCCCGGCCGAGGACCGCGGGCGGGTCGATATCAGCATCTCGGGCCCGGAGGGGGCCGGCTTCGACTACACCCTGCAGGCGGCCAACAAGGTCGAGGCGCAGATGAAGCGCTACGCCCGGCAGGGCGAGGTCGATCGCTTCATCATCGCCATCCCGCGGTTCGGGGCCGGCCAGTTCAACACCGGCAGCGGCGTGCTGGTGATGAAGGACTGGGGCCAGCGGACCAAGACCTCCGACCAGGTCGCCGACGAGCTGAACAGGACCCTCGGCGGCATCACCGGCGTGCGCGCCGTGGCCAGCGTGCGCGGCGCTTTCCAGCGCGGCGGCGGCGGGGGCGGGGGCGCCAACGTCGATCTTGTCGGGCTGGGCAACGACTACGCCGAGATCGCCCGCTGGCTGGAGCCGATCCGCGACGCGATGCAGCGCAATCCCGGCTTCTCGCGGCCGCGCCTCGACTACGAACCCACCGCGCCGCGGCTGTCGGTCGAGATCGACCGCGAGAAGGCCGCCTCGCTCGGCGTGACGCCCCAGGCGATCGGCCGGTCGCTGGAGACGATGTTCGGCTCTCGCCGCGTGACCACCTACGTCAAGGGTGGCCAGGAATACGACGTCATCGTCCAGACCGACCTGGAGAAGCGCCGCACCCTGGCCGATCTCAACACCCTCTATGTGCGGGCCGGGTCCGGCCAGCTCGTGCCGCTGTCGGCGGTGGTCACCACCCGGCTGCGCGGCGACACGCCCGACCGCAACCGCACCGACCGCCAGCGCTCGGTGCGCCTGACCAGCCAGCTGTCCCCCGGCTACACCGTCGCCGACGCGGTGCGGTTCCTCAAGGCCGAGGCCGACAGGCGGCCGACGCCGGGGGTGACCTACACCTGGGACGGCCAGGCCAAGGATTACCTCGAAGCCTCCGGCGCCGTGGGCCTGGCCTTCGGCATGGCCCTGCTGCTGGTGTTCCTGGTGCTGGCGGCGCAGTTCGAGAGCTGGATCCACCCGGCGGTGATCATGCTGACCGTGCCGCTGGCGGCGCTGGGCGGGCTGTTCGGCCTGTTGCTGACCGGCCAGACGATCAACACCTACAGCCAGATCGGCCTGATCATCCTGATCGGGGTGGCGGCCAAGAACGGCATCCTGATCGTCGAGTTCGCCAACCAGCTGCGCGACCAGGGCCGGTCGATCCACGACGCGGTGATCGAGGCGGCCGTGCTGCGCCTGCGGCCGATCGTGATGACCTCGATCACCGCCGCCTTCGGCGCCCTGCCGCTGATCCTGTGGTCCGGCGCCGGGGCGGCCAGCCGTCAGACGATCGGCGTGACGATCTTCTTCGGGGCCATCTTCGCCACCCTGCTGACCGTGTTCGTGGTTCCGGTGTTCTACAACCTGCTGGCCCGGTTCACGAAGTCGCCGGAATGGACGGCCAGGCAGATCGAGACCTTCGAGGCCCAGGAAGGCCGCGCCGGCGGCGAGGCGGCGGAGTAGCCGTCAGCGCCGGGCCGTCGCTCGCCGCCACCGCATTTCCCGGATGCCTTGGCCGCGCTTCCGGCCTATGAAGCCCCCGAACACCCCGCGCGGGCAGACCTGACCCGCGAACCTGCCAGAGGGCGCATATGGACGACGCCGGTTTCGCTGTTCGCGGCAAGGATATCGCGCTGTTGCGCCGCCTGGAGGAACGGGTTCTCTGGTTGGCCAGCTGGACGATCCACAACGCCAACCATCTGCGGGACAGCCGCGACGGGCTGAAGGTCGGCGGCCACCAGGCCAGCTGCGCCTCGATGACCACCCTGATGACGGCGCTCTATTTCAGCGCCCTGCGGCCGCAGGACCGGGTGGCGGTCAAGCCGCACGCCAGCCCGGTGTTCCACGCCATCCAGCACCTCTACGGCCGCCAGACCATCGACCAGCTGCAGCGGTTTCGGTCGCTCGGCGGGGCGCAGTCCTATCCCTCGCGGACCAAGGACATCGACGACGTCGACTTCTCCACCGGCTCGGTCGGCCTAGGCGTGGCCATGACCGCCTTCGCCAGCCTGACCCAGGACTATCTGGCCGCGCGCGGGGCGGTGAAGCCCGACGCCATGGGCCGGATGATCTCCCTGCTGGGCGACGCCGAGCTGGACGAGGGCAACATCTACGAGGCCCTGATCGAGGCCTGCAAACACGACGTGCGCAACACCTGGTGGATCGTCGATTACAACCGCCAGAGCCTGGACGCGACGACGTCCGACCGGATGTTCACCCGCTATGGCGAGATCTTCGAGGCCGCCGGCTGGACGGTCGTGACGCTGAAGTGGTCGAAGCGCCAGCGCGAGGCCTTCGCTCGACCCGGGGGGGCGGCCTTGCAGGCCTGGATCGAGGGCGCGCCCAACGACCTCTATTCGGCCCTGACCTACCAGGGCGGCGCGGCCTGGCGCGAGCGGCTGACGGCCGACCTGGCCGGCGACGGGGCGGCGCTGGCGCTGATCGCGGGCATCGACGACGCCGAGCTGGCGCTGCTGATGACCGAGTTGGGCGGCCACTGCCTGGAGACCATCCTGGAGGCCTTCGCCAAGGCGGCCGAGGACGACGCGCCGCGCGTGTTCATCGCCTATACGGTCAAGGGGTGGCGGCTGCCGTTCGCGGGTCACAAGGACAACCACTCGGGCCTGATGACCCCCACCCAGATCGCCGAACTGCGCGGCCGGCTCGGCGTGCGGGAAGGGGAGGAGTGGGACATCTACTCCGGCCTGGCCGACAACGAGCGCAAGGCGATGCAGCGGCTGGTCGAAACCGCGCCCTTCGCCGCCCGCAAGGACGGCCATCGCCAGGCGCCGCAGGTGGCGACGCCGTCGGCCGACCAGTTTCTCAAGGCCGTCGAGGGCGGCGGCGAACAGTCGACCCAGGCGGCCTTCGGCAAGGTGATGTTCGAGATCGCCAGGGCGAGCGACGAGTTCTCCGGCCGGGTGGTGACCACCTCGCCGGACGTGACGGTCTCGACCAACCTCGGCGGCTTCGTCAACCGGCGGGGCGTGTTCCATCGTCGGGCCCATGAGGACGTGTTCAAGAACCGTCGCATCCCCTCGGCCCAGGTCTGGGCCATGGGCGAGACGGGCCAGCACATCGAGCTGGGCATCGCCGAGAACAACCTGTTCATCGCCCTGGCGGCCCTGGGTCTGTCGGCGCCGCTGTTTGGCGAGCGGCTGTTTCCGGTCGGCACGCTGTACGACCCGTTCATCGCCCGCGGCCTCGATGCGTTGAACTACGCCTGCTACCAGGACGCCCGTTTTCTGCTGGTCGCAACGCCGTCCGGCCTGACCCTGGCCCCCGAGGGCGGGGCGCACCAGTCCATCGGCACGCCGTTGATCGGCATGGCCCAGCCGGGCCTGGACAGCTACGAACCGGCCTTCGCCGACGAGACGGCGGTGCTGATGGCCCATGCGTTCGCGCGAATCCAGGCGGCGGACGGCGGCTCGACCTATCTGCGCCTGTCGACCCGGGTCATCGACCAGCCGACGCGGACCGACGACGCGTGGCGCGCCGGCTGCGTGGCCGGGGCCTACTGGATGAAGCGGCCGGCGCCGGACGCGCGGCTGGCGCTGGTCTACAGCGGGGCCATCGCGCCCGAGGCCCTGGCGGCCTTCGAGCAGCTGCTGGAGGACGAGCCGGGCGCGGGCCTGCTGGCCGTGACCTCGCCCGACGTGCTGCATGCCGACTGGACCGCCGCCGGCCGCGCCCGCTGGACGACGGGCGAGCAGCGCACGGCGACCATCGAGACCCTGCTGGCCGATCTGGCCCCCTCGGCCGGTCTGGTGACGGTCATCGACGGCTCGCCGGCGGCGCTGAGCTGGATCGGTTCGGTGCGCGGCCAGCGCGTGCGAGCGCTGGGTCTGGAGACCTTCGGCCAGTCCGGCGACCTGCCCGACCTCTACGCGAAATACCGCCTCGACGCCGACGCCATCCTCGACGCCTGCGCCGACCTGATGGTTTGAGCTAGAGCGCGTTAGGTTTTGATTGAATCGAGGATTCCGTTGTTTGGCGGATCGTGATTCAAGATGTGGGCTGGGCGGAGGCCAGCCTGCATGGTTCGACCCTACGGCATGGATTTGCGGGAACGGGTGGTTGCCGCGGTTG
>JAUSMJ010000076.1 GCA_030645575.1 Caulobacter sp. | reverse complement strand
ATGACGGCCGCCGAGGCGAAGAAGCGCGGCCTGACGCCGCTGGCCCGCATCGCCAGCTGGGCCAGCGCCGGCGTCGAGCCGGAGATCATGGGCACGGGCCCGATCCCGGCGATGAAGAAGGCCCTCGACAAGGCCGGCTGGACCGTCGCCGACCTGGACCTGATCGAGTCCAACGAGGCCTTCGCCGCCCAGTCGCTGTCGGTGGTCCGCGAGCTGGGCCTCGACCCGGCCAAGACCAACGTCAATGGCGGCGCCATCGCCATCGGCCACCCGATCGGCGCCTCCGGCGCGCGCATCCTCACCACCCTGCTGCACGAGATGAAGCGGTCCGGCGCGAAGAAGGGCGCCGCGACCCTCTGCGTCGGCGGCGGCATGGGCGTGGCGATGTGCGTCGAGGCCGTCTGAAGACTCGACCCTTCTCCCCTTGCGGGAGAAGGTGTCAGGCGGAGCCTGACGGATGAGGGGTCTCGCCGGCTTTGACGGGTTGGCCGGCGGACGCCCTCGAACGACTTTCAACCCCTCATCCGACCGCTAACGCGGCCACCTTCTCCCGCAAGGGGAGAAGGACGACAACGACAACAAGGGAAGAAGCGCATGAGCAGGGTTGCATTCGTCACGGGCGGGACCCGCGGCATCGGCAAGGCGATCGTCGAGCGGCTGAAGGCCGACGGCATGAAGGTCGCCGCCGGCTATTCGGGCAACGACAAGGCCGCCGCCGAGACCGCCGAGGAGCTGGGCGTGATGGTGGTCAAGGGCAACGTCGGCAATTTCGAGGACTGCGCCCGCGCGGTGAAGGTCGTCGAGGCCGAGCTGGGTCCGATCGACGTGCTGGTCAACAACGCCGGCATCACCCGTGACGGCTTCTTCCACAAGATGACCTACGAGCAGTGGAGCGAGGTCATCCGCGTCAACATGGACAGCGCCTTCAACATGACCCGTCCGGTCATCGAGGGCATGCGCGAGCGCAGCTGGGGCCGGGTGATCAACATCAGCTCGATCAACGGCCAGAAGGGCCAGGTCGGCCAGACCAACTACTCCGCCGCCAAGGCCGGCCTGATCGGCTTCACCAAGGCCCTGGCCCTGGAGAACGCCAAGAAAGGCATCACCGTCAACGTGATCTGCCCGGGCTATATCGACACCGACATGGTCGCCTCGGTGCCCGAGAACGTGCTGGCCGGCATCATCGCCGGCATCCCGGTCGGCCGCTTGGGCAAGGGCGAGGAGATCGCCGACATGGTCTCCTACCTGGCCGGCGAACGCGCGGGCTTCGTCACGGGCGCGACGTTCACGCTGAACGGCGGGCAGTATCTGGCGAGCTAGAGATCAGCGGGGACATGCACTTCAGTGCGTGTCCCCTCTGTCAGGCAAGGGACACGCACTGAAGTGCATGTCCCCGTGCATGTCCCTTCCCTTGCCCCGCTCCCCGAAGCCGTCCAAGAATCGCCCCAGTCGCCGTGCAGGACTGGGGGGATGGCGAGTTTCCAAATCCGTTCGCGTTCGGCCGTGACCCTTGTCGCGGCGACGCTGACGCTGCTGTGCCTTTGCACGGCGGCGCCGGCGATCGCGCAGGACGGCTCGCTCAGGGACTTCCTGTTCGGCGACCGCCCCGGGGAAAGCCGGCGTCAGGCTCCGCCCCCGCCGGTGGCCCGTTATGTCTCCGAGACCGGCGAGGGCTTCATCCTCGACCGCTCCAGCGAGCGCACCCTGCTGCGGTTCGAGAACAGCCCCGAGATCTGGGTGCTGCAGCCGCAGATCGGGCCGCGCGGCGACGTCATCTACAAGAACGACATCGGCCAGGTGCTGCTGCGGGCCACGCGCATGGGCGGCCTGACGCTGTTCACCGGCAAACGGCCGGCCGGCGCCTCGGCGGCGCTCACGGGGGCCTCTCCGCCGATTCGGCTGAAGGCCATCGGCCCGGTCGATCTCTACCGCATCCTGATCGCCGCCAGCACCCGC
The DNA here is from genome assembly GCA_030645575.1 of Caulobacter sp. Taxonomy (GTDB): domain Bacteria; phylum Pseudomonadota; class Alphaproteobacteria; order Caulobacterales; family Caulobacteraceae; genus Caulobacter. Next base: position 2,836 of record JAUSMJ010000076.1, on the reverse strand, counting down.
GCCAGCCGGCTGACGCGCCACCGGATCAGCTTCGAGGCCGAGGCGACGCCGGCCTCCTCGACCCTGATCGCCGACGCCGCCGTGCTGTCGGTCATGGCCATCGAGCGGATCGCCCAGCGCCCCGACGGCGCGGCCCAGGCGGCCAAGATCCAGCGCGTGATCATCGTCGAGGGTCGCAAGCCCGAGGTGGCCCTGCGCGCCGGCACCCTGCTGGTCGTGGTCACGCCCGCCCTGGGCGTCGCCGGCCGGCCCTCGTCCGAGCGGATCGTCGGGGTCACGGTGAAATAGCCCCTGTCATGGGGCTACCCCTTGAACCCGTCCTTGGCCGCCCGCACGGCGCCGAAGGCCTGCGCCGGATCGGCGATGTCGGGCCGCAGCAGCGGGGCGCGCAGGAACGGGTTGGTGGCCTTCTCCAGACCGATGGTCGTGGGCACCGTCCATTCGCCGCGCTCGCGGGCGGCGAAGATCGCCTCGGCGCGGGCCTTCAGCGCAGGGTCGGCATCCACCGACAGGGCGAAACGGGCGTTGGAGGCGGTGTATTCATGAGCGCAGTAGACCATCGTGTTGTCCGGCAGGGCGGTCAGCTTCGCCAGGCTGTCCCACATCTGCTGGGCCGTGCCCTCGAACAGTCGGCCGCAGCCCAGGGCGAACAGGGTGTCGCCGACAAAGGCGACCTGGTCGGCCGCGTCGTGATAGCTGACGTGCCCCAGCGTATGGCCGCCGGTGTTGATCACGTCGAACCGGGTCTCGCCCAGCATGACCACGTCGCCGTCATCGACCACCCGGTCTGGCGCCGTCCCGATCCGCTCCACCTCGGCCGGGCCGACCACCTGGCAGCCCGTGGCCGCCTTGATCTCGGCGTTGCCGCCGGCGTGGTCGGGATGCCAGTGGGTGTTGAGGATGTGGGTCAGGGTCCAGCCCAGCGCCTTCAGCTCGCGCAGGATGGCGGCGGCGTCCGGTGTGTCGATCGAGGCCGCCTGGCCCGTGGCCTCGTCGCGGATCAGGAAGCCGTAGTTATCGGACAGGCAGGGAAACTGGTGGACGGTGAGGGGCATGGTGGAACCTTGGTTGCGTCCTTCGACACGCGCCTTGCGGCGCTGCTCAGGATGACGTGCAATTATGCACGGCAATAGTCTACGTCATCCTGAGCAGCCGCGAAGCGGCGTGTCGAAGGACGCAAACCAGCCAATGCCATCGAACTGAACCCCATGCGCCGCGACGTTCTGGAACTCCGAACCTTCTACGCCTCCGCCCGCGGACGGGCGGCGCGGGAGATGGTCGGCCGCAAGGTCGCCGAGGCCTGGGGCGACCCGCGCGGGCTGGACCTGCTCGGCGTCGGCTACGCCACCCCCTATCTTGAGCGGTTCCGCGAGCGGGCCCGCCGGACCGTGGCGGTGATGCCCGCGACCCAGGGCGTCGAGGTCTGGCCGGCCCAGGGGCGCAACCTGGCCTGCCTCGCCGACGAGACCGCCCTGCCCCTGCCCAACGCCCTGTTCGACCGGGTGCTGTGCGTGCACGCGCTGGAGGAGGCCGACGACGCCACGGCCCTGATGAGCGAGGTCTGCCGCGTGCTGGCGCCGTCCGGCCGGGTGATCGTCGCCGTGGCCGCCCGCAACGGGCTGTGGTCCAACGCCGAGGGCACGCCGTTCGGCCACGGCCGCCCCTGGAGCCGGCGACAGCTGGAACAGGTGCTGCGCGACGCCGATCTGGAGCCGTCCGGCTGGACCCGGGCCCTCTACGCCCCGCCCTTCACCTGGTCGGCCGGCTGGGCCGAGGGGTTCGAACAGATCGGCGCCTGGCTGTGGCCGGCCTTTTCCGGCGTGGTGCTGATGGAGGCGGTCAAACAGACCTTCGCGGTGAAGCCCCGGGCGGCGCGCGCGCGGGTCCGCGTGTTCGTCCCCGGGACCCTGGTCCCCGCGCCGCCGGCGCCCGCCGGACGGACGCCCGATGCCGCAATGCAGCAAGACCCCTTGGCGACCGAGCCTGTTTCGCCCTAGCTTGGACCCCTGCCCCCCGCCGCGCGATCGGAGTCGTCGCCATGAAAATGATCATCGCCGTCATCAAGCCGAGTCGCCTGGACGCCGTGCTCGACGGCGTGACCGAGGCGGGCGCATCGGGGCTGACCGTCACCGAGGTGCGCGGCTATGGCCGCCAGAAGGGCAAGACCGAGGTCTATCGCGGCGCCGAGTACGAGGTGAAGCTGCTGCCCAAGGTCAAGCTGGAGATCGCCGCCCCGGACGACGTGGTCCAGGCCGTGCTCGACGCCATCGTGCGCACGGCCAACACCGGCAAGATCGGCGACGGCAAGATCTTCGTCCTCGACCTGGAACAGGTGCTGCGCATCCGCACCGGCGAGACGGGCCCGGCGGCGATCGCGGGGTGATTTCCTGCGTCCTTCGACACGCAACCTTCGGCTGCCGCTCAGGATGACGTACATTTTGCCTACGTTATGGTGAGCAGCGTCCCGAGCTTGTCGAGGGGCGCGTGTCGAACCACGCAACCTTTCGCGCGTTGAGGCGGCGGACCACCGACGGGGCGGCATGGCGGATATCCTTCGTGAGGGCGACACCTGCTGGCGGACGGCGAAGGCCGACGCCCTGGCCTTCCTCGTGGACGGGGCGGACTATTTCGCGGCCGTGAAGGCGGCCATGAGCGGGGCGCGGCGGTCGATCTGGCTGCTGGCCTGGGTGTTCGACCCGCTGACCCGGCTGGCGCCCGACCATGCCGGCCGCAGCGGCGACCCGCGCACGGCCGACCGCCTGGGCCTGCTTCTGCGGCGCATGGCGGCGCTCAACCCGGCGCTCGACGTGCGCATCCTGGCCTGGGACATGCCCTT
>JAUSMJ010000075.1 GCA_030645575.1 Caulobacter sp. | reverse complement strand
TGTGCGGGAAGTCGAGCTGCTCGTCCGTGGCGCCCATGATGGCGAACAGGTCGAAGGCGTCGTTCAGGACGCGGTCGGGATCGGCGTGCGGCCGGTCGACCTTGTTGAGGCAGACGATCGGCTTGAGGCCCATCTTCAGCGCCTTGCCGAGCACGAACTTGGTCTGGGGCATGACGCCTTCTTCGGCGTCCACCAGCAGGACGCAGCCGTCCACCATGCCGAGGATGCGTTCGACTTCGCCGCCGAAGTCGGCGTGGCCGGGGGTGTCGATGATGTTGATGCGGGTGTCGCCCGCCTCGCCGTGCCACAGCACGCTGGTGCACTTGGCCAGGATGGTGATCCCGCGCTCGCGCTCCTGGTCGTTGGAGTCCATGGCGCGCTCGGTCTGCGCCTCGTTGGCTCGGAACACGCCCGACTGGGCCAGCAGTTGGTCAACCAGGGTGGTCTTGCCATGGTCGACGTGGGCGATGATGGCGATATTTCGCAGGGACATGAGACGACTTTTTTCGGAACGGACGGGCGGGAGCGGAGGGCGCGCGCTTGTACGCGAGCCTGCCGGGTTTAGCCACCCCGGGGGAATGACGCGGAACGGGGCGCCGGCAAACGGCTGTTTTTATTCATCAAACAATGAATAGAGGCGCCCGGCGCTTGGATATTGTGCATCGCACAATGGTGGGGCTTTGGCAAGAATGCCCCAAGGGAACAAGGATTTCTGATTGGCGGGCACAGAGATTCTGCGGTCTGGCGCACGTTTTGTTCTTGTCTTTTGTGCGCCGCACACTAATTTGGAGGTGTGAGGCGGCTTTGGCCCCTCTGCCCTTCCTGGGCGTTTCCTCCCTAATGAACTGCGGCGGCTTCGGTCGCCGCTTTTTTTTGGCCTGCGCCCTGGAAGGCTCAGGCCGGCCGCAGCTTCGGCCAGGTTTCCGCCAGCACGGCCGTCAGCCGGCCCACATCGGCGGTCAGCTTCGCCAGGCCCGGAGTCGGCTCCAGCGTCTCTTCATCCAGATACAGCGCGCGGCTGATCTCGATCTGCAGGGCGTGGGTGCGGTTCGCCGGGCGTCCGTAGTGTTCGGTGGTGTAGCCGCCGGCGTAGGGGGCGTTGCGGGCCACGCGGTAGCCCATGGCCTCCAGTTCCTTCTCCACCAGGTCGGTCAGCTTGCGGGTGCAGGCGGCGCCGAACCGGTCGCCCAGCACGATGTCGCAACCCTTGCCATGGCGCGGGGTGAGCGCCGTCCGGGCGGCGGCTTCGGGCATCGAGTGCCAGTCGATCAGCACCGCCATGCCGTGCGCGCCCCGCGCCCGCGCCAGCAGCCGGTCGAGCGCGTCGTGATAGGGCAGGTGGGTCGACTCCACCCGGGCCCGGGCCTCGGCGAAGGTCAGTTTGCGGGCATAGATTTCGCGGCCCTCGGCGGCCACCCGTGCGATCGCGCCCAGACCCGCGGCCACCCGCGCCGTCCGCCCCCGGGCGAAGTCCGGAAGCTCGTCGCTGAACATCGCCGGGTCGAGTTCCCAGGGCTCGCGGTTCAGATCCATCCAGGCGCGGCCATAGCGGGCGGTGATCACCGCGGCGCCGGCGGCTGCGGCCGGTGCGATCAGCTCGTCGACGAAGGCGTCCTCCGACCGGCGCAGCGCCTCGGCGTCGACCGCGGCGGCGTCCAGCATGATGGCGGGATAGTGCCGTCCGGAGTGCGGCGAGGCGAACACCAGCGGCGTCGGCGGCGGATCGGCGGCCACGACCTGAAAGGCGGCGGCCATCGCCTCCGCCTCGTCCAGTGCCGTCGCTCCTCGCCAGACGTCCATTGCGGCAATGATCGCGGCCGGCCGGGGGCGGGTCAAAGGCTTTCGACACTCATCCGAAGGGAGAGGTTCATCGCGCCTTTACGCCTGACGGTTTAAGGTGCGTCACTGTCGCAAGTTTCACCGGGGGCCGTTTTCCGACCATGCCGCGCATTCTCCTGGCCGAAGACGATGATTCCCTGCGCAACTTCCTGACGCGGGCGCTCGAGCGCGCCGGTTACGACGTGACCGCCTGCGCCGATGGCGAGGAGGCCGCGGCCGTCCTCGACCAGGACTGGGACCTGCTGCTGACCGACATCGTCATGCCCGGCATGGACGGCATCGAGGTGGCCCGCCACGCCGCCGCCCGGCACCCCGGCCTGCGCATCATGTTCATCACCGGTTTCGCCGCCGTCGCCCTGACCGCCGGCGAGCGCGCCCCGGCCGGCGCCAAGGTGCTCAGCAAGCCTGTCAACCTGCGCGACATCGTCACCGAAGTCGAACGGATGATGGCGGCGGCCTAGGAGCCGCTTCTGCATCGCGTTGTGTGGGTTTGATCCGCCGGATCGACGCCGCAATCAGCGCGGCCAGTCGGGGCCGAAGCCCGGTGCTCTTGCCTGGATGGTGGACACGACTGGGATTGAACCAGTGACCCCCTCGATGTCAACGAGGTGCTCTCCCGCTGAGCTACGCGTCCTTACCAGGGAGGGCCGGGTCTATAGCGGCGCTTCCGCGGCCTTGCAACCGCCTCTCGTCGCTACCGGCCTTCAAATCTCGGCGAGCGCTTCTCGCGGAACGCGGCGATCCCCTCCCGCACATCCGCGCTGGGGTTGGCGATCATCACCGCGTGCTGGGCGTCGATCAGGGAGTCCTCGAGGCTGATCTGGCCGGCCCGGACCATCATGGTCTTGCTCAGCCGCATCGCCAGCGGGGCGCGGGTGGCCAGCGCCCCGGCGAACTCGAGAACCCGCTCGTCCAGCGCCGCGTCCGCGACGACCTCGGTCACCAGACC
>JAUSMJ010000068.1 GCA_030645575.1 Caulobacter sp. | reverse complement strand
CAGGTCGATGCGGCTGACGTGGCTGTCGAGGTTGACCCGCACCATCGGCCAGTTCAGCCGGGCGCAGACCTGCTCGATGTGGGTCGACTTGCCCGTGCCGTGATAGCCCTGGATCATCACCCGGCGGTCGAAGGCCAGGCCCGCGACGATCGCCAGGGTGGTCATCGGGTCGAAGCGGTAGGCCTCGTCGAGGTCCGGCACATGCGGGTCGCGCTGGCTGAACGCCGGGACCATCATGTCGGAGTCGACGCCGAAGACGTCGCGGATGGAAACCTGCTTGTCGGGGACGAGGCCCAGCAGGGGGTCGGAAGCGGTATCGATCTGATCAGCCATGATGATTGACCGATTAGCGCCTTATCAGCGTTCAGCAAACAATCGTTCGAGGAAAAAACGGTGCAGACGACGTGACGGGTGGGCGAGGGAAGGGCGCATGGCTGGCCTGGGCGCGGCGCGAGGTCGGGCTGCTGGCCGCCCTGCTGGCGCTGGCCGTGGGGGTGCGGACCTTCCTGGCCATCGCCGACGAGGTGTCCGAGGGCGAGACGCGGCGGCTCGATCTGGCGCTGCTGCTGGCGCTGCGCGCGCACGGCGATCCGTCCAGGCCGCTGGGGCCGGCCTGGCTGACCACGGCGGCGATGGACGTGACGGCGCTGGGCTCGGTGGCGGTGCTCAGCCTGATGGTGCTGTTCGTCGCCGGGCTGTTCGCGGCCCTGCGGCGCTGGCGCGAGGCGGGGCTGCTGCTGCTGGCCGCCGGCGGCGGGGTGGCGCTGAGCCAGGGGCTCAAGGCGCTGTTCGGCCGGCCCCGGCCCGACGCCTCGCTGCAGCTGGTCGAGGCGATCAACGCCAGCTTTCCCAGCGGCCACGCCATGCTGTCGGCCGTGGTCTGGCTGACGCTGGGGGCGCTGACGGCGCGGTTCGTGACGCGGCGGCGGGTCAAGGTGTTCGCCCTGGCCGGGGCGGCGACGGTGACGGTGCTGGTCGGGATCAGCCGCGTCTATCTGGGCGTCCACTGGCCAAGCGACGTGCTGGCCGGCTGGAGCCTGGGCGGCGCCTGGGCCCTGGCCTGGTGGCTGGCGGCGCAGGCCGTGGACCGGCGGTGGCCGGTTCCTTCCGATCCTCCCCAGCTTGCTGGGGAAGGGGACCGCCGGGACGGCGGTGGAGGGGCGGCGCGAACGCCAGCGGCCCCATCCTGAATTCCGGTCCTTCCGGCTAACCCGGCGCTGACCCCTCCACCATGCTCCGCATGGTCCCCCTCCCCGCGAAGCGGGGAGGATTATCAGGGCTTAGGCCAGCCCCGCCTTCTTCAGCGTCTTCCATGCCTTCAGCACGCGCTGCAGCTTGTGTTCGGCGCTGCGGTCGCCGCCGTTGGAGTCGGGGTGGCACTTCTTGACCAGCTCGGTGTAGCGGACGCGGATCAGCGCCTTCTCGGCCGTGTCGGGCAGGTCCAGGTCGGCCAGGGCGCCGCGCTCCAGCTTGCCCAGCCGTCGGCCGTCGGCCCGGGTCGGCGCGGCCTCGACGCCCGAGCGGTCGGCCCGGCCGAAGCCGAACAGGCTGAACGGGTCGGACCAGCCCATCGGGCCCTTGGCCTGGGCGGCGGCCTCACGCGAGCGGTTGGACGCCTTGAAGCTCCAGGTCGGCCGCTCGCCCGTGGCGCGCTCGGCCTGGGCGCGGGTGATGGCGTCGTCGGTCATGCCGGCGAAGAAGTTCCACTGCTTGTTGTACTCGGCCGCGTGCGGCTGGCAGAAATGATAGAACTCGCCCGGCAGGTCGCGGGCCTTCGGTGCGCGGGCCGTGGCCACGTTCAGGCAGTCGGAATGCTCGCAGCGGCGCTGGCCCGGCTTGAGGGCGTTGACGTCGGCTTCGGCCTCCGCCTCACCGGCCTTGGGAGGGCGGACGCGGATGTCGACAAACTTGGGACGGTATTGAAAGGCGTTCGCCATGGGCCGAAGTATGGGCCGCAACCTTTCTCATTCAAGAATTGACCTTCGAAAAATGGCCTCCATAGCCGACTCCATCCGCACAAAACTGACCGACGCGTTTTCTCCGTCACGGCTGGAGGTGGTCGATGACTCCGCCCGCCATGCCGGACACGCCGGCGCGCGGCCGGGCGGCCAGAGCCATTTCAACGTGCTGATCGAGGCGTCGGCCTTCGCCGGCCTCAACCGCGTGGCCCGCCAGCGGCAGGTCTACGCGGCGCTGGCCGACCTGCTGGCTGGCCCGGTTCACGCCCTGTCGCTGAAGGCGTTGGCGCCGGGGGAGGGGTGAGTTCGGTGAGTTCGGTGACAGTTTACGAATTCGCGAATTCGTAAACTGTCACCGAACTCGTCACCGAACTCCCGAACCCGAACTACAGCTTCAGTCCCCGCAGCGCGCGTTCCAGGTCGGCCTGGCGGTAGGGTTTCTGCAGCATCGGCGCGCCGCGGTGCGCGTCGTTCAGGCCGCTTTCGCCATAGCCGCTGGCGAACACGAACGGCACGCCGCGGGCCTTGAGGACGTCGGCCACCGGATAGATCGAATCGCCGCCCAGATTGAGATCGAGCACGGCCGCGTCGATCCCGGCGCCGGTGGCCAGGGGCATGGCGTCGGCGATCGTGGGGGCGGGGCCGACCACGCTGCAGCCGAAGTCGGCCAGCATGTCCTCCAGCAGCATGGAAACGAGCATCTCGTCCTCAACCACGAGAATACGCATGCCGTTCAATGCCGCGCTGCTCACGACTGGTCCTTCCCGAGCGCCGGAACCCCAGCGCAATGCGAACAACGCCGGCCGGCCCGTCCGGTTCCGGTAGCCCGGGCATTTCGGTGACGGTTACCGAATTGCGTCGTCAGCCGGACTCGATCCAGCCGCCGTCGGCGCCAAGCCGGGGGCTGATGCGCAGTTCGGTAATCTGGTTGCGACGGCGGCGGGCCACCTCGAAGCGGTGATGGAAGAAGGTGAACGTCTCGCCCTCCTCCGGGATCGCCTCGGCCTCCTGGATCAGCAGGCCGGCGATGGTCACGGCCTGGTCGTCGGGCAGGTCCCAGTCGAGGGCCCGGTTCAGGTCGCGCACGGTCACCGTGCCGGCCGTCTCGACCCAGCCGTCGGGCTGGACGCGCAGGCCCTCGACCATGGCGTCGTGCTCGTCGTCGATCTCGCCGACGATCTCCTCGAGGATGTCCTCCAGCGCCACCACGCCCTGCAGACCGCCGTATTCATCGACCACCAGCGCGAAGTGGTTGCGCTTCTTGAGGAAGGCGTTGAGCTGGTCCTTCAGCTTGGTCGTCTCGGGCGTGAACCAGGGCTTGCGCGACAGGGTCATGATGTCGAGGGCGTCGAGATTGACGTCGGTCTGGGCCATGACCTTGACCAGGTCGCGCACGTGCAGCACGCCGACGATGTTGTCGGGATCGTCGCGCCACAGCGGCAGGCGGCTGTGGTGGCAGTCGAGAGCCTGGCGGACCAGCTCGCGCGCCGGCAGGGCGCAGTCGAGCATCTCGACCGACTTGCGGTGGACCATGACCTCGGAGACGTCCATCTCCGACAGGTCCAGCACCCCGCCCAGCATGCGCCGGTCGCGGCTTTCGACCACGCCTTCGGAGTGGTGGTACTCGACCGCGCCGCGGATCTCCTCGTGGGCGGCCAGAACGTCGGTCTCCATCGACAGGTTGATGCCGAACGGCCGCAGGGTCTGGCGCACGATCCACTGCGCCGCCCGGGCCAGCGGGCCGAAGATCCGCACCAGCCAGAAGGTCGGCAGCGACAGGGCCTGGGCCATCGCCTCCGGCCGGGTGATGGCCAGGGTCTTGGGCAGGATCTCGCCGAACACCACCACCAGCACGGTCATGATCACGGTCGAGGCCACCACCCCGATCGGCCCGGGGAAGGCCACCGCCAGCACGCTGGTGGTCAGGGCCGAGGCCCCGATGTTGACCACGTTGTTGCTGAGCAGGATGGCCCCGATCATGTTCTCCTGATCGCCCATCATGCGGTTGACGCGGGCCGCGGCCCGGTCGCCGTCGCGCTCGAGCTGGTGCATGCGGCCACGGCTGGCCGCGGTCATCGAGGTCTCCGCCGCGGAGATCAGGGCCCCGATCCCCAGCAGGATGATCAGGGCGGGGGCGAGGGTGGCTATCAGGGCCGCGATCACGGCTTGGCTCCTTGTTCGACCAGGAAGCGGCGCAGGGCGTCGGGATCGACGCCTTTCGCCGTGAACGCCTCGCCGATGCGGCGGGCGAGAATGAAGGTCAGCTGGCCGGCCTGGGCCTTCTTGTCCTGGACCATGTGGCCGATCAGCTGGTCGGCGCTGAACGGACGGCCCGGAACGTCGGCGAGGCCCGAGGGCAGGCCGGCGGCCGTCAGCGCCCGCTCGACGCGCGCCGCCTCGGCCGGGTCGCACAGGCCCAGCGCGGCGGAGAAGCGGAAGGCCAGGCCGCAGCCGGCCGCGACCGCCTCGCCGTGCTTGAGCGTCTCGCCGTAGCCGGTCTCGGCCTCCAGCGCGTGGCCGAAGGTGTGACCGAGGTTGAGCAGGGCGCGGCGGCCCTGTTCGGTCTCGTCCTCGGCGACGATCTCGGCCTTCATCTCGACGCAGCGCCCGACGGCGTGGGCCAGGGCCGCGATCTCGCGGTCGAGCACCGCCTGGCCATGCTGTTCGAGCCAGGCGAAGAAGGCCGCGTCGCCCAGCAGCCCGTACTTGATCACCTCGGCGTGGCCGCAGGCCATCTCGCGGGCGGGCAGGGTGCACAGCACGTCCAGGTCGGCCAGCACCAGCCGGGGCTGATGGAAGGCGCCGATCAGGTTCTTGCCGCGCGGCGTGTCGATGGCCGTCTTGCCGCCGACCGAGCTGTCGACCTGGGCCAGCAGGCTGGTTGGAACCTGGATGAAGTCGATGCCGCGCTTGTAGATCGCCGCCGCGAAGCCGGCCAGGTCGCCGACCACGCCGCCGCCGAAGGCGACGATCATGTCGCCACGGTCGAGCCGCAGGTCCAGCAGCCGGTCGCTGAGGTCGGCCAGGCCCGCGAAGCTCTTGCTCTCCTCGCCGGCCGGCACGGTGATCACATCGACGGCGACGCCGGCCCGCTCCAGCGAGACCGACAGGCGCTCGCCGTGGTGCGCGCCGACATTGCTGTCGGTGACGATGGCCGTGCGCCGGGTCTTCAGCAGCGGCGCGATGCGCTCGCCGGCCCGGTCGATCAGGCCGGGGCCGACGATCACGTCATAGGACCGCCCGCCAAGGGCCACGGGAAGGGTGCGGATCAAGGCTCGGCTCCGGCCAGATGGGCGGTCAGGGCGCGCAGGACGGCCGCGACGGCTTCGTGATGGGGGGTGTCGCCGGTCTCGACCACGATGTCGGCCTGGGCGTAGATCGGGTCGCGCGCGGCGGCCAGGGCGGTCAGCACCTCCAGCGGGTCCTTGCCGCGCACCAGCGGGCGATTGTCCTTGCGGCCGATGCGGCGGGCCAGCAGGTCCAGATCGGCCTTCAGCCAGACCGACAGCGCCCGGTCCTTGATCAGCGCCCGCGTCTCGTCGTTGATGAAGGCCCCGCCGCCGGTGGCCAGCACATGCGGGCCCTCGTCGAGCAGCCGGGCGATGACCCGCCGCTCGCCATCGCGAAACGCGGCCTCGCCATAGGTCTCGAAGATTTCGGAGATGGTCCGGCCGGCGGCGGCCTCGACCTCGGCGTCGGCGTCGCGGAACGGCAGGTCCAGCACGGTCGCCAGCCGCCGGCCGATGCTGCTCTTGCCCACGCCCATGAGGCCGACGAGGGCGATGGTCTTGCGGCGAAGGCGGGGGTCGGCGGTCATGGCCGTGATTGGCTTACACGACTGAGGCGGGGAAAGGGAAGGTTCCGCGAGTCTTTGCATGATCGTCCAGCGAGAACCCCTTGGCCGGCGACTCCAGGATTCCCGTCTTGCAATTCCCCACGTCAAGCGTCACGTTAATTACGACATATGTCATAAGGTGCTGGGATGTCGATCGCGATCAAGTCAGAGTCCCTGGCGTTCGAAAGGGTGGCGGACCTGCTCGGCGGACGCCGGGTGTTGGGACATTTGCCCAATAGCGCGTTGGATGCTCACGACCTGCTTGTCCAGGGATTGCCGAACAGGGCGCTCGGGTTTCTGATCAGCAATCTGATTTCGCTCGACGCGGCCAGCCATCTCGAAAACGCTGTCGGGATGAGCCTGCGGACCTATCAGCGGCGCAAGGAAGCGCCCACGGCGTTGCTCAGCCAGGAGCAGAGCGGCCGCACCTGGAAATTCGCGGAAATCCTCGCCAAGGCCATGGAGGTTCTGGGGTCGCAGGAGGAGGCCGAACAATGGCTGGAACAACCGGCCATCGGCCTGGACCGACGCCGGCCCATCGATCTGCTGGCGACCCCGGCGGGCGTCGAATTGGTCGAAGACCACCTGACGCGTCTTGAGTACGGCGTCTACGCATGACGCCGTTGCCTGGGGCGCTCGGTGGGAGCGCCCTTGTCGCCTGGCGTCTGGACCAGGCGACTCATGCTCCGACATGGGACAGCGGGGAAGGCGCCTACCGCGTCGGTGGCCGGTGGAGTGGTCGCGGCGTCCGCGCCGTCTATTGTGCTCTCGACCCTTCCACCGCGATCCTTGAGGTTGCCGTGCACAAGGGCTTCAAAGCGTTGGACACGGTCCCGCACAGTCTCACTGAACTGGTCGTCGCGGACGTGGCGTCGGTCCATGTGGTCGAGCCTTCGGCCATACCAAATCCAAACTGGCTGAGGCCCGGCGCACTCAGCGCGGGCCAGCAAGCTTTCGGCGACGCATTGCTTGCCGCCCACAGGTTCGTCGTTTTCCCCAGCGTCGTTTCCACCCATAGCTGGAACCTGGTGTTTGCCGCGGCATCCGCGCCCAGTGGCTACGCGCTCAAGTCCCAGGAGCCGTTCGCGTTGGACCCAAGACTGCATCCTCCAGCGTCATAGTCGATGCGCCATCAACAAGTTTGGTCCGAACTGGGACTTGTCTGCCTCACTTTCCACCACGGAGAGATGTTAGGGTCGCCTACATGCGTACCGCCGCACTCGCCCTGACGCTCGCCCTCCTCGCCGCCCCGGCGACAGCCCAGGTCGAGGTCGCGCCTCTGGCCGCGCCCGACTACTTCTCCCTCGGCGATCGCGAGAGCGGTCTGCCGGCGGACCTCTGGGCCGGGACGTCGCCGGCCGTCGCCCGCGACATCATCCCCCTGATCGGCCGCAAGCCGTTGAGCCCCGCCGCCGCCGGCCTGGCGCGCAGGGTGCTGGGCGCGGGCGTGGCGGGGCCGGAGGGCGCGGGGCGCGATCCGGACGTGGCCGCCGCGCGCGTGCAGGCGCTGCTGGCGCTGGGCGATCCGGCCACGGCCTGGGCCGCGGTCGAACGGGCGCCGAACGTGCCGACCAACGCAGGCCTGGCCCAGGCCGCCGCCGAGGCGGCGCTGGTCGTTGGCCAGGACGACGCCGCCTGCCGCCTCTCCGACCAGCTGACGGTTGGGCGCGGCGAGATCTACTGGCTGCGGCTGCGCGCCTTCTGCCAGGCGCGGGCCGGCCAGACCGACGCCGCCCAGCTGACCCTGACCCTGGCCAGCGAGAAGGCCCGCGATCCCGTCTATTCGCGACTGATGAACGCCTTGCTGGCCGGGGCCGGCGACCCGGGCGCCGCCTCGCTGCGCAACGGGCTGGATTATGCGCTCTCCCGCCGGCTGGCGCTGGATCTTCAGGCCGCCAGGGCGACCGCATCGCCCGCCGTGGCGGCGACGCTGTGGCCCGCGCCGCCCGTGCTCGACACGGAGGCCGAGACGGTCGCCCGCTCGATGATCGCCAGCGCCGCGACCACGCCGGCCCTGATAGACGCGCTGCTGGACGAGGCCGACGCCGCGCCGCCGAAGGCGCGGCCGGGCCTGATCGGCCGCATCCTGCTGCTCGAGGCCATGGGCGCCTCCCCCGGCCCTGACGCGCGCGCGCGGCTGGCCCGCGCCGACGCCGGCAAGGGCGCGGCCTCGCCACTGCTGCTGTTGGCCCTCGACCGCGCGGCCAGCCTCGGCCTGAAGGGCGAGACGGCCCTGATCGCGCTCGCCATCGCGTCCGACTCGGGCGCGCCGGGCCCGGGGACCCTGGATCGCGCCCGGATCGTCGCGGCCCTGCGCCGCGTGGGCCTGACCGACGCCGCCCAGGCCTTCGCCGTCGAGGGGCTGCTGGCCGCCGGCCCATGAGCGAAGGCTGGACCGAGGCCTTTCTCGAGATGATGGCCGTCGAACGCGCCTCGGCGCGCAACACCCTGACCGCCTACGGCAAGGATCTGGTCGATGCGGCGGCGTTCCTGAAGGCGCGCGGCCTGAATCTGGCCAGCGCGACCGCCGAAGACATCGAAAGCTACTTCGCGGCCATGGGCGCGGCCGGGCTGTCGCCGGCGACGGCGGCCAGGCGGCGTGCGGCCGTGCGGCAGTTCTACCGCTTCGTGCTCGGCGAGGGCTGGCGCACCGATGATCCCTCGCGCCGCGTCGAGGCCCCGAAGCAGGGGCGGCCCCTGCCCAGGGTGCTGTCGCGCGACGAGGTCGAGCGGCTGATCGCGGCGGCGGCCGCGAAGGACGGGCCCCAGGGCCTGCGCCTGGCCTGTCTGATCGAGATGACCTACGCCTCCGGCCTGCGGGTGTCGGAATTGCTGGCCCTGCCGCTGACGGCGCTGGCCCGCGATCCGGCCTTTCTGATGATCAGGGGCAAGGGCGGCAAGGAGCGGCTGGTCCCGCTGAACGGCGCCGCGCGGACGGCGGTGAAGGCCTGGCTGGCGGTGCGCGAGACCTTCATCCCCAAGGGCGACGCGGCCAATCCCTGGCTGTTTCCCTCGCGTGGCAAGGGCGGCCGGCTGACGGCGCGGCGGTTCTCGCAGCTGCTGGAGGCCGCCGCCGCCGGCGCGGGCATCGACCCGACGCGCGTCAGCCCGCACGTGCTGCGCCACGCCTTCGCCACCCATCTGCTGGAGGGGGGCGCCGACCTGCGCGTCGTCCAGACCCTGCTGGGCCACGCCGACATCGCCACCACCCAGATCTACACCCACGTGGCGGGCGAAAGGCTGGCCGAGGTGGTAAGGAGCAAACACCCCCTGAGTCGAAAGGACTGATCCCGCGATGGAAACCCGCGACAGCAACGGCGCCCTTCTGGCCGACGGCGACAGCGTCACCCTGATCAAGGACCTCAAGGTCAAGGGCTCGGGCGGCGTCACGCTCAAGCGCGGCACTATGGTCAAGAAGATCCGCCTGACCGGCGACCCCGACGAGATCGAGGCCAATGTCGACAAGGTGAAGGGCCTCGTGCTCCGGACCGAGTTCATCAAGAAGGCCTGATCCATCCGGCCGGCCGCGAGGTCGAAGTCGGTGGACATATTGTAGCAATATGCTAACACCCGGTCGGATGAGAGAGGTCGTCTATCTCAAGCGGGCTCGAAAGGCGCTGGCCGGCATGCCGGCGAATACGGCGCGCCAGATCGTCTCGAAGATCGAGCAGTATGCGTCCGATCCGGAGAGCCTGGCGAACAACGTCGTGAAACTGCAGGGGCGCGAAGGATATCGGCTGCGGGTCGGCGACTGGCGGGTGATTTTCCGGGACGACGGGGTCGTTCTGGCGATCCTCAACGTCGGGCCGCGCGGCGGCGTCTATGAGTGAGGTGTGACAGGATGAACGCTCAGATGTTCAAGAGTCCGTCCGGCGAGGAAATGGTCATTCTGTCGCGGGTCGAATACGACCGGCTTCTGGACGCCGCCGATATGGCGTCCGACGTCGTCGCCTTTGATGAGGCTACGCGCGCTCTGGAGGCTGGCGAGGAAGAGGCCCTGCCCGCCGCCTTCATCAACGCGATGCTCGAAGGCGAAAGCCTGGTGAGGCTGTGGCGCAAACACAGGGGCATGACGCTTGAAGCGCTTGCCCGGGCCACGGGGCTTTCCCGGCCTTACCTTTCACAGATCGAGACCGGGAAGCGGGTCGGGGGAATCGATACGCTGAAGCTGATCGCTTCGGCGCTCGGCGTCACGCTCGACGACCTTGCCTAAGGTCGCTTGACGCACTGCAGCATCGGTTCCAAACAGCCGTTCGCCTCAATTTGCGAACAGGGATCGGGCCGATGAAGACGCCGCGCGGGTTTTTCAAACCTCTGGCCATCGGCGCGCCGGCGCCGCTGCGCGAGCTGCCGGTGCGGGTCGAGCGGATGATCCACTTCGTCCCGACCCATCTGGAAAAGATCCGCGCCAAGGTTCCCGAGATCGCCCCGACCGTCGATGTGATCCTGGGCAACCTCGAGGACGCCATTCCCGCCGACGCCAAGGACGCGGCCCGCGCCGGTTTCATCGAGATGGCCAATGCGACTGACTTCGCGGGCCTGGGCGTGGGCCTGTGGACCCGCATCAACTGCCTCAACTCGCCCTGGCACCTGGACGACGTGCAGGACATCGTCGCCGGCGTCGGCGACCGGCTGGACGTGATGATGGTCCCCAAGGTCGAGGGACCGTGGGACATCCACTACATGGATCAGATGCTGGCCATTCTGGAGGCCAGGCACGGGCTGAAGAAGCCGATCCTGCTGCACGCCATCCTCGAAACCGCCGAGGGCGTGAACAACGTCGAGGCCATCTGCGCCGCGTCGCCGCGCATGCAGGGCATCAGCCTGGGCCCGGCCGACCTCGCCGCCAGCCGCCAGATGAAGACCACCCGCGTCGGCGGCGGCCACCCGTTCTACAAGGTGCTGGAAGATCCGCGCGACGATGGCCAGCCGCGCGCCAGCGCCCAGCAGGACATCTGGCACTACACCTTCGCCAAGATGGTCGACGCCTGCGCCGCCCATGGCATCAAGCCGTTCTACGGCCCGTTCGGCGACATCTCCGACGGCGAGGCCTGCGAGCAGCAGTTCCGCAACGCCTTCCTGCTCGGCTGCGCCGGCGCCTGGAGCCTGCACCCGGGCCAGATCGCCATCGCCAAGCGGGTGTTCGGCCCCGACCCGGGCGAGGTGGCCTTCGCCAAGCGCATCCTCGAAGGCATGCCGGACGGCACGGGCGTGGTCATGCTCGACGGCAAGATGCAGGACGACGCCACCTGGAAACAGGCCAAGGTGATGGTTGACTGCGCGAAACAGATCGCGGCCAAGGACCCGGAATACGCGGCGCTCTACGGGCTGTAGAAATTCGGTGAAAATTCGAAAATTCGGTGACAGTTTACGAATTGCGGGGTGTCCGCCGCTTCCGCTCGGCAATTCGTAAACTGTCACCGAATTTCCAGCGGAGACCCTGATCATGGCCGAGCGCGAGCCGCCTGCCGTCCTGTCGGACTTCGTCATGACCACGCCCCTGCGGGTGCGGTGGGCGGAGTGCGACATGCAGGGGATCGTGTTCAACCCCAACTACCTGGTCTACGCCGACGTCGCGATGACCGAGTACATGCGGGCGGTGGGCTATCCCTATCCCGAGACCCTGTTGCCGTTCGGGGTCGATGTGTTCGCGGTCAGCAGCACGGTCGATTTCCGCGCCTCCGCCCTATTCGACGATGAGCTGACTCTGGCGGTGCGCACCCAGCGGTTCGGCCGCACCAGCTTCCTGTTCCGCATCGGCGTGTTTCGCGGCGAAGACCTGCTGGCTGACGTGAAGACCACCTACGTCTGCGCCACGCCGGAGGAGCGCAAGGCCGCGCCCGTGCCGGAGGCCTTCAAGGCGGCGGTGACGGCGTTCGAGCGGGTGAAGCCGGAATAGAACGCTCAGATCGCCTCCACCCGGAACCACGGCTCATGGTCCGGCGCTGTCGTCACGCCGCCGACGGGCATCACCGGGCGGGCGCTTTCCAGTGAAAACTCGAACCGGTTCAACACCGTCGCCAGCATGATCGAGGCCTCGGCCAGCGCGAACGACGCGCCGATGCAGATACGCGGGCCGGCGCCGAAGGGCAGGTAGGCGGGCTCGCTGATCCACGGCTGGGCCTTGCCGGCGAAGCGGTCGGGCATGAAGGCGGTCGGATTGTCCCAGTACGCCGTATGCCGGTGCATGACCCAGGGACTGATCCAGACCAGGCAGCCCTTGCCCAGGCTCTCGCCGCACAGGACGACCGGCTCGACCACTTGGCGCATGATGATCGGCACGGGCGGATAGAGGCGCAGGGCCTCCAGCAGCACCTGCTTGAGGCGCGGCCAGTGGTGCAGGTCCTCCAGGGTGGCAAGGCGCTCGGGCGGAAAGGCGCGGACCTCGGCGCGCAGGCGGGCCTGTTCGGCGGGATCGAGGCTCAGCAGATAGGCGGCCCAGAACAGCAGGCGCGAGGTGGTCTCGAAGCCGGCGAACAGCATGGTCGCGCACTGGTCGCGGACCTCGGCGTCGGACAGGGGCGCGCCGGTGTCGGCGTCGCGCACGGCCAGCAACCGGTCGAGCAGGTCGTCGTGGCCAGCGCCGGGCGGCTCGGCGCGGCGGGCGGCGACCAGGCGATCGACGGCGGCGAACCAGCGCTTCTGGAACCGCCGCCGCGCGCCGCCGATGAAGGCGAAGTCGCTCTCGGCCCGGGCGAAGCCGTCGAAGAGAGTCGGCCGGCCGGCGGTGGCCACATAGTCGCGCACCATGGCCGCCAGCGCGACCTGTTCGGGCCCCGCCGACAGCGAGAACAGCGACCGCAGCACCGCCTCCAACGCTGCCTGGTGGAAGGCGTCGGCCAGGTTGGCGCGGGTCTGTCCGGTCAGGCGGGCGGCGAGACTGTCCGCCGCGGCGTGGAAGTGCGGCAGCAGCGACTCGACGCTGCCCGGCGTGAAGGCCGGCGCCAGCATCCGGCGTTGACCGCGCCACTGCGTCCCCTCGGCCAGCAGCACCCCTTTGCCGGCCAGCGGCCGCACCGGCCGAACGGCGGCCAGCGGGCGGGCGTAGTGGCTCATGCCGGTCTGCATCACCTGGCGGATGCCGGCCGGGTCGTTGACCAGGATGCTATCGACGCCGAGCGCCCTGCGCCGGCCATAGGGGATGTCGAACGCGTCTTTCGACCAGTTGCCCAGCGTGTTGGTGAGTGTCGCCACCACCAGCCTGGGCGTCGACAGATCCCGCGGATGCACATAGGGCGCGGGCGGGATGATCGGGCGGGCGAGGGCGTCCATGGGGTCACCGTAGCATTGCCAACGCCCATGCGCACGGAGCCACCCTGTGTCCTTCGACACGGCCCCTCGGGCCTGCTCAGGATGACGTGCATTTTGTCTACGTCATGGTGAGCAGCGCTCGAAGCGCGCGTGTCGAACCACGCAATATGTTTCCCACCCTCAGGCCATCTTCCCCGGCACCACCGGGTGCGAGCTCGACAGGCCGCCATCGACGGCGATGAACTGGCCGTTGACGTAGCTGGCGTCGTCGGAGGCGAGGAACAGGGCCACGCGGGCGATCTCCTCGGGAACGGCGGCGCGGCGCAGGGGGTTCAGCTGGCCGATCTTGCCTTCGTTGCCGCGCTCGCGGGCGCGGTCGAAGACGATCTGGGTCATGCCGGTCTCGGTCAGGCCCGGACAGACGGCGTTGATCCGCACGCCCGTGCCGGCCAGCTGGTTGGCCCCGGTCTGGACGATGCTGATCACCCCGGCCTTGGAGGCGCTGTAGGGCATGCCGCCGGCGCCCGAGCGGATGCCCGCGACGCTGGCCGTGCAGATGATCGAGCCCTTGCCGCGGGCGACCATCAGCCGGGCCGCGGCCTGGACGGCGAGGAACACGCCGATGGTGTTGATGCGCAGCACCTCGGTCCAGTGTTCGGGCGTCAGCTCGAACAGGCCCGGCAGGCCGCCCGACACGCCGGCGTTGGCGAACATGATGTCCACCCCGCCAAGCATCTCGGCCGCCTCGATGGCCTTGTCGATCACCGCCTGGGTGGCGACGTCGCCGACGATGGCCACGCCCTTGCCGCCGGCGGCCGTGACCAGCTCGAGCGTCTCGCCCACCTTGTCCGACACGTCCGCTAGCACGACCGTCGCGCCCGCTTCGGCGAACAGCCGCGCCGCCGCCCGGCCGATGCCGCTGGCCGCCCCGGTGATGATGGCCACGCGGCCGTCGAGCTTGCCCATGGTGCTGTTTCCTTCAAACGGTTGTTTGACTGAACATGCCTCGTGGGCGTCCCCAAGGGAAGGGGCTAGGGATTAGGGGCTAGGGGCTAGGGGCTAGGGCTAGGGGCTAGAATTCGCGGTTGTGCCGATGCGCGGACCTACTCGTCCCTAGCCCCTAATCCCTAGCCCCTTACTTGCCCCCCCCACCGCCACCCTCTAGTTTCGGCGCCTCTCAGGGGCGGCCGCAGTCAGGCGATTCATGGTCCAGCACTATCTCGAGTTCGAAAAGCCGATCGCCGAACTGGAAGGCAAGATCGAGGAGCTGTCGCGGCTCTCCGACACGGCCGGGGCGGGCTCGTTCGACAGCGAGATCGACGCCCTGCGCGCGCGGCTGGGCGAGCTGCGCCGCGAGTCCTATTCCCGGCTCACGCCCTGGCAGAAGACCCAGGTGGCGCGGCATCCCGAGCGACCGCATTTCATCGACTACCTGGCCGGGCTGATCGACGAGTTCGTCGAACTGCGCGGCGACCGCAAGTTCGCCGACGATCAGGCGATCATCGGCGGCCTGGGCCGTTTCCGCGGTCAGGCGGTGATGGTCATCGGCCAGGAGAAGGGCCACGACACCACCACCCGGCTGAAGCACAACTTCGGCATGGCCCGGCCCGAGGGCTACCGCAAGGCGGTGCGGCTGATGGACATGGCCGAGCAGTTCAACCTGCCGGTGCTGACCTTCATCGACACGGCCGGCGCCTATCCGGGTCTGGGCGCCGAGGAGCGCGGCCAGGCCGAGGCCATCGCCCGCGGCACCGAGCGCTGCCTGACCCTGCTGACCCCGATGATCGCCACCATCACCGGCGAGGGCATGAGCGGCGGGGCCATCGGCATCGCGGCGGGCAACAAGGTGCTGATCCTCGAGCATTCGATCTATTCGGTGATCAGCCCCGAGGGCGCGGCCTCGATCCTGTGGCGCGACGGCGCCCGGGCCAAGGACGCCGCCGAGCAGATGCACATCACCGCCCAGGACCTGATTCTGACCGGCGTGGTCGATCGGATCATCGAAGAGCCGGCCGGCGGCGCCCATTCCGACCCGGCGGCGACCATCAAGGCGGTCGGCGACGCGATCGAGGAGGAATTGGCGGCCCTGTCGTCCCTGACCGCCGACCAGCTGCTGTCCCAGCGCGCCGAGCGCTACTATGCCATCGGCCGCGAGGTCGTGGCGTGAGGAAGGCCCTGGCTCTGGCGGCGCTTGGCGCCTTGGTCGCCACCCCCGCGCTGGCGGTCGACGCCGTCAAGATCGAAGCCCGCTACACGCCGGCCTTCCAAGCCTGCCTCGACTCGCCCGATGGCGCCTCGACCATGGGCATGGTCCAGTGCGTCGGCGTCGAGATGCAGGTCCAGGACGCGGCCCTGAACGCGGCCTACCGCGCCTTGATCGCCGGCATGACGCCCGACCAGAAGGCCGGCCTGCAGAAGGCCCAGCGCGCCTGGATCGCCTTCCGCGACGCCGACTGCCAGTCGCGCTACAGCCCCGACTGGGGCTCGATGTCCACGATCACCGCCAACATGTGCATGCTCCAGCGCACGGTCGAACGAACCATCGAGCTGGAAGAATTCCTGGCCGACTGACCTCGAACGGCCTCTTGCCTGACGCCGCGTGACATGGCCCACTATCTCTCAAACAATCGTTCGGGAGAGGAACCCCATGGCCATCAGGACCCGCTTCACCGAGTTGTTCGGCGTCGAGCACCCCATCGCCCAGGGCGGCATGCAGTGGGTCGGCAAGGCCGAGCTGGTTTCGGCGGTGGCCAACGCGGGGGCGCTGGGCTTCATCACCGCCCTGACCCAGCCGACGCCGGAGGATCTGGCGAAGGAGATCCAGCGCACCCGAGGCATGACCGACAAGCCGTTCGGCGTGAACCTGACCATCCTGCCGGCGATCAAGCCGCCGCCCTACGCCGAATACCGCGCCGCGATCATCGAAAGCGGGATCAAGATCGTCGAGACCGCCGGCTACAAGCCGCAGGAGCACGTCGATCACTTCAAGCAGCACGGCATCAAGATCATCCACAAATGCACGGCCGTGCGGCACGCCCTGTCGGCCGAACGGATGGGCGTGGACGCCATCTCGATCGATGGCTTCGAATGCGCGGGCCATCCGGGCGAGGATGACATCCCCGGCCTGGTGCTGATCCCGGCCGCCGCTGACAAGGTCAAGATCCCGATGCTGGCCTCGGGCGGCTTTGGCGACGCGCGCGGCCTGGTCGCGGCCCTGGCGCTGGGCGCCGACGGCATCAACATGGGCACCCGCTTCTGCGTGACGAAGGAGGCGCCGATCCCGGAGGCCTTCAAGCAGCAGATGGTCGCCAACGACGAGCGCCAGACCGACCTGATCTTCCGCACCCTGCACAACACCGCCCGGGTGATGCGCAACGCGGTCAGCCAGCAGGTGGTCGAAATCGAGAAGCGCGGCGGGGCCAAATTCGAGGACGTTCAGGCGCTGGTCGCCGGCACGCGCGGCCGCGACGCCCTGGCCAATGGCGACACCGACGGCGGCATCTGGTCGGCCGGCATGATCCAGGGCCTGATTCACGACATCCCCAGCTGCAAGGAACTGGTCGAGCGGATCGTCGCCGACGCCGAGACGCTGATCCGCGGCCGGCTGGCGAACATGGTCGTCAGCCCGGCCCGCGTCGCGGCGGAATAGGACGGCGGGGACTGGCTATCCTGTCCCTCGGGACTGGATAGCCAGTCCCGCGGCGCCGGCCGGAACAGGACAAGCCGTCCCGAGGGACAGCTGGTCCTGTCCCCGCCGAGCCTCCATGACCAAGGCTTAACTTCAATCCGGCGCGGATTGGGAACAGGATAGGCAGTCCCAAGGGACAGCCAATCCTGCTCCCGGAGACGTTCCATGCGCCGCATCGCCCGCCTTGTCGCCGCGTCCGCTCTCACGGTCGGTCTGGCCGCCTGCGCCGCCAGCGTTGAGCGGTATCCGACGTCGGCCGACTATCCGGCCGGGACCATGGAGCGGGTGGCGGTCCAGGCCGGCGGCCATCCCTGGCGACTGTCGGCGCTGGAGACGCCGCGGACGGCGCCCTGGAAGGTGGTGGTCGTCACCGGCACGCCGTCCTGGTCGGAATACTGGGCGCCGGTGCTGGCGGCCCTGCCCGAGCGGTTCACGATGATCGTCGCCGACCGCCCGGGTTTCGCCCAGAGCGAGCCGCGGGGCGTGGTCGGTTCGATCGGCGACCAGGCCGAGGCGCTGTCGGCCATGCTGGACGCCGCGCCCGGCCAGAGGGTGATCCTGGTCGGCCAGTCCTATGGCGCGCCGATCGCCACCTTGATGGCCGCGCGTTATCCGGACAGGGTTCAGGCCCTGGTGCTGATGAGCCCGTTCTATGGCGAGCGCGGGCGGACGGCGCGGCGTCTGACGGGGCTGGGCGGCATGGTCCGGCCGATGCTGCCGCGCGACCTGAAGAATTCCATCGCCGAGGTGCGCGGCCAGGCGCCCCAGCTGCCGGCCGCGCGGGCGGCGCTGGCCGGGCTGAAGGTTCCGGTGGTGGTGTTGCACGGCGAGGCCGACACCTTCGTGCCGCTCGCCTCGGCCCGGGCGCTCGCCGCCAGCCGGGGATCGGCGCCCACGGCGATGATCACGGTCCCGGCCGGCGACCACTTCCTCAACGCCTGCTGCGTCCCGGCCCTGGTCGGGGCGCTGGAAACGGCGGCGGGGATGGCGGAGCCATAGACCTCTCCCACTTGGGAGAGGGGGACCATCCGAAGGATGGTGGTGAGGGATGCGCCACCGTCGGCCGACACCAGCGCATCCCTCTCAGTCAGCCCTCCGGGCTGACAGCTCTCCCAACAGGGAGAGCGAAGTTTCTAAGCCTCTTCCGTCTCTGGCTTGGCCGCTTCGCCGCCTTCGAAGGTGCGCGGGGCGCGGCGGCGGCGGGGTTTCTTGGCCTCTTCGGCGGGCGCGTCCTCGCTGGCCGCGGCCGGACGGCCGAGGAAGGCGGGCAGTTCGCTCACGGCGCCGTCCTGGCCCCGCAGGCGGGGCGACTCGCTGGCGGCCGGCTCGGGGGCCAGAGGCGCGGCGGCCTGGGGCTCGACCACGGGCAGCGGGTCACGGGCGGCTTCGGCCCGTTCGCGGTCGCGGCGTTCGTCGCGCTCCCGCCAACGGTCGCGGCGGCCGGTGGTCTCGCCTTCCTGGCGCGGACGGTCCTCGCGGGGCTCGCGGGGTCTGTCGTCGCGGGGCCGCTCGTCGCGCGGGCGGTCATCCCGCTGCGGGCGATCGTCCCGTTGTGGCCGGTCGTCGCGCTGGCGATCACGACCTTCGTAGCGCTGCTGGCCGTCGCGCTGGCGGCCCTCGGAACGCTGACCGTCCCGATTGCCATCGCGCTGGCCCTCCGGCTCGGCGGCCTCGGTCTGCTCGACATAGCCGCCCTCGGGCGGATCGCCCGGTTCGGCCTCGAAATCGATGTCGAAGCCGGAGGCGAACTGTTCGCGCCCGACGATGTCCGACACAGGCCGGTGCGGCTGCATGGCCCGCAGCGTGCGGAAATAGTGTTCGGCGTGCTGCAGATAGTTCTCGGCCAGCACCCGGTCGCCGGCCGAACCGGCGTCGCGCGACAGTTGCTGGTACTTCTCGAAGACACCCTGCGCGGCGCCGCGCACCTTGATGCCCTCGGGACCGTTGGAATCGAACGCCCGGTTGGCGTTGTGTTGGGGTTTGCCGCCCTGGTTACCGCCACTGCCGCCGCCGCGATTGCGGCCGCGCTGACGCTTCATACCCTTGAAATCTCTCATTTTACCCTTCGACCTGCCGGCCGGCGCACGACGCATTGGTCGGTGGCGCGGGCCGGTTCTGGATACTGGTTCGGGCTTGCCGCCCGCTTTGTTGTTTCGAAAAAGACGCTGTTCTTCGTCCCCGCCCGGCTTTCAGCGCCGCGACCCGGTCCTCATGGGACCTCGCGCGCCCGCCGTCGATTGCGATCAATCTCTACGGCGTTCTGAGTGGGGACGAGTCAGATGTAGCGCCTCGGGCCCCTGTTTCCAAGGGGTATTTGGAACCGGCGACGACCCGGTCGCGCAGGCCCAGATCCTTGATCGTCCGAACGCCGCTCGCGCCGGCCTGGCGGAACAGGGCCTCGACGGCGACGCTCTGGTCGTGGCCGATCTCCACGGCGAACATGCCGCCGGGCCGCAGCACGCGCAGGATCTCCGCCGCCAGCACGCGATAGGGGTCCAGGCCGTCGGGGCCGCCGTCCAGCGCCAGCCGCGGGTCGTGGTCGCGCACCTCCGGCTCCAGCGTCTCGATCACCGCGCTGGGGATGTAGGGCGGGTTGGCCACCACCAGGTCGAAGCCGGCGTCGCCGAGCCCCGCCGTCCAGTCGCCGCGCAGCAGGGCCGTGCGGCCGTCGAGGTCGAGGTTGGCCGCGTTCTCCCGCGCTACGGCCAGGGCGTCTTCGGAGATATCGACCCCCAGCCCCCGCGCGGCCGGCCGTTCGGCGAGGATGGCCAGCAGGATCGCGCCCGAACCGACGCCCAGGTCCAGCACGCTGAAGGCCATGGTCTCGGGAAACGCCTTCAGCGCCTCATCGACGATCACCTCGGTGTCGGGGCGGGGGGTCAGGACCTTGCTGTTGACGTTCAGCATGATCTTCCAGAAGCCCTTGCGGCCAAGGATGTGGCTGACCGGCTCGCGGCGGCCGCGGCGCTCGAGGAAGGCGTCGTAGACGGCCTCCTGCCCGGCGGTCAGCTCGCGATAGGGCTCGGTGACGATCTCCAGCCGGCTGACCTCGGCGGCGGCCTCCAGCATCAGCCGCGCGTCGATCGCCGGCTGGTCGATGCCGACGGCCTCCAGCCGCTCGCGGCCGGCCTTCCAGGCCTTCACAAGGGTCGTCACGCCATCAGCTCCAGGACGTCGCCCTCGGCCACGCGGCCGGCGGCGGTGGTCTGCACATAGAGGCCGCAGAGGGTGTGGCCATAGTGGTCGAACAGCGCCTTGACCACCTCGATGTCGCGCATCGCCGTGGCCGGATCGACGTGGGTCGCCGCGCAACGGACGATTGGCTTGAACACCGTGGCGGTCGCCCCGCCGATCCGCAGCGTGCGGTCCTTCCAGTCGTTCTCGGCCCAGGCCGGCCAGCCCCCGACATAGAGGTTGGCCCGGAAGCGCAGCGGATCGAGCGGCCGGCCGAGGCGCTGTTCCAGGTCGCGCACGCTGGCCAGGTTGATGATCGACACATGGCCCAGCGGATGGTCGGTGAACCGCCAGCCGCCCGGCGCCCGCAGCACCTTCAGGGGGCCGCGGGCCTCCTCGCCCAGCAGGTCGATCAGCCAGGCCGCGAAGGCCGCGCGGCCGGCCTCGCCGGTCAGGTCGCCGGCGAAATCGGGAAAGCCCGGCGCGGTCGCGTGAAACACGCCGGTCGTGTCGTCATAGCGGGTGCGGGCCCTGGCCACCTCGGCGATATGGGCCAGCACGGCGAAGCGGGTCTTGGGCACGAAAGCCGGCGCGGCGGGGTCAAAGCCGCAGTCGCCGACCTCCACCGCATACATCCGGTCGCCCGGGAAGGTCTCGCCGACCGCCAGCTCGGCCGCCGCCAGCCGCTCGGGCGTGAAGCCCTTCACGGGGTGGCGGTAGAGGGCGGAGACGGTGGCTTTCATGGGTGGTGAGTGCCTCAGCGACGTGCCGGGAGCAAGCGTATCCAGTTTTCCACCGTCATGGCCCGGCTCGTCCGGGCCACCCATGAACATCGTGGCATCCGAAGGACACGGCGGCGACGTGACTTCACCCTCTGACAGGTCACGCATGGGTGGCCCGGACAAGCCGGGCCATGACGGCGTTTGTTGTGACCGGCTCCGGACGAGACCTATCCGAAGCTGTCTTCCAGCGTCGCCAGGCGCGCGGCCTGGTCCTCGGCGATCAGGGGGTCGATGACGTCGTCGAGCGCCTCGCCCTCCATGATCTTGGGCAGGTTGTAGAGCGTCAGGTTGATGCGGTGGTCGGTCACCCGGCCCTGCGGATAGTTGTAGGTGCGGATACGTTCGGAGCGGTCGCCGGAGCCGACCTGGGCCTTGCGGGCGTCGGAGCGGGCCGTGTCGAGGGCCTCGCGCTGCATATCGTAGAGCCGGGCCTTGAGGTTCTTCATCGCCTTGCGGCGGTTCTCGTGCTGCGACTTTTCCGAGCTGGTCACCACGATGCCGGTCGGCAGGTGGGTGATGCGCACGGCCGAGTCGGTCTTGTTGACGTGCTGGCCGCCGGCGCCGCTGGAGCGATAGGTGTCGATGCGCAGGTCGACGTCGTTGATCTCGATCTCGACGTCCTCCACCTCGGGCAGCACGGCGATGGTGGCGGCGCTGGTGTGGATGCGGCCCTGGGCCTCGGTCGCCGGCACGCGCTGGACCCGGTGCACGCCGCTCTCGAACTTCAGCCGGCCGAACACGCCGTCGCCGGTGATCGAGGCGATGATTTCCTTGTAGCCGCCCATCTCGCCTTCGGAGATGCTGTCGATCTCAACCTTCCAGCCGCGGCCGGCGGCATAGCGCTGGTACATGCGGAACAGGTCGCCGGCGAACAGGGCCGCCTCGTCGCCGCCCGTGCCGGCGCGCACCTCCAGGATGGCCGAGGCGTTCTCGTCCTTGTCGCGCGGGGCCAGCAGCAGGGCGACGTCGCGCTCCATGTCGGGCAGCCTGGCCTCCAGCCGCTCCAGCTCGTCGCGGGCCAGTTCGGAGATCTCCGGATCGGCGTCGGCGGCCATCACCTCCAGCTCGGGCTTCTCGGCCAGCACCTTTTCCAGCGCCCGCACGGCCTCGGCGACCGGCCTCAGCTCCGCGTGCTCCTTCGACAGGCGGACGATCTCCGGCCCCTCGGTGGCCGCGCCCATGCGCGCCTCGATCTCGCGGAAACGGTCGAGCACCTGGTCGAGGCGGGCCTGGGGAAGACGCAAGGGAGGCTATCCGGAAGCAGCGGGCGGGAGGGGGCCGCTGTTTACAGCGCCGGGCCGCGTCCTGTCGATGACCTCAGCCCGCGCGGGGCTTGAGGCCGGCGCGCGGGGCCCTGAAGTCGGCGCGGGCCAGCTTCTTGGTCGGGATGGCCTCCTCCGGCGCGGCGGCGACCGCGGTCCCCTTGGCCGGCGTGACGACCGGGGCCGGGATGCCGAGCGCCGTGCGGCGCGGGGCGATCAGGCCTTCGATGCGCTTCTTCGTGGCGTTGAACGAGGCCACGTCGCGCGGATCGACGCTGTTGCCCGACTGGATCCGCGTCATCGGATTGACCCGCCGGCCCTTGAGCCAGACCTCGTAGTGCAGGTGCGGGCCGGTCGAGGCGCCGGTCGAGCCGACGTAGCCGATCAGCTGGCCCTGGCTGACGCGCATGCCGGGCCGCAGGCCCTTGCCGAAGCGCGACAGGTGCGCGTAGCCGGTTTCGTAGCCGCCGGAATGGCGAACGCGGATCCAGTTGCCATAGCCGCCCCAGCGGCGGGCCTCGACGACCACGCCGTCGCCGGCGGACAGCACGGGCGTGCCCGAGCCGACGCCGAAGTCGATGCCCTGGTGCATCTTGTTGTAGCCGAGGATCGGGTGACGGCGCAGGCCGAAGCGGGAGGTGATGCGGGCGCCATCGACCGGCGTGCGCAGCAGGAAGCCCTTGATGCTCTTGCCGATGGCGTCGAGGAAGGTCCGCTTCCCGTCGGCGCGGGTGAAGCCGTAGAAGCGCTGGCCCTTGACCTCGGCGTACTGCAGGCCGCCGGCCTCGACGGTCCGGCCGCTCTCGGTGACCTTGCGGTCGAACACCAGGCAGAACGGATCGCCCGCCTTGATGTCGCGCGAGAAGTCGATCTTGTGCGCGAACAGCTTGGAGGCCTCGGCGACGACCGCCGAACTGGCCCCGATGGCGCTGGCGCTTTCGTGGAACGAGCCCTGCATCCGGCCGCAGGCGGCGACGGTCTCGGGTTTGACGGTTTCTTCCAGCTCGCGCAGGCGCAGGGCGCCGTCGAAGGTGCGCGAGACGGTCAGGGTGCTGGCCGCGCCCGTGCGCATCGACAGGCCGATCAGCCGGGCGGGGCCGCGCCGGTCTTGCGGCCTGGCGACCGAGGCGACGAAATCCATGCCGGCGCGGATGTTCACCGTGTCCATGGCCTGGGCCAGCACGCGGACGGCCAGGCGGGCGTCGGTGGGGGCCACGCCGCTGCGCAGCACGGCGGCCTCGAGCGTCTCGCCGGGGCGGACCTCGACATTGATGTTCTGGCCGTGGTCGAAGCCGGGCTGAGCCTCGGCGCGGGCGAAGGCGAGGTGTTGCAGGGCGGTGAGGGCCGCGCGGTCCAGGGGCTGGACGCCCGCCGATTTGGGGCCGGCGGTGAGGTTCCAGCACAGGCCGAGCACGCCCAGGCCGGCGATCGCGGTCAGAACCTTTGGCGCGATCCGGGTTGTCGGCCGTCTGGGATCGAATTCCTGCATCGTTCCCCCACTAAGTTTACGATGCCGTACAAGCGTCAGAATGGCACGGCTGGGAGGCTCCCCAGCAATCGACGGGCCGTTTCTGCCCGGCGGCGCGCCTGAAACGCAAGCAATATTCGGTGCTTCGTCGCTTTTGTCACGCCCTTGCGTTCAGTGACCGGGAGTCACGCGCTCGCCGTCTTCCTTGACGAATTCGGCCGGGACCTGGTCCAGAAGGTCGAACACGCGCTCCGAGGGGCGGCACAGGGCCACGCCCTTCGCCGTCCGCACGATCGGCCGCTCGACGAGGATCGGGTGCGCGACCATGGCGTCGAGGATGGCGTCGTCGGTCGCCGCCGGATCGGTGAGGCCCAGATCCTCGGCCGGCGTGCCCCGCACCCGCATTATGTCGCGCGGCGTCTGGCCCATCGTGGCCAGCAGGCTTTCCAGCTGCGGCCGCGTCCAGCCGGTCTTGAGGTACTCGACCACGGTCGGCTCGACGCCGGACTGGCGGATCGCGGCCAGGGTGTTGCGCGAGGTGCCGCAGGCGGGATTGTGGAAGATGGTCACGGCGGCGCTGGTCATGGCGCGACTCCCTGGGATTTGAGGCCGCGTTCGTACCAGCCCTTCGAGCGATTCACGATGGCCACCACGGTCAGCATGACCGGCACCTCGACCAGCACCCCGACCACCGTGGCCAGGGCGGCGCCCGACTGGAAGCCGAACAGGCTGATGGCGGCGGCGACGGCCAGCTCGAAGAAGTTGCTCGCTCCGATCAGCGCCGAGGGGCCGGCCACGCAGTGCGCCTCGCCGGTCGCGCGGTTCAGCAGATAGGCGAGACCGGCGTTGAAATAGACCTGGATCAGGATCGGCGCGGCCAGCAGGGCGATGATCATCGGCTGGGCGATGATCTGCTCGCCCTGGAAGGCGAACAGCAGCACCAGGGTGGCCAGCAGGGCCATGATCGACACCGGTCCCAGTCGGCCCAGCGCGCGTTGCAGGGCGGCCTCGCCACGGGCCAGCAGCAGGCGGCGGACGACCTGGGCGAGGATCACCGGCGCGACGATGTAGAGGCCCACCGACAGCAGCAGCGTCTCCCACGGCACGGTGATCGCCGACAGCCCCAGCAGCAGCGCGACGATCGGGGCGAAGGCCAGCACCATGATGGTGTCGTTGAGCGCCACCTGGCTGAGGGTGAAGTTCGGCTCGCCCTTGGTCAGGTTGCTCCAGACGAAGACCATGGCCGTGCAGGGCGCGGCCGCCAGGATGATCAGCCCGGCGATGTAGCTGTCGATCTGCGCCGCCGGCAGCAGCGGCCGGAACAGGGTTCCGATGAACAGCCAGGCCAGCAGGGCCATGGAGAACGGCTTGACCGCCCAGTTGATGAACAGGGTCACGCCGATGCCGCGCCAATGGCGGCCGACCTGGCGCATGGCGCCGAAATCGACCTTCATCAGCATGGGGATGATCATCAGCCAGATCAGGCCGGCGACCGGCAGGTTGACCCGCGCCATCTCCAGCCCGCCGATGGCCTGGGCCGCGCCGGGGAACAGCTGGCCCAGGGCCACCCCGGCCACGATGCACAGAGCGACCCACAGGGTCAGGTAGCGTTCGAAGATGGACATGGTCAGGCCTTGCCGATGCCGTCGAGGCGGGCCTGCAGGGTCAGCCGGTCGAGGCTGGCCATCGGCAGGTTGACGAAGATTTCGAGCCGGTTGTGCAGTCGGCCGTAGGTGTCGGCGAAGGCCAGGGCGATTTCCGCGTCCGTGCCCTCGATGGCCGCGGGGTCGGGCACGCCCCAGTGCGCGGTCATCGGCTGGCCCGGCCAGAATGGACAGACCTCGCCCGCGGCGTTGTCGCAGACGGTGAACACGAAATTCAGCTCCGGCGCGTCGGGATTGTGGGCGCGGTCGAACTCTTCCCACGACTTCGAGCGCAGGCCGGCAGTCGGATAATTGAACCGCTTGAGCAGGCGGATAGCGTGGGGGTTCACCGTTCCGGTGGGCATGGAGCCCGCCGAATAGGCAACGAACTTGCCGGCGCCGAGGCGGTTCAGAATGCTCTCGGCGAGGATCGAGCGGGCCGAGTTGCCGGTGCAGAGGAAGAGGACGGTGTGGGTCATCAGCAGATCTTCGCGCCACAGGTCGCGCCGCTGGCGATACCGGCGAGCGGGCCGCAGATGGCCGGCTCGCCCTGGCAGCAATCCTCGACCAGGAAGGTCAGCAGGCCGCGCATGGCGTCATAGTCGGCGGTGTAGATGATCTGCCGGCCGTCGCGCCGCGAGTGGGCCAGGCCCGCCTGGGTCAGGATGTTGAGGTTGGTCGACAGGGTGTTGGAAAGGCTGCCCGTGGCCTCGGCGATGCGCCCGGCCGGCAGCCCCTCCGCCCCGGCCTTGACCAGCAGGCGGAAGACGGCCAGCCGGCCGGGATGGGCGAGGGCCGACAGAGCGGCGACGGCATCAATCTGTTCCATGATTCGAGAATAGCCGAATTTTGTGACGACCGTGCGTCCTTCGACACGGCCGCTACGCGGCCTGCTCAGGATGACGTGCATTGGCGTACGTCATGGTGAGCAGCGCTCGGAGAGCGCG
Source organism: Caulobacter sp. (assembly GCA_030645575.1). GTDB lineage: Bacteria > Pseudomonadota > Alphaproteobacteria > Caulobacterales > Caulobacteraceae > Caulobacter. Next base: position 21,224 of record JAUSMJ010000068.1, on the reverse strand, counting down.
TGTCGAACCACGAACCACACAGGGCCTATCCGCAGCAACTCGCCTTCGCCACCGCCGGGGCCACGGCCGCCGCCGGCAGCACCTCGTCCTCGCCGTAGGTCGTCGCCTCGCCGAGGGTGTGGAAGGTCTCCCAGCGCACGCCCGAGGGATCGGTGACCCAACTCTTGTCGGACCTGGCGTAGCAGCAGGTGGTCGCCTCCTGGTCGAAGGTCGTCTCGCCGGCGGTCTTCAGGCGGGTGGCCATCTCGGCCAGTTCGGCGGCGGTTTCGGCCTGAACGCCGACATGGTCGATCCCGGGGGCGACGCGGTCGCGCTGCGAGATGGCCAGGTTCACGCGCGGGTTCTCGAGCATCCATTTGGCGTAGTCGTCCTTCACCACGGTCGGCTGCGCGCCGAACAGGGTGGAGTAGAAGCCGATCGAGCGGGTCAGGTCCTCGACGGCGATGTGCAGGTGCAGGCGCTTCATGGCGATCTCCTATAAATCTATTATTCGAGAAATATAGAAATATAAGATCAAGTCAAGAGGTGGGGACGGCGAAAGCCCTCAATGGGGGATCGAGACCGAGCCCGTCACCACCGAGGAGTCCGACAGGTCGAACGGCATGACGTCCAGCGGCCTTGGCGGCAGGGGCCTGGCGCCCGCTGGCCAGCGCGCGTCGATCACGGCGTAGCGGATGTCGGTCGTTCCGGGGCCTCCGGGGGTGAGCACGATCTGGCTGCCGCCCGGGACGCCGGCAAGCCGCAGGTGGGTCCACTGGCCCGGCTTCGTCGTCAACGTCACCGGCTCGCCGTCGAGGACGAGCGTGGCCAGCGGCGTGCTCGCGCGCACATCGAGCAGGATGACCCGGGCTGGCGGCAGGGTGATGGTCACCACGCCATTCGCCGTTGACGTCGTGACCGGCGCGGACCCTGCTGGAAGGGCCTTCGCCGGCGCGACCCACACGGGACCCCGGCCAAGCGGCGGCATGTCGCGCCGCGTCACGGCGCCGCCGTCGGCGGTCAGGACCGCGCGGCTCCAGGCCGGCAGCGTGCGCGTGGTCGTCACTCGCCAGGCCTTGCCGGTCACTGCGTCCTGGACATGCAGCACCACCGTCGCCCGCGGGTGGCGCGCGCTCCAGGGGTCGGTGAAGCGCACCACGCCGACCAGCACGATCCCCAGCGCCAGCAGGGCGACGGCCGGCGCCAGCGACAGGCGCGGCCATCCGCCCGGCCAGGCCAGCGGCCAGACGAGGAAGGCGCCCAGCCAGAGGAACAGGGCCAGCAGGTCGGGCAGGTCCAGCCCCTGGGCCACGCCGTGGAAGAACACCGCCAGCCAGCCCCCGCCGAGCGCCGCCAGCAGGACCAGGCCCGCCGTGCGCGACAGGTCCATCCGCGTGCCCATCAGGCTGGCCGCCGCCCCGAGTCCGCCCAGCACCAGCGGCCAGCTGACCAGGAAGGCCACGGCCGGCAGGAAGACCTGCAGCGCCACGCCGGCGACCAGTCCCGTCAGCAGCACGCCCAGCCAGGCGCCGGGAAGGGCGGCCGGCTTGCCGAAGGCGGCGTAGCCGATGGCCGCCGTCGCCACGCCCAGTGCCAGCCCGACCGGGTCCCAGCCGGCGAAGGCCAGGCACAGCAGGCCGCCGCACAGGCCCGCGCCGGCCAGCCACAGTCGCATCCGCTCGCGCGCCAGCAGGTTCGGGACCAGCAGCAACAGGCCAAGGCCCAGCACGGCCAGCGTCGTCTCCCACAGGGCCCAGCGCGCCAGCAGCGGCCGCTGCTCAAGAAAGCCGAAGTCGATCCCCGTGGCGCGGCGGGCCAGATGCAGCAGCAGGGCGCCGGCCACGAGCACGAACAGCGCCGCCCCCGCGCCGCGCGCCGCATCGACCGGCCGGAAGTCGTCCGACCGCCATCCCCGCGCCACGGCCAGGGCGATCAGGCCGGCCGCGATCAGCAGGGCGATCCAGCCGCCCCAGGCCGGATAGGCCAGGATGTGGTCGCCGAAGGTCTGGCTGTAGACCGCGTCCGGCGCGGCCGGCGGCAGGCTCGTGGCGAAGGCCAGGTCGGCGGCGGCGGCCAGCGTCTGCTCGCCCATGTGGCGCACGGACCCCTGGTCGAGGTTGGTCGGGGTCGAGGTGGCCGAGTGATAGTCGAACTGCCGGCCGATGAAGGCGAAGTTCAGCCCGCGAATCCCCGCGTCCCTCGACACGGTGAAGTCGGTGTCGTTGGGCATGTTTTCATAGAGGAACACGGCCAGCGAGTTGCTGATCGGGCTGACCGCCGTTTTCCCGAAGACCGGGATCAGGGCGCCGTTGCCGGGGCCGGTCTGGAACATGTTGGCCCGGCCGCCGCCGCCCCGGCTCTCCAGGTTGATCAGCAGGCCGACACGTTTGCGCAGCGGATGTTCGGCGAAGAACAGCCGCGCGCCGAGCAGGCCGGCCTCCTCGCCGTCGGTCAGGATGACGATCACGTCCCGCTCGGGCGTCCCCCCGGCCTTCAGGGCCCGGATCACATCGAGGATCACCGCCACGCCCGTGGCGTCGTCGGCCGCGCCGGGCGAGGCGGGCACGCTGTCGTAGTGGGCCATCAGGGCCAGGGCCGGCGCCGCGCGGTCCTTGCCCGGCAGGACGCCGACGATGTTTTCGACCTGGCCGCCGATCAGCCAGACATCCTTGCCGTTGGCGCGGCTCTCCGTCGCCAGCCCGCTCTGGACGACGGGCGACAGGCCCAGCGCCGTCATCCGGCCGGTCAGATAGTCGCGGACCGAGGCGTTGGCCGGCGAGCCGACCGGGTGCGGCGCGCGGGCGATGCGACGGATATCGACCATCGCCAGGTCGGTCTGGAAGGCCGTGGCCGCCGGCGTGTAGCCGACCGGCTCCGGGCCTGGCGTCCGCGCTCCCGTCCAGGCCAGCAGCAGGGCGCCCGCCAGCGCCGCCGCCAGGGCGATCATCCGTCCCATGCCGTTCCTCTCCGAACCGCTCGAAGGGGGCAGGGAGCCACGCCGCCGCCCGCCGCGCAACGGCCAACCGGTTCGCCGACGGCCGCTGAACGCAAAAGAAAACCCCCGCCGGACGAACCGGCGGGGGCTGTTACGCGACGCTACTAAACGGTGTGTCAGGCGGCGACGACGCCTTCCTGCGGGTCGCGCAGCACATAGCCGCGGCCCCAGACGGTCTCGATGTGGTGCTGGCCGCCGGAGGCCGTGGCCAGCTTCTTGCGCAGCTTGCAGATGAACACGTCGATGATCTTCAGCTCCGGCTCGTCCATGCCGCCGTAGAGGTGGTTGAGGAACATCTCCTTGGTCAGGGTCGTGCCCTTGCGCAGGGAGAGCAGCTCCAGCATCTGGTATTCCTTGCCCGTCAGGTGGACGCGCAGGCCGTTCACCTCGACCGTCTTGGCGTCCAGGTTCACGGCGATCTCGCCGGTCTGGATGATCGCCTGGGCGTGGCCCTTGGAGCGACGCACCACGGCGTGGATGCGGGCGACCATCTCGTCCTTGTGGAACGGCTTGGTCATGTAGTCGTCGGCGCCGCCGCCCAGGGTCTTGACCTTGGTGTCGATCTCGGCCGAGCCCGACAGGATCATGATCGGGGTGTTGATCTTGTGATTGCGCAGGGTGCGCAGGACATCCATGCCGCTCATGTCGGGCAGGTTCAGATCCAGCAGGATCAGGTCGTAGTCGTAGATCTTGCCCAGATCCACGCCCTCCTCGCCCAGGTCCGTCGTATAGACGTTGAAGCCCTCTGACTTCAGCATCAGCTCGATGGTCTGCGCCGTCGCGCTGTCATCCTCGATCAACAGTACGCGCATCGATCCCCTCCCCGCGGCATCCGCGGTAACGTTTCAGGCGAGGCGGAATCCGCCTCCGAAGCTCAATTCCGACATTGGAATTAAGCTGCTTTAAGACTGGTTAATGGTGAACGGCCCTTCGAAAAGAATCGTTAAGCCGATTTGCGAATCGGCGGCAAGCGGCCATCGCGTCGGCGGGACTCAGGGTTGGGATGACTCTTTCGTGATCGGTGAATCCCCAGTGAATCCCGTGGGATTCCACGAGGCCTTGCAGCGGTGGGGGAATGGAGTCGCTGGGGCGCCCCGGGGGGCGGCTGCATTCGGGGCGACGCCCGCCCCATGAGTCAATCTGACGCGGTCGGGTTACGCGACGGCCCGGCCCTGCGCGACAGGATCTCGCGGCGTCACCGACAGAGTCACGTCAACGTCCCGGCCCAGGCGGTCGAGGATCATCATCAGCCTGTCGATGGTGAAACGGTCCAGTCTTACGTTCCGGATGCGGGAAAAGTCGGCGGCGGCGATGCCGGTCAGGGCCTCGGCCACCCGAACGGTCAGCTTGTCCGCGTCGAGCGCCTTGATGATTTCGCCGGCGAGCCGGGCTCGTAGTTGCTCCCGGTCGGCATTCTCCATGCCGAGGTCCCGGAAGACATTGCCGCTGCCTCGCACAACCTCGAAGCCTTCGTCGCGCATGAAGTCGTCGATGCTCGATCCCGCGTGTTTGTTCTTGGCCATGTTTTGCCTCCCGTCAAAGCCCGCCGAGCCCGGTTGGCGCCGTTATCATTCAACCCAGCGCCCGCAGGTCGTCGAAGCCGCCCTGGATCAAGCCCCACGAGAATTCCTCGCAATCCATCGGCTCAAGGATCTTGAGCGCCATCTCGATCTTGGCGAGCGCGCCCTCGACCGTAATGGCGCGCGTGGCGATGATCCGTTCGGCGGCGCGCGTGAGCTTGCGACGCAGCCGCTCATGGCGGCGATCAATCGTGCGCATCTCCCGCGTCTCGGAGAAGTCGCCGCGCCTCGCCTGGCCTGGACTCGTCGCCGTGCACGCGAGCGACTGCCAGTGTTCGAGGCGACCCCATTCAATCAACAGCGCACTGGCGGCTTCGCGATCCGCGATCCAGGTTTTCACGAGCGCGACGAGTGGATCGGTCCGCCAGCCGACGGCGCCCACACCTGCCACCGCCAGGCCAGTGACGATTCCTCGACGTGAGGGCCTGGTCATGAGCGCCTCGGGGCAAAGGGCCGTTATCCGCGTCGGAATTGGCCGCCGCGCGCGAATTCTGGTAGGTCAATATCGCACTTTCCGGGTAACGCCTCGCCCGAGGAGAGTCAACACTAAAAGTGTTATTTGGAACATAAAAAGTGGTATTATGACATCGGGGCAGCTGCGTGCAGCTCGGGCAATGCTGGATTGGACCCAAACGCAACTCGCGGAGGGGTCTGGGATTTCGGTCGAGACGATCAAGCGGCTGGAAGCCATAGGCGGTGTGCTTGAAGCGACAAGAGTCGGAACGCTGGAGGCCATCCGCCGATGTCTGACCGACGCCGGCATTGAGTTCACGAACGGCGAGGCGCCTGGCGTTCGACTGCATCCGAAACGCTGACAGCGCACTGACAAACCTGAACGGCTAGTTTGCCCGCACCGCCGTCGCGATAAACCCGCCGCCCAGCACGCGGCTCGGCGCTTCCGGCGCGTAGAGGACGCAGGCCTGGCCCGGCGCCACGCCTTCTTCCAGCACATCCAGCGTCACGCCGACGGCGCCGTCGATCATCGCCAGCCGCCCGGCGACCGGCTCGCGGGTCGAGCGGACGCGGGCCAGCACGGGCCGGCCGGCGAGGGCGGCGGCCTCGAGGGTCGCCTCGTCGCCCAGCCAGTTTCCCTCCTTCAGCGTCAGGGCGCGGGTCAACAGCGCCTCGCGCGGGCCGACGATCACCTGGCGCCTGTCGGCGTCGATGCGCACGACGAACAGCGGGGCGCCGCCGCCGATGTTCAGGCCCCGGCGCTGGCCGATGGTGTAGCGGGTCACGCCCTCGTGTCGGCCCAGCACCCGGCCGTCCAGGTGCACCACGTCGCCCGGCTCCGCGCCATGCGGGCGCAGGCGGTCGATGATCGTGTGATACTTGCCCTCGGGCACGAAACAGATGTCCTGGCTGTCGGGCTTGTCGGCCGCCGCGAGATTCATGCCGGCCGCCACGCCGCGCACGGCCGGCTTGGGCAGGCCGCCGAGCGGAAAGCGCAGGTAGCCCAGCTGCTCGCGCGTCGTGGCGAACAGGAAATAGCTCTGGTCGCGGTTCGCATCGACCGCGCGGTGCAGGGTCGGGCCGCCGGGCCCGTCCTCGCGCCGCACATAGTGGCCGGTGGCCATGGCCGCGGCGCCGAGGTCCCGCGCCACGTCCAGCAGGTCGCGGAACTTGACGGTCTGATTGCAGCGCACACAGGGGATCGGCGTCTCGCCGCGCAGATAGGCGTCGGCGAACTCCTCGATCACCTGGTCGCGGAAGCGGCTCTCGTAGTCGAGCACGTAATGGGGAATGCCGATGGCCTCGGCGGCCTGGCGGGCGTCGAGGATGTCCTGGCCGGCGCAGCAGGCGCCCTTCTTCTGGATCGCCGCCCCGTGGTCGTAGAGCTGCAGCGTCACCCCGACCACATCGTAGCCGGCCTTCGCCAGCAGGGCGGCCGTCACCGTCGAGTCGACCCCGCCCGACATGGCCGCCACCACCCGCGAGCCGGTCGGCAGGCCGATGGCCGCGCGCACGACGTCGTCGGCGATGTCGGTGATGGGCAGGCGCGCGGTCATGGCGCGCTATGTAGAGGCTCGGGCGCGCAATTGCGACAGCAGCCCCGGGGACATGCACTTCAGTGCGTGTCCCCTCGGGCAGGCATGCCCTCCTCGGAGGCGAGGTAGTCGGCCGGGCCGAAGGGCAGGGTTTCCACGTCAAGCCGCCCCAGGAGCGCTCTAAATACGCGCATAAATGTTGATTGAACGCTAAAGTATGCTATCGTGCGCGCATGGAGGCTGTCGATAACATCCCTCCCGCGCCGCGCCTGTGAGGTGGCAAGGTTGGCCGCAACGAGGCGCGGAAGCTGGCCGCGACGTTTTCAAACAATGTTGGCGTAGCGTTCTTTCTCGCCGCCTTTCTCCAGCCCTCCCTTGCGTTCGTGCAGCAGGACCGCTCACTGGACCTTGTGATCGTTCTGGCCTCGACTACAGTCTTCGTTGTGGCCGAGGCCGGATTTGTCGGCGCGCAGGTCGTCGTCCGTCGGCTGGAGGACTAAGGATGTCCCCGTTGCTCCTGATGCTGCTGCTCGCCGTCGGAGGGCTCGCCCTGCCCTTCGTGGGCTATTGGGTGGTGGACCAGTTCTACAAATCAAGACGGTAGACGGTCCCTGTCCCCGGCCATGCCGGCGCACCGCGACCGCCCATCCAGTCCCAAGGGATATTCACTTTCACTTTGCCTTCACCCGGGCCGGGTGCGACCGAGCCGCCTTCGGCCCGGCGGCCATCCGCGCGCGAGCGCGCGCCACGACCTCCACGGCGCGAGAGAGTGACGCGGCCCCGTCCAGGCCCGCGTCGGCCAGATAGGCCTCGATGCCCTCCTCGGAGTCGAGGTAGTCGGCCGGGTCGAAGGGCTTCAGCTCCACGTTTCAATCTCCCGCAAAAGCGTCCTTGCGCGGATTATGTCCCTCGCCTGACTGTCCTTGTCGCCGCCGCACAATAACACAACGACGGTCGGTCCGCGCTGGGCGAGGTAGACCCGGTAGCCAGGACCGACGTTGATTCGAAGCTCGCTGACGCCCTGACCGACAGGCTTGATGTCGCCCAGGTTGCCTTCCGCTATCCGATCGATCCTCCGGGCGATGATCGCGCGCGCCCGGCCATCGCGAAGCCGCGACAGCCAAAGGGAAAATTCCGGCGCGCGGAGGACGTCGAGAGACATCGGCGCACAATGGTGTGCAGCCTATGCGGTGGTCAACACCCCGCCGCCGCGCTCAAGGGACAGGAAAGGCAGTCCGGGCAGGCGGGCGTTCATCGGGCGCTATTCAGAGGGGCGGGGTGGCAATCGCGACCGGGGGGCCTCAGGCCTCGGGCGGCCCATCGACTCCATCGACCCGCACCGAACGCAGGGTGCGGCCGCCGGCGCGGGAGGCCCTCAGATAGGCGCCCGGCGAGATGCCGGTCATCGCGCGAAATTCCCGGATGGCGTGAGGCTGATCGGCGAAGGGGATCGGCGCGTCGCCGAAGGAGTCGGTCTCCCACGGCGCGACATGGATCCGCCGCACCATCCGGTCGATCCTGAGAGCCCGTTGGTAGAGCTTGGGCGGCACGCCGACGGCGTCCTGGAATCGCCGCCGGAACTGGCGTTCGGAGAGGCCCGAAACAGACGCCGCGCGAGCGACCGCGCCGCCGTCGAAGGTCGCGAGGATATCGAGCGCCTCGGCTTCGGGGCCTTCGGCGGTCTCGGCCGCGAACACCTCGCGCAGGCGGGTCTCGGCGCGGCGCCGCCAGGCCGGGAAGGGTTCCCCGGCCAACGGCGCGAGTGATCGGGCGAGGTCAGGCCGACAGGCCTCGAGCGGCAGGATCTGATCGACGATGCGCGCGGTCGGCGTTCGCGTGATCGCCCGCAGGCCCGCGTAGGTCAGGCCGACGGCGTAGGCGCGGATGTGGCGGGCGGCAAAGCCGTAGCACCAGCTGTAGCGCGGCCCCCAGAGACCGATCCGCGGCGCCGCGGTCCACGGCGCGCCGGTTTCCGCGTCCCGCTGCCATACCGGATCGGCGAGCATGATCTGGATCGACCCCCGCACCTCCGGCAGGAACCGCACCACCCCGCCGGCGGCCGTGTCGTCGCGACAGACGAAAGCCGACACGAACGGCGTCAGATCGGCCGGCGCGGGCTCGAAGATGAGCGACCTGCCGGAGTCCTGCGTCGCGGTGATGTCCGAATTCTTCAATCGCGGATCGTTCTGCTGGTGTAGCCGTCGGCGGACCTGCCCAGTTTGAAGGATTCCCATGGCCCTGCCGCTGAAATCAATCCTATCGGGTCGGCCGCTGGCCGTCGCCCTCGCCGTGTCCGCGGCGCTCGTCTGGACCACGCTCAGCGGCGACGTGATGCACGGCCTGGACGGCCTGGCGGCGCAGGTCCCTTACGGCCGGTCCGTGCTCGCCTCGCTCAGCGACGTGCTGGTCCTGGTGGCGCTCGCCGCTCTGGCGGCCGGACGGTCGCCCCTCGCGATCCTCGGTCTGGCCGGGCTGAGCGGTCCGGTCCGGCGGCCGCTGCTCTGGGCGGTGATCTGGATCGCGCCGGCCGTGGCGATCTGCCTGATCTGGGCCCGGCTCGCGCCCGACATGAAGGCGGCCGACATCGCCTGGCTGTCGATCGGCGGTCCGTTCGCCGAGGAGCTGGTCTATCGCGGCCTCGCCGTCGGCGTTCTGATGCGGGTTTGCGGCTGGCGGGGACCGGCGGCCTGCCTGTGGCCGGCGCTGTTCTTCGGACTGGTCCATGTCTGGCAGGGATCGGATCCCGGAACCATCGCCGGCGTCGTCGCCATCACCGCGCTCGGTGGTCTGCTGTTCGGCTGGCTGTTCATCCGCTGGAATTTCAACCTCTGGCCCCCGGTGCTGCTGCATGTGGGGCTGAACCTGCTTTGGCAGGTCTTCAACCTCGGCGACAACGCCATCGGTGGGTGGGTCGGCAACGCGGAGCGGATCGTCGCCGTCATGGCGGCGATCGCCGCCACGCTATGGCTGGCGCCGCGCCCGACCAACACCCCCGGGGAAGACTGAAAGTCTGGCGCCGGCCGGGCCGCCATGCGTGAGCTGCCGGCCGTGACCGCCTGTCCAGTCCCAAGGGACAGGAAAGGCAGCCCCCCAGGCCTCAGCCCAGCACCAGCAGGTCGCTCTGGCCGGTTGATGGCATGGTGTCGGCGCCGCGCGCCAGGTGGGCGTCGAGCCGGGCGAAGCCTTCCTCGATCTCGGCCTCGGTCATGTGCTCGAAGGTCGAGATGGCCCGCAGGCGCAGCTTCTCGGCCGCCTCGGTCTCGTTGGCGGCGTAGACCTCGGTCACCTCGACGAGCGCCGTGGGGCTCAGGCCGACGGTGGCGAACACGTCGGTCACCTCGGCCAGCGTCGGGAACATCTGCTTTTCGATGGCCAGCGCGCGCGGGAAGAACTGCTGCCACCAGCCCCCGGTCATCCGGTCGGAGAACGGGCTGCGGACCAGCACCCGCCCGCCGGGTTTCAGCACCCGCGCGATCTCGGCCGCGCCGGCGGCCCGGTCGGGCACATGGTGGAACGACAGGAACATCAGCACCGCGTCGAGGCTGGCGTCCGGCAGCGGGATGCGCGCGGCCTCGCCCTCAAGATAGCGCACGGCCGGATGGGACGCGGTCGCCTCGGCGATCTCGCGCATCCGCCGCGAGGGCTCGACGCCATGGACCGGGCCGCCGAACGCGTCGGCCAGGGCCGGCGTCAGCCGTCCGACGCCCGAGCCCAGGTCGAGCACGGACAGCGGTCGCTCCGGCGGCAGATGTTCGGCGAACCTGGCCATCCAGCGGGCCCGGGTCTCGGGCGCCATCTGCCGGCCCCGGGCATAGACCGCGTGCTGGCCCTCGTCGTAATCGACCCGTTTCAGCGTCACAGCGTTCTCCCGGGTCGGACTATTCCCCGCTTCGCCGCCCCTCGGGAAGCCCCCGATGCGAGACTCGCGATACCTATCCTCCCGGGACAGACGGAGACATCGCGGGACTCCCGCGCCAAATCGGCGCCTCGCCGGTTCGGGCGGGGTTATACTGGTGGGACAGGCGGTGTGGCGAAGCGGCGGCCGTAAACGGTTCGGTGAGTCTTGCGGATGCACCAAGGGACGGTCCCAGGGCCGGCGCGCCGTTCGAGGAGCGATCCAGACGATGCATATCCAGTGGCGCGAAGAAATGACCATCGACCATGGTCTGATCGACAACGATCACAAGTATCTGATCTCCATCATGAACGAGTTTTGCGACAGCGATCCCCTGGAGCAATCTCCCGATCGGCTGCTGAACATCCTGAGCAAGCTCAACACCTACACGACGATCCATTTCCGCCGCGAGGAAGCGCTGCAAAGAGCGGTTCACTACAGTTTCCGCGACGCCCACCATCACGAGCACGGTGACCTGCTGCGGGCGCTGTACAGCATCCACCAGGGCCTGTTTTCACTGAACGCGCCGGTGACCGAGGACTCGGAGGACACGGTCGTGATCCCGGGCGCGCCCGATCCGGCGACCCCGGCCGGCCGCGTGGTCAGGGCCCACCGCAAGGTGGCGGAATTCCTGCGCCACTGGCTGATCGATCACATCATCAAGTCCGACCTGCGCATGAGGCCCTATGCGGAGGCCATGCTGCCGATCGCCCGGGACATGAAGCCGCTGAAACAGATGTCCGCCTGGGTCGAGGACTGAGCGACGCGCCGCCCGTCCCCTACGACAGCAGCTCCAGCAGCGAGCTCTGGCTCAGGGCGCTGAACACCTGGGCGCTGGCCTGGACCGTGGTCTGGGCCTGTTGCAGGCGGCTGATCGCCTCGGCCATATCGACGTCGGTGATGCCGCCGACCATGCCCTTGAGCATCGACTTGCGGGCGTCCTGGGTCTCCAGGGTCTTGTCGACGCGGTTCTGGATCAGGCCGTTCTGGGCCGTGGCGTCGGTCAGGTCGGAACGGGCGGTCTCGAAGTCGTCCAGCATGCCCTGCAGAAAGGCTTCCTGCGTCACGCTGAGCTGGCCGGTGAAGTCGCCGTTGGCATCGACGAAGGCCTGGACCTGGCGAAAGGCGTCGAACAGGCCCGCGCCAAGGTCGTCGGCGAGGAAGCCCGACTGGATGGTCGTCGACTCGTCCAGCTGGCTGGCCGGGATCAGGTTGTCGTTCTGGAAAAAGGCCGCGACGGTGGGCTGGGTGGTCAGGTCGGCCATGCTGGCGGCCGTCACCGGCTGGGTATCGACCTGACCGCCGGCGAACAGGTAGCGGCCGCCGAACCGGGCGTTGAGCGAGTCCGAGGCCGAGGAGAACCAGCTCGACAGTTCGCTTGTCAGCGCGTCGCCCCGGCCGGTGGCCAGGGCCTCGGCGACGGCCTGGCGGGCGCCGGCGGCGGCGTCGGCGGTCTGGGTCAGGGCCAGGTCCTGCGATTCCAGCTTGGAGGTCAGGGTCTTGCCCTGGGTCAGGAAACCCTCGACCTTGGTCTGGATCGAGCGCGTGGCCAGCAGGGTCTCGGCCTGGCGCGCGAAGCCCTTGAGGTCGGAGGCGGTCTTGCCGCTGGAGACCTGGGTGTTGGCCTCCTGCTCGCGCACCTGGGCGCGCATCAGGTCGTTGAGGACCTGGGAATAGCTGTTGCCGGTGGCGACGCGGTTCATGGCCTACCTCACCATCGTCAGAAGGGTGTCGTACATGTCCTTGCTGGCCTGGATAAGCCGCGCGGACGCATTGAACGCCTGCTGGTAGGTGGTCATGCTGATCAGCTCCTGGTCCAGGTTGACCCCCTCGGCGGAGGCGCGGCGGCTGTCGGCCTCGGAGGCCACGGCCTCGGCCACGGTCTGGCGCGAGGCGGCGGCGTCGGCCTTGCGGGCGATCGAGCCGGCCAGTTCCGAGGCGTAGCGCGAGACGGACATCGTCGAGGCGGCCAGGCCGCCGGCGGCGTCGAATCCGGCCAGGCTGTCGCCGGCCTGGGCCAGCCGCACCGCGCCGCGGCCGTCGCCGAGCGCCAGCACCGGCTTGCCGGCCAGGGCCTGGCTGAGGTCGAGCGTGGCCAGGGCCAGCTTCTGCGGATTGGCGGCGATGTCGGCGCGCACCTCGAACCGCTCGGCGCGGGTCGAGCGCTGGGCCAGGCCCACGCCGAACAGTTCGGAGATCGAGGGGCCGCCCGCGCCGCGCTCGGTGTCGTCGTTGAGCACCGACAGGCTGGAGCCCTTGGCGTTGGCCGCGAAGGTCATGGCCCCGTCGGCGTCGAGGCTGAAGGCGCCGTAGAGCCCCACCCCCGTGGTGTTGGAATTCAGCGCGTCGAGCAGGTCCTGCATCGCGGCGCCGGCCGGGACGGCGACGGTCACGTCCTTGACCCGCACGCCGTCGGCGTCGGCCACGCGCAGGCTGATGGTGTCGCCCGTCGTGAAGCCGTGCGCGCTCGCGGCGCTCAGGCCGGTGTCGTAGAACGGATAGCCGGCCGAGGTGACCAGGTCATTCAGCCCGAAGAAGTGCGAAAAGCCCTTGCCGGCCTTGGTCGAGGGGTTGGTCGCGTCGTCGGTGACGGCCACGCCCGCGCCGCCGTTCGCGGTGAGGCTGAGCGCGCCGTCCGCGAAGCTGGCCGAGCCGAGGGCGCCCAGCGCGGTGTTCAGGGTCGACAGGAAGCTGGCCGTGGTGAAGGCGGTCGGACCGCCGCCATCGACGCTCATGGTCCCGGCGTCGAAATCGATGGCCACCTGCCGCTGCAGGATGCCGTCGGCGCCGACGATGCCGATCGCGGTCTTGCCGGTGAAGCCGCCGATGGCCGACGCCAGATCCAGGCCCGTGTTGCGGCCGGTCAGGCTGGTCGGCGCCGGCACGCTGGAGCTGGCGTTATGGGCCCGGTTCAGCTCATCGACCGCCTTGGTGACGAACTCCGACAGCTGGTCGCCAACGGCCGGCAGGTCGCGGTCGCGCAGGTCGAGCAGGCCGCGGATCTCGCCGGAGGTCAGGCGCGCGCGCAGCGACGTCTGGCCCCCGGCGCCGGGCAGCGTCACGGCGATCTCGCCCGAGGCCCCGTCCGCGCGCACATAGGAGAGGGTGGCCGCCCCGCCGTTGCCGGCCAGGACCGTGCCGTCCGAGGCGCGGATCACCGAGCCGCCGTTGGGTCGGGCGGAGATGCTGACGTCCATCAGGCCCGACAGCTCGTCGATCAGCTGGCCCTGGATGTTCTCCGACCCGGTCGAGTCCCGCCCCTCGACCTGGGCGCGGCTGATGTCAGTGTTGATCGCGTCGATCTGGCTAAGCAGCTGGTTGGCCCGATCGACCGCCGCGCCGATGCGCGCGTCCGCCTCGGTGGCCAGGCTCTTGAGCGAGGTGGAGATGCGCGAGGCTTCGCTGAGGAAGTCGGTGACGCTGTCGATGGCCGCGCCGCGCTGGATCGACGAGGCCGCGTCGCCGGCGGCCGCGGAGAAGGCCGAATAGACCTCGTCCAGTCGGCTGAAGAAGGAGTTGGAGCCAGAGGGGTCGCCGAACAGGGCCTGGGCCCGGTCGAAGGCGTCGGCCTGCACGCCGGCCTGGGCGGAGCTGGCCCTGGCCGTCAGCGAGGCGCGCTGCAGGAAGGCGTCGGCCGCGCGGCTGATGCCGGTGATATCGACGCCCACGCCCATGCCGGCCGAAACCAGCGGGGCCTGGTTGACCACCTTGCGGACGTAGCCGGCCGTGTTGACGTTGGCGATGTTGTCCGAGACCGTCCGCAGACCGGTCTGGGCGGCCATCAGGCCCGTCGTCGCCGACGACATGATCGAGGCCAGGCTCATGCGTTATCTGCCCTGCGCCCGGCAAAGCCTGACGCGTTTTCCGGCGTTTTTTGCCGGGCGAACGCGACCGCGCTCGCGAAGGCAGAATCTAACTCGTTGAATTTCATGGCGTTTTGTTTCCAGCCGCCGGACGGTTCGGATTGGCTCAGCGCAAGAGCGGCGCCACGACCGGCCGGGCGGCAAGATCGGGCCCCCAAGGGCGATTGCGGCCCGGCAAGAATCGCCACGACCCGGCCTGTCGCGAGGGTGGGGGCCCCGCCGGAAAACCCTTGTGGCGTAACGGCTGGCGGCGAACCAGCCAAACTGGCCCGGCCGTTGCTTTGAACGTTCCGAATGATCCGGGCGCAGCAGGCGCCGACCGCATCTCCCTCCTTCAAGGCGTCTTCGCCCTCAATGACCGTGCCTGCGTTCAGTCTGTCGTCCGTCCTGCCCGGCGCGCCGTCCCCCTCGACCGGGACCGGCGCCGCCGCGCCAGGCGTCGCGGCGGGCCTGTTCGACAGCCTGCTGGCCGGTCTGGCGAGCGCGAACCCCGGCGCCACGAGGGCGGGGAAGGTGGACGCGGCCCAGGATCCCCTCGACTCCGACCAGATGGCGCGGGACGCCGCGACCGCATCGCAGGACGCGGGCCTGGCCCTGCTGCTGGTCGCGCCCGGCGCCGCGCCCGTTCTGGCGCCTCTTGCGTCGGCCGTCCCCGACGGCGGGCCGGTCATCCAGGCCGCGCCGCGCCAGATCCAGGTTCCCGGACTCATCGTCGATCCGGCCGCCGCCCAACCGCCGGCGTCGGGCGAGGCCGCCGACGCCCCGGCGGTCGATGGCGAGGCGCCGCGGGCCGCGGTTGTCGCCACGGCCGGGACCGAGGTTCCGCCGCCTCTCCTCGCGCCGCGTCTCGGCGACCGTACAGGGGCGGCTCCCGTCGCCGCCGGGCCGTCGCCCGCCCCGGTCCAGGCGCCGCCGGCCGCCACGCCGCCCGTCGCTGTCCAGGCGGCCGCCCCGCAAGCTGTCGCCCAACAGGCCGTCGCCGCGCGCGTCACCGCCGCCCCGGCGGTCGAAACCAGCGCCGCCGTCGAGGTCGTGGCCACGCCCGCGCCGGCCCGTGTCGCGGCGTCCGATGGCGAGGCCCGCCGCCCCGCCCCGGCTCGCGGCGATCGCCGTGTCGATGGCGCCGGCCGACCGACGGCCCCCGCCGACGCCTCTCCGGCGAAACAGGCGGCGCTGGCGGCTCTGGCGAACGACAACGCGCCGGACGCCGTCGATCCCGACGCGTCCGCCGGGCCGGACATCGCGGCCGCCACTGACGCGACCGAAGCGCCCGAGACGCGCCAGCCGGCGCTGCCGGGCGAGATCCGGGCCCAGATCGCCCAGGCCGCCATGGCCACCGAGACCGCCGCCGCCGCGCGCGGTTCGCCCGAGACCGTGGCCAGACTGGCGGCGGACATCGTGCGCAAGCTGGAAGGGCAGAGCACCCGCTTCGACCTCGAGCTCGACCCGCACGGCATGGGCAAGGTCGATGTGGCCATCGAGATCGACAGAGACGGCAAGCTGACGGCGGCGATGTCGTTCGACTCCGCCCAGTCGGCGGCCGACCTGCGCGGCCGGTCGGGCGAGCTGCGGCTGGCGCTGGAGCAGGCCGGCTTCGACGTCTCGGAGGGCGGCCTGACCTTCGACCTGGCCAACCAGGACGGCGGCCGCGAGGCCGGCCAGCAGCAGCAGGACCGCGCCTGGACCGGCCGGGCCTTCCAGCGCGCCCAGAGCGGCGCCGAAGAGGCCGACCTCACCCTGGCCACCCCATCCAACCCCACGCGCTGGACCCGGTCCGGCGTCGATATCCGGATCTGAGGCAGACCATGACCTCCACCATCGATCCCACAGCCGCGGCCAGCAATTCGGTCGCCGACAAGCTCGACAGCTCGCGCAGCCGGCTGGCCGACAGCGAACAGACCTTCCTGTCGCTGCTGACCACCCAGCTGAAGAACCAGGATCCGCTCTCGCCGCTCGATTCCAACCAGTTCACCGCCCAGATCGTGCAGATGACCGGGGTCGAACAGCAGCTGATGACCAACGATCTGCTCAAGTTGCTGGTCGGCATGAGCGACGGCGGCCTCGCCAGCTCGGTCAACCTGATCGGCAAGGCGGTCACGGCCCAGACCGACCAGGCGGTCATCGCCGACGGCGCGGCCAGCTGGGCCTATAACCTCGACCGCAACGCCAGCAGCGTGACGTACGAGATCGTCAACGGGCAGGGGACCACGGTCTGGAGCCGCGCCGACGCCGCCGTGACCGGCGGCGAGCACAGCCTCGACTGGGACGGCGTCACCACGGCCGGGCAGCAACTGCCGGACGGAGGGACCTACACCCTCAAGATCACCGCCACCGGCTCCGGCGGCGAGACCATCACCGCAACCCCTCATGCCAGCGGCGTCGTCACCGGCGTGGAGACCATCGACGGCCAGACCGTCGTCAGCATCGGCAAACTCAAGATCCCCGTGTCATCGGTGACCGGCGTGCAGTCCACGTCATGAGCCGGATCCGTCAGTCAGGAAAAGGATAACCTCCCATGAGCATCAGCAGCGCCATGCTCGCCGGCGTGACCGGCCTGGTGTCGAACTCGTCCGCGCTCGCGGCGATCTCCGACAACATCGCGAACGTCAACACCGTTGGCTACAAGCGCAGTCAGGCCAACTTCCAGACCCTGGTCACCACGCGCGCGGCCAACGCCTCCTATGCCGCGGGCGGCGTCACCGCCCAGACCCGGCGGTTCATCACCACCCCGGGGCTGCCGACCCAGACCACGTCCAGCACCGACCTGTCGATCGCGGGCCAGGGCTTCTTCACGGTGACCGAAAAGGCCGAGGACCTGCAGGCGACCGACGTCCGCTCGTTCACCCGCGCCGGCTCGTTCCAGCTCGACAACCTCGGCTACCTGCGCAACGACGCCGGCCTGTATCTGCAGGGCTGGCTGGTCGATGGCGATGGGGTTATCACGCCCGATCCCTCCGACATCACCCGGCTGCAGTCGATCAACGTCTCCTCCGTCGGCGGCGCCGCCGAACAGACGACGCGCGCCACCGTCAACGCCAACCTGCAGTCCAGCCAGGCCCTGTCGGCGGACGTCGGCGCCTATGATCCGGCGACCAACTCCATGGCCATGTACGATCCCGACCTGGGAACCGGCGTGCGCCCTGACTTCTCGATCCAGGTGCCGGTGTCCGACTCCAAGGGCGGCAAGCGGACGGTCCAGGTCGACTTCCTCAAGAGCGCCAACCCCAACGAATGGTACGCCGAGGTGCGGGCCGTGCCGGCCGCCGACATCGAGACGGGCGCCGGCCTGACCAGCGGCCAGCTGGCCACCGGCCTGGTGGTCTTCACGCCCGACGGCCGGCTCGACAGCGCGGCCACCACCCTGTTCCCTGATCCAGACAACCCCGTGCTGACCTTTGGGGCCTCGGCCGATGCGGCTCCCGGCGCGGGCGCTTTCAAATGGGCCGCCGGCCTGGGCGTCGGCGGCCAGGAGATCCGGCTCGACCTCGGCGGCACGGCCGGCGGTCTGACCCAGTTCGACAGCCAGTCGCTGGTGCAGTCGGTGGCCACCAACGGCACGACTTTCGGCAACCTGACCAACATCGAGATCGACGAGCGCGGCTTCGTCACCGCCATCTTCGACAACGGCATCTCGCGTCAGATCGCCCAGGTGGCCATCGCCACCTTCCCGAACGCCGACGGTCTGATGGCGATTAGTGGAAACGCCTATCGGGTCAGCCAGCAGAGCGGCACCTACAACTTCAAGACCCCCGGCACGGGCGGGTCGGGCTTTATCTCGCCTTCGACGCTTGAAGCCTCGACTGTCGATCTCTCCAGCGAGTTCACCGGCCTGATCACCACGCAACGGGCCTACTCAGCCTCGTCGAAGATCATCACGACCGCCGATCAGATGTTGGAAGAACTGCTGAACATCAAGAGATAGTCTTGAAGTTTAGCTTGTTTTAATTCGGGTGTTTCAAGATGAAACACTGTTGTTAACTTGGAGGCGATAGTGGTTACCTGCGTTTTTACTATCGCGATTCACGCGCCGTTATCGCCAGTGGCGTACGGTCCTCCTCAACAGTGATGGTGAGAGAGGCCTAGAGCCATGCTTCAACAACAGCGTGTGAACAACAGGGGCGAAAAGTACGTGATCGGTCCGACCGGTGCGCCGTTGACGCTGTCCGACCTGCCGCCCGCCAACACCGAGCGTTGGGTTATCCGGCGCAAGGCCGAGGTGGTCGCCGCGGTGCGCGGGGGCTTGCTCAGCCTCGATGAGGCCTGTGATCGCTACAGGCTCACCAACGAGGAGTTCCTGACCTGGCAGAAGTCGATCGACCGCCACGGCCTGGCCGGCCTGCGGACGACGCGCCTGCAGCAGTATCGCTGAGCCGCTCGCCCCCCTTCCCAGAGGCTCGCGACAGGCGGCCGCGTCCCCCCGGGGGCGCGGCCGTCGCCCTTTTGGCGACCCCGACACGCCCGGACCTTAAGAGCCCGTTTACCACGCACCCGGTAATTCCTGCCTAGCGGGCCGACCTCATCGGTCCCGTTCGTGCAATGCGTTGGGGGCAGGCCCGGGTGGAACAGTTCATGAGCGCCTTGCGTGGGTTCGGCTTCGGCCGGCTCGCGGCGCTGGCCGGGATCGGGGTCGGGCTTGCCGCCGCCCTCGTGGCCCTGACCCTGAACATCGGCGCGCAGCCCGAGGCGCTGCTGTATTCCAACCTCGACCTCAAGGAAGCGTCCGCCGTCGTCCAGGCCCTGGAACAGGCGGGCATCAAGTACGAGGTCAAGGGCGACGGCTCGACCATCATGGTGCCGCGCGACGAGGTCGCCTCGGCCCGCCTGATGGTCAACGGCAAGGGTCTGGTGACCTCCGGTTCGGTCGGCTACGAGATCTTCGACCAGGGTTCGGCCCTGGGCCAGACCGACTTCGTCCAGCAGCTGAACCGCCAGCGCGCCCTCGAGGGTGAGCTGGCCCGCACCATCCACAGCATCGACGGCGTCACCTCGGTGCGGGTTCACCTGAACCTGCCGCGCCGCCAGCTGTTCGAGGAGGCGGCCTCGGCCGCCTCGGCGTCGGTGATGATCGGCATCGGCGGCCGCAAGCCTTCGGACGACCAGATCCAGGCCGTGCAGAACCTGGTCGCCGCGGCCGTGCCCGGGCTCAAGGCCGAGCAGGTCGCCGTCATCGACCAGCACGGCAAGACCCTGGCGGCCGGCGGGGAAGGTTCGATGGCCGGCAAGATGGCCGACGACCGCAAGACCGAGGTCGAGCGCCGCCTGGCCGCGCGCATCAAGGAGCTGGTCGAGGGCGTCGTCGGCCCTGGCCGCGCGCGGGTCGAGGTGACGGCCGAAATCGATATGGCTCGGGTGACCGAACAGAAGGAATCCTTCGATCCCGACGGCCAGGTCGTCCGGTCCGAACAGACCGGCGAGGAGCAGGCCTCGGAGAACGAGCCCGGCGGCGCCGACGCCGTCTCGGTCGCGGGCAACATTCCCGGCGCGGCCTCGGGCGCGGCGGGCGGGACCAACTCCTCGCGCACCGGCCGCACCGACTCGACGACCAACTACGAGATCAGCAAGACCACCACGACCGAGGTCCGCGAACCGGGCACGGTGAAGAAGATCTCCGTCGCCGTCGCCGTCGATGGGGCCACGGCCGTCGGCAAGGACGGCAAGCCCGGCGCCTACACGGCGCGGTCGGACGCTGAGATGCAGCGGCTCGACGAGCTGGTGAAGGCGGCCGTCGGCTTCGACGCCGAACGCGGCGACACCGTGCGGGTGACCAACGTCCGCTTCGCCCGCGAAGCCATCGACGAGGCCGGCGTGACGGCCAAGAGCGGGCTGCTCGCCGGGTTCGACAAGAACGACCTGATGCGGGCCATCGAGCTGGGCGTGCTGGCCATCCTGGGCATCCTGCTGATGCTGTTCGGCGTGCGGCCGCTGCTCAAGGGCCTGACCGCCAGCCCGGGCGGGCGGCTGCCGGCCCTGGCGGGATCGGCGGGCGGCGCCGTGACCACCCGGCTGGTCAGCACTCCGGACGGCGGCACGATGCAGATCGCGGTCGATCCGCAGACTGGGGAGCCGCTGGCCTTGCCCGGCCCCGACATGGACCAGCGCATCGACATCGCCCGCATCGAGGGCCAGGTGCGCGCCTCGTCGGTCAAGCGCGTGTCCGACTTCGTCGATAAACACCCCGACGAGTCGGTTTCGATCCTCCGCTCCTGGCTGCATGAAACCGCATGAGTCCCCGGCTTAAATCCAAGGCCGTCGTCGATACCGGCAGGCTCAACGGGCCCGAGAAGGCGGCTATCGTGCTGCTGGCGCTGGGCGAGGATCACACGGCGATCTGGGAGGCCCTCGACGAGGAGGAGATCAAGGAAGTCTCCCAGGCCATGGCCACGCTCGGCACCGTGTCGGCGACCGTGGTCGAGGAGCTGCTGGTCGAGTTCGTCTCCGGCATGTCGTCCAGCGGGGCGATCATGGGCAGCTTCGAGCAGACCCAGCGTCTGCTGGGCGCCTTCATGGCGCCAGAGAAGGTCGACTCCCTGATGGAGGAGATCCGCGGCCCTGCCGGCCGCACCATGTGGGACAAGCTGGGCAACGTGAACGAGGCGGTGCTCGCCAACTATCTGAAGAACGAATACCCCCAGACCGTCGCCGTGGTGCTGTCCAAGGTGAAGTCCGACCACGCCGCCCGCGTGCTGGCCGCCCTGCCCGAGGACTTCGCCCTGGAGTGCGTCACCCGCATGCTGCGCATGGAGCCGGTGCAGCGCGAGATCCTCGACAAGATCGAGCAGACCCTGCGGACCGAGTTCATGTCGAACCTGGCGCGCACCTCCAAGCGCGACAGCCACGAGATGAGGGCCGACATCTTCAACAATTTCGATCGCCAGACCGAGGCGCGCTTCATCGCCGCGCTGGAAGAGCGCAACCGCGAGAGCG
>JAUSMJ010000049.1 GCA_030645575.1 Caulobacter sp. | reverse complement strand
AGGTCCTTGGCTTCCTTCAGGCCGAGGTCCGGACGGACGCCGCGGACTTCCTTGATCACGTTGATCTTCTTGTCGCCACCGGCGGTCAGAACAACGGTGAACTCGGTTTGCTCTTCGGCGGCTTCAGCCGGAGCGGCGGCGGCCGGGCCGGCGGCGGCCATGGCGACCGGAGCGGCGGCGGAGACGCCCCACTTTTCTTCCAGCAGCTTGGCCAGGTCAGCGGCCTCGAGGACGGTCAGGGAGGACAGGTCCTCAACGATCTTATCAAGCTTCGACATGTGTCAGTTTCCTTGGGGTTTCGAGATAGGCGGAGATGACCGGGATCAGGCCGCTTCCTTGGCCGCGTAAGCGCCAACGACGCGGGCGAGCTGGGACGCCGGAGCCTGGATAACGCCCGCCACCTTGGTGGCCGGAGCTTGCAGGACGCCGATGATCTTGGCGCGCAGTTGGTCGAGGGACGGCAGGGTGGCCAGGGCCTTGATGGCGTTCTGGTCGAGCACGTCCGTGCCCATGAGGCCGCCGACAACGGTGAACTTGTCGTTGTCCTTGGCGTACTGGGTCACGACCTTGGCGGCGGAAACAGGATCCGGCGCATAGGCGATGGCGACCGGACCGGTGAAGAGGGCGTCGCCCGCTTCGCCGACCGAACCGGCCAGGGCCTTCTGGGCCAGGGTGTTTTTCACCACCTTGATCTGCGCGCCCTCCTTGCGGAGGCGAAGGCGCAGGTCGGTCATTTCCGCAACGGTGAGACCCATGTAGTGGGTCACGACCACGGCGCCGGCATCGGCGAAGACGCCCTTGAGCGTCTCGATCGATTCCGCTTTTTGTGCGCGGTTCATTGCGGTCTCCTGGATCAACGACGCCCGGACCATCCGGACGCCGATAAGCGTGCAACCCGCGCGCGGGATCGCTCCCGAAGGCGGGTTACGGTAGGCCTGTCCCAAGGAAGTTCAGCCGGAAGGCTCCGCGCTTGTGGGCGGAGGCTCAGGCGTCTCTATCCCCGCCTCCCCGCGCTGAAGGGGGGCTCCCCTTCGGTTACGACAATGGTGACCCCATCGCCGCGCAGTTCTCGGACAGGTCGCCTCCGGGCGGACCCGTCAGCGGAAGTGGGCGCATATAGAGGAAGGCGGCCGGAAACTCAAGCCAGACCCGGACACCGCGCTCGCCTGATCGAACGGCGCTCCGTCAACCTGGGCGCAAACGGTTGGAATCTGGACAGAATTTGGCCGCGCGCCGGAACTATCCACAGGTTGTCCCCATCTGGGGATCAGGATCGCGAAGCCGATCAGACGCCGGACGCGGGCGCGCCGAACGCAGCGCCCCGCCGACGACGAAAGCCTTACCGATGAAGATGGCTCCCTCCCCGGGCCTCAGCGCACCCTGGACCGGCATCGACACGCGCCGGCTGCGCGCCTTTGCGCCGCAGCCCGTCCAGACGCCGCGCGGCCGCCACGCCCAGCTGCTGACCATCGCCGCCGCCCGCCGGCTGCGCTGTATCGAGCGCACCGGCCTGGGCCGCACCGAAGACGCCGTCTACTGGAAGGCCGTAGCGCCCAGCGCCGTGTTCAAGGCCGCCGAGCTGCGCGCCGGGGACGACTTCGCCGCGCTGCCGTGCTGATCAGGCCCGCTCGATATCTGTTTGCGAAAAGTCGTCGCCCTTGAACAGTAAGGGCCGGCCTAACGCCTTCGCGCAGGCGTATGCGAAACAGTCGCCCATGTTCAGACGAGCTGGGTGGCGGCCCTTGCCAAATCGGTCGAACGCCTCGACGGCAGCGTCTCCCTCGGCCTTTCCGATCGCGGCAACGCCAACCTCCACGATATCCAGGTATGCGGCGAGCCGCCTTCTGGCTTCGAGCACGTCAATATCGATCTCGCGTGTCATTGCCCGAACGGTCTCCCAGATGGCGATGGGCGACGTTACTGGGTCGGCTGCCTCGACCAATTGCCGCTCAAACAGGGCGCGGTCGAGCTCATCCAGCATGATGGCGCACAGGGCCGATGCATCGACGAACATCAGTCGCCTGAAAGTTGGTCAAAGAACGCCTTGTCCGCCTTCAGGCCGGTCCGCGGAAGCTTGGCGATTTCGTCGCTGATGGCCTTCATCGCCGCTAGCTTAAGGGCGACAGCCTCATCCTTCCGATCAAGCTTGTCCTTGACGGCGAGTTTTACGGCTTCCGTCAGGCCGACACCCTCGCGGCGCGCCAGTTCCCGAACGAGCGTGTCGGTCTCTTCGTCTCTCACATGGAACGGCATGGGAGCCTCCGTCTAGCCAAAGCATAACATCGGCTAGCCAGTTTACCAAGACCGGCGGCCCAAACGCAGAACGGGCGGGCCCTTGCGAGCCCGCCCGTCCGTTGTCTTGCGACAGGTCCGGCGCTTACGCGCCGACCGAAGCGGTATCGATCTTGAAGCCCGGGCCCATGGTCGAGCTCAGCGCGATGCGCTTGATGTAGGTGCCCTTGGCGCCGGACGGCTTGGCCTTGGACAGGGCGTCCACCAGCGCCTTGACGTTGATCAGCAGGGCTTCGTCGGTGAACGAGGCCTTGCCGATGCCGGCATGGACGATGCCGGCCTTCTCGACGCGGAACTCGATGGCGCCGCCCTTGGCGTCCTTCACGGCCTGACCGACGTTGGGGGTCACCGTGCCGACGCGCGGGTTGGGCATCAGGCCGCGCGGGCCCAGCACCTTACCCAGGCGGCCGACGAGGGCCATCATGTCGGGGGTGGCGATGACGCGGTCGAACTCCATGAAGCCGCCCTGGATGCGCTCGACCAGGTCTTCGGCGCCGACGACGTCGGCCCCGGCGGCCAGGGCTTCAGCGGCCTTGGCGTCCTTGGCGATGACGGCGACGCGGACGTCGCGGCCGGTGCCCGAGGGCAGGCTGACCACGCCGCGGACCTGCTGGTCGGCGTGACGCGGATCGACGCCCAGGTTGACGGCGATCTCGATGGATTCGTCGAACTTGGCCGTGGCGTTGGCCTTGACCAGTTTCACGGCGTCCTCGACCGAATGGATCGCGTCGCGATCGCCGGTCCAGGCCTGAATGCGCTTGGCTTGCTTGGGCATGATCTTACGCCTCCACGATCTGCAGGCCCATCGAACGGGCGGAGCCCTCGATGATGCGGGCGGCGGCCTCAACGTCGTTGGCGTTGAGGTCCTTCATCTTGCCTTCGGCGATCTCGCGCAGCTGGGTGCGGGTGATCGTCCCGGCGCTGTCGCGGCCCGGCTTGGTCGAGCCGGACTTGAGGCCCAGGGCTTCCTTGATGAAGTGGGTCGCGGGCGGGGTCTTGGTGATGAAGGTGAAGGACTTGTCCTGGTAGACGGTGATCACCGTCGGCAGGGGCGTGCCCTTCACTTCCTTTTCGGTGCGCGCGTTGAACTCCTTGCAGAAGCCCATGATGTTGACGCCGCGCTGACCCAGAGCCGGGCCGATGGGCGGGGACGGCGTGGCGGAGCCAGCCTTCACCTGCAGTTTGATGTAGCCCAAGATCTTCTTGGCCATCTCTGTCTCCGTTAAGCGGCGCTAGTCAAAGCGCCTATGCGGCCGTGGTGCGGGCAGACCCCTCCCACGGATTTGATCCTCGACCTGGGTCGGGGAAGCGGCGGCGTGTAGCAGGTGCTGTCGTTCAGGACAACCGCACCCCCAACCGCCGTCATCCTCGCGCTTGTCGCGAGGACCCATGCACTCGGTGTTTCCCGGGAAAACCACGGTCGTCGGCGTTCATGGGTCGTCGGAACAAGTCCGACGATGACGAGTGAATTGGTGTTTCGGTCAGCTGACCTTTTCGACCTGGTTGTATTCCAGCTCGACCGGGGTCGCGCGACCAAAGATCGAGACGGCCACGTGCAGGCGGGCGCGGTCCTCGTCGACGTGCTCGACCGTGCCGTTGAAGCTGGCGAAGGGGCCGTCGGTGACGCGGACCTGCTCGCCGATCTCGAAGCTGATCGTCGGCTTGGGCCGCTCGACCCCCTCCTCGATCGCGCCGACGATGCGCTGGACTTCCTTTTCGGAGACCGGCATCGGCTTGGACGCGCTGCCGAGGAAGCCGGTGACCTTCGGAGTGTTCTTGACCAGGTGATAGGCTTCGTCGGTCAGGTCCATCTTCACCAGCACGTAGCCGGGGAAGAACTTGCGCTCGGAGTTGATCTTCCGGCCACGGCGGACTTCCACCACGTCCTCGGTCGGCACGAGGATTTCCGAGAAGCAGTCTTCCAGGCCCTGGTTCTTGGCCTGGTCGCGGATGTGCTCGGCGACCTTCTTCT
Source organism: Caulobacter sp. (assembly GCA_030645575.1). Classification (GTDB taxonomy): domain Bacteria; phylum Pseudomonadota; class Alphaproteobacteria; order Caulobacterales; family Caulobacteraceae; genus Caulobacter. The sequence goes on along the minus strand of JAUSMJ010000049.1, from coordinate 36,939 downwards.
CGAAGTTCGAGTAGGCGTGGACGATGTACCACTTGTGGTTCGGGTTGGACGGGGCCTTGACGATGGCCTCGGCGGCGGTCTGCGTGGTCATGGAATTATCCCGCGTTCGCGAGTTTGAGGAGCAGCGAGACGGCGCCGCTGAGCAGCCAGTCCACCACGAAGAAAAACACGGCCGCGATCACGACCATGATCAGGACCATCACCGAGGTGATCCAGGTCTCCTTGCGGCTGGTCCAGGTGATCTTGCGGGCCTCGGCGCGGACCTCGCGGAAGAACAGCACCGGGTTGAACGGCTTCTTCGGCGCGGCCACGGCGGACGGCGCCTGTCCAGCCGGCGCGACAACGGCGGCGGCCTTGGCGGCGCGCTGTTTCATCGCGGCGAGGTTGCCCGTTTTCTTGGCCATTGGACGGGTTGAAACTCTTTCAACAGGTCGGAACGCGACCATCGCGCCCCGTATATAGGGTGGCAGGAGTGGAGGGACTCGAACCCACGACTTTCGGTTTTGGAGACCGACGCTCTACCAGCTGAGCTACACTCCTCCAGCAACGCCAAGAACGCCCCAGGGAATCCCCTGCGGCGCGCCCGGCCAACCGGAAGCCGCGCGATGTAGCAGGCGGCGCATTTCGGGGCAAGCGGAGCGACAGGTCAAACAGCCTTCCTGACTCCCCTCCGAGACTTCCTCGCGTTGACATCACGCCGCGCCGCATCACATGGAGAAGGCGGCGGCCCCTCGGGGTCTTCAGGGATTTCCGATTGTGATGACGACGGCCGAAGCCCCGGCGGCGCCCGCGAAGGCGAGCCCCTACTTCGAAGAGACCGTGCTGTGGGTGAAGCACTGGACCGACCGGCTGTTCAGCTTCGCCATCACCCGGCCTGACAGTTTCCGTTTCCGCTCGGGCGAGTTCGTGATGATCGGCCTGCCCGGCGAGGATGGCGGCAAGCCGGTCCTGCGCGCCTATTCGATCGCCAGCCCGGCCTGGGCCGAGACGATCGAGTTCCTGTCGATCAAGGTCCAGGACGGCCCCTTGACCTCGCGCCTGCAGCATATCCAGCCCGGCGACACGGTGCTGATGGGCAAGAAGCCGACCGGCACCCTGGTGCTGGACGCGGTCCGCCCGGGCAAGCGGCTGTTCCTGTTCGGCACCGGCACGGGCCTGGCGCCCTTCCTGTCGGTGGCCCGCGACCCGGACGCCTACGCCCGCTTCGGCCAGGTGATCGTGGCCCATGGCGTGCGCGAGGTTTCCGAACTGGCCTATCGCGACCTGTTCACCGCCGAGATCTTCGACGACCCCCTGGTCGGCGACGAGGCCCGCGCCCAGCTCGTCTACTACCCGACCGTGACCCGCGAGCCGTTCGAGCGGCAGGGCCGGTTCCCCGACCTGATCACGTCCGGCCGGATCTTCCGCGACCTCGGTCTCGCCGAAGAACGCTTCAATCCGGAGGAAGACCGGATCATGCTGTGCGGCTCCATGCCCTTCATCAAGGACATGGCCGCTCTGATCGAGAGCCACGGTCTGAAAGAAGGCTCCAATGCCGAACCCGGCGACTTCGTCCTCGAGCGGGCCTTCGTCGGCTAACCCCATCCGCGGCCCGAGAAACCTCAGCGTCGATGATGCCCGGGCGCGGATGCTCGCCCGGGCGGCCGCGCTTCCGGCCGAGGCTGTCGCGCTTGCCGAGGCCGACGGTCGTGTGCTGGCTGACGCGATCGTCGCCACTCGCAACCAGCCGCCGTTCGACGCCTCGGCCATGGACGGCTGGGCGGTCAGGCGCGCCGACGTCGGCCAGGCGGCGACCCTGATCGTCGTCGGCGAAAGCGCGGCCGGGCGCGGATACGCGCCAACGCTGCTGACCGGCGAGGCCGTGCGCATCTTCACGGGCGCCCCGGTCCCGGCCGGCGCCGACCTGGTGGTGATCCAGGAAAACGCCGAGCGCGACGGCGATCTCGTGCGGATGGGGCCGGTCGAGGGCGCGGGCGACAACATCCGGCCGCGTGGCGGCGATTTCCGGGCCGGCGGCGTACTGCTGGAGCCGGGAACGCGCCTCGACCCCTGGCGGCTGTCGCTGGCCGCGGCGGCGGGCCGCGCGAGCGTCCAGGTCGCGCGAAGGCCGAGGATCGCGGTGCTGGCCACCGGCGAGGAGCTGGCCGCGCCGGGAACCGAGGCCGGACGGTTCCAGATCTACGAGTCGGGCAGCGCCGGCCTGCTGCCGATGATCCGCCGCTGGGGCGGGGCGCCCACGCGGCTGGCCTCGACCGGCGACAACGCGGACGCCATCGCGGCGGCCGTGCGCGATATCGAGGCCGACGTCATCGTCACCGTCGGCGGCGCCTCCGTCGGCGACTACGATCTGGTCAAGCCGGCCCTGGCGACGCTGGGGCTGGAGCTGGATGTCGAAACCGTCAACGTGCGCCCCGGCAAGCCCACCTGGTTTGGCCGGCTGGGCGATGGCCGGCTGGTGCTTGGCCTGCCCGGCAACCCGGCCTCGGCCTTCGTCTGCGCCGAGCTGTTTCTGAGGCCGCTGGTCCTGGCGCTGCAGGGCGCGACGAGGGCCATACATCTCGACACGGCGCGCCTGGCCGCCCCCCTGCCCGCCAACGGCCCGCGAGAACACTGGATGCGGGCGAGACTCGGCCCGGACGGCGTGACGGCCTTCGCCGATCAGGACAGCTCGCTGGTGACGGTGTTCGCCGCGGCGGATGCGCTGCTCCGCCGGTTGCCGGGCGCCCCCGCGGCCCGGGCGGGCGAGACGGTGGACATTCTCAGGCTGGATCGGGCCTGACTTTCGCTCGCCCACCGGGAGAAGGAAACTATTTCCCCACCAGCGTCAGGGTCATCCGCCCGGCCGACCGGGCGCTGATCGACAGCAACTGGTCGCCCTCCTCGCCGGCGGCGTCCCAGTCGCCCTCGATCTCGATTTCGAACCCGCGCGGGAACTGCAGGGTCGGGACATAGACCTCGGTCGCGGCGGCGATCGACGGATCGGCGTCCCAGACCAGCCGGAACACGCCCTGGGCCCGATCGAAGGCGACCTCGACCAGCCGGCCCTGCACCGCCCGCGCGAACGGCCGGCAGAAGCCCGCCGTGGCCCGCCCGCCGTCGGTCCCCCGTTCCATCTGGTCGGCCGAGAAGATCGACAGGTCCTCCTGGTTCCAGCGGTCGCCAATGCGCAGGTCGTTGCGGTTGGACGCCGTGTAGTTCCAGTGGGTCGAATGCAGCTGCAGCTGGTCGAGGGCGTCGTACATCGCCGTCAGAGCCGCCTCGTGCTTGGCCCAGATCCCTTCCCGCTCGCCCCGGCTCCAGGCCTCGTAGGCCTCGCCGCCGTCGAGATCGTAGGGGATGCCGAACTCGCCGATCAGGGCCGGCGCGCCGCCGTCGAAAGCGTCGGCCTCGCGGCGAAAGTAGTCCAGCTGCCGAACATAGCGGGCCGCCGTCTCGGCCGGATCGGCGCTGGCGTCATAGTCCTTGGTGTGCAGCAGGCGGGCGTCATACCAGTGGCTGGCGTTGACCGTCCGCTCCGGCAGGGTCTCGGGAAAACCGCGCCGGGACGTCGAGGCCCAGGGGTCCATCTCGGCGAACACGGCCCAGCCCGGATTGTGCGCCCGGATGGTCTCGGCGACCCGCTGGAAGAACGGCCCGTAGGCGTTCTCCGACAGGCCGAGCTCATGCCCGCCGGCGTGGGTGAACAGGTCCTCGCGCAGATGCGCCTCGAACGGATCGGCCCCGGTCCAGACCCGCACGCCGTCCGGGTTGAACAGCCGCTCGCCGACCACCTCGCTGCGCCTGAGCACCGGCACGGTCGTCGGCTTGCCGGCCAGGATATCGAGCTGGTCCAGCGGCGACAGCGCCGGGCCGTCCGGCGGATGAAACGGTCGCTCGTCGGTACGTCTCAGATGGCGGTAGTGGAGCGGCGTCGCATACCAGCCGTAGCCCGGCTCGTTGAGCGTGTCGAAGCCGATGACGTTGGGCAGGTCCTTCAGCCGGGCGGCCACGGCGTCCATGGCGCCGAGGTAACTGCCCTGCAGAAAATCCTGGATGTTCTGCCCCTCGACCTCGAAGTCGGGCGTGAAGAACCGGCCGCCCCAGAACAGGCTCCACATCGCGCCGTTGGCCGGCAGCCGGTAGTTGGAGCTCCAGACCATCGTCGGGTAGCTGGCCTGGCGCCGCTCAACGTCGGCGTAGTCGTAGGCGTTCTGCATCACGAGGGCCGCGCCCGAGGCGTGGAAGCAGCGGATATCCAGCCCGGCCGCCTCGAAGGTCCAGCCCGGCGCCCCGTCGCCGCCGCTCATCCGCGCCCAGACGTCCTGATGGAAGTCGATGAACACATACAGACCGTGCTCGCCCGCCTTGCGCGCCACGGCGGCGAAATAGTCGAGATAGGCCTCGTCATACCGACCCGGCCCGGCGTGCTCGACGGCCTCCCAGGTGGTCAACAGCCGCAGGGTGTTGAAGCCCCAGCCGGCGATGCGGGCCAGGTGCTCGTCCGCCTCGGCCAGCGGGAACGGCCGGCCGACGAAGGACACGTCGCGATGGTCGCTGAAGTCGGACGGGTTCTCTGTCCCGCCGCCGGGCCAGGGGACCTTGGTGTCGCCGCCCAGGTTGACGCCCCGCAGCGTCATCTGGCGGCCGTGTCGGTCGAGGAACAGGTTTCCGGCGACGCGGATATCGGGCTGGGTCATGGGGCCAGCCTATCCGGCTTAGGCCGATATTCACAAACCCGTGGTGAGTTGGCGCATCATGTCCGTCCAGACCCTTACCGCTGAATCGCTCAAGCTCGACGGCTACGTCCGGCACTATCGGGGCATGGCGCCGGTGCGCTTCGCCCTGGCCATCGGCCTCACGGGCCTGCTCGCCACGGTGGCCCCTCTGAGCTTCGCGATCGGCTTCGGGTTGCTGCATCTCGCGCTCTATCTCTGCCTGTCCTGGGCGGTCGAGGTGGGCGCGCGCTCACCTGATCCGAAGGCCAGCCTGCGGGACCTGACCGTCCGCACGGGGCTGATCGCGGCCCTGATTTCGCTGCACGCCTGCTGGATGGCGATGGAGGTCCGCGGCGCGGCGACCACCGGCGTGGTGCGGACTGAAACGGGCCTGCTGATCATCGGCGTGCTGATGTTCACGGCCCTGCAGGTGCACATGAGCCGGCTCGGCTATATCGCCGCCATCCTGCCGTCGATCGGGGCCATGGCCTGGATCGCCATTGACCAGAACAGCCAGTTGCCCAGCGCCCACTTCGGGGCGGCGGTGCTGGTGTTCGTCGCCGCGGTCGTCGCCGCCAGCTGGCGGCAGCAGTCCACCGACCGCACCCTGTGGGACGTCCGTCTGGCGCTCGAGGAAAAGAACGCCGCCCTGACCGCCCTGGTCGCCGAGGCCGAGGCCGCCAACCGGGCCAAGTCGGACTTCCTGGCCATGACTAGCCATGAGATCCGCACTCCGCTGAACGCCGTCCTCGGCCTGACCGAAGCCCTGCACCGCTCGGAGCTGTCCACGCGCCAGAAGGAGATGGCCGCCGGCGTGCTCGACGCGGGCGCCCTGCTCAAGCGTCTGCTGGACGCGGTGCTCGACATCACCCGCATCGAGGCCGGCAAGATGACCGTCGAGGCCGCGCCCGTCGATCTGCGCCGGATGGCCGCCACCGTCGTGAGCATCTGGACACCCCGCGCCGGCGAGCGCGGCGTGACCCTGGCCCTCGACATCGACGGCCTGCCGGAGCCCTGCGGCCTGCTGACCGACGGGGCCAAGATCGAGCAGGCGCTGGTCAATCTGCTGTCCAACGCCGTCAAGTTCAGCCCGCGCGGCGGGACCGTGACCGTCCGCCTGGCGGGCGTCGCAACCGGCGACGATGTCGCCATGACGGTCGAGGTCCTTGACCAGGGCGACGGCGTGCCGCCCGAGGACCGTCATCGCATCTTCGAGACCTTCGAACAGACCGGCGCGGGCCGCGCGCTCGGCGGCGCGGGTCTGGGCCTGGCCATCTGCGCCGGGAACCTGGCGCTGCTCGGCGGGACCATTTCGGTCGATGAGGCGCCGGGCGGCGGCGCGGCCTTCCACTTCGCCTTCACCGCGCCGGCGGCCGAGGTCGATGCCGGGGGCCCTGTCGATCGGGCCGCGCCGACGCTGGACGAAGCGCGTCCGCTACGCGTCCTGGCCGCCGAGGACAACGCCGCCAACCGCCACGTGCTGCGGGTCCTGCTTGAGCCCCTGGCCGTGAGCCTGACCCTGGTCGAGGACGGCCGCGAGGCGGTCGAGGCGATGGCTCGCGAGTCGTTCGACATCGTGCTGATGGACGCCAACATGCCGGTCATGGACGGGCTAGCGGCCCTGCGGGCGATCCGCGCCGGCGGCGGGCCGGCGGCGGCCACTCCGGTCTGGATGTTGACCGCCAACGTCTTCGAGGAGGACGTGGTCCGCTATCGCGCCGCCGGGGCCGACGGGGTGGTGCGCAAGCCGATCGACCTCAACGAGCTGTTCGCGGCCCTGTCCGACGCCGCCGGGCGGGTGGAGCCGGAAGCCGCCGTCGCGGCCTGACCTCAGTGGAAATCCCGGCTGCGCACCAGCCGGGTGCGGACGGCCTCGCCGGGCCGGGGCTGCTGTCCTTCCTCGCGCAGGCCGGCCAGCCGGGGCGTCAGGTCGGTGAACCGCTCGGCGACGACATGGATCACCTGGCCCTCCCGGCCGCCGTCCTCGTCCCGCTGGATGCGGCCGTGCACGACCAGGAAGGCCGAGCTCATGGCCAGCCGCCGGTTGGCCTTGAACACATCGGCCCAGACCACGGCGTTGGCCGGGCCGGTCTCGTCCTCCAGGGTGATGAACACGATGCCCTTGGCCGTGCCGGGCCGCTGGCGGATCAGCACCAGCCCGGCCACCGAGACCCGCCGGCCGGTCTTCATCCTCGGCAGGTCGGCGGCCCGGATGCAGCCCATCTCGTCCAGCATCGGCCGGAAGAATTCACAGGGATGGGCCTTCAGCGACAGGCCGGCCGTGCGGTAGTCCTCGGCCACGTGCTGCGGCAGGCTCATCACCGGCAGGTCGGCGCGGGCCTCGAACAGCGGCAGACCGGCCAGCAGCGGCGCGTCGCGCTCGGCATGAACCTCGACGGCCAGGCCCTTGACCGCCCACAGGGCCTCGCGCCGCGGCAGGCCCACCGAGCGGAAGGCGTCCGCCTCGGCCAGCAGCTCCAGCGACCGCCGCGACAGGCCTGATCGCCGGGCGATCTCCTGCAGGCTGGCCGCCCCGGCGCGATGGGCCATCAGCCGCTCGATCTCGTCCTCGCGCAGCCCCTTCACCTGGCGCAGGCCCAGCCGCACGGCCTTGAGGCGCGCGCCCGGATCGGCCGGCGGCTCCAGCGTGCAGTCCCAGTCGCTGCGCAGGGCGTCGACGGGCCGCACCTCGACCCCGTGCTCGCGGGCGTCGCGCACCAGTTGGGCCGGCTGGTAGAAGCCCATCGGCTGGGAATTGAGCAGGGCGGCGCAGAACACGTCCGGCCAGAGCCACTTCATCCAGGCTGAGACATAGACCAGCTTGGCGAAGCTGGCCGCGTGGCTCTCCGGAAAGCCATAGGAGCCGAAGCCCTCGATCTGGCTGAAACAGCGGGCCGCGAACTCCGGATCGTAGCCCCGCGAGACCATGCCGCCGACGAACCGCTCGCGGTATTCGGCCGGGTCGCCGAGATTGCGGAAGGTGGCCATGGCCCGGCGCAGGCCGTCGGCTTCGGAGGGGGTGAACCGGGCCGCCTCGATGGCCAGGCTCATGGCCTGCTCCTGGAACAACGGCACGCCGAGCGTCTGGCCCAGCACCTGTTTCAGCTCGTCGGCCGGCCCATGCTCGGGCGAGGGCGAGGGCCATTCCGGCGCCTCCAGCCCCTGGCGGCGGCGCAGGTAGGGGTGGACCATCTTGCCCTGGATCGGCCCGGGCCGGACGATCGCCACCTCGATGACCAGGTCGTAGAAGGTCGCCGGTTTCAGGCGGGGCAGCATCGACATCTGGGCCCGGCTCTCGACCTGGAACACGCCCACCGAGTCGGCCTTCGACAGCATGTCGTAGACGCCCTTCTCCTCGATCGGGATGTCGGCCAGGTCGTGCAGGGGCTGGCCGTGGTCGCGGCGCAGCATGGTCAGGCCGCGCTGCAGAGCGGTCAGCATGCCCAGCGCCAGGATGTCGACCTTCATCAGCCCCAGGGCGTCGATGTCGTCCTTGTCCCAGGCGATGAAGGTGCGGTCCTTCATCGCCGCGTTGCCGATCGGCACGGTCTCGTCCAGCCGCCGCCGGGTCAGCACGAAGCCGCCGACATGCTGCGACAGGTGGCGCGGGAAATTCAGCAGCTCGGCCGCCAGGGTGGTGGCCCGGACGATCTGGGGGTTGTCGGGGTCGAGGCCGACCTGGCGGATGTGGTCTCGCGCGATCTCGCCGCCCCAGCTGCCCCAGACCGTGCCCGCCAGGGCGGCGGTGATATCCTCGGTCAGGCCCAGGGCCTTGCCGACATCGCGGATCGCGCTGCGCGGCCGATAGTGGATCACGGTCGCGCAGATGGCCGCCTTGTGCCGGCCATAGCGGCGATAGACGTACTGCATCACCTCCTCGCGCCGCTCGTGCTCGAAATCGACGTCAATGTCCGGCGGCTCGCCCCGGTTCTCGGAGATGAAGCGGGTGAACAGCAGGCGGTGCTCCATCGGGTCGATGGCCGTCACATGCAGGCAGAAACAGACCGAGGAATTGGCCGCCGACCCCCGCCCCTGGCACAGGATGCCCAGCCGCCGCGCCTCGGCGACGATGTCGTGCACGGTCAGGAAGTAGTTGGGATAGTTCATCTTGCGGATCAGCCGCAGCTCGGTCCGCAGGTTGGCCCTGACCTTGTCGGGCACGCCGCCGGGGTAGCGCCGCCTGGCCCCGTCCCAGGTCAGTTTCGTCAGGTGCTGCATCGGCGTCTTGCCGGGCGGCACGGGCTCGTCCGGATATTCCTCGCGTAGGGCGCCCAGGTCGAAGCCGATCCGCTCGGCGATCTCGACCGAGCGTTCCACCGCCTCGGGCCAGGCCGCGAACAGGCGGGCCATCTCGGCGGGAGACTTGATGTGCCGCTCGGCGTTGGCCTCCAGCCGCCAGCCGGCCTCGCCGATCGTGCAGCCCTCGCGGATGCAGGTCAGCACGTCCTGCAGCGGTCGCCGTTCGGGCGCGTGGTAGAGCACGTCGCCGGTGGCGACCATCGGCGCCCCGATCCGCCGGGCCAGGGCCGACAGGCGGTGCAGGCGCTTGGCGTCCCGCGGACCATAGAGGCGCGAGGCGGCCAGCCAGACCCGCCCGCGCAGTTCGCCGGCCAGGGTCGCCGCCCGGGCCTCGAAGGCCGCATCGAGCCGGTCCGGCGGAACGATCAGGCAGAGCTGGCCCTCGGCGTGGTTGAGGAAATCCTCGAGCAGCAGGTCGCACTCGCCCTTCTCCGCCCCGCTCTGGCCGACGCTGAGCAGGCGTGTCAGCCGGCCATAGGCCTCGCGGTCGGACGGGTAGCAGAGCAGGCTCGGCGTGCCGTCGATGAAGTCCAGCCGACAGCCGGTCAGGCTGCGCGCGCCGATGTCCCGCGCCGCCGCCCAGGCCCGCACCACCCCGGCCAGGCTGTTACGGTCGGTGATCCCGATGGCGTCCAGCCCCAGCGCCCGGGCCGTCACCACCAGCTCGCGTGGATGCGACGCCCCGCGCAGGAAACTATAGTTGCTGGCGGCCTGGAGTTCGACATAGCGGGTCAGGGGGCGGGTCACGCGAACACCCCACAAATCCGCTCATCCCCGCGAAGGCGGGGACCCAGGTTTGTTTCTTGCGAGCCCAACCGCGCCCAGGCTCTGAGAGTTCGAATCCCCTTCTCTCCGCCAAACCAAAAAAGCCTGGGTCCCCGCCTTCGCGGGGATGAGCGGAAAAGGGTGATCACGCGAACACCCCGTGCAGCCACCAGCGCACGGCCACCTCCGGGTCGCCGTAGAGGCCCGCGCGGAAGATCCAGTAGCGGCCGCCGGCCTCGTCCTCGACGCGGTAGTAGTCGCGCACGAAGCCGGTGCGGACGTCGTCGATCGGCTTGCGCCACCACTCCTCGGCGATGCGTTCGGGCCCCTCGGCGAGGCGCACGCGGTGGCGCCGGCCGCGCCAGGTGAAGGTCGCCGGCGGGGCGTCGGGCAGTTCGGCCACCGCCGTGATGGCCTCGGGATGGGCGAACAGGCGCACGGGCCGCGGTCGGTCGGGGTTCCAGCCGGCGGCGGCGGGCGGGGCCATGGCGGTGGCGGCGCGCACGGCCCGCTCGGGCACATGGCTCTCGAACGCCTCGGCCCGCCAGACCTGGTCCTCGCCCAGGCGGTTGGACAGCCGGTCGATCAACGCCGCCAGCCCCTCCTCGGCCATGGCCGCGCGGCTGTTGTCGAGCCGGCCCTGGGCGGCCGAGATCGGCTCCACCCCCTCGGCCGTCAGGGTGACGGCGTCGATGCCGAAGCCCGGATCGATGGCCTCGAGCTTGGGCGCGAACAGCCGGGTCAGGGGGCGGGCGTCGCGGCCGGGCGCAGAGAGCCCGACCCGGACGGGGAAGGCCCTGCCGTCGAGGCGGTGGAAGGTCAGTTCGAACCGGCGCCCGCCCCGCCCCTCGGCCTGCAGCCGGGCGCACAGCCGCGCGGCGATGTCGCCGGCGACACGGACCAGATCGTCCAGCTGGCTGATCGGCTCGGCGAAGGCCAGGCGGTCGAACCAGGGGCTGGGCGGGCGGCGATAGATCAGGGCCTCCTCGGCCTGGCCCAGGGCCTGGTCCAGCCGGCGCACCAGCAGGGCCCCGAACCGCAGGGTCAGCTGGGCGCGGGGCAGGCCCAGCAGCCGCTCGATCCGGGTCAGGCCCAGCCGGGGCAGCTGGGCGGTCGCGGCCTCGTCCAGCCGCAAGGCGGCGATAGGCAGGGGGGCCAGCAATTCGGCCTGGCGGCCGGGAAGAGCGACGATCCCGTTCGCACAAGTCTGTCCGACTATCGTCCCCTTCCCCCTGGAGGGGGGAAGGGTCAGGGATGGGGGTGGTGAAGGGTCAGCTTGTGCGGTGGTGGGGGACTGTTCGCGAACGGCCAACGCCTTTGTTCCTGAACACCCTCCACCCCCATCCCCGGCCCTTCCCCCCTCCAGGGGGAAGGGAGAAGCGCTACCATACCGCGCCAGTGCCCAGGCGGCGCCGGCGGTGTCGGCGACCGCGCCTCTGGCCGGGATGTCGTTGGCCGCCAGCCGGGCCAGCAGGTCGTCGAGCATGACCGCCTCGCCGTCCCACAGGTGCGAGACACCGGTGATGTCGAGGAACAGGCCGTCGGGGGCGTCGATGGCCACGGCCGGCGAGAACCGCACGCACCAGTCGCCCAGCGCGACCAGCGCCCCCGCGTCGCCGTCGGGATCGGCGTCGGCGGTGACGAGCTCGGGAACCAGGGCCGCGGCGTCGGCGGCCTTCTGGCCGGGATAGAGGCCGAGCGCCCGGGCGGCGGCGTCAAGGGCATGGAGCCGGCGCGTGCCGCGGTCGGTGACCAAAAGCGCCAGCGGTGCATTTTTTCCGCTCATCCCCGCGACCCGCAGGGCGGCGCGGAGCGCCAACGCGGGGACCCAGGTCTTTTCTGAACCGCCCGGGCCTGTCCGACCAATCGCAAAAACGCCTGGGTCCCCGCTTTCGCGGGGATGAGCGGATTTAGGATCACGCCCGGAGACGGAGTCTTTCCGCCGCCACACCGTCACCGCCCAGTCCGGCAGCCACAGCGAGAGGATGCGAGCCATGGTCGGCCTCCTGCCGCTGCTCAAAGGTCCATTCACCGGGGCGTCCGCCCCGGCAGCGTTCGAGGGCCGCGGTCCAGCGGGGCGGGCCCAGCCCCGGCTCCCCGGCCGGCGGATCGCTGGCGCAGGCGCTGACCCGCCAGCGCGTCGCCGCCGCCGAGCCGGTCGCCGCCTTGCGAGCGGTCCCGCCGAACGGCCGCCGCCCGATCACGAACCCGGTCGCCCCGTGCTTCTCGCAGGCCAGCTGCAGCCGGCGGCCGGCCGTCAGGTCGATGTCCTCGACCTCGGCCATCACGGCGGCCACCCCGGCCGAGCCGAGGGCGTCCTCCAGAGCCATCAGGGCGGCCGTTTCGTCGCGCACGCGCACCTGGATCAGCCGCCGGGCCGGAAAGCCCAGCGTCTCCAGCCCGGGGGCGTAGAGATCGTCCCGCCGCAGGATCCACACCACCGCCCCGCTCGCGGCCAGCGGCAGGGCCAGCAGGGCGGCGAAGCCGGCGGTGGCCGCCCCCGTCTCGACCTCCATCCCCGTTCCGGTCAGCTCATGCCAGCGGCCCAGCGACAGGCCGCGGCCCGGCAGGCAGTCGTCCACGCGCGCATCGCCGAACGGCAGGACGGCGGATGGAGTCCGAGTCCCCGCTTCCAGAGCGGCGATCCGGCCTCTGACGGCCGCAAGACGCGCCTCGCGCGACCCCGGCATGGCTATCTCCAATGTTCCGCTTTTGTTCTCGCGCTGCGGGGTTGGAGAGTCAAGCCGGGCCGCTATGGTGCGTTCAAACGGCCGTATGAGCCGACGGAGGTTTTCCTTGAGCTTCAAGCGCGTGCTGATCGCCAACCGGGGCGAGATCGCCATCCGCATCGCCCGGGCGGCGGCGGAGCTGGGCGTGACCAGCGTGGCCGTGTTCGCCGAGGACGACGCCGCGTCGCTGCATGTGCGGGCCGCCGACGAGGCCGTGGCCCTCAAGGGCGCGGGCGTGAAGGCCTATCTCGATATCGACGGAGTGATCGCGGCGGCCAAGGGCGCCAAGTGCGACGCCGTCCACCCGGGTTATGGCTTCCTGGCCGAGAACGCCGCCTTCGCCCGCGCCTGCGCCGCCGCGAAGATCACCTTCATCGGGCCCTCGCCCGACGCGCTGGAGCTGTTCGGCGACAAGGCCAAGGCCCGGGCGCTGGCGGCCAAGGCCAAGGTTCCGGTGCTGGCCGGTACGGGTCCGATCGACCTGGCCGCCGCCCGCGCCTTCTTCCGCAAGAACGGCCCGATGATGCTCAAGGCCGTGGCCGGCGGCGGCGGTCGCGGCATGCGCATCATCCAGACCGAGGCGGAGATCGAGTTCGCCCTGGCCGCCTGCTCACGCGAGGCGCTGGCGGCGTTCGGCGACGGGACGGTCTATGCCGAATGGCTGGTCGCCGACGCGCGGCACATCGAGGTGCAGGTGGTGGCCGACGGCCGGGCCGTGCTGGCCGTGGGCGACCGCGACTGCTCGATCCAGCGCCGTAACCAGAAGCTGGTCGAGAGCGCCCCGGCGATCCTGCCGGACCCTCTGCGCAAGGCGCTGCACGAGGCCGCCGAGCGGCTGTGCGCGGCCACCAAGTACCGCACCCTGGCCACCGTCGAGTTCCTCATCGACGGCAAGGGCGGCTTCGCCTTCATCGAGACCAACGCCCGGCTGCAGGTCGAGCACACGGTCACCGAGGAGGTCACGGGGCTCGACCTGGTGCGCCTGCAGTTCGAGCTGGCGGCCGGCAAGACCCTTGTCCAGCTTGGGCTGACGGAGGCGCCGAAGCCGCGCGGGTTCGCCGTGCAGGCGCGGGTCAACCTGGAGACCCTGACCGCCGACGGCGCGACCCTGCCCGGCGGCGGACGGCTGGCGACCTACGAGCCGCCGAGCGGGCCGGGCGTACGCGTCGACGGCTACGGCTACGCCGGCTACGTCACCAGTCCGGCCTACGACAGCCTGCTGGCCAAGGTCATCAGCCGGGGCGAGACCATGGCCGCCGCCTGCGCCCGCGCGGCCCGGGCGCTGGGCGAGTTCCGGCTGGACGGCGTGGAGACCAACGCCCCGCTGCTGCGCGCGGTGCTGGCCGAGCCGGCGGTGACCGGCGGGACGGCGACCACCCGTTTCCTTGAGGCGCACCTGCCGGACCTGCTGGCGAAGCTGCCGAAGATCGAACCGGCCGCCGTCGAGATCGCGGCCCCGGCCATCGAGAAGGATTTCGAGAGCCTCGACGGGGCTTTCAGCGTCGCCGCCCCGCTGCTGGCGACGGTCGGCGTCATCGAGGTGGCCGAGGGCGACCTCGTCGCGCCCGGCCAGACGGTGGCCATCCTCGAGGCCATGAAGATGGAGCACGTCGTCGCCGCGCCGGAAGGCGGCCGCGTCGTGCGCATCGCCGCGGCGAAGGGCGAGACCCTGCTCAAGGGCCAGCCGATCCTGTTCCTCGAACCGGCCGACGTCGTCGCCGACGCGGAAGCCGAGGCGGCCCAGATCGACCCCGACCATATCCGGCCGGACCTGCAGGCGGTCATCGACCGGCACGCCTTCACCCTCGACGAAAACCGGCCCGAGGCCGTGGCCCGGCGCCGCAAGACCGGCCATCGCACGGCGCGGGAGAACCTCGACGACCTGCTCGATCCGGGCAGCTTCATCGAATACGGCGCCCTGACCATCGCCGCCCAGCGTCGCCGGCGCACGCTGGAGGACCTGATCAAGGCCACCCCGGCGGACGGGCTGATCGCCGGCATCGGGGCGATCAACGGCCACCTGTTCCCGCCCGACAAGGCGCGGGTCGCCGCGCTGAGCTACGACTTCACCGTCCTGGCCGGCACCCAGGGCCACATGAACCACAAGAAGACCGACCGGCTGCTGCACATCGTCGAGGAGCAGAAGCTGCCACTGGTCTGGTACGCCGAGGGCGGCGGCGGCCGGCCGGGTGACACCGACGGCACGGGCGTGGCCGGGCTGGACGTGACCACCTTCGGCAAGTTCGCTTCGCTGTCGGGCGAGGTCCCCAAGATCGCCATCGTCGCCGGCCGCTGTTTCGCCGGCAACGCGGCCATCGCCGGCCTCAGCGAGATCATCATCGCCACGAAGGATTCCAACCTCGGCATGGGCGGCCCTGCCATGATCGAGGGCGGGGGCCTGGGCGTGTTCAAGCCTGACGACATCGGCCCCAGCGACGTGCAGTGGGCCAACGGCGTGATCGACATCCTGGCCGACGACGAGGCCCACGCCACGGCCCTGGCCAAGCGGGCCATGTCCGTCTTTCAGGGCCGGGTCGCCGACTGGAGCGCGCCGGACCAGCGCGACCTGCGCCGGGCCATCCCCGAAAACCGCCTGCGGGTCTATGACATCCGGCCGTTGATCGAGACCCTGGCCGACGAGGGCAGCTTCCTCGAACTGCGGCGCGGCTTCGCGGCCGGGATGATCACCGGCTTCATCCGCATCGAGGGCCGGCCCATGGGGCTGATCGCCAACGACCCACGCCATCTGGGCGGGGCCATCGACTGCGACGGGGCCGAGAAGGCCGCCCGCTTCCTGCAGCTCGCCGACGCCTTCGACCTGCCCGTGCTCAGCCTGTGCGACACCCCCGGCTTCATGGTCGGCCCCGACAGCGAGGCCGCCGGCGCCGTGCGTCGCGTCAGCCGCCAGTTCATCGCCGGGGCCAAGCTGGGCACGCCGCTGATGTGCATCGTGCTGCGCAAGGGCTACGGCCTGGGGGCCCAGGCCATGGCCGGCGGCGGCTTCCACGCGCCGGTGTTCATCGCCAGCTGGCCGACCGGCGAGTTCGGCGGCATGGGCCTCGAGGGCGCGGTCAAGCTCGGCTACAGCAAGGAGCTGGCCGCCGAGACCGACCCCGAAAAGAACAAGGCCCTCTACGACCAGCTGGTGGCGCGCCTCTACGCCGCCGGCAAGGCGACCAGCATGGCCGCGGCCCTCGAAATCGACGCCGTCATCGACCCGGCCGAGACCCGCCGCTGGGTGGTGCGAGGGCTGGATAGCTGCCCGGTGCGCACCAAGCCCGCGCGGCGCTGGGTGGACGCCTGGTGAAACGCGGGGACATGTACTTCAGTGCGTGTCCCCTCCTCCTGCCGTCATCGTCGGACTTGTTCCGACGACCCAAGCGCGCTGGGCCCGGCGGTTGATGCCCCTCGAGCCGCGGCAGATGGTCGTCAAGCACCGTGTTCATGGGTCGTCGGAACAAGTCCGACGATGACGGCGTATGGGTGGCGGAACCGCTACGCTGCCTTCGGTCGCACCCGCGCCAGGACGAACCGCGCGACCAGATAAGCCAGCAGCCCGGCCGGGCCGAACATGAAGGTCAGGGCCAGGATCGGCAGCAGCAGCCAGTGCGGCACGCCGGCCTTCGGCGCGTCCTCGACCTGCCAGGTCCCGACCCACAGGTCGAAGCACAGATAGTGGATCCAGCCCGGCAGCATGGCCGCCGGCGTCGACAGCAGGATCATCACCGCCGCCAGCGAGCCGAAGCCGCCGCCCTCGGGCCCGCCCGGCGCGGTCAGGCCGCGATAGATCAGGACCACATAGGCCAGGCTCAGCAGCGCCGCGACGACCCGCGCCGCGGCGATCATGATCGGCCGCCGCAGCGGCGCGGCCGCCAGGCAGAGCCAGCCGGCCATGGCCAGCAGGTTCATGGCCGAGAAGATCTGTTCAAGGTTCACGGCGGCCCCTCCCCAAGGTTTGACCCATCGTATCTCCCTTCTCCCGGCGGGAGAAGGTGGCCTGCGGAGCAGGTCGGATGAGGGAATCGCCGAGGTCGGCCGACACGCGCGCCTCCCTCTCCACCATGCTCCGCATGGTCCCCCTCTCCCTCCGGGCGAGGATTGGTTTAAGCGATGATGTCGGGGGTCAGCTGGTTTTCCAGCTTGGTGATCTGGTCGCGCAGGATCAGCTTCTGCTTCTTCAGCCGGGCGATCTGCAGCTGGTCGAGCAACGGCTGGTCGAGCAGGGCGGCGACGGCCGCGTCGAGGTCCTGGTGGCGCTGGCGCAGCTCCATCAGGCGGCCGCGCACCTCCATGTTGGGCATGGCGTACAGCCCGTCGTCATCGTTCATGGTCGGCCCGCTCCCTCACCGGCGGCAAAATACAGCCGGCGCCCGCGTCACGCCAGAGCCCGCGCGAGGCGTTCGAGCGCGTCGGCCGGCGCCTGGCCGCGCCAGGCCATGGCGGCGCGGGTCAGGGCCGCGACGGGATCGGCGTCGGCGGCCGGGCCGGCGAGGGTCGCGAGGGTCTCGGCCAGCACCCGCTCGGCGCGCAGCTCGGCGGCCTTGACGTCCTCGCGCAGGCCTTCGCGGGCCGCGTCGTCGAACGGCGGCCGATGGCCCTTGAGCGCCCGGCGGACGTTGCGCAGCGGCCAGAGCACGGTCTCGTCCCACAGCACCGTCGTCTGCACGCCGTTGGCCAGGGTCTCGCGGTCCGGGTCGGCCCACACCGCCCACAGCAGGAAGGCCGTGTTGAAGCCGTGCTCGTCCTGCAGCGTCAGCGTCGCCGCCGGCACGCCGGGGCGGTCATAGGCCGCCAGCATCCAGTCCCAGAAGGTCATACCGCCCCGCCGACGATCGGATCGAGGTCCTCGCCCCAGCGCTTCACCGGCTTCCAGTCCAGGCCGAACAGGTCCAGCGCGCGGCCGACCGACTGGTCGATCATCTCGGCGATCGACCGCGGCATGGCGTAAAAGGCCGGCAGCGGCGGGGCGATCGTCGCGCCCATCTCGGCCAGACGAACCAGGGTGCGCAGGTGGCCCAGGTGCAGCGGCGTCTCGCGCACCATCAGCACCAGCGGGCGGCGCTCCTTCAGCGTCACGTCGGCGGCGCGGGTCAACAGGGTCGAGGTCACGCCCGTGGCGATCTCGCTCATGGTCCGCACCGAACAGGGGGCGATGATCATGCCCAGCGCGCGGAACGAGCCCGAGGCCACGGCCGCGCCGATGTCGCCGACGCGATGCACGACGTCGGCCATGGCGTTGACCTCGGCGACCGTGCGGTCCGTCTCCTGGCCCAGGGTCAGGACGGCGGCCTTCGACAGGATCAGATGACTCTCGACGCCCAGCTCGCGGCAGGCGTCGAGCGTGCGCAGACCGTAGGCCACGCCCGAGGCCCCGGAGATTCCGACGACGATCTTCTGGCGCGCGTTTTCCACCATCTCGCCCATCCTCTACGCGCCCCCGCGAACGCGGGGAAGGCCGCAAGGCTCACGCCGGGCCGTGCAACGATATGTGATCTGACACCGGCGCGGCGTGGGTGTTCACTGACGATGCCCTAGAAGAGGAGGCGACTAATGGCGTTGGACGCCCGCATCCGCGAACTCGGTAACCGTCATCAGACTCTTGAGCGGTTGATAGTGGACGAGACCAGTAGGCCCGCCACGGACGACATCCGCCTCAAGGAACTCAAGCGACAGAAGCTGCGCCTGAAGGAAGAAATCGAAAGCCTGCGGATGCAGGTGCACTGACCGACCGACCCGCTCGGGCCCGTCCTGTCGGAGGGTGAGCCACCCCGGCTGGTGAGGCCGGGGTCAGCGGAGGTTACGCTTTTCCTCGGGGACATGCGCCGGCCGCGCCGGACCATGTCCCCCGCGGATTTAGTCTTCGTCGTCCATGTCGTCGCCGTGGTCGTCACGATCCTGGAAGACGGTCTTAAGGTTGACGTGGCCGGCGGCTTCCTCGTCGGTCTCGACCTCGGGCTCCTCCGCCTCGACGCCGGTCTCCGACGCCGGCTTCAGCGTGGCGCCGTCGGGCGCGACGATGCCCTTGCGCGCGTCGTCCTTGGCCTTCTTGTCAGCGGCCTTGCGGACCAGGGCGTCGAGATCGATCTGGGTGGTCAGGCCCAGCGTCACCGGATCCACCGCCTTGATGTTGGCGCTGTTCCAGTGGGCGCGGGTGCGCACCGACTCGATGGTCGATTTGGTCGTGCCCAGCAGGCGGGCGATCTGGGCGTCGGTCACTTCCGGGTGGTGGGTGACGAACCACTTGATCGCGTCCGGACGGTCCTGGCGGCGCGACACGGGCGTGTAGCGCGGGGCCTTCTTGACCGGCTTGAGCAGTTCGGCGTGGCGGCTCTTCTGGGCCACCATGCGGTATTTCGAGTCGGCCCCGGCCTTGTCGAGCTCCTCGCGGTTCAGCTGGCCGTTGGCGATCGGGTCGGCGCCGCGGATGTCGCGGGCCACCTCGCCGTCGGCGATGCCGCGGACTTCAAGCCGGTGCAGGCCACAGAAATCGGCGATCTGCTCGAAGGTCAGGGAGGTATTGTCCACGAGCCAGACGGCGGTCGCCTTCGGCATCAGGATTTGGTCGGACATGTCGTGCTCCAGATACGACGGCGCCCGGCCTTTCGGCCGGGCGGGGTGTTGGACCGGACATATAGTGCCGTTCCCGGACAAAGGAAACGACGTTCCGTTGCGGCGTGTTCAACCGGCCGAAAACCGGGTCACACACTCCACTCCCCACCGCCGCCGCCATAGGCGTCGATAGCCTCGAACATCGCCGCCACCTGGGCCCGCTCCTCGCCGGTCAACTCGGGCCGCCAGATGTCGAACAGCAGGATCACGCGGGTCTCCGCGCCCCGATTCCAGGCCTCGTGCTCGATGGTGTCGTCGAAGGCCCAGGCCTGGCCCTCGCGCCAGGGCCGGGTGTCGTTGCCGACCCGGAAACCGCAGCCATCGGGCACGATCAGCGGCAGATGGCAGATCAGCCGCGTGTTGACGAAGCCGTGGTGCGGCGGGATCGCCGCCCCCGGCCGCAGCAGCGAGAACAGCACCGACGGCGTGCGGCCCTTGATGCTCGCCAGGGGCGCCCCTTCCAGCGCGGCCAGGGTGGCCGGGCAGCGCGCGGCGTTCTCCGCCACCAGCGTGCCATTGCGCCACAGGTAGAAGGCGCTCCAGTCGGAGTTGTCGAGCATGCCGTGGACGTCCTGGAACGGCCGGTCGGCGCGGCTCTCCAGGTAGGGGGTGAAGGCGGCGTGGTCCTTCATCACCTCCAGCAGCTCGGCGCGGATGGCGTCGGTGGCCGCCTCGAGGGCGTCCATCCAGGGAAACATCGCCCGGTCGTAGAACTGGATCTGCGGCAGCTCGGGGAAATAGAAGTGCTTGGGCTGCTGCAGATAGATCTGCTTCTTGCCCAGCATCAGGTCGAGCGACTGGGCGAAGCGGCCGTCGTCGGCGAAGCCCAGCCCGGTGAGCCGCTCGCGCAGGAAGGCCTCGTAGTCGGCGGCGTAGCGCTGGCTCATCACCTGGGCCCGGGCCACCTCGCCGCGCAGGTCCGGCGGCAGTTGCTCGGGCGGCGGGGCGGCGCGGACCACGGCGGCGTAGAAGGCCGAGGCGGCCCGCGCGTCGCCAGCCTCGGCGAAATGGTCGGCCTTCATCACCCGGGCCCGCAGGTTGCGCGGCTCAAGCGCCAGGGCGCCGTCGATGGCGACCAGGCTGGCGGGCTTGTCGCCGACGCCGCGCAGGGCCAGGGCCAGGCCCAGCCAGACCGAGGCGTCGGCGACGCCCGCGTCGATGACCTGCTGAAAGCGGTCGCGGGCGGCGGCCGGGTCGCCCCGGCGCAGGCCCTCGATGGCCTGCTGGACCAGGGCGCGGGCGTCGATCGGCGGGCGGGGCGCGGTCATCGCTCAGGCCTCCAGCACGACCTTGCCGACATGGGCCCCGGCCTCGAGGAAGGCGTGGGCCCCGGCGGCGTCGGCCAGCGGGAAGGTGCGGTCGACCACGGCCCTGACCTTGCCGGCCTCGACCCACGGCCAGACGATCCGTTCGATCTCGGCCGCCAGCCGGGCCTTTTCGTCGGCGGAGCGCGGCCGCAGGGTCGAGCCGGTGATCACGGCCCGCTTCTGCATGATGGCCATGATCGGCAGCTCGATCGTCCCGCCGGCCTGGGCGGCGATATAGACGATGCGGCCGCCGGTCTTCAGCGCCGCCAGGTTCTTCGCGAAATAGGCGGCGCCGACCATGTCGAGCACCACATCGACGCCGCCCTCGGCCTGGGCGATCTCGGCGAAGTCCTGGGTCGTGGTGTCGATGGCCACATCGGCGCCCAGCGCCAGCGCCTGGGCGGCCTTGTCCGCGCCGCGACCGGTGGCGATGACCTTCGCGCCCGCCGCCTTGGCCATCTGGATGGCGGTCACCCCGATGCCGGACGTGGCGCCATGGACCATGAAGGTCTCGCCGGCCTTCAGGCCACCGTGCTCGAACACGTTGGCGAAGACGGTGAACACCGTCTCGGGCAGGCCGGCCGCCTGGGTGAAGTCGAGCCCGGCGGGAATCGGCAGGGCGTGGCGGGCATCGACCACGGCGTATTGCGCATAACCCCCGCCACCCAGCAGCGCGGCGACCCGGTCGCCCGCCGTCCAGCGGCCCGCGCCGGTGACCACCTCGCCGGCGACCTCCAGGCCCAGGGTGTCGGGCGCGCCCGGCGGCGGCGGATAGAAGCCCAGCCGCTGGAGCAGATCGGGACGATTGATCCCCGCGGCCCTGACACGAATCAGGATTTCGCCATCTTTCGGGACCGGCCGCGCGACCGTGACGGGCTTCAGCGCCTGGGCCGGCCCCTTGCCGCCCTCGACGGCGATGGCGGTCATGCTCGGCTCGGCCATGGTCTCGCTCCTGGACTTGGGTGTTATCGTCCGCGAGCGTCTGATATCGTGAAAGCCGTCGATGGCGATAGGGAGGCCCTCGCGATGCTGGAGGAACCGGCCGGTCCGCGCGGACAAAGGGGCGAGGCCCTGACACAGGCGCTGCACGAGGATCTGGAGCTCTACGGCGTGGCCGATCTGGAAGAGCGCGTGCAGAGGCTGGAGGCGGAAATCGCCCGCACCCGCGCGCAGATCGAAAAGAAACGGGCCAGCAAGTCGGCCGCCGATGCGTTTTTCAGGTTTGGCGAGGACTGACGGGCCCGGCTTGGCACGTCCGTTGCAGCCAACGGAGCAATGCGGGAAGTTGATCCCGCGCGTTTTGTGAGGGGCGACCTTGTCCATGAATGAACTCGGCGCGCCCGTGACGGCGCCGTGGCGGGCGAACGTGATTGCCGATTTCGCCCGTTCGGAGCTGTTCGACCGCACCTTCCTCGAGGGCATGGACCTGGTCGAGGAAACCGCGGCCTATCTGGACGGCGGCGGGCGGCAGGACTCCAAGCTGTTGTCGCGCAACGCCGCGCTGGCCTACGCGTCCGAGAGCATGCGCCTGACCACCCGGCTGATGCGCGTCGCCAGCTGGCTGCTGGTGCAGCGGGCCGTGCGCGAGGGCGACATGGCCCCCGAGGCGGCCTGCGAAAGCCGCTATCGCCTCGACGCCGAGGACACGTCGGTCAGCGAGGCCGAGGCCCTGCATGATTTGCCGCTCGGGCTGCTGGAACTGCTCGACCGCTCGGCCCGGCTGTACGACCGCGTCCGCCACCTGGACCGGCGCATGTATGTCGAGGCGTCCGAGGTCACCACGCCCCATCCGGTGCTGTCGCAGATGGACCGCCTGCGGGACGCGTTCGGAACGGCGTAGGCGCGTCAGGCGTCCGCCACCGCACAGCCCAATGTCCGGGCCGATGCCTCCATGGCCTTGTCGAAGGTCGCCAACGTGGCGTCCAGTCGGATGGCCATGGCGATATGGATCGCGTCCGGCGCCCTGAGAGTCAGGTCGAGCCGTCGGATGAAGCGTTCGGCGACAGAAATATCCGCAGGGGACACCTGAACACGGGTCGCCTCCGTCGAAGCCCAGGCATCAAACGCCGCGAATGTGGCGCGGGCCTCCTCAGCAAGAAGAGCGCCAGTGCGCGCCTTTCGCGCCACGGCTGACGCAAACTCGGCCGCGGCGAAATCGCTGAGGAATACGGCCGGCAGAGCACCGCTGAAATAGCGATCAGCCCGGTCACTCAAGGCATCGTTGGAGAAGAGAGGCGCCAGAACGCTGGTGTCCAGATAGACGATCACTGCCAGTCTTCGTCACGCATGCGACTGACCAACGCGCCGGCGTCCTCTTCGGAAACACGCCCCACGCGAACCGCCTTCAGCCAGTCAAGCGACTTCTTCGATATGCGCTTTGGCGGCGGGGTGCTGGCCCTGAGCTCGACCATGGGCTTGCCATGGCGCGTTATCACGACCTCCTCGCCATTGACGGCGCGGTCGATCAATTCGGACAGTTTGTTTCTGGCGTCGGCGACGCTGTAATCGACCATCACGAAAATATAGCCATCAAATGGCTATTTTGTCCAGCAGACAGCAAAAAAGGCCGGCGGGGTCGCCCCTGCCGGCCTTTTCGATATCCGCCGTGCGGCAGACTACTTCTTGGCGGTAAAGCCGCCGAACTTGGCGTTGAAGCGCGACACGCGGCCGCCGCGGTCCAGCAGGTGGGCGTTGCCGCCGGTCCAGGCCGGGTGGGTGGTCGGATCGATGTCCAGGTTCAGGGTCGCGCCTTCCTTCCCGTAGGTGGAGCGCGTCTGGTACGTCGTGCCGTTGGTCATCACCACGGTGATGAAGTGATAGTCGGGATGGGTGTCTTGTTTCATCGGGCGGTCCAACCGACTTGGAGAAAAATGGGGTCCGGCCGCCGAAAGTCGGGGCCAGCGAAGACGGGCGGCTATACAGAAGGGCCGCGATGAAGGCAAGGGGCCGAGCATGAGTGACACCAACGCGGCCGACGCCGTGGCCGACGGCCGACCCAGCGCCGGGGCCGAACTGGCCGCGAGTCTGACCGAGGCGGCGGCCCGCCGTCCGAAGAGCCGCGACGTCAAGAACCTCGCCCATCTGCTGCCCTTCATCCGCGCCCACTGGGGCCACGCGGCGGCGGCGGGCTTCTTCCTGCTGTTTTCCACCAGCGCCACCCTGGGCGTCACCCAGGCGGTGCGGCTGATCGTCGATCGGGGGTTCCTGTCGTCCGAGAATCTGAACCGGTACTTCGGGCTGGGCGGCGCGGTCGTGCTGGTGCTGGCCTTCGCCACGGCGGCGCGGTTCTACTTCATCACGGTGCTGGGCGAGCGGGTCGTGGCCGACCTGCGCAAGCGCCTCTACCACCACATCTTGACGCTGGACCCGTCGTTCTTCCTCAAGACCCGCACCGGCGAGGTGCTGTCGCGGATGACCACGGACGTGACCATCATCGAGAATCTGGTCGGGTCGGCCGCCTCGATCGCCCTGCGCAACATTCTGGGCCTGATCGGCGCGACCGTCCTGCTGGCGATCGTGTCGCCCAAGCTGACCCTGTGGGTGATGGTCCTGGCGCCCGTGCTGCTGGCGCCGATGTTCATCTTCGGCCGCCGTGTCCGGGCCCTGTCCACCCGGACCCAGGACCGCTTCGCCCAGGCCGTCGGCTACGCGGGCGAGAGCCTCGACGCCCTGGAGACCGTCCAGGCCTTCGGTCGGGAGACCTTCGCCGACCGGCGCTTCGGCGAGGCGGTGGAGATGGCGTTCCGGACCTCCCTGCAGCGGATTCGCGCCAGGGCGGCGATGACCGCGGTGGTCATCGGCCTGATCTTCGGCGGCATCGGCCTGTTGCTGTGGACCGCGGCCCACGCCGTGCTCGCCCACACCATGACCTCGGGCCAGTTGATCCAGTTCGTCATGCTGTCTGGCTTCGCCGGCCTGTCGGTCGGCGCCCTTGGCGAGGTCTGGGGCGTGGTGCAGCAGGCGTCGGGGGCCATGCAGCGGATCTTCGAGCTGCTCGCCTCGAAGGCCCTGATCGCCGCGCCCGTCCGCGCCACGCCCCTGCCCGTCCCGGCGCGAGGCGAGATCGCCTTCGAGGGCGTCACCTTCGCCTATCCCGGCCGGCCCGACCTGCCCGCCCTGCGCGGCTTCGACCTGCATGTGAAGCCCGGAGAGACGGTCGCCCTGGTCGGCCCGTCCGGCGCCGGCAAGAGCACCGTGCTGCGACTGCTGCTGCGGTTCTACGATCCCCAGGCCGGCAACATCCTGATCGACGGCGTCAACCTGACGGACGCCGATCCCGCCGAGGTCCGGGCCCGCATGGCCCTGGTGGCCCAGGACGCGGCCCTGTTCTCCGGCTCGGCGCTCGACAACATCCGCTTCGGCCGCGAGGACGCGACGCTGGAGGAGGTCAAGGCCGCCGCCCGCGCGGCCGAGGCCGAGGCCTTCATCAACGCCCTGCCCGAGGGCTTCGACACCCCGGTGGGCGAGCGGGCCAAGACCCTGTCCGGCGGCCAGAAACAGCGGCTGGCCATCGCCCGCTCGCTGGTCCGCAACGCCCCGATCCTGCTGCTCGACGAGGCCACCAGCGCGCTGGACGCCGAGAACGAGCGGCTGGTCCAGAAGGCCCTCGAAGGCGCCATGGGCGACCGCACCACCCTGGTCATCGCCCACCGCCTGGCGACGGTGCTGCGCGCCGACCGCATCGTGGTGATGGACGAGGGCCGGGTGGTGGAACAGGGCACGCATGCGGGCCTGAGCAAGGCCGGCGGACTGTACGCCAAGCTGGCGAAGCTGCAGTTCGGGGTCGAGGCGGCTTAGCGGGGTCTGGCTCCGCACGTCGCCGCGGCGTAAACCCGGCCTCAAACCGATCCTGAACCAGAATATCCCACCGATGGCCTACTTCTCGACCAAGACCTATGGCGGCGAACGCGGCCTGTCCTGCGCCATGCGGGCCTGGACGGCGGAGAGCCACTGCAACCTGCTGCACGGCTATTCGCTGGGCTTCAAGTTCACCTTCGCGGCCGAACAGCTGGACCATCGCGGTTGGGTGGTCGACTTCGGCAAGGGCGGGTTCGGGCCGATCCGCGAGTGGCTGCACGCGACCTTCGACCACACCACCCTGGTGGCGACGGATGACCCGCATTTCGAGGAATTCGTGCGCCTGCGTGACCTCGGTCTTTGCGACATGCGCGTGCTGCCGGCCGTCAGCTGCGAGCGGATCGCCCGGTTCGTGTTCGACCACGCCCAGCCGATGATCGAAGCGGCCACCAAGGGGCGCTGCTGGATCGTCTCGGTGGAATGCTTCGAGCACGGCGCCAACAGCGCGATCTACCAGAACCCGGAGACGGTGCTGCGGCAGATTTCCGCCGAGGCCCTGGCGGCGATCGTGGCGCGGGAAGAGTAGGCGGAGGCAGGCTGCGTGGTTCGACACGCGCTCTTCGAGCGCTGCTCACCATGACGTAGCAAAGATGTACGTCATCCTGAGCAGGCCCGCAGGGCCGTGTCGAAGGACGCAGTGATATCTACCGCAGCAGGTCGCCCGGCAGCGTCGGGCCGCTGATGACCCACTCCATCGCCGTCCAGCGCGCCGCCGGGTCAGGCCCCGCGCGCTCGACGAAGGCGCGGACCATGTCCAGCCCCAGGCCATAGTTGATCACGTAGCTGCGGTATTGCTCGGTGAAGGCCACGGTCTGGGCCGCGCGCTTGGCCGAGACCAGGCCGTAGGTCTGGGTCAGGGCGATGGCCTGGTCCTTGGTGATGCGGCCGGACAGGTATTCGCTGGCGATGGTGAACCGGGCGCCGGCGAGGGCCTTCTGCGCCTCCAGCAGGGCGTCGTAGCGGGCCGCGTCCTTCGGATCGAGGCCGGCCAGAGGATAGAGGGTTGCGACCTCGAACGCCCGCTTCTCGTCGCCCGGGAAGGCCAGCTCGATGCCGTAGTTGGCGCTGCCCTCGGCGATCAGCGACTGCGGCGAGAACAGCGGATAGACGCTGAACTCGACCCAGCCCTTGCCTTTGCTCAGCCGCTCCTCGAGCAGCATGTTCAGCACATGGTGGCCGGGGTAGCCCTCGTGACAGCCCAGATCGACGGCCCGGCTCAGTCGCACCGGCAGGTCGGTGTTGATCTGGATGAGGCTGGTGGCGTCGCCCTTGTACCAGTTGTAGCCGGACCAGGACTTGCCGGTGACGAACTCCAGGGTGAACCGTTCGCTCGCCGGCAGGGCGATGTGGTCCATCGTGCGCTTGCGGCACTCGGCGATCGCCGCGTCCATGACGGGCCTGAGTCGGTCGGCGGGGATGATGAAGCGGTCGTTGAAAGCATCGACCCGCTGCCACAGCGGCCCTTCGCCCGGAACCAGGGCCTCGATCTCTTTCAGCACCGGGTCGTAGGCCGACAGGGGCTTGAGCTGGGGACGGACACCGAACAGACCCTCGGCCTCGTCCTCGAAGCTGAGCTTTTCGCCGGACATCATCCGCAGACGGGTGTCGGCGGCCTTCAGCTGGGCCAGCAGGAACAGCCGGCGGCGCTGCTCGTCGCCCACCAGCCAGCCGGGCTTGATATGGGCGACGGCGGACGAGAGGCTGGCCACGTCCGCGCGCAGCGCCGGCAGATCGCGCGGCGCGACCTTCGCGGCGGCCTGCCATTCGGGCGGGCCGTAGTAGGCGTCGATGTAGCCGTCTTCCTTCTCGCCAATCTCGAGGCTCAGCTTGACATAACGCTCGGCCAGCGGGTCGAGCGGTGACTTCGCCTGGGCCGGGGCGGCGGCGAACAGCAGGCAGGCCGCCAGGGCGACCAGGGCGAAACGGATCATGCGAGGAACTCCTTCCGGGCGGCGACGGCCAGGCCCGGGAAATCGCTGAACAGGCCGTCGATCCCGGACTCATAGAGCGCCCTGAACATCGCGGCGACATCGCCGTGCTCACGCGGGCGGGTCGGGCCGGGCTCCCCGCGTTGCAGCGAGGTCGGCAGGAAGTAATTCTCGGCTCGCACGGTCCAGGGGTGGACCTGCAGCCCGACCCTGTGCGCGTCGGCGACCACGGTCGTCGGCGCCAGCAGGATCTGGCCGTCGGTGGGGACGACGTATGACTTGTCGGGCCCCACGCCGTCGGCATAGGCGGCGATGGCCTTCAGGCCGTCGGCCGTGACCATGTCCGTGTACTTCAGGCCGGGGATGTCAGCCGGCGAGCCCTCCGAGTCGATCAGCTGGACCAGCCGGGCCTTCGTCAGGCCGCGCAGGGTCTTCAGCGGCCCGACCTCGAAACACTGGACGAACACCTTCGCCGTGCGGGACTCGAGGTCGAGCGCCTTCAGGGCGTCGGCCATGCGCTGTTCGAACGGCAGGCCGACGGAGGCGAAGTGGCGTGGGTGCTTCATCTCCGGATAGACGCCGACGCCGGCCGCCCGCGCGATGGCGACCACCTCCTGGAAGGTCGGAATCGCTTCCCGGCCGTCGTATTTCGCGTTCTCCGGCCGCAGCTGCGGCAGGCGCTCGCGGGCCCGCAGGGTCTTGATCTCGGCGAGGGTGAAGTCCTCGGTGAACCAGCCGGTGATCGACTGGCCGTCGATCACCTTGGTGACCTTGCGGGCGGCGAACTCGGCGCGCGAGCCCACGTCCGTGGTGCCGCCGATCTCGTTCTCATGGCGGGCGACGAGATGGCCATCCTTGGTGATGCACAGGTCCGGCTCGATGAAGTCGGCGCCCTGGGCGATCGCCAGGCGATAGGCCATCGGCGTGTGCTCGGGCCGCTCGCCGCTGGCGCCGCGGTGGCCGATGACGATGGGCCGCGGTTTGCGGGACTTGGCGAAGGCGGGGCTGGCGGCCATGGCGAGACTCGCGGCGGCGAGGGAGCGTCGGGTAAGGGTCATGGGGCCGGATTAGCCGCGTCCTGTGACGGGTTCGTCAAGGTGCGGCGGTGAGAGGGGACATGTACCGCAGGTACGTGCCCCCTGCGGCCTACTGCGCCGCCTGGAGCTTCTCGAGAATCTGCGGGTGCAGCTCCAGGTTCGCCGCCAGGATGTCGCCACGCTCGACACTGTAGTCGGCGCCGTCGAGGTCGGTGACCTTGCCGCCGGCCTCGGTGACCAGCAGCAGGCCCGCCGCCACGTCCCAGGGGCTGAGGTTGCGTTCCCAGAAGCCGTCGAGGCGGCCGGCGGCCACCCAGGCCAGGTCCAGCGCGGCGGCGCCGAAGCGGCGCACGCCGGCGACCCGCTGGGTCACCTGGTGCAGCTCCTTGAGAAACTGGCCGTGGCCGGGCCGACCGATGAACGGCACGCCGGTGCCGAGGATCGTCTCGTCCAGCCGCGTGCGGGCCGCCACGCGCAGGCGCTTCTCGTTGCCGAGCCAGGCGCCCTTGCCCTTCTCGGCCCAGAAGGTGTCGTGGGTGATCGGGTTGTAGGTCACGGCCGCGACGATCTGGCCCTCGCGCTCAAGCGCGATGTTGACCGCGAAATGCGGGATGGCGTGCAGGAAGTTGGTCGTGCCGTCGAGCGGATCGACGATCCAGCGGTGCGACTTGTCGGTGCCCTCGATCAGCCCCCGCTCCTCGCCGAGGAAGCTGTAGCCGGGGCGGGCCTTGAGCAGGGCTTCGAACAGGACCTGTTCGGCCTTGATGTCGGCGGCGGTGACGAAGTCGCCGGCCCCCTTCTTGGAGACCTGCAGCTCGGCCACTTCGCCGAAGTCGCGCGCGAGACCCTTGGCCGCCTTGCGGGCGGCGTCGATCATGACGGTGAGGAGTGCGGAGGCTGTGGACACGTCAGTCAGCGCGCCGCAGGTATTCGCCGGTCTCGGTCGAGACCAGCACGCGTTCGCCCGCGTCCATGTAGGGTGGGATCAGGATGCGCATGCCATTGTCGGCCTTGGCCGGCTTGTAGGAGGACGAGGCGGTCTGGCCCCTCACCGTGGCGTCGGCCTCGGCGATGGTCAGCACCACATGCTCGGGCAGGGCGATACTGATCGGGCGCTCCTCGTGGAACTGTACGCTGACCTTCATGCCGTCCTGCAGGAAGCGCACCTGGTCCTCGCCGACGAAGTCCTTGTGCAGATTGATCTGCTCGTAGTTTTCCGAGTCCATGAACACCAGCATGTCGCCCTCGGCGTAGAGGAAGGTGTTGTCGCGCTGATCGAGCGTGACGCGCTCGACCTTGTCGTCCGAGCGGAAGCGCTCGTTCAGCTTGCGGCCGTCGATCAGGTTCTTCAGCTCCACCTGGGCGAAAGCCCCGCCCTTGCCGGGCTTGACGTGCTCGGCCTTGACGCAGACCCACAGGCCCCCTTCGTGTTGAAGGACCATGCCGGGCTTGATGGTGTTGCCGTTGATCTTCATGGATTGGGTCGCCGAAGGGCCGGGAAATGGCGGCGGAACCTAACGGCGGGGCGGTGCGATAGCAAGGCGGGGTGCTGACGGTGCGTGGTTCGAGACGCTCGCTTGACGCTCGCTCCTCACCATGACGACGAAAATTGTAGTCCACCCCTCTGCGTCATCCTGAGGAGCGATCCCTAGGGATCGCGTCTCGAAGGACGCAACATCAGCGCGCCGCCAGCCCCTCGGCGATCGCGGCGTTCAGCGCCTTCACCGCGGCGGCCGGGCCGCCGGGATGCTCCCACACCCCCGCGCTGACGGCGATGAAGTCGGCGCCCGCCGTCGCCAGGCCCGCGGCGTTGTCGGCCGTGATCCCGCCGATGGCGACGCAGGGCAGAGACATCGTCTCCTGCCAGATCGACAGGATCTCGGGATCGGCCGTCGTCGGCGCCTCCTTGGTCGTGGTCGGGAAGAAGGCCCCGAAGGCGACGTAGTCGGCGCCCGCCTCGGCGGCCTCCATGGCCAGGTGGCGGCTGTCGTGGCAGGTCACCCCGACCATGCGGCCCGGGCCCACGATGCGGCGGGCCTCGGCGCAGGACAGGTCGTCCTGGCCCACATGCACGCCGTCGCAGTCGAGCCTGGCGGCGAGATCGGGCCGGTCGTTGAGGATCACGGCCACGTCGCGCGAGCGGGCGATGACGCCGAGCACCTCGACCGCGGCGGCGATGACGTCGTCGGGCGCATCCTTGAGGCGGATCTGCAGGGCGGCGACGTCGCCGGCGTCCAGCGCCCCGGCCAGGACGTGGGCGAAGGCGGCGAGGTCGTCGAGACGCGGCGGTGTGATCAGATAGAGGCGGCAGTCGGCGGACTTGGCGGTCATGGGCCGTCTCTACACGAGCAGGGCCTTCAGGGTATAGGCGACCAGAACCGTGGCCGCCATCGAGGCCACGGCGAGGCCGATGAACCAGCCGATCCGCCGGCGCAGCGACGGCCGCGGCGCGTCCTCTTCCGGCGGTGGTTCAATGATAACCGGCATCGCCCCAGACCTTTCCGCGGAACAGCCAGTAGACCCAGGCCGTGTAGCCAAGGATCAATGGCAGCATGACCCCGACCCCCACCAGCATCAAGGCCAGGGCGTTGTCGGCGTTGGCCGCCATCCGGAAATCGACGGCGTAGGGCACGATGTAGGGGAAGAAGCCCACCGCCAGGCCCAGATAGCCCGACAGGAAGACCAGGGCCGCGCCGGCATAGGGCATGCCGTGCTCGCGCCGCCGCAGGCCCTCGGCGACGATCAGCAGGCCCGCCGCCCCGAGGATCGGGATCGGCAGGAACGGCAGCAGGTTCTGGCTGAAGTGGCCGCCCTCGAACCCCCAGCGCGCCGCGACGCGCGGATGGACGATCAGGGTGGCGACGCTGACCGCGGCCAGCAGCCCCGCCGTGGCGGCGCCGGAGATCCAGGCCCAGCGGCGGGCGTCGCCGTGCAACTCGTCCTCGGTCTTCCACACCAGCCAGCAGGCGCCCAGCAGGGCGTAGCCGGCGACCAGGCCCGCGGCCACCAGCAGGCTGTAGGGCGTCAGCCAGTCGAACGGCTGGCCGGCGAACCGGCCGTCGCGGACCACGACGCCCTGGATGAAGCCGCCCAGCACCAGGCCCTGGGCCACCGTCGCCAGCAGTGAGCCGCCGGCGAAGGCCGCCGTCCAGAACGCCTTGCCGCGCTGGCGACCGTGCAGCCGGAACTCGAAGGCCACGCCCCGCAGGATCAGGGCCAGCAGCATCAGGATCAGCGGCAGGTAGAGGGCCGGCGCCAGCACCCCGTAGGCCAGCGGAAAGGCCGCGAACAGGCCGCCGCCGCCCAGCACCAGCCAGGTCTCGTTACCGTCCCAGACCGGCGCGATGCTGTTCATCATCGCGTCGCGGTCCTTGGGCGATTTCGCGAACGGGAACAGGATGCCGACGCCCAGGTCGAACCCGTCGAGCAGCACATAGAGCAGGACGGCGACGGCGATCAGGCCAGCCCAGATGAGGGGAAGGTCGAGGGTCATCTCAGGCCTCCGGTTCGGGCGGGACGGCGGCCAGCGCGGTGCCTGGCGCGCGGCCGTCTCCGCTTGGCAAGGGTTCTGGTCCCGGCTCCGGCCCCTTGTCGATCAGCCGCAGGATGTAGACCGCCCCGGCGCTGAACACGATGGCGTAGATGACCATGAAGGCCAGCAGCGAGGCGGAGACCTGGCCCGCGCCCACGGGCGAGGCCGAGTCTGCCGTGCGCAGTACGCCGTAGATGGTCCAGGGCTGGCGGCCGACCTCGGCGACGATCCAGCCGGCGATGACCGCGACGAAGCCCGCCGGCCCCATGGCCACGGCCGCGCGCAGGAACCAGACCGACTGGTCGAGCCGCTTGCGCGCCATCAACCACGCGCCCCAGCCTCCCAGGGCGATCATGGCCAGGCCCAGGCCGACCATCAGCCGGAACGACCAGTAGACCAGGCCGACAACTGGCCAGTCGGCGCGCGGGAAGGCGTCGAGCCCCTGCAGGACCCGGTCCTTCGGCACGCCCTGGATCAGGTTGCCGACGCCGGGGACGGCGACCTCGAGATGGGTCTTGCCCGCATCGCGGTCCGGCAGGCCGACCAGGCTCTGCGGCTGGTCGGGTCCGGTCCGCCAGTAGGCCTCGATGGCGGCGGTCTTCAGCGGCTGGTGCTCCAGCACCATCTTGCCCGACTCATGACCGGCCAGCAGCTGCAGCGGCGCGACGATGGCGAACATGCCGATGGCCATGCGCAGGGCCATGCGCGACTCGGGCTGGTCGTCGTCCTTCAGCAGGGCCCAGGCGCTGGCCGCCCCGACCGCCAGGGCCGTGGTCAGGTAGGCGGCGAGACTCATGTGCACGAAGCGGGAGGCGAACGTCGGCGAGAAGATCACCGCCATCCAGTCCGTCGCCCGCAGACTGCCGTCCGCCAGCTCAACGAAGCCCGTCGGGTGCTGCATCCAGCTGTTGGCGGAGATGATCCAGAAGGCCGAGACCAGCGTGCCCACCGCCACCAGCAGAGTGGCCAGGAAGTGCAGCCCGGGGCCCACGCGTCGCCAGCCGAACAGCATCACGCCCAGGAAGCTGGCCTCGAGGAAGAAGGCCGTCAGCACTTCGAACGCCAGCAACGGCCCGATGACCGGCGCCGAGGCCTTGGCGAACTCGGCCCAGTTGGTCCCGATCTCGTAGCTCATCACCACGCCGGACACGACGCCCATGCCGAAGCTGAGCGCGAAGACCTTGACCCAGAACAGATAGAGATTGCGGAACACCGGCCGGCGGGTGGTCAACCACAGCCCTT
Source organism: Caulobacter sp. (assembly GCA_030645575.1). Taxonomy (GTDB): domain Bacteria; phylum Pseudomonadota; class Alphaproteobacteria; order Caulobacterales; family Caulobacteraceae; genus Caulobacter. The sequence continues at coordinate 3,940 of JAUSMJ010000049.1, read as the reverse complement.
CGAGAACGGCCAGGAAGCTGGCCAACCCGATGGTGAAACTTGGGAAGATGATGTGAAACGCAATGGTGAAGGCGAACTGCAGTCTCGCCAAAAGATCCGCATCGAAATTCATCGCCCGGCCCCTCGCTCGCCGACACCCAACGCCTTCAACATCGACGGAGCAACCCGGGTTAACGCGACATCCGGTCGCATAACCAGCGTTTTCAATTGCGAATGCGTTGCAACGGCGACTGGCCGTCGCTAAATGCGGATCGTTCTCAGATAGGGACCCTTTCCGTGTACGTCTGCAACTGCAACGGCATCCGCGAGCGTCAGGTCCGCGCCGCCATCGAGGCGGGGGCCACGCGTCCGGCCGAGGTGTTCCGCGCCCACGGCTGCCGCCCGCAATGCGCGCGCTGCGTCTGCGAGATGCGCGAGATGATTGACCAGTCTCAGGACGCCCTGCGCTTCGCCGCGGAGTAGCGGGCTCGACAGCCCCCCGCCCCGGCCCTTAGGAGGGACCAGGCGACGGTCCGGGGAGGGAACGATGCAGCACAGGATGGGACCCGGCGACCTGCTGGATTCGCGCGGCCGGCTGGCCGAGCCCGGCTATGCCACCGCGGAGGTCCGCCGCTATGACCGCGCCGCGATCAGGGCCCATCCGCTGCGGACCAAGGAATGGGACTACTACGCGGTTCTGAACCAGGACGTCGGCCTGTGCCTGACGGTGGCCGACAACGATTACCTGGGCGTGCTGGCCGTGCACTGGCTGGATTTCCGTACGCCCTCCGCCCTCCAGGATGGCGTGCTCCTGCCGTTTCCGATGGGCCGGATGGGTTTGCCGCGGAGCGCTGACGCCGGGGACATCGTCCAGACGCATGAGCGGCTGTCGCTGGCCTTCCGGCACGAGCCCGGCGGCCGGCGGCTGACCATCGACTTCCCCGACTTCGCGCGCGGCAGGGGGCTGAAGGGCGAAATCCGCCTGGACCAGCCGCCGATGGACCGGATGGTCGTCGCCACGCCGTTTCCGGGCGCGCCGAAGGCCTTCTACTACAACCAGAAGATCAACTGCATGCCGGCGACGGGCGAGGTCGTGGTCGGCGGCGAGACCCACGTCTTCGAGCCATCCTCGGCCTTCGGCGTGCTCGACTGGGGCCGGGGTGTCTGGACGTACGACAACACCTGGTACTGGGGATCGGCCTCGGGCGTCATCGACGGGCGTCCATTCGGCTTTAACATCGGCCACGGCTTCGGCGACACCTCGGCGGCGACCGAGAACATGGTCTTCGTCGATGGCAAGGCCCACAAGCTGGACGCCGTCACCTTCCACCTGCCGAATGACACCTTCGACGGCGCGCCATGGCGGTTCACCAGCAACGACGGGCGGTTCGAGATGACGTTCGCGCCGATCATCGACCGGGCGGCCGACAGTTCGCTGCTGGGTCTTGTCCGTTCGACGCAACACCAGGTGTTCGGCCGGTTCTCCGGCCATGTCGTGCTCGACGACGGAACGCGTCTGGCGGTGAAGGATCTGCTCGGGTTCGCCGAGGAAGTCGCCAACCGCTGGTGAATCCGGCTCATCGCGCGCTTGTGTGGCCGCGCGCCGCGCCGCGGCGGACATCGAGGTTGCGGCGCGGCGGCGCCCGGTTCAGGGTCTTGCCGACTCGAACAGGGAGGAGCGCGCCATGAAGGGCGATCCGGCCATCATCCGTCTGCTGAACGCGGTGCTCACCAACGAGCTGACGGCGGTGAACCAGTATTTCCTGCACGCCCGGATGTACCAGGACTGGGGCTTCGCGCGGCTGGGCGGGATCACCTACGACGAGTCGATCGGCGAGATGAAACACGCCGACAAGCTGATCAAACGCGTCCTGTTCCTGGAAGGCCTGCCCAACCTGCAGGACCTGAACAAGCTGAAGATCGGCGAGACCGTGCCCGAATGCCTGGCCGCCGACCTGGCGGTCGAGGTCGGCGGCCGCGTGACGCTGGTCGCCGGCGTCGCCCAATGCGAGGCGGCAAAGGACTACGTCAGCCGCCAGATCCTCGACGAGATTCTTGAGGACACCGAGGAGCACATCGACTTCCTCGAGACCCAGCTGTCGCTGGTCCGGTCGCTGGGTGAGCAGAACTACCTGCAGAGCGCGCTGGGCGAACTCGAGGGCGGCGGCGGGCACTAGCGACAGTCGTCGGGGACCGTCGTGTTTCCCGGCCTGGACCTGTTCCTGCCATTCCTGGCGGCCGTTCTGCTGCTGGAGCTGACGCCCGGCCCGAACATGGGCTACCTGGCGATCGTCGCGACGCGCTACGGACGGCGCGCGGGCCTGACCACCATCCTGGGCGTCACCGCCGGCCTGACCGTCTACATGCTGGCGGCCGTGTTCGGTCTGACCGCCGTCATTCTGCGGATGGAGTGGCTCTACAGCCTGCTACGGTGGGCGGGCGTCGCCTACCTGCTGTGGCTGGCGCTGGACGTCTGGCGCAGCCCGGAGGGCGACGTCGCCGGGATCGACGAGGCGCCGTCAGCACAGCGGTTCATGATCCGCGGCCTGCTGGCCAACCTGCTCAATCCAAAGGCGGCGGTGTTCTACATCACGCTGCTGCCGGCCTTCACTGACCCTGCGCGGCCGTTCGCGCCGCAGGCCCTGACCCTCGGCCTGACCCACATCGCGGTCAGCATCGTCATCCACACGACCATCGTCCTGCTGACCTGGCGCGCCGCGTCGCTGGTGATGCCGGACGGCGCGCGGCGTCGCGGGGTACGGGCCGTCTTCGCCCTGATGCTGGCGGCGATCGCCCTGTGGATGGCCTGGGAGACCCGCCGCTAGCGACACCGGGGAACCTCCCCCCTCTGAACAGGTTCTCCGCTGTGACATCAGGAGATCGCCATGCTCGCCCAAGCCGCCCGCAACGCCGTAGACGACCTGGCCAACAGCCGGGGGCGTTCGACGCGACACCTGATCGTCGGGATCGGCCTGACCGCCGGCGCGGTGCTGGCCTCGGCCCTGATCGCGCGGGCCAATGCGCCCACGGCGGATCATCCGGACATCGAGAAGGCCTACGACCGGCTGGAACAGCCGGCCTTTGCGCCGCCGAAGGCCGCCTTCGCCGTGATCTGGCCGCCGCTCTTCATGGCCCTGACCCTGTCGGGCCTGCGGGTCTGGAACGCCCCGGCCAGTCCGGCCCGCACCCAGGCGCTCTCGCTCTGGGGCGCGGTTCAGGGGCTGAACGCCGTCTGGATGGCGCTGGGCCCGCGCCGGCTCGGCGGCCAGTTGACGGCTGCGGTCGTCTCGCTGGGCGCTTCCGCCGCCTATGCCTGGCGGGCCAGGGAGGTCGACCCGCCGGCTGCCGGCATGGTCGCGCCCTACGTCGGCTGGATCGGCTTCGCCAATGTGCTGACCGGCGAACTCTGGCGCCGCAACCACGACCGCCCCACCGTCCATTGAGCCCCGCCCTGCTACCGCGCTAGAGTCCGGCGCTACCGGAGGGGGACGGGATGAACGAGCAGCCGACAGCGACCCGGCAAAGTCACGGGATGGTCATCGGCGGCGCTTCCGTCGGCACCATCTTCGAATGGTACGATTTTTACCTCTACGGCTCGCTCGCCGGGTTCATCACCAAGCACTTCTTCAGCGGGGTCAACGAGACCACCGGCTACATCTTCGCCCTGCTGGCGTTCGCGGCTGGATTCGCGGTGCGGCCGCTGGGCGCGCTGGTGTTCGGCCGACTGGGCGACCTGTGGGGGCGCAAGAACACCTTCCTCGTCACGATGCTGCTGATGGGCCTGTCGACCTTCGTCGTGGGCCTCCTGCCGTCCTACGAGTCGATCGGCGTGGCAGCGCCCGTGCTGCTGATCGCCATGCGGCTGGTCCAGGGCATGGCCCTGGGCGGTGAGTACGGCGGCGCGGCCACCTACGTCGCCGAGCACGCCCCGCCGGGCAAACGCGGCCTCTACACCAGCTTC
>JAUSMJ010000038.1 GCA_030645575.1 Caulobacter sp. | reverse complement strand
TGCTCAAAAAGGCTGACGAGCGAACAGTCGAGGACGTCTGGCGACGCATCGGCAGCCTGCTCGACTGCTTCAGCCCCGCAGAATGCTCAAACTACCTTCGGCATGCCGGATATGCGTAGGAGAAAACCTAACGTGCTCTAGCTGTCCCTTGAGACTGCTTGTCCTGTCTCGATCTGCGCCGCGGGGCAGCCTGTCCAGTCCCAAGGGACAGGAAAGGCTGCTCCCTAAAACCCCAGCTCCTTCTGCCCCGTCTCCACCTGCGCGGCCTCGGGCAGGTGGCAGGTGAAGGTCGAGCCGTTTCCAGGTTCGCTTTCCAGCTCCACCCAGCCGCCATGCAGCTCGACCAGCGCCTTGACCAGGGCCAGGCCCAGGCCCGGGCCGCCGCGGTCGCGACCGACGAAGCGGTCGAAGATGTGGGCCTGGACATGGAACGGCACGCCGCGGCCGGTGTCCGACACCGCCAGCCGCACCTCGCCCGCCGCCCGCACCGCCGACAGGGTCACCGTCCCGCCCTGCGGCGTCTGGCGCAGGGCGTTTTCCACCAGGTGATCGAGGGTCTGGATCAGCCGCTTGCTGTCGCCGCGGATCAGGCCGATGTCGTCCTCGCCGACATCCATGACCAGTGAAACCTTCGCCGCCTCGGCCATCGGCGTCCAGCGGTCGGCGGTCTCCCGCAGCAGCGCGCCGACCCGCACGTCGCCCATGTCGAGCGCCATCTCCTCGGCGTCGATGGCCGCGATGTCGAGCACGTCGTCGATCGACCGGCCCAGCTGAACGGCCGCCTGGCGCACGGCCGACAGGTGCGACCGCCCGCGTTCGGGGATCGCCTCGCCCATCCGGTCGAGCAGCTCGGAATAGCCGATGATCGTCGTCAGCGGCGTGCGCAGCTCGTAGGACACGTTGCCGACGAACTCGCGCTTGAGCCGCTCGGCGCTGTCGAGCGCGGCTTCCTTGTCGGCCAGGGCGCCCTCCAGCTGGCGGGCGTCGGTGATGTCGTCGAAGGCGATCAGGGTCGCGCCGTCCGGCAGCGGCCGGGTCTGCCAGGAAACGATGCGGCCCAGCGAGTTGCGCGTCTCTCCCGAGGTCGGGGCGCGGGCTTCCGGGTCGGGATCGCCGACCCGGCCCTTGAGTTCGCCCCAGAAGGCCATGTCGTGCAGCCGGGGCACGCACAGCTCGACCACCCGCTCGAAATCGACGCCCTCGGCCAGATCGTCCTCGGCGATGTTCCAGAACCGGGCGAACGCCTCGTTGTGCAGCCGCAGCCGGCCGTTGGAGCCGAACACCACGACCGCGTCGCTGAGCTTGTCGAGGGTCGCCTGCTGCACCTGGATCAGGGCGTTGTACTGGGCCCGCAGCCGCACCTCGCCAGTGATGTCGGAAAACAGCAGCAGCAGCCCGCCCATCGGATGGGGCTGGCGGATCAGGCGCAGGGTGCGGCCGTCCGGCAGGGTCCAGCGGTCGTCCGGCTGCGGTCCGAGGGTCTCGTAGCGGGCCAGTTCGGCCGCCTTCCACCGGGCGTAGTCGGGCGTCTCGGGCAGGCGCTGGCGCTGACGCAGCCGGTCGAGGATCTCGCCATGGGTCGGCCGCTCGGCCAGCCAGGCCGTCTCCAGGCCCCAGAGCTCGGCGAAGGCGGTGTTGTGGAACGACAGCCGGCGGGTCGGGCCGAAGATGGCCACCGCCTCGGCGATATGGTTCAGCGTCTCGTCATGGGCCGCGACATGCCGCTTGAGCGCGTCCTGGATCTCCTCGGCCTGGGTCGCGTCGGTGGTCCAGACCGCCACCCCGCCGCCTTCCAGCGGCTCGGCGGTGAACTTCAGCGCGCGGCGGCGGCCGCCGAACGAGATCCAGCGGGTGGTCTCGCGCCGCTCGCCCAGATTGGCGGCTTCGCTGGCCAGGGCGTCGGCGCCCTTGTCGAGCGACAGGCGCAGACTGGCCGCGTCGCCCGCGTCGCGCGCGCTGACCGCCGCCAGCCAGGCCTTGTTGGCCCACTGCACCGCGCCGTCCGCCCCGGCGATCCAGGCCGGCTCGGGCCGGGCGTCGAGGAAGGCGGCCAGCCGCGCGGCGCTGGGCAGGGCCGACTCCTCGTTGGCCGCCGCGGTCAGGCGCAGCCAGGCCAGGGCGCCGGCGGCGCGGCCCTCGACCGACACCACGCCCTTCGACCCACGGGCCTCGAAGGCGCAGGGTTCGCCCCGTTCGAACAGCGCCCGCAGCCGGGCGGCGTGGTCCGGGTCCGAGCGCATGATGGCGTTGACCACGGCCTGGGGGTCGGCGACCGGCAGGGCGAAGGCGGCGGCGCAGGCCTCGAGGTTCTCCTCGCCCGAGGCCAGCAGGGCGCGGCCATCGTCGATCACCAGAAGGCTGCTGTCGAAGGCCTCGGCGGAGGCCTGGGCGGCGGCGGCGCGGCTCTCGACCGCCTCCAGCCGATCCTGCATCCCGCGCACCCGGCGGTCCATCGCCCGCCGCTGCGCCAGCGTCCACAGCACCGCGCAGATGGCGAGGCTGACGGAGCCGGCCGTGGCGGCGACAATCAATTCCATCTGCGTCATGCAAGGCCCGCCCGAATCATGGCTGGGACAAGATAGGCGAGGCGGCGTCGCGCCGCGACTGGCGAAGCACGCCCGCCTGCTCCATGTTCGGAGGATGGCCTTTCCCCCTCACGCCGCCGCGCCCTCGCTCGACGATTTCGCGGTGATCGCCCGCATCGCCTTCGACGCCCTGCCCGGCCCGATCCGCGAGATGGCCGGCGAGACGGTGATCCGCGTCACCGACTTCGCCGAGGAGGACGTGTTGCGCGACCTGGGCATCGAGGACGCCTTCGAACTGACCGGTCTCTATCACGGCGTCGATCTGTCGCGGCGCTCGGTGCTCGATCCCCTGCCCCAGCCGTCGATGGTGTTCCTGTACCGCCGCCCGATCCTCGACGAATGGGCCGAGCGCGGCGACGTCACCCTGGCCGAACTGGTCACCCATGTGCTGGTGCACGAGATCGGCCATCATTTCGGCCTGTCGGACGGCGCCATCGAGGCCATCGAAGACAAAGCATGAACGAATCGGCTAGGGAGAGGCCCATGATCGCGCCCGATTTCGACTACGAGGCCGTCCGCCGGGACATGCCAGAGGCCCGTGTCATGCGGGGCGAGGCCTATGCCGCCAAGGGCTGGGTCGATCTGGTCGAGGTCTCCCCCACCGGCGTGCTGGCCCATGTGAAGGGCGAGCGGGACATCACCTATGTGGTCGAGGCGGCGGCCCGGGACGCGTCCGACGCCCGCTGCACCTGCCCCGACTTCCAGGACGGCGGCCTGCGCTGCAAACATGTGGTGGCCACGGTGTTCACGGTGCTCGATGCTGACGACGCCGAGCTCGAGGCGGCGGCCGGTCGCCTGTCCCGCCTGACCGATCTGCTCGACATGGAAGGCCGCGACGACGCGCCATTGCTGGTCGATCGGGCCCGCCGCGATCCGGCCCTGCTGCGCGAGCTCGAGGGCGAGCCGGTCGGGTGAAGAGGGGGCCAGGAATTCGGGGCTGGGGATTAGGAGGCTCATCTAGCCCCTGGCCCCTTCCGCCCCGCCACCGTTAACGTCCCGTTAGAAAGTGACGCCCCCGTCACTTTTCAATTGACCCGCGTTCGCAACAAGTGGACAGTGTTCACATTACGCGAGGTCCGGCTGCAACGGGCCCGTATTCCCGACTGGCCGGAGGACCGTTGCGATGAGCGACAAGAACATCACCAAGGACGCCATGTACGACGCGGTGGCGCCGGACGACTTCGAGTCGATGCTCGAACTCGACCGCTACAACAACCGCTCCACGGCCTTCGACAAGATCATCTCGGCGACCCACGATCACTTCTGGGATCCGCTGGACAAGGACTACATCGACTTCGACGAGCCGTTCGACATGGTCAACCAGCCGCTGGTTCCCGAGGACATGGTCGTGTCGCTGCAGACCGACTACGTGTCCAACCACCTGTCGGACCCGCTGGAGCGCATCCGCTTCATCAACGAGTCCACGCTGCGCAGCTTTTCCTCGATCCTGCATGGCGAGCAGGGCGCGCTGAACCTGTCGGCCAGCCTCTGCCACGTGCTCAAGGACCAGGGCGCTCAGGAATACGCGGCCAACCAGACCCGCGAGGAAGCCCGCCACGTCACGGCCTTCGCCAAATACGTCAAGGCCCGCTGGGGCCGTCCGGTGGAATGCGGCCCGACCCTGAAGGCCCTGCTGGTCGAGATCATCGGCGCGCCGGAGGTCTACAAGAAGATCATCGGCATGCAGATGCTGGTCGAGGGCCTGGCCATGGGCGCCTTCGCCACCTTCTACAACAAGCTCAACGACCCGCTCGGCAAGAAGCTGATGCAGCTGGTCATGACCGACGAGGCCTTCCACCACAAGTTCGGCAAGATCTGGGCCGATCGCACGATCCCCAAGCTCGACCCCGAGGAGCACGCGGTCATCGAGGACTGGGCGGCCCACTGTTTCCAGGCGGTGCTGTTCAACCTGGTCGGCCCCAACCAGCAGCGCGATCTCTATGAGAGCTTCGGCCTCGACCCCGACAAGGTCATCGCCGAGTTCGCCCAGATCATGACCGACGAGCAGCGGCGCGAAGGCATGAAGGAGCAGACCAACATCTTCCGCGTGCTGGTCAAGACGCTGCTCAACGCCGGCATCATCACCGACCGCACGCGCGCCTTCTACGCCATGTACGTCGATCTCGACGAACTCAAGGGCGAGGGCGACCGGATGGTCGGCGACGACATCGCCGAGGACGGCATCCGTTACCTGCAGGCGATCAACTTCAAGGACCGCGAGCACAAGCCGGTCAGCATCGCCGCCGAATAGCCGTCCGGTTCACTCCGGATACGGAACGCCCCGCCGCAACCCGGCGGGGCGTTCTGCGTTTCAGATCACCGGCCGTACGGAATCCATTTTTCCGTCCAGGGCGTTAGACTGGACCCGATGACACGCACGCCCCTCTTCGTCCTGGCGGCGGGCTTGGCGATCGCCGGCGCCGCCTGGGCCTCCGCCCCGCAGCCGACCCGCCCCGTCTCGACCAGCTTCTATTCCGGCCGCTGGTACGAGATCGCCCGCATCCCCAACGCCGGACAGCGCGACTGCCAGGCGCCCTACAGCCAGTTCGTCAGCATGGGCGGCGCGGCTTTCAGGGTCCGCCAGATCTGCCACCGGGGCTCGGCCTCGGGACCGGTGAAGACCTTCTCGACCACCGGCCGCATCCTGCCCGGGGCCCGCGCCGCCAAGTTCGAGCTGAGCTTTTTCGGCGGCCTGCGGAAACAGGAATACTGGGTGCTCGACAGCGCGCCGGACCATGCCTGGGCGATCATGGCCACCCCGGGCGGCAACTACGTCTGGCTGATGTCGCGCACGGCGAAAATGGACCCGGCGGCCAGGGCCCGGGTCATCGCCCGCATCCGCGCGCTCGGCTATCGCCAGCGCCTGGAGTTCCCGGCGCAGCGGGTGGGTTGACACCGAACGAAAGCGGAACATCAATACGGGCGTGGACGTCGCGCTTACCTTCATCACGGTCTCCCGACCCGAAACCACCGTCGCGGTGACGCGCGGCGCGGCGCGGCTGCTTGGCGAGATGGCCTTCGCGCCGCTGGCGGAGGTCGGCCTGCCCAACGGCCGGCGGGCGGACCTGATGGCCCTGGGGCCCAAGGGCGAGATCGTCATCGTCGAGGTCAAGTCGAGCCCCGAGGATTATCTGACCGACCGCAAATGGGCGGAGTACGCCCCTTACTGCGACGCGTTCTTCTTCGCCGTCTCGCCGGGGTTTCCGGTCGATCTCATCCCGCCCGAGCCCGGCCTGATCGTCGCCGACGGCTTCGGCGGCGCGGTCGTGCGGGAGCCGGGCTGGACGCCGCTGGTCGCGGCCCGCCGCAAGGCCCTGACCCTGGCGTTCGCCAGGCTGGCGGCGTTTCGGGGGTGAGCGGGGACATGTACCGTTTTCGGTACGTGTCCCCTGCCGCCTTCAAGCTGATGGGGACACGCACTGAAGTGCATGTCCCCGACCCTCACCGCGGCGCCCGCTTGGCCAGGATGCGTTGCAGCGTGCGGCGGTGCATCGACAGGCGGCGGGCCGTCTCCGAGACATTGTGCCCGCACAGTTCATAGACCCGCTGGATGTGCTCCCAGCGCACCCGGTCGGCGCTCATCGGATTCTCGGGCGGCGCGGCCAGCATGTCGCCGGCCGCGAGCAGGGCCCGGACCACGTCGTCGGCGTCCGCCGGCTTGGCCAGATAGTCGACCGCGCCCGCCTTCACCGCCGCGACGGCGGTGGCGATGTTGCCGTAGCCGGTCAGCATGACCACGCGGGACTCGGGGCGAGCGTCGCGGATCGCCTGCACCACCTTCAGCCCCGTGCCGTCGTCCAGCCGCATGTCCAGCACCGCGAACGCGGGCGGCGAGGCCCTGACCGCTTCGAGCGCCTCGGCCACGCCGCCGGCCACCCGCACCTGGAAACCGCGCTGTTCCAGCGCGCGGCCAAGGCGGGTGCGGAGCGCCATGTCGTCGTCCAGCACCAGAAGACTGCGGTCCTCCAGGCCGGCGATGAGGGTTGTCAGATCGGTCACCGCTTCACCCTGGTTCGCCGTTCACGTGACGGTTGTAAAATTCGCGTCATTCTGTCGCAGCAGGGCGGGGGTCATCAAGCCCCGATTGATCAGAGAACGGATCGGGCTCCGCCGGGGCCTCGATCGCCTCCCGCCGCCAGCGCGCGGTGATCACCGCGCCGCCCTGCCGGCCATTGCGGAAATCGACGGTCGCGCCGGTGCGCTCGAGCAGGGTCTTGGCGATGAAGAAGCCCAGCCCCATGCCCACATGGCCGCTGCGCATGGACTCCGCCCCGGGCCGGCTGGTCACGTAAGGCTCGCCGAGCTTGAGCAGAATCTCCGGCGCGAACCCCGGCCCGTCGTCGCGCACCTCGATGACGATATGGCGCGGATCGAACCGGGCGGTGACCAGGATCTCCGACCTGGCGAAGTCCACGGCGTTTTCGACGAAGGCGGTCAGGGCGTGAAGCACCTCGGCCAGCCGCCAGATTTCGGGCGGCGATTCGCCGTGCGGTCCGGAGACGACGGCCTCGACGCGCACGTCCGGGCGCCGGGCGTGCGGGGCGATGGACTCCTGGACCACCTGCAGCAGCGTCATTCGCTCGTGCACCGCGTCGGCCGTCTCGGGCGTTCTGGTCAGCCGTCGCAGGATGTCGCGACAGCGTTCGGCCTGGGCGATGAGCAGTTCGGCGTCTTCCTTGAGCGGGCCCTCGGGGGTGATCGACAGCATCTCCTTGGCGACGATCGAGATGGTCGCCAGGGGCGTGCCCAGCTCATGCGCCGCCGCCGCCGCCAGGGCGCCGAGCGCCGAGAGCCGCTGCTCGCGGGCCAGCACGGTGTGGGCGGTGTCCAGCGCCAGTTCCATCCTGGCCGCCTCCTGGGCCGCGTACCAGGCGTAGGCGGCGGTGAAGGAGATGCCCAGGACCCTGGCCAGGACGGCTCCGATCCGGTTCAGGGTCGGCGGATCAAAGGTGTCCGCGCGCGGCGCGGGCAGGGGCATGGCGACGATGGCCAGGAACGCGCAGGCGGCGATGGCCAGAACCGCGATCAGCATTGTCTGGCGCAACGGCAGGGTGGCGGCCGCCAGCGTCGCCGGGGCGATCAGCAGCAGCGAGAACGGGTTGATGATTCCGCCCGTGAGATAGAGCAGGCCGGACAGCTGCAGGACATCGAAGGCGATGTGCGCGGCGGCCTCGTTGTCGGTGGCCAGGCGCTGGCCCGAGGTGGCCAGGGTGACCAGCACATTGAGCCAGGCCGACAGCGCGATCATGGCGAAACAGGCGGCCACCGGGGTCGGCAGATTGAGCCCGTAGGCCACGGTCAGGACGGTCAGCGTCTGGCCGGCCACCGCCACCCAGCGCAGGTTCACCAGCGCCCGGACCCGCAGGCGGCCGCGGCGCGGCACCCCCGCTGGCCAGAGGGCGTCCCACCCTTGCGTCGCCGGACGGCCGGGCCTAACGAGGCCGGGCTCCGGGTCGGCGAGGCTCGCCGGTGATGGGGTCAGCGCCATGTCGCCAGATTGGCCCCAACACGCGCCGATGGCGAGCCCTGATGGAGAAATCCTTGCCGCGTCAAAGACTGTTGCTGATCGCCGCCTGCGCCCTTGGCCTGGTGCTCGCCGGCGTCGTCGCGCTCAATGCCGGGCTGTTCCGGCCGGCGCCCTCGGCCGGCGCGGTGGGCGGACCCTTCCAGCTGGTTGATCAGGACGGAAAGCCGGTCGATGAGGCGATCCTCAAGGGCAAATGGTCGGTGGTCTTCTTTGGCTACACCTACTGCCCCGACGTCTGTCCGGGGACCATGCAGGCGCTGCGCGGAGCGGTCGATCAACTCGGGCCGAAGGGCAAGGATCTGCGGATCGTGTTCATCTCCGTCGATGCGGGTCGCGACACCCCGACCAAGGTCAAGGACTGGCTGGCCGTCCAGGACCTGCCGGCGGACACCGTCGGCCTGACCGGCACGCCACAGCAGGTGGCGGCGGCGGCCAGGGCCTATCGCGCGGTCTACGAGATCCAGGGCGATGGCCCGGACTACCAGGTCAATCACTCGACGGCGGCCTATCTGATGAACCCGCGCGGCCGGTTCGACCGTGTGCTGGCCTATGGCCTGACGCCCGAGCAGATGGCCGACCAGATTCGCCGGGCCATGCGCGGCGACTAGGTCTTCAAAAGGGACTGGACTTCGTTAAGCCGCGCCGTGCTATGCTGCGCTGCACAACGAACGAGGTTCGATGCTCTACACCCTGCACGAGGCGACCTACTACGCCGCATCGCCGATGCGCTCCGCCGCGCGCGCGACGCGCGACTGGTGGTCGTCGCCGCTCAACCCCGCCCGCAACACGTCGTTCGGCCGCAAGATGTCGGCCGGCGCCGATCTCTACGCCAACGTCACGCGGCGCTACGGCAAGCCCGACTGGATGATCGACGAGATCACCGTCAACGACCACAAGGTCCGGGTCCGCCCGACCGTGGTCTGGGAAAGCCCCTGGTGCCGGTTGATCCAGTTCGACCGCGACATGGCCGACATGCGCCGGGCCGGCAAGCTGCAGCTCGACCCCGCGGTGCTGATCGTCGCGCCGATGTCGGGTCACTACGCGACCTTGCTGCGCGGCACGGTCGAGGCCTTCGCGCCCGACCACGCCGTGTTCATCACCGACTGGTCCAACGCCCGGGACGTGCCGATGATGGAGGGCCGGTTCGACTTTGACGACTATATCGACCACATCCAGATGATGCTCGAGGCCCTGGGCCATCGCGCCCACGTGGTCGCCGTTTGCCAGCCCGGCCCGCCCGTGCTGGCCGCCGCCGCCCTGATGGCCGAGGACGACAACCCCTACCGGCCGCGGACCATGACCTTCATGGGCTCGCCGATCGACGCGCGCCTGTCGCCGACCGTGACCAACAGGCTGGCCGAGGAACGGCCGTTCACCTGGTTCCAGTCGAACATGATCTACACCGTTCCGCCGCCCTATCCGGGCGCGGGCCGGCGCGTCTATCCGGGCTTCGTGCAGCTGGCCAGCTTCATGTCGATGAACCTGGAACGGCACCAGGACGCCCACCGCCGCTACTTCGACCATCTGGTCTCGGGCGACGGCGACAGCGCCGACAAGCACCGCGCCTTCTACGACGAGTATCTGGCGGTGATGGACCTGACCGAGGAATTCTACCTCCAGACCATCGACAAGGTGTTCCAGTCCTACGCCCTGCCGAAGGGCGAGCTGACGCACCGGGGCCGGCCAGTGAGGCCCGCGGCCGTCACCGACATCGGCCTGATGACCGTCGAGGGCGAGCTGGACGATATCTCCGGCATCGGCCAGACCCAGGCGGCCCACACCCTGTGCCCGAACATTCCCGACTCGCTGAAACTGGACCATGTCCAGGCCGGAGTGGGCCACTACGGGGTGTTCAACGGCCGCCGGTTCCGGGAGGATATCTTCCCCCGGGTGCGGGGCTTCATCCGCCAGTGCGATCCGGGCTTCTGAATCGGGCTTTTCCGGACCGCCGCGCCGTCCTAAGCACGGGGCGATGAACCTGTTCGGGCGACCCAGCTTCAGCCATGGCGACCGCATCGAGGCGGACGGCCATCCGGTGCGCCTGTCGGTCAACGCGCGCGCGCGCCGGATCAGCCTGAGGGTCGATCGGGTCAGGCGCGAGGCGATCGCCGTCGCCCCCAGCGCGCGGCGCCTGAACGAGGCGGTGGCCTTCGCGCGCGAGCGGGCCGACTGGATCGCCAGCCAGCTGGCCGACCTGCCCGCCACGACGCCCCTTCGCCCCGGCATGGAGATCAGCCTGTTCGGCCAGACCGTCCAGCTGGTGGCCGCGCCCGGGCGCGCCAGGCTCATTCCGGCCTCGGACGACGCCCACGCCGTGATCGCCGCGGCCGACGACGCGGCCTTCGCCGACCGCGTGCTGCGTCTGATCAAGGCGCAGGCTCGCGGCTGGCTGACCGAGCGCACCGTGGCGCACAGCCGCGCCCTCGACCAGCCGCCGCCGAAGATCGCCATCGCCGACGCGCGTGGCCGCTGGGGTTCCTGCCGCCCGGCCGGACCGCGTGGCCCGGCGTCGATCCGCTACAGCTGGCGGCTGGCGCTCGCGCCGGCGGACGTGGCCGACTATGTCGCCGCGCACGAATGCGCCCACCTGGTCGAGGCCAACCACGGACCGCGCTTCTGGGCGCTGGTGCGCGAGCTGAACGGCGATCCAACCCCGCACCGCCGCTGGCTCAAGCGCGAGGGCGCCCGACTCCAGGCCATCGGCCGGGGCTAGTAAGGGATCTCCTGCGGAGTCCCGGCGGGCTGGCCGCGGGTCTCGGACGAGGCCGGCGCGGGCCCGTCAGGCTCTCCGCCCATGCCCAGGGTCGAGAGGATGTCGCCGATCGCGTCGCGGGGCGGCTCGACCTGGACATAGCCGCCCGGAATGGGCTGGGCCTTCAGCCGCGGCAGGGCCTGGGCCATGAAACCGCGCCAGACGCCGGCCGGGGCGCCGCCGCCCGTCACGCCCTTCATCGGCTTGTTGTCGTCCTTGCCGGTCCAGACGGCGGTGACGAAGCCGCCCGTGTAGCCGACGAACCAGGCGTCGCGGTAGTCGCTGGTCGTGCCGGTCTTGCCGGCGATGTCGTAGCCCGCCACCCGGGCCCGCTTGCCCGTGCCGTTGACCACGACCTCGCGCATCATCTGGTTCATGTACTGCAGGGCCGGCGAGCCGATCACCGACTTGCGCGGCCGCTTTTCCAGGTTGCGGTCGTACAGCACCCGGCCGTTGGCCGTGCGGATGCGCTGGATGCCGTAACCCCTGGCCAGGAAGCCGCCGTTGGAGAAGGCGGCGTAGGCCTGGGCCATCTCCATCGGGCTCACCTCGACCGCGCCGAGCGCCATCGAAGGGTCCAGCTGGATCTTGCTGGCGATGCCCAGGCGCCGCGCCGCGGCGGCCACGTTGCCGGTGCCGACCTCGTTGGCCAGCCGCGCGGCGACGGTGTTGACCGACTGGGCCAGAGCGGTCTGCAGGGTGATCGCGCCCAGATACCGGCCGGTGTAGTTGCGCGGCTCCCAGCCGCCGATGCGAACCGGCTCATCGACCACCATCACCGCCGGTGTGCGGCCCGCTTCCATGGCGGCCAGATAGACGAACGGCTTGAAGGCCGAACCGGCCTGGCGCCGCGCGCTGGTGGCGCGGTCGAACTGACTTTCGGAATAGTCCGCCCCGCCGACATAGGCGCGGATGCGGCCCTCGCCGTCCATCGCCACCAGCGCCGCCTGTTGCACGCCCTGACCCTTGGCCCCGGCCACGCCCGACCGGACGGCGGCCTCGGCGGCGGCCTGGATCGGCAGGTCGAGCGTCGTCTCGACGATCAGATCCTCGGTCGGTTCGCCGACCAGCGAGCGGACCTGGGCATCGACCCAGTCGGTGAAATACTGGGCCCGCTGGTTGGCCAGCACGGCCGAGACCCGCACCGGACTGCGGAAGGCCTCGGCCCGCTGCGCGCTGGTGATGGCCCTGGTCCGGACCATCTCGTCCAGCACGATGGTCGCCCGGCGGGCGGCTCGCTCGGTGGCCGAGACGGGGCTGTAGCGCGACGGCCCCTTCATCATCCCGGCCAGCAGAGCCGCCTCGCCGAGCGTCAGCCGCGAGGCCGGCTTGTTGAAGTAGCGTTGGGCGGCAGCCTCGATGCCATAGGCGCCGGCGCCGAAATAGACCCGGTTCAGATAGAGGGCGAGGATCTCCTTCTTGGTGAACTTCATCTCCAGCCACAGGGCCAGGATCAGTTCCTGGGCCTTGCGCCGGGGGGTCTGGTCCAGCGTCAGGAACAGGTTGCGCGCCAGCTGCTGGGTGATGGTCGAGCCGCCCGCCGCGAAGCACCAGCAGCTGATGTCCTTGACGATCGCGCGGCTGATGCCGATCGGGTCGAAGCCCGGGTGGTAGTAGAAGCGGCGGTCCTCGATGGCGATAAAGGCCTTGGGCACGTAGGGCGGCAGCTTGTCCAGATCGACCGGCGGCGCGTACTGGCTGCCGCGCACCGCGATCAGGGCGCCGGACCTGTCGAGATAGGAAATCGACGGCTGCCGCGTGACGGTGTTCAGCCTGGACACGTCGGGCAGGTCGGTGGCGAACACCGCGAAGAAGGCGACCAGGAAGATCAGCCCCCAGACGCCCGCGACCGCTCCCCAATAGAGAAACGCCTGAAGGGGTGTCCGTGTGACGCCCTGTTGGTTCGCCATGTCGCCGTCGCTACTTTGGAAAATGTCGCCGACGCCAGGTGCAAGCGTCGCGGTCCTGATGCCTTGAGCGTGGTTGATGGGCAATGAACACGCCCTTTTCGCGGCGTGTCCATGCAGAACTTGCGCAGGGGGTTAGCAAGGCCGCGCCCGGAGGCCATAAGCGCGGTGTGAGCGATTCCCTCGACCCAGCCCGCGAGATCCTGCGCCGCGTCTTCGGCCACGCCGAGTTCCGCGGCCTGCAGGCGGACGTGATCGGCGAAATTCTGGCCGGACGCAGCGCCGTCGCGGTGCTGCCGACCGGTGGCGGCAAGAGCCTCTGCTACCAGATCCCGGCCCTGCTGCGGCCCGGCCTTGGCCTGGTCGTCTCGCCGCTGATCGCGCTGATGGCCGACCAGGTCGAGGGGCTGAAACAGTCAGGCGTGGCCGCCGAGCGGCTCGATTCCAGCCACTCCCTCGACGAGCGAGCCGAGGTCTGGCGGCGCGCCGAGCGGGGCGAGCTGGACCTGCTCTATCTCTCGCCCGAGGGCCTGATGCAGGGCGCGACGCTGGACCGGCTGCGGCGCATCCCGCTGGCCATCGCCGCGATCGACGAGGCCCACTGCGTCAGCCAGTGGGGCCACGACTTCCGCCCCGAATACCGGATGCTCGGCAAGCTGGCCGAGGTGTTCCCCGACGTGCCGCGCCTGGCCGTCACGGCGACCGCCGACGCCAGGACCCGCGATGACATCCGCGCCGAGCTGCGCCTGCGGGACTGCGCCGAGTTCGTCGACAGCTTCGCCCGTCCGGAACTGGCTCTGGCGGCCGAACGCAAGCGCGGCCAGGGCCACGGCCGGGTCGAGGAGCTGGTGCTGGCCCGGCCGGGCCGCTCGGGCGTGGTCTACACCGGCTCGCGGGACGGCACGGACAGGCTGGCCGAGCGGCTGGCCGCCGCCGGGGTGCCGGCTCTGGCCTACCACGCCGGCCTCGAGCGCAACCTGCGCAGCGAGCGGCTGGAAAAGTTTCTCGAGGCCGACGCGGCGGTGATGGTGGCGACCATCGCCTTCGGCATGGGGGTCGACAAGCCGGACGTGCGCTTCGTCATCCATGCCGACCCGCCGGCCTCGGTGGAGGCCTATTGGCAGGAGATCGGCCGGGCCGGGCGCGATGGCCTGCCGGCCGAGGGCATCACCCTCTACGGCTCGGCCGATATGGCCTGGGCCCTGCGCCGGATCGCCGGGCGCGAGGTCGGCGACGAGGTGCGCCAGGTCCAGAACCGCAAGGTGCGCCAGCTCTACGCCATGCTGGACGGGGTCTCCTGCCGGGCCGCCGCCGTGCGCCGCTACTTCGGCGAGGAGGGGGTCAAGCCCTGCGGCGTCTGCGACCTGTGCCTCAATCCGCCGGAATCGATCGACGCGACCGTGCCGGCGCAAAAGGCCCTGGCCGCCGTGCATCGCCTCGGCGGCCGGTTCGGGCGCGGCCGGCTGGTCGATCACCTGCTGGGCAAGACCAAGGACGTGCACGACAGCGAGGCGGCCCTGTCGACCTATGGCGTGGGCAAGGAGTTCAGCCCGGCCGGCTGGCGCGACCTGATCGACCAGCTGCTGTTCGACGGCCTGCTGAAGGAGGACCCCAACGACGGCCGGCCCCTGATCGGCCTGGGTGACGGCGAGGGGGTCAAGGGCGTCTATCGCGGCGAGCGGCGGATCGCCGTGCGCAAGCAGCCCGAAGCGCTGGACGCCTCGACCCGCTCGGGCCGGCCGCGCAAGCGCACGCGCGAGGCGATGGCCGAGCTGGCGGGCGACGATCTGGTCCTGTTCGAAGCGCTGCGCGCCTGGCGCCGCGACGAGGCGCACGAGCAGCATGTGCCGCCCTACGTCATCTTCGGCGACAAGACCCTGCAGGACATCGTCCGGCTGCGGCCCCGCTCGCCCGACGAGCTGCTGCTGGCCACCGGGGTCGGCGACAGCAAGCTGCAGCGCTACGGCGCGGCGGTGCTGAAGGTGGTCAAGGAAAACTAGACGTCCACCTCGGCATCCAGCGCATTGGCCTGGATGAACTCCCGCCGCGGTTCGACCAGTTCGCCCATCAGCCGGGCGAACATGTCGTCGGCGTCGTCGGCGTGGTTGACCTTGACCTGCAGCAGGGTGCGGGCCTCGGAATCGAGGGTGGTTTCCCACAGCTGCTCGGGGTTCATCTCGCCCAGGCCCTTGTAGCGCTGGATCGCCATGCCCCGGCGGCCGGCGTCCATGACGGCGGCGAACAGGTCGAGCGGACCGCGCACCGGGGTGCTCCGGTCCTTGCGGCGGAACGTGGCCTGGCCCTGGAAGGTGTCGGCCAGCAGGGCCGCGCGCTCGGCCAGACGGCGGGCGTCGGCGGCCTGCAGCAGGGCGTCCTCCAGCACGATCTTCTCCGAGACGCTGCGCTTGACCCGGCTGAACACGAAGCCGGTCTCGCCGCGCTCGCCGGTCCAGGGGCCGTCGCCTTCCTGGGCGTAGAGGTTCAGCCGGCGGGCCGCCTCCATCGGATCGGGCTGGTCGCCCATCAGTCCGGCCAGGGCCGTCTGTTCGATGGCGAAGGCCGGCGCGCGGGCCGACAGCCGCTCGATGTTGGCCTTGGCCGCGCGGCTGGTCTGGACCAGGGCCAGCAGGTCCTTGCCCGTCATCCGCTCGCCGCTCGACAGGTCCAGCTCGGCTCCATCGACGCCCTCGTCGATCAGGAAGGCCTCGTACTCGGCGTCGTCCTTCAGATAGCGCGAGGACTTGCCCTTGGTCGCTTTGTAGAGCGGCGGCTGGGCGATGTAGAGGTAGCCGCGCTCGATCACCTCCGGCATCTGCCGGTAGAAGAAGGTCAGCAGCAGCGTGCGGATGTGGGCGCCATCGACGTCGGCGTCGGTCATGATGACGATGCGGTGATAGCGCATCTTGGCGATGTCGAACTCGTCGCGGCCGATGCCGGCGCCCAGGGCCATGATCAGGGTGCCGACCTGTTCGGACGACAGCATCTTGTCGAAGCGGGCGCGTTCCACATTGAGGATCTTGCCGCGCAGGGGCAGCACGGCCTGGTTCTCGCGGTTGCGCGCCTGTTTGGCCGAGCCGCCGGCGGAGTCACCCTCGACGATGAACAGCTCGGACTTGGCCGGGTCGCGTTCCTGGCAGTCCGCCAGCTTGCCAGGCAGGCTGGTGATGTCGAGCGCGCTCTTGCGCCGGGTCAGCTCGCGGGCCTTGCGGGCGGCCTCGCGGGCGGCGGCGGCCTCGGCGATCTTGCCGACGATGGCCTTGGCCTCGGCCGGATGCTCCTCGAACCAGGTGGCCAGGCCCTCCTGCACCAGGCCTTCGACGGCCGGGCGCACTTCGGAGGAGACCAGCTTGTCCTTGGTCTGGGACGAGAACTTCGGGTCCGGCACCTTGACCGACAGCACGCAGGTCAGGCCCTCGCGCGCGTCCTCGCCGGTGACCGAGACCTTTTCCTTCTTGGCCATGCCCGAGCTCTCGGCATAGCCGGTGATCACCCGCGTCAGGGCCGCGCGGAAGGCCGACAGGTGCGTGCCGCCATCCTTCTGCGGGATGTTGTTGGTGAAGCACAGCATGTGCTCGTGGTAGCTGTCGTTCCACTCCAGGGCGAGATCGATCTCGACCTTCTCGCGCGCGCCGCGGACCGAGATCGGGGCGCTGATCAGCGCCGTCTTGGCCTTGTCCAGGTGCTTGACGAAGGCCTCGATGCCGCCCTCGTAGTGCAGGATTTCCTCCCACGGCTCGGCGTCGCGCAGGTCGCGGAAGTGGATCGTCACCCCGCTGTTGAGGAAGGCCAGCTCGCGCAGGCGATGCTCGAGCGTCTTCCGGTCGAACTCGATGAAGGCGAAGGTCGTCACCGAGGGGAAGAAGGTCACGATCGTGCCGGTCAGCGGCTTGCCGTTCTCGCGCAGCGGCGAGTCGCCGGTGATCTTCAGCGCGGACACGGCGTCGCCGCGCTCGAAGCGCATCTGGTGACTCTTGCCATTGCGGTGGATCTTCAGCTCCAGCCAGTCGCTCAGCGCGTTGACCACCGAGACGCCCACGCCGTGCAGGCCGCCGGAGACCTTGTAGCTGTTCTGGTCGAATTTCCCGCCGGCGTGCAGCTGGGTCATGATCACTTCGGCGGCGCTGACGCCCTCGCCCTCGTGCATATCGACCGGGATGCCGCGGCCGTCGTCGGTGACGGTGCAGCTGCCGTCGGCGTTGAGGATCACCTCGACCTTGGTGGCGTGACCGGCCAGGGCCTCGTCGATGGCGTTGTCGACCACCTCATAGACCATGTGGTGCAGGCCGCTGCCGTCATCGGTGTCGCCGATGTACATGCCCGGGCGCTTGCGCACCGCGTCCAGGCCCTTGAGCACCTTGATCGAGTCGGCGTCGTAGTCGCCGTGCGCCTGCGGGGCGCCGTGGTCTTCGGTTTGGTCGGTCATTCAGCGGTCCAGTACGGTCAGGCCCGAGGCTTCCACGCGGACGCCAAGGGCCTGACCCTTGAAGGGGTCGAACAGCTGCTCGTCCGTCCCTGTCAGGAATGCCTGGAGGCCGAGCGCCGCGATTTCATCCGCCAGCGCGGCCCGCCGGAGCGGATCGAGATGGGCGGCGACTTCGTCGAGCAATAATACAGGAGCCGGCGCTGATTCTGCAGCGGAAAGTCGCGCCGCCTGGGCCAGAACCAGGTTCAGAATCAAGGCTTTCTGCTCGCCGGTCGAACATTCCGCGGCCGGACGGTCCTTTTCGGCGTGGATCACCGTCAGATCGCCCCGGTGCGGGCCGGTCAGGGCCCGTCCGGCGGCCGCGTCGCGGCTGCGCGCGACGGCCAGGGCGGCGGCCAGACGGGCCTCGATATCGGCTGTTTCGACCCCCTCGGCGGCCAGCTTTTCCCACTCGCCGGAGAGGCTCAGCCGGGCCTGGGGGAAGGGTCGTTCGCCCCGCCCGTCTATCTCGGCCTGCAGGGCGGAAAGGGTGCGGGCGCGGGCCCCGGCCATCAGGGCGCCGGCCTGGCCCATCCGCGCCTCCAGCGCCGTCAGCCAGACCGGATCGGGCCGCGCCGTCTCGTCGCCCAGCAGCCGCATGCGCTCGCGCAGGGCCTTGTCATAGGCGGCGGCATGGGCCGCGTGGGCCGGCTCGGCCGCGAACACCAGCCGGTCGAAGAACCGCCGACGGTCGCCGGCGGCTTCAAGGAACAGCCGGTCCTGGGCCGGGGTCAGCCAGATCGGTCGGATATGGTCGGCCAGCCGTCCTGGCGGCACGGTCTCGCCCTCGATGCGCACGATCCGTCGCGCGGCCCCGCCGGTCTCCACGCCCGTGCCGATGCGCACCGCGTCATCGTCGTTCCAGACCAGCGCCGACACGGCCCAGGCCCGGCCGGTCGTCTCGCCTGGCAACCGCCGCCCGACCTCGGCCAGCGGCGACCCGCGCAGGCCGCGCCCCGGCGACAGCAGGCTGATGGCCTCCAGCAGGTTGGTCTTGCCCGCCCCGTTCGGCCCCCACAGGCACACACTGGCCCCGTCCGCCGACAGCTCCGCCCGCGCGTAGGAGCGGAAGTCGGTCAAGGTCAGGCTGGTGATCACCGAATGCATGGGGCCCCGTTTAGCCTGCGCCGCGCCGGTGAGGAACGCGCGCGTCCGGCGGCGCGGGCGGGGAGTCTCGTTTGCCGCGATAAACGGGTGTGCAGCGGGTTGGCGGGGAAGGTCGGGGCGGGGGTCATCCTTCGAGTTTAGCCCCGCGCCGGTCGGTGGGGGCTCAGGAGCATAGAGTTTAGATTTTTCAGTGACTTACGCAGCGCGATCGACGTCCTGGCGATCCGCCGGCGCCCGGGGTCAGGCGAGGTCGGACCCCTCGGGCGGGGGGAGGTGGAACGCCTCAACGAGGCCTCGCGAGGGGTCGAATGTCGCGAGAATGTCCCGCCTTGTCGCGGGATTATACGTCCCGCGAGTCTCGCATTTCCGGCCCCCTCCTTCCTCCCCCACTTGAGGGAGGAAGGTGAGTGGCGGACCCGCCCTGATGTCTTGACGGCCAGTGTTGCTCCGGCGGCCGGCTGCTCAAGGACCGCTTCGCGGCCGCGCAGCGGCGGGCCCGAAGGGCCCGTCCTTGACCAGGACGACCGACCGGAGCGCATCATTCCATCAAGGCCAAAGGGCGGTGTCATCGGGGCTACGCGCGGGGACATGCACTTCAGTGCGTGTCCCCTGTTCCGGGCGCTCGTTCGGTCGGTTGCGGGGCGTCCTGAGGCAGGGGACGCGCACTGAAGTGCATGTCCCCGCGCCCGCCGAGAATCTGGCGCCGACCTCGCCGAATGCATAGCCTTCCGGCC
The DNA here is from genome assembly GCA_030645575.1 of Caulobacter sp. Classification (GTDB taxonomy): domain Bacteria; phylum Pseudomonadota; class Alphaproteobacteria; order Caulobacterales; family Caulobacteraceae; genus Caulobacter. The sequence goes on along the minus strand of JAUSMJ010000038.1, from coordinate 29,188 downwards.
ATGGCTTCCACGATCGACATCCTCATCCGACAGGCCCGCGCGGACGACGCGGCCGCGCTCAAGGCGATCCTGCGGGACACCTTCGAGAGCACATGGCTGCCCCAGCTGACCGCCGAGGCCGCCCGGGCGTTCCTGAGCGAGGACCGGCCGGCCGCCTATGTCGGCGAGCGGGGGCTGATGTTCCTCGTGGCGGAGGTCGGCGGCGAGGTGGTCGGCTTCGTCGATTGGGACGGCGACTTCGTCAACGCCCTGCATGTGCGGTCCAGCCACGCGCGCACCGGCCTCGGCGGGCGGCTGATGGACCGGGCGGAGGCCGGGATCGCGGAGGCGGGCTTCGCGACGGCGCGGCTGGAGACCGACACGTTCAATCTCCGCAGCCAGGCCTTCTACGCGGCGCGGGACTACGTTGAAGCGGATCGCTATCCCGACGAAGAGTGGAGCAGCGGCCTGACGACGTTGCTGTTGGTCAAGGCGCTGGGCTGACCGGGTCTACACCCGCAGCGGCATCAGCACGTACTTCACCCCGGCGTCCGTCGGATCCAGCACCAGCGTCGGTGACGCCGGGTCGGCGAAGCGGAACTCGGCCGTTTCGCCGGCGATCTGGCCGGTGACGTCGAGCAGGTAGCGGGCGTTGAAGCCGATCTCGAAGCTGTCGCCGTCGTAGTCGACCTCGACCTCTTCGACGGCCTGGCCGGCTTCCATGTTGCGCACGGTCAGGGTGACCTTGCCCGGTTCGATGGCCAGTTTCACCGAGCGGCTCTTTTCCGCCGAGATGGTCGCCACCCGGTCCACCGCCTGGGCGAACAGGGCGTTATCGACGGTCATGATCTTCTGGTTGTCGCGCGGAATGACCCGCATGTAGTCCGGGAACGAGCCGTCGATGACCTTGGAGGTCAGGGCGGCCTGGCCGAACTCGAAACGGACCTTCTGGGCGCTGACCTGGAAGTCGACCGTCTCGCCGGCGTCCTCCAGCAGGCGGCGGGCCTCGTTGATGGTCTTGCGCGGGATGATCACCCCGGGCTGGCCGGCCGCGCCCTCGGGGGCCGGCATCTCGGCCAGGGCCAGGCGGTGGCCGTCGGTCGCCACACAGCGCAGCCGCGCCTCGCCGTTCTCGACCACCGTGTGCACATACAGGCCGTTCAGATAGTAGCGCGTCTCCTCGGTGGAGATGGCGAAGCGGGTCTTGTCGATCAGCCGCATCAGGTCATTGGCATCGACCGGGATGCGGGCCGACAGGCCGTCGGAGCTCATCACCGGGAAGTCGCCGGCCGGCAGCACCGGCAGGTTGAACTTCGAGCGGCCAGCGGCCACCTGCAGGCGCGGATCGTCGCCCGACAGGGTCAGCGACACGTCCGAGCCCTCCGGCAGCTTGCGCACGATCTCGTACAGGGTGTGGGCGGGCGCGGTGATCTGGCCGGGCGCATCGACCTGGGCCGGGCCCCCGTCGATGATCTCCATGTCCAGGTCGGTCGCCGAGAAGCCGACCCGCTCGTGCTCGGCGGTCAGCAGCACGTTCGACAGGATGGGGATGGTGTTGCGCCGCTCGACGACGCTCTGCACGTGGCCAAGAGCCTTCAGCAGCGCCGCCCGCTCGATGGTAAGCTTCATGTCTCGTCCGAAGTCCGGAATATCGCAGGCGAATCGCCGAGGCCCCCGCCGTTTCGCCTGTCAGGGGCTATGGACATTAGCGGAAACAGCGGCTTGCGGAAGGGGCAGGGGGCGCGCGAGGCGTTCAATCCCGCCTTTTCTTCGTCATGGCGCGCCGCAGATGAAGGGGACAGGACTAGCTGTCCCTTGGGACTGCTTGTCCTGTCCCGGGCCGCGGAGGGGACAGGCTATCCAGTCCCAAGGGACAGGAAAGCCTGTCCCTGTTTGCTGCCTACGCCTTGGTATCCACCGAACCGCCCGCGTTATCGCCGTCGGCGTCCGCGTAGGGGTTTGCGGCCGGCGTCGCGCCGGCCTCGGCGGCGCCCGTCTTGGCGGCCACCACGACCATGGCCGGGCGCACGATGCGGCCGTGCAGTTCGTAGCCGGCCTGCAGGGTCTTGATCACCGCGCCGGGGGGCACGCCCTCGCCGGGTTGTTCCATCATCGCCTGGTGCTGGTGCGGGTCGAACTTGCCGCCCTTCGCGGGCTCGATCTTCTTCAGGCCGTTGCGCTCGAAGGCCGAGAGCAGTTCCTTCTGGGTCATCTCGACGCCGACGACGAAGTTCTTCACCACCTGGTCGTCGAAGTCGCGCGGCGCGTGGGTGGTGGCGGCCGACAGGTGGTCGGCCACGGCGAACAGGTCGCGGGCGAACTTCTGGATCGCATAGGCGCGGGCGTCGTTCTGTTCGCGTTCGGCGCGGCGGCGCGTGTTGTCGGCCTCGGCCGCGTAGCGCAGGATCTGGTCCCTCAGCGCGGCGACCTCGACCTTGAGGGCCTCCACGTCGGCTTCGGCGGCTTCCTCGGCGGTCTCGATCTCCAGCTCGTCGTCGTGGCCGTTGGGCGCGGTGTCGTCGGTCATACTCGTCTCATCCGTCCAGCATGCGGCCCAGGACCCGCGCGGTGTAGTCCACCAGCGGGATGACCCGGGCATAGTTGAGGCGGGCCGGCCCGATCACGCCGATCGCGCCCAGCACCTTCTGTCGGCCCGTCATATAGGGCGCCGCGATCACGGCGGAACCCGAAAGCGAGAAAAGCCGCGTTTCCGCGCCGATGAAGATGCGCACGCCCTGGGCGTCGCGGACCCCATCGAGCAGACCGATCAGCTGTTCCTTCTGCTCCAGGTCGTCAAACAGCTTCTGCACCCGGGCCAGGTCCCCGGCCGTGGCCGGGTCGTTGAGCAGGTTGGCCCGGCCGCGCACGATCAGGGCGCGGTCGGCCGCGTCGCCGCCGCCCCAGGCGGCCAGGCCCTCCTCGACCAGCCGGGCGGCGGTCTGGTCCAGCTCGGACCGGGCGCGGTCCAGCTCGGCGCGGATCTCGGCCTGGGCCTGGACCAGGGTGCGACCCTTGAGCCGCGCGGCGAGGAAGTTGGACGCCTCCTGCAAGGCCGAGGGCGTCAGGCCGGGCGACAGCCGCATCAGCCGGTTCTCGACCTGGCCGTCCTCGAAGACCATCACCGCCAGGGCGCGGTCGGCGTCGAGGGCGACGAACTCCATGTGCTTGACGCCGGCCTCGCGCGACGGGCTGACGACCATGCCCGCGCCGCCGGCCAGGCCCGAGAGGATCGCGCTGGCCTCGTTGAGCGCCTCGTCGAAGTTGCGGCCGTGGGCCGACAGCCGGGCGTCGATCTCGCGCCGCTCGCTCTGGCCGACGTCGCCGACCTCGAGCAGGCCATCGACGAACAGGCGCAGGCCGGCGTGCGTCGGCATGCGGCCGGCGCTCGAATGCGGCGAATCGAGCAGGCCCAGCCCGGCCAGGTCCTGCATGGTGTTGCGGATCGAGGCCGGCGACAGCTGCACCCCGCCGCGCGACAGGGTGCGCGAGCCGACCGGGTCGCCGGTCTCCAGATAGCTCTCGACGATGCGCCGGAAGATGTCCCGCGCGCGGTCATCCAGATCGGTCAGGCTCGGGGTGCGGGTGGGGCCGCTGGTGAGGATCGGTGTCATGCGCTCTGGCTCAGGCCGGTGGACGACCCGTCAGCCGATAGGATAAGCGGCCCCTGCCCGTGCGCAAGCTGTGCGCCGTTCCTGGGGAATAAGCCATGCGTCCTTCCGAACGCGCGTCCGACGAAATGCGGACCGTGACCCTCGAAACCGGCGTCAACCGCTATGCCGAGGGCTCGTGCCTGGTGACCTTCGGCCACACCAGGGTGCTGGTCACGGCCAGCGTCGATGACGGCGTCCCGGGCTGGATGCGCGGCAAGGGCGCCGGCTGGGTGACGGCCGAATACGGCATGCTGCCCCGCGCGACCCACACCCGCGGCCGCCGCGAGGCCGCCCAGGGCAAACAATCTGGCCGAACGCAGGAGATCCAGCGGCTGATCGGCCGGTCGATGCGCGCGGTGGTCGATATGAAGGCGCTGGGCGAGCGGCAGATCCAGATCGACTGTGACGTGATCCAGGCCGACGGCGGCACCCGCACGGCGGCGATCACCGGCGCCTGGGTCGCTCTGCGGCTCGCGACGAAGTACCTGCTCGACGAAGGCGTCATCAAGACCGACCCGATCCTCGATCAGGTGGCGGCCGTGTCCTGCGGCGTGCATCAGGACACCGCCGTGCTTGACCTCGACTACGAGGAAGACTCCTCGGCCGAGGCCGATTCCAACTTCGTGCTGACCGGCAATGGCGACATCGTCGAGATCCAGGCCACCGGCGAGAAGCGCGGCTTCACCCGGGCCGAGTTCGAGGCGCTGTTCGGCCTGGCCGAAAAGGGCATCGGCGAGCTGTTCGCGCTGCAAAAGGCCGCGGTGGGGTAGCTGCCAACCCCACCGTCGTCATGGCCCGGCTTGTCCGGGCCACCCAAGCACATTGCAGAATGAAGAAGGGGCACGATCACACCGCGCCCCCTTTGTGATGGGCTGAGTTCATGGGTGGCCCGGACAAGCCGGGCCATGACGGGGTGTGGGATCAAGCTCCCCCGTAGGCCTCCTCCTCGTCGTCCTCCAGCTCCATCCCCGGCCCGGGTTCGAAGATGACGATGTCGCCGGGCTGGCATTGCAGCTCGCGGCACAGGGCGTCGAGCGTCGAGAAGCGCAGGGCGCGGGCCTTGCCGGTCTTGAGGATCGACAGGTTGGCGATGGTCACGCCGACGCGGTCGGCCAGCTCGGTCAGCGACATGCGCCGCTCCTGCAGCATGCGGTCGAGGGTGCAACGGATGGCCACGGTACGCTTGCGCCCCCTAGATCGTCAGTTCGGCTTCGTTGCGCAGCCGGGCGCCCTCGCGGAACACCTCGGCCAGCACGAAGATCACCAGCACCGCGAACCAGGTCGTCAGGTTGAGCGTGCCCTCGATGCCGCGGATCTGACCGGGCATCACCAGGGTCAGGATCGCGGCCAGCAGGTAGCGGCCGATTTCCAGGCCGCCGAAGATCACTCCGACCAGCCGCAGCCGCCGGACGTTCTCCGGATGGAACGGGTCGCCGGCGGTCAGGGTCATGAAGATGCGCCGCAGGATATCGACGATCGCCAGCACGCCGCCCATGTAGGCCGCGCCGGCGATCAGGGCGGTGGCGAAATAGGGCCCGCGCGCGACGATCTGCGCCAGGCGCTCGCTGAACGGCAGCCAGCTCGCCAGCAGGCCGGGATTGAAGCTGAACAGCAGGGTGACCAGGGCGAACAGCGCCGCCGCCCCGATCAGCATCCACAACGCGTAATAGACCACGTCGAGAATGATCTTCAGGAAGCTCGAAACCGAGCCTGGCCCCAAAGCGCGCATGGCGCGTCCCCCGTATTAAGTCGTGTCCGGTCCTTGAAGCCCGGATCCCGCCGGCCGCTTTGTCAGCCCAGGCTCGCCTCGCCGGACGGATGCGAGGCGCATCGGTCGGGGGAGGCGAGCCGTGGAGCGGCCGGCGAGGATGCCCTGATCGGGGCCCTCATAAAAGGGGCGCCGATCAGAGCGAGTGGGTGACGAACAGAACCGCCGCCATGGGCAGGGCGGCCAGCAGAGCGGCGTTGACCAGGGTCATCGCGATCTTGTCGACCAGGTTGGTCATTTTTTGCGCGGACATGAGTCCCTCCTTGATGTTGCGGTGCAATATGAATGTGGACCCCTCCACACCCAGCGGCCTGAACTCGCGTCCCGTCCGCATCCCCAAACTAGGGGTTTGCCGTTCTTCGATCAAGAATTTTATCGATAAACGATATTAAACTTGCGTAACATCATTACGCGACCGTAATGCACTGCAGCATAGATCGGGACAGCCTTGCGCCGCCGGCGGTTCGGGGCGAGGAAGACCGGCGCGAAAGGACAATCCCATGCCGCTGATCCTCCAGCCCGGAACCACCCTGATCGCCGCGACCCACAATCCCGGCAAGGCCAGGGAGCTGGTCGCCCTGCTCGACGGCCGGTTCGAGATCATCGCCGCCGGCGCCCTGGGCCTGCCCGAGCCCGACGAGACCGAGACGACCTTCACCGGCAACGCCCTGCTCAAAGCCCGCCACGCGGCCCTGCTGAGCGGCCGCATCGCCATCGCCGACGATTCGGGTCTGTCGGTGGCGGCGCTGGACGGCTCGCCCGGCATCTTCTCGGCCCGCTGGGCCGGGCCGACGAAGGACTTCGCCGCCGCCATGGCCAAGGTTGAGGAACGGCTGATCGAGACCGGCTCCGACGACCGCTCGGCCTGGTTCACCAGCGCCCTGGCCGTGGCCTGGCCTGACGGTCCGGCCGTGGTGGTCGAGGGCCGGGTCGATGGCCAGCTGGTCTTCCCCGGCCGGGGCGACCGGGGCTTCGGCTACGATCCGATTTTCGTCCCCGACGGCTACAGCCAGACCTTCGGCGAGATGGACCCGGCGCGGAAGGACGCGCTCAGCCATCGGGCCCGCGCGTTCGACAAGCTCAAGGCCGCCCTCTTTTGACCGACCTCCAGCCACTGGGCGTCTATGTCCACTGGCCCTACTGCGCGCGGATCTGTCCCTATTGCGACTTCAATGTCGTGCGCGACCGCAAGCAGGCCGAGCAGGCCGGTCTGGCCGCCGCCATCGTCGCCGATCTCGAGGCCCAACGCGCCCTGACCGGGCCCCGTCGGCTGGTGTCGGTGTTCCTCGGCGGCGGCACGCCGTCGCTGATGGACCCGCGATGGGCCGCCGACATCGTCGCCACGGCACGGCGCCTGTGGGACGCCGAACCCGATCTCGAGGTCAGCCTGGAGGCCAACCCCACCGACGCCGAGGCCGGCCGGTTCGCGGCCTTCGCCGACGCGGGGGTCAACCGCCTGTCGCTGGGGCTGCAGTCGTTCGACGACGCGGCGCTGACGTTCCTCGGCCGCAACCACGACAGCGCCGAGGCCCGCCGGGCGGCGGACCTGGCGGCCAGGATCTTCCCGCGCCTGTCGGTGGACATGATCTACGCCCTGCCCGGCCAGACCGTGGCGGCATGGCGCGACCAGCTGGCCCGGGCCATCGCCCTGGGCGCCGAGCACATCTCGCCCTACCAGCTGACCATCGAGGCCGGCACGGCCTTCGACCGGGCCGTCGGGCGCGGTCGGTTCCGGCCGGCCGACGACGAGACGGGCGCGGCGCTCTACGACACGACCCAGACGCTGCTCTCGGCGGCCGGGTTCGAGGCCTACGAGGTGTCCAACCACGCCCGGGGCGAGGCGGCGCGGTCGCGACACAATCTGATCTACTGGCGTGGCCAGGACTATGTCGGCGTCGGGCCGGGCGCCCATGGGCGGCTGACGCTGGATGGCGTCCGCACGGCGACGGAGGCGGCGGCGAAGGTCGGCGACTATATCCGCGATGTCGCCGAGACGGGCCTGGGCTATCGTGAACCGGAGGCGCTGTCGCCGGTCGAACGCGCCGAGGAACGGCTGCTGATGGGCCTGCGCACCGATGAGGGCGTCGGGTTTGAAGAGCTGGCGGCGCTGGGCCTGATGGCCGGCCATCCGGTGGTGGCGGGCCTGGTGGGCGAGGGCTTGCTGGCGGCCGATCCGTCCCGGCTGAGGGCCACCCGCGCCGGCCGGCTGGTGCTCGACGGCGTGACGCGGGATTTGATTGTCCGCTGACGGGGACATGCACTTCAGTGCGTGTCCCCATTCGCTTCGAAGCTGCTGGGGACACGTACCGAAGGCGGTACATGTCCCCGACCGGCTACTTCATCGTCGGAATAACGAAGCTGCTGTCACCGACCTCGCCCTCGGGCCAGCGGGCGGTGATGGTCTTGACCTTGGTCCAGAACTTCACGCCTTCCATGCCGTGCTGGTTGGTGTCGCCGAACGCGCTGCGTTTCCAGCCGCCGAAGGTGTGGTAGGCGACCGGCACCGGGATCGGCACATTGATGCCGACCATGCCCACCTGCACCCGGCTGGCGAACTCGCGGGCGGCGCGGCCGCTGCGGGTGAAGATGGCCACGCCGTTGCCGTACTGGTGCTTGCTCGGCAGATCGACGGCCTCCTCGAAGGTCTCGGCGCGGACCATCTGCAGCACGGGGCCGAAGATTTCCTCGTGATAGGTCTTCATGCCGGGCTTCACGCCGTCGAAGAAACTCGGGCCGATGAAGAAGCCCTGCTCATAGCCCTGCAGCTTGAAGTCGCGGCCATCGACCACCAGCTCGGCGCCCTCGTCCTTTCCGATCTGGATGTAGTCGGCGATCTTCTGGCGGTGGGCGGCCGAGACCACGGGGCCGTACTGGGCGTCGGTATCGTTGGAGAGGCCGACCTTCAGCGTGTCGATCTCGGCGACCATCCGCTCGCGCAGCGCGTCGGCGATCTTCCGGCCGACCGGCACGACCACCGGCAGGGCCATGCAGCGCTCCCCGGCCGAGCCGAAGGCCGCGCCCGACAGATCCCTGACCACCTGGTCCAGGTCGGCGTCAGGCATGACGATGCCGTGGTTCTTGGCCCCGCCCATGGCCTGGACGCGTTTGTTGTGCAGCGTGCCCTGGGAATAGACGTAGTGGGCGATGTCGCTGCTGCCGACGAAGCTGACGGCCTTGATATCCGGGTGTTGCAGGATGGCGTCCACCGCGACCTTGTCGCCCTGGACCACGTTCAGCACCCCGGCCGGGGCGCCGGCCTCCATCATCAGCTCGGCCAGCCGCACCGGGACGCTGGGGTCCTTCTCCGACGGCTTCAGAATGAAGGTGTTGCCCACCGCGATGGCCACGCCGAACATCCACATCGGGATCATGGCCGGGAAGTTGAACGGGGTGATCCCGGCGACCACGCCCAGCGGCTGGCGCATCGAATAGACGTCGATGCCCGGGCCCGCGCCCTCGGTGTATTCGCCCTTCAGCACATGGGGGATGCCACAGGCGAACTCGATCACCTCCAGGCCGCGCTGGATGTCGCCCTTGCTGTCGGCGACGACCTTGCCGTGCTCGGCCGACAGCATCTCGGCCAGATCCTGCATGTTGGCCTCGACGAGCCGCTTGAACTCGAACATCACCCGCGCGCGGCGCTGGGGATTGGTCGCCGACCAGGCCGGGAAGGCCGCCTGCGCCGCCTGGACCGCGGTGTCCAGCTCGCCCGCCGTCGCCAGCTGCACCCGCGCCTGCACCTCGCCGGTGTTGGGGTTGAAGATGTCGCCGAACCGCCCAGAGGCCCCTTCGAAGGCCGAACCGTTCACGAAATGGCGGATGTCCCGCATGGCGTTCTCCCGGGCGCGCGTTGAGGGGGCGTTCTATGCCGTCCGGCTCCTCGCCGCTAGATGGGAAGCCTCTACGGCTGTCCGGATGACGACGAGCCCTGAAGGCCTTGATGGAATGATGCGCTCCGGACGGAGACCTTGGTCAAGGACCGCTACGCGGCCGCGCAGCGGCGGGCCCGCAGGGCCCGTCCTTGACGAAGGTCCCGCCGGAGCAAGAATGCTCATCAAGACATCAGGACCCGGTCCGCCACGAAGACGACCTGCTGATCATCCACGGCCGGGCTGGATTGCGCATTGGCGCCGTGCCGATAGACTCACCGCCATGGCCGACGACGCGACCATTCTCCCCGCGCAGACCGCCGCCGCTCTGACGGGGCACATCGTCGATGTGCTGATCGCCGAGCGGGCGCCGAAGCTATCGGGCTCGGCCGCCTGGCCGGTGGCCCGCCCGCTGCTCTACGCCCTGCTGGGCTACGGCAAGGCCCGCGCCATGGCCGACGCCATCGCCCCCATGGGCGGCAAGGCGGCGATGGATTTCGTCTCCGACCTGCTGTCCATCGATGTGCGGGTGACCGGACTGCAGCACCTGCCGCGTGAAGGGCGGCTGGTCATTGTCGGCAACCACCCCACCGGCATCGCCGACGGAGTGGCGGTCTACGATGCGCTCAAGGCCGTACGGCCGGACATCATCTTCTACGCCAATTCCGACGCCCACCGGGTCTGCGCGCGGTTCGACGAGACGCTGATCCCGGTGGAGTGGGTCGCGGCCAAACGCACCCGCGAGCGCACCCGCCTGACCCTGGCGATGACCAAGGATGTGCTGGAGGCCGAGCGCCCGCTGATGGTTTTTCCCGCCGGCAAGCTAGCCCGGCGCGACGCCAACGGCGTGCTGACCGACCCGGTCTGGATGTCCACCGCGATCTCCGTGGCGGTGAAGTACGCGGCGCCGATCATTCCGGTGCATGTGGAAGGCCCGTGGGCGACCCTGTTCCACTTCTTCGACCGCTTCTCGCCGGAGCTGCGTGACATCACCCTGTTCCACGAGCTGCTCAACAAGACCGGGAGCCGGTTCCAGGTCACGATCGGCCGTCCCATCGCGCCTGAAGCGCTGGATCCCGACGCGGCGGTCGCCAGCGCGGCGATCAAGACCTATGTGGAGCGGGTGCTGCCCACCAACCCTGACGCTGCCTTCCCGAGTTGATCTCATTTTTCTTCCCGTCATGGCCCGACTTGTTCGGGCCACCCATGCGTGGTGAACGGGCGGATTGAACGCGGTCGGTGGGGCCAGGGAATACCGGGTTCTCTCGTGTCCATGGGTGGCCCGAACAAGTCGGGCCATGACGGCAGAGGTGGGGGTCCATAAGGGTGTCGCCACGAAGGCGATCTGACCGTATGTCGAGGGTATGACCCCCCCCGCCGAGATCTCCCTGCCGGACGAAGCCGCGACCGCGCGGCTGGGCGTGGTCCTGGCTGGCGTCCTGCGCGATGGAGAAGCCATCTGCCTGTCGGGACCGCTGGGGGCCGGGAAGTCGACGCTGGCTCGGGCCCTGGTGCGGGCGTTGACGCGGCCCGACGAGGACGTGCCCAGCCCGACCTTTACCCTGGTGCAGTTCTACGAGACGGCGGCCTTCCCGCTGGCCCATTTCGACCTCTACCGCCTGACCGGCCCCGACGAGGCCTTCGAGATCGGCCTGGACGAGGCGCTCGACGAGGGGGCGGCGCTGGTCGAGTGGCCCGGGCGGCTGGAGGGGCGGCTGCCGCCCGACCGACTCGATATAGAGATCAGTCTCGAGGACGGGGGTGAGACGCGCCGCGCGCGGCTGACCCCTCACGGCGCATGGAAGGGACGGACGCTTGAGTTCTGAGCGGGAGGCCGCCAAGGCCGCTTTTCTGACGACCCATGGCTTCGGCGACGCGCGCCGCGAAGCCCTGAGCGGCGACGCCTCGACCCGCGCCTACGAGCGGATATATCCCCCGGACGGCGGCGGCAGTCTGATCTTCATGGACCAACCGCCGGCGCTTGAGACCGCGATCTGTACGCCCGGCGCGACCGAGGCGCAGCGGCTGGCCCTGGGCTACAACGCCGCCGCGCGGCTGGCTGCTGGTTCGGTCGCGGCGTTCGTGACCACGGCCGCCTACCTGCGCGAGCGCGGCCTCTCCGCGCCCAACATCCTCGCTTTCGACATCGAGACCGGGTTGGCGGTGTTGGAGGACCTGGGCGATGGCCTGTTCGCCACCCTGATCGCCGACGGTCAGGCCGAGAGGCCACTGTACGAGACCGCCGTCGATCTGCAGGCCGCGCTGCACGCCGAGGCGCCGCCGGACGTGCTCGCCGTCGATGACGTGCGCTGGCCGCTGCTGACCTACGACACACTGGCCCTCAAAATCGCCACCGACACCTTCCTCGAATTCTGGCCGCGGTTCGCGGGTATCCCCGCCTTCACGCCCGAAGCGGTCGCCGAGTGGGACGCGCTCTGGGCCCCGGTCTGGGTGCGCGGCGAGGCCGGCGCGACGGTCTTCGCCCACCGCGACTATCATGCCCAGAACCTTCTCTGGCTGCCGGACCGCGGCGGCGTCGCCCGTGTCGGGCTGCTCGACTTCCAGGACGCCCTGCGCGCCCATCCGGCCTGGGACCTGCTGCATCTGCTGCAGGACGCCCGCCGGGATGTGTCTCCCGAGCTCGAAGCCGCGATGCTCGATCGCTATCTGGCCGCCCGACCTGCCCTCAATCGCGACGGATTCCTCGGCGACTATCGCGCCCTTGCCGCCTCGAACGCCGCCCGCATCCTGGGCCGGGTGTTCGCCCGGCAGGTCCTGCTCGGTCGGCCGCAATACCGCGAGTACATGCCCCGCACCTGGCGGGCGCTTGAGCGCGACCTCGCGGCGCCGGGCATGGAAGGGCTGCGGCGCTGGTTTGACCGCCATGTCCCGGCGGAGGCGCGGGCATGAGCGCGCCGAAGACCGCGATCGTGCTGGCCGCGGGGCTGGGCACCCGCATGCGGCCTCTGACCGACGACCGGCCCAAGGCCCTGGTCGAGGTCGGCGGCCGGGCGCTGATCGACCACATGCTGGACCGCCTGGCCGAGGCGGGAGTCGAGCGGGCCGTGGTAAACGTCCACGCCTTCGCCGACGCCCTGATCGATCACCTGGCGCGACGACAGGACGGACCGACCGTCGCGATCTCGGACGAACGCGATCATCCCGAACCGCTGGAGACCGGCGGCGGCATCAAGTTCGCCCGCCGACTCGCGGGCGACGCGCCGATCCTGGTGGCCAACATCGACAGCGTCTGGATCGAGGATCGCGAACCGCCGGCGATGGCCATCGTCGATCTCTGCCGGGGGTTCGACCCGGAACGGATGACAGCCCGGCTGATGCTCGCGCGCATGGAGCGAACCTCGGGGTTCGACGGCCCGGGCGATTTCTTCCTCGCCGCCGACGGTCGGCTGGAGGGACGCCGGTCGCGCGGCGCGACCGCCGCGCCGCTCAACTACATGGGCGTCCATATCGTCGATCCGCGCCCCATCTACGCCCACCCGGAAACCGCCTTCGGCCTGTTTCCCGGCGGCGGCGGACTCTGGGGCGACTGGATCGCCGCCGGGCGCCTGCACGGATCGGTGATGGTCGGCGACTGGATGCATGTCGGCGATCCGCTGGCCCGCGACGCGGCCGAGGCCAGGCTGGCCGAATGACCGACATGTTCGAGCGTCCGGCGCCCCGCTGGTTCTCGATCCCGGCCCACCGGCCGTTTCTCGACGATCTCGCCGCCGGCCTGCTGGCGATGCTGCCCGACCCCGAGGCCCTGGCCGGGGCGGTCGTGTTCACCCCCACCCGGCGCGGCGCCCGGGCCCTGGCCGAGGCCTTCGTCGGCGCGGCCGAGGGGCGGGCGGTGCTGCTGCCGCAGATCCGCGCCATCGGCGACCTGGACGAGGGCGAGCCGCCGTTCGAGCCGGGCGACCTGTCGCTCGACATCCCCCCCGCCATTGATCCGCTGCGCCGCCGTTTCGAGCTGGCGCGGCTGGTGGCGGAGCGCAAGGATCTGGGCCGCCACCTCGACGCCGCCGGCGCGCTGGAGATGGCCGACGCGCTCGGCCGTTTCCTCGACAGCCTGCAGATCGAGGAGGTCAAGGACCCCGCCGCGAAGCTGGACCAGCTGGTCGCCTTCGACATGGCCGCCCACTGGCGCCGCTCGGCCGAGGTGCTGCGGGTGGCGCTGGAGGCCTGGCCCGCGCGGCTGGCGGCGATGGGGCTGGTCGATGTCACCTGGCGCCGCGTGCGACTGCTGCGGGCCCTGGCCGCGCAATGGACGAGCCACCCGCCGACCCATCCGCTGATCGCCGCCGGCTCGACCGGCACGGCCCCGGCGACGGCCGACCTGCTGGCGGTGATCGCCGGCTGTCCGAAGGGCGCGGTCATCCTGCCCGGGCTCGACGAAGGCCTCGCCGATGACGCCTGGGACAAGGTCGATGACCAGCACCCGCAGGGGGCGATGAAGCGGCTGCTGGCCCGGGCCGGCGTGACCCGCGCCGACGTGACGACCTGGCGGCCGGACGCCGATTCGGCCGGACGCTGGCGGCGGCGCCTGATCAACGAGGCCCTGAGGCCCGCGGAGGCCACGGCCGACTGGCGCGACGTGCTGGCGAAATTCCGCCGTGAGGGCGAGGCGGCCGGCGTCGATCCCATGGTCGAGGGGCTCAAGGGCCTGTCCGTGATCGCCGCCCGGCAGGAGGAGGAGGCCGCCGACGTCTGCGCCCTGCTGCTGCGCGAGACGCTGGAGATCCCCGGCCGCACCGCCGCCCTGGTGACGCCGGACCTGGCGCTGGCCCGTCGGGTCAGCGCGCGGCTGGCGCAGTTCGGCGTGGCGGCCGACTCCTCGGCCGGTGAACCGCTGTCCGGCTTCCCCGTCGGGGTGCTGGCGCGGCTGGTGGCGGACTGGACGGTCGATCCGCTGTCGCCGGTGCTGCTGCTGGCCATCCTCAAGCATCCCCTGACCCGACTCGACCGCGAACCCGCGACGCTGGCGCCGCTGATCGCCGCGCTCGAAACGCCGAAGACCAACGACAACGGCCGCCTGCGCGGGGCTCGCGCCGCCGATCGCGAGATCCTGCGGGGACGCTTGTCCGACCTGCCCGAGGCGGCCGCGCTGATCGACGACCTGCTGGCGGCGCTGGACGGGGCGGCCGCGCCGTTCGCGGATGGCGAGGCCGAGGTTGACGCGGCCGTCCACGCCCTGGTCGGCGCCCTGGAGGCCCTGGCCGGCGAGGCGGCCTGGGCCGGCGGGGCGGGCGAGGCGGCGTCGATGCTGCTGGCTGGCCTGATCGCCAACGGCCGGGACCTGCCGCCCGTCTCGCCGCGCGGCTTCGCTGACCTGATCGGCCGCCTGCTGGCCGACGGCAGCGTGCGGGCGGCGGGCGAGACCCATCCCCGGGTGCGGATTCTCGGGGCGCTGGAAGCGCGGCTGATCCGCTCCGACCGGCTGGTGCTTGCGGGGCTGGAGGATGGCGTCTGGCCACAGGGCGCGCCGGTCGATCCATTCCTGTCGCGGCCGATGCGCGAGACACTGGGCGTGCCGGCGCCCGAGCGGCGGCTGGGACTGACGGCGCACGACTTCGCCCAGGCGGCCTGCGCCCCGGACGTGGTGCTGGTCCACAGCCTGCGGCGCGAGGGCTCGCCGGCCGTGGAGTCGCGCTGGCTGTGGCGCCTGCGAACCTTGGCGCGCGGGGCCGGCATCGACCTGCCCGGACGGCCCGAGGTGCTGGACTGGGCGCGGGCGCTGGACACTCCCGGACGCTACAGTCCTTTTCCGCGGCCCTGTCCGGTTCCGCCGCTGGCGGCCCGTCCCGGCGAGCTGGCCGTCACGCGCATCGAGACCCTGACCCGCGATCCTTACGCCGTCTGGGCCCGGGACATCCTGCGCCTCTATCCGCTGGAGCGTCCCGACGAGCCGGTCGAGGTCAAGGCGCGCGGCAGCGCCATCCACAAGGCGTTCGAGGATTTCGCCGCGGCCTGGGCGACCGGTGAACCGGCCGACGCCCCGGCCCTGTTCCAGACCCTCTACGAGGCCGCCCTGGTCGAAAAGGGCCTGCCGCGCGCGTCGCTGGCCCGCGAACGGGCCCTGGCCCGCGAGGCCGGGGTCTGGGCGACCAACCTCGAGCGCCAGCGCCGCGCCGATGGCCGGGCCATCCATGTCGAGCGGAAGGGCGTGCTCGACCTGACCATCGGCGATCGCGTCATCAGGATCACCGCCCGCGCCGACCGCATCGAGGTGACCGCCGACGGCCGGGGCCATGTGCTGGATTTCAAGACCGGCGGCGCGCCGTCCGAACGGCAGATCGACGCCGGGTTCTCGCCGCAGCTGACGCTGACCGCCGCCATCCTGCGGCGCGGCGGGTTCGGCGCGTTCAGGGCCGAGCCCGGCGACCTGACCTATCTGCGCGTCACCGGCCGCAAGCCGCCGGGCGAGGAAATCGTGCGCAAGGCCTCGGGCCCCGACAGCGAGGACGCGACCGAGGCGGCCCTGGCCGGGGCCGTCGAGTTGCTGACCCTCTACGAGGATCCCCGTCGCGGCTATCCGTCGAGGGTCGCGCCCCAGTGGGTCAAGGAATACCCGGGCGACTACGATCACCTGGCGCGGGTGTTCGAATGGTCGACCGGCGGCGACGGCGAGGGAGGCGACGAATGAGCCTGCTCAACCAGACCCTGGCCGCCGATCCGACGATCAACGCCTTCGTCACGGCCAACGCCGGAACCGGCAAGACCAAAACCCTGATCGACCGGGTGGCGCGGCTGCTGCTGCGCAAGGTGCGGCCCGAGGCGATCCTGTGCGTCACCTACACCCGGGCGGCGGCGGCGGAGATGCAGCACCGGCTGTTCCGCCGGCTGGGCGACTGGTCGGTGATGGACAACGACAAACTGCGGGCGGAGCTGACGGCCCTGGCCGGCGAGGGCGAGGCCCCGGCGGACGACCTGCGGCTGTCCGAGGCGCGCAAGCTGTTCGCCAAGGCGCTGGAAACGCCGGGCGGACTGAAGATCCAGACCATCCACGCCTTCTGCGAGAAGCTGCTGCGGCGGTTTCCGGTCGAGGCGGCCATCTCCCCGACCTTCGAGATCATGGACGAGGCCGAGGCGGCCCTGATCGCCCGGGAGGCCCGCGCAAACCTGGCGCACCAGGCCCTGGACGAGCCGGGACTGGTGGCCGACGCCTATGCGCGCCTGTCAGTCGCGCTCGACATCGAGCGGTTCGAGGCGATGTTCCGCGCCTTCGAGGAGCGCCGCGCGGCCCTGGCCGACTATGTCGCGCTGTGCGGCGGGC
This sequence comes from Caulobacter sp., assembly GCA_030645575.1. Taxonomy (GTDB): domain Bacteria; phylum Pseudomonadota; class Alphaproteobacteria; order Caulobacterales; family Caulobacteraceae; genus Caulobacter. Next base: position 12,649 of record JAUSMJ010000038.1, on the reverse strand, counting down.
TGGCGGGGCTGCCGGCGGCCGTGGCGGAGGCCTGCGGCCTCGATGGCATGGAAGACCCGGAGGTCATCGAGGCGGAGGCCCTGTCGCCGCCGGCCATCGAGGCTGCGGTCTGGCGCCGGGCCGCGACCGTGCTGCTGGCCAGCAGGATGAAGTCCGATCTGGCCAACGGCGGCCTGTGCGCGGAAATCGCCGAGGCGGCCGCGCGTGGCGCCAGCGTCCCCGACGTGGTCCGCAAGCTGTGCTTCACCGCCAAGGGCGAGCCCCGCGCCAGCCTGTCGACGAAGTCGATCGACCCCGCTGTCGCCGACTGGCTGATCGCCGAACAGACGCGCATCCACCAGGCGCTGGTGCGGGCGAAGTCCGCTCGCGTGGCCCAGGACACGGTCATGGTGCTGGCCCTGGCGGCCGTCTACGCCCGCGAATACGAGGCGGCCAAGACCGCTCGCCGCGCGCTGGACTTCGCCGACCTCGTCGAGCGCACGCGGGCCCTGGTCGAGCACCGGCCGGACGCGGCCTGGGTGCTCTACAAGTTGGACGGCGGCATCGACCACATCCTCGTCGATGAGGCCCAGGACACCGCGCCCGAGCAGTGGGACATCCTCAACCGGCTGACGGCCGAATTCTTCGCCGGCGCGGGTCTGCCGGCCGAGGGGACACTCGCCCGCAGCCTGTTCATCGTCGGCGACGAGAAGCAGTCGATCTATTCGTTCCAGGGGGCCGATCCGGAGCGGCTGATCGCCGAGACCCGCCGCTACGACGGGCTGATCCGGGCGGCGGGGCTCGATTCGCGGGTGGTGCCGCTGACCCTGTCCTTCCGGTCGACCCGGCAGGTGCTGACCTATGTCGATGCGATGTTCACGGCCCCCGAAACGCGACGGGGCGTCCCCGCGCCACGGAACGAGGACGTCATTGTCCATCAGCCGTTCCGCGAGCACGACGGCTGCGTCGATCTGTGGCCGCTGGAGCGGGAGGAGCCCGGCGAGGATCGCGGCGCCTGGACCGACCCACTCGACGCCGCCTCGGGGACCAGCGCCAACAAGCGGCTGGCGGTGAAGATCGCCAGCGAGATCCAGGCCCTGGTCGCCCGCGGCGACGCCGTCTTCGACAAGGACCTGCCCCGCCCGGACGGTGGCTTGGGCGACTGGCGTCCGGCGCGGTTCGGCGACGTGCTGATCCTGGTCCGGCGGCGCAAGACTCTGTTCGAGGAGATCCTGCGCGAGCTCAAGCAGCGCGGCGTGCCGGTGGCCGGCGCCGACCGGCTGTCGCTGTCGGCCCACATCGCCTTCGACGACCTGATCGCCCTGGCCCGCTTCACCCTGGCGCCGCACGATGATCTGACGCTGGCCGCGCTGCTGAAAAGCCCGTTCTGTGGGCTGGACGACGACGACCTGTTCGCCCTCGCCCATGGCCGGGCCAAGACGACGCTGTGGGCGGTGCTGACCGGCCGCGCCGACGAGCGGCCGGTCTGGCGGGCGGTGCGGGACCGGCTGGCGGCCGTCCAGACCCTGGCCCGGGCCCACCGGCCGTTCGACTTCTATCGCCGCGTGCTGGGCCTGACCGACGCGGCCGGCCGCTCGATGCGCGCGCGCATGACCACGCGGCTGGGATCGGAGGCCGGCGACGTGCTGGACGAGTTCCTCGCCCGCGCCCTGGCCGCCGAGCGGCGCGGCCTGTTCGACCTGGAGCGGCTGGTCGCCGCCTTCGCCGACCTCGACGTCAGCGTCAAACGCGAGCTTGAGAGCGGGGCCGACGAGGTGCGGGTGATGACCGCCCACGGCTCCAAGGGGCTGGAGGCGCCGATCGTCTTCCTGCCCGAGACGACGGTGCGGCCGAGCAGTCAGGGCTCGCCCCTGCTGGCGACGGCGCGGGGCGGCTTTCTGTGGTGCGCCCGCACGGCCGACGACTGCCCGGCCAGCGCCGCCGCCCGCCAGCTGCGCAAGGACCGGGACGAGGACGAGGCCTGGCGTCTGCTCTATGTCGCCCTGACGCGGGCCCGCGACCGGCTGGTGCTGTGCGGCCGCATCGACGCCAGGACGAAGGACGAGGCCGTCGCCGGCTGGTACGGCGCGATGCGGAACGCCTTTGTCCATCCTACGACCGCCGATGGCGTGCGGCCGGCCCGCATCGGTGAAATGGAGATCCAGCGCTTCGGCCCCGACCCGCTTCAGCGGCCCGGCGCGGCGCCCAAGGCGGCCCTCGCGGCCGCCCTGCCCGACTGGGTCCGGCGGCCCGCGCCGGCCGAATCGGCGATCCTGCGCTACGCCTCGCCGTCCCAGGTGGCCGAGCGGGAGCGGGGCCCCGCGCCCTCGCCGCTGGACGCGCCGCTGGGCCTTGGCCGGTTCCGGCGGGGCGACCTGATCCACCGGCTGCTGCAGCTGTTGCCCGACGTGGCTCCGGACGAGCGCCGCGCCGCGGCCGCCCGGCTGCTCGACCGCGAGCCGGACCTGACCCCGGGCCAGAGGGCGGAAATGACCGCCGCAGCCTTCGGCGTTCTGGAAGATCCGGTGTTCGCCGACGTGTTCGGACCGGGCAGCCGCGCCGAGTCGGCGATCGCCGGGACCTCGCCGCGCCTGCCGGCGGGTCTGGGCGTGTCCGGCCGGGTCGACCGGCTGCTGGTCACGCCGGACCGGGTGCTGGTGATCGACTATAAGACCAACCGCCCGGCCCCGGCCCGCATCGAGGACGCCGATTTCGCCTATCGCGCGCAGATGGCGCTCTATGCCGCCGTGCTGGCCGAAATCTTCCCTGGACGGCGGATCGAGGCGGCGCTGGTATGGACCGATGGACCGCGCCTGATGCCGGTTCCAGAAAACATGATCACGCGGACACTGGACCAGCTGACCACGAGTCATTGATAGGGAACGGGGGCCGCCCTACATCGTTGGCTCAACGACGCGCGCCCAGCGGCGCGACGAACGGGAGAATACCGATGAGCACCGTCAAGGTGACCGACGAATCCTTCGAGCGCGACGTGCTCCAGTCCGACAAGCCGGTGCTGGTGGACTTCTGGGCGGAGTGGTGCGGGCCGTGCAAGCAGATCGCCCCCGCCCTGGACCAGATCTCCGAAGAGCTGGCCGACCATGTGGTGATCGCCAAGGTCAATATCGAGGAAAGCCCCACCACGCCCTCGCGCTACGGCGTGCGCGGCATTCCGACGATGATGCTGTTCCGCGACGGGCAGATGGCCTCGATGAAGGTCGGCGCCATGCCCAAGCAGAAGATCCTCGAATGGCTCAACGAAGCCGGCGTGCAGCCGGCCTGATCTCCAGGTCCGTCATGGCCCGACTTGTTCGGGCCACCGATGGACACGGACTCTGCGGGGTGAGACGAGCCCGGCTCCGATACCCATTCCCCTCACCGCGCCTGGGCGGCCCGAACAAGTCGGGCCATGACGTGTGGTTTGTGATCGGTGATCGATCTTGGCCTCACGTAGGCCACGTGCTCTCCGACATCGCCAGCACCTCGCCGGCGAGATAGAGCGAGCCGCAGATGACGATGTGCGGCGGGGGCCCGTCCCCCGCCAGCACGGTCTCCAGCGCCGCCAGGACGCCCCGCGCCTGGCCCGCCTCCAGTCCAGCCGCCGCCGCCGCCGTGACCAGCCGTTCCGGCGGGCTGGCCGCGTCCGCCTCGAACGGAACGGCCAGGATGCGCGGTCGCAGGTCGGTGAAGGCGGCGAAGAAGCCGTCCACATCCTTGTTGGCCAGCAGTCCGCAGATCAGCACGATCGGCCGGCCGTCGCGCGCCGCCAGATCGCCGACGGCGCGGGCCAGGGCCAGGGCCGCGTGCGGATTGTGCCCGCCGTCCAGCCACAGGTCCGCCCCGACCGCCTGGGCCCGTTCGCCGAGCGGCCCCTTGGTCAGGCGCTGCATCCGCGCCGGCCAGACAGCGGTGGCGACGCCCCGGCCGATCGCGACCTCGTCGATCCGCGCCTCGCGCAGCTGCAGGGCGGCGACGGCGGCCAGGGCGGCGTTGTCGATCTGGTGCGGGCCGGCCAGCGACGGCAGGGGCAGGTCCAGCAGCCGGTCCTCCAGCTGGACCACCAGCCGGCCGCGCTCGGGCCAGGCGTCGAAGTCCACGCCCATGGCCAGCAACGGCGCGCCGAGCGCCCGGGCCCGCGCCTCGATGACCGCGAAGGCTTCTTCCGACTGTCGCCCGACAACCACCGGCGCGCCGCGCTTGATGATGCCGGCCTTCTCCCCGGCGATGCCGGCGATGGTGTCGCCAAGGAACTCGCGGTGGTCGTGATCGACCGGGGCGATGACGCTGACCGCCGGCCGTTCGAGCACGTTGGTGGCGTCCAGCGAGCCGCCCAGGCCCACCTCCAGCAGGCACAGGTCGGCCTCCACCTCGGAGAAGGCCTGGAGGGCGGCGGCCGTGGTGATCTCGAAGAAGGTGATCGCCTCGCCCGCGTTGGCCTGTTCGACGCGCTCCAGCACCTCGGCCAGATGCGCGTCGGTGATCAGGGTTCCGGCCAGCCGGATGCGCTCGGCGAACCGCACCAGATGGGGCGAGGTGAACACATGCACGCGCAGGCCGGCCGCCTCGGCGATGGCCCGCAGGACCGCGACGGTAGAGCCCTTGCCGTTGGTCCCGGCCACATGGACCACGGGCGGCAGCCGGCGCTGGGGATCGCCGAGCGCCGCGCAAAGGCGATGCATGCGCCCCAGCGACAGGTCGATCCGCTGGGGGTGCAGCAGGCGAAGCCGCTCAAGCGCGGCGTCATGGGCTCGAAGATGGTCGCTCATGGCCGGTCAAGCGCCCGACGAAGGCGGGCTTCCCATCATCAGCGTCCTCAGGATCGACCCAAGTACGGCGGCCATTTCGTCGCGAGGCACGATGCGGTCTATGACCCCGCGCTCAATCAGGAACTCGGCGGTCTGGAAAGCGGCGGGAAGGGTCTCGCGGATAGTCTGTTCGATCACCCGGCGGCCGGTAAAGGCGATCAGGGCCCCGGGCTCGGCCAGGTGGATGTCGCCCAGCATGGCGTAGCTGGCCATCACCCCCGCCGTGGTCGGATCTGTCAGCACCACGATATAGGGAAGCCGCGCCCGTTTCAGTTCCTGGATGGCGAGGGTCGTGCGGGCCATCTGCATCAGGGACAGGGTCCCCTCCTGCATCCGAGCCCCGCCCGAAGCAGTGAACACCACCATCGCGGCGCGGCGCGCCACGGCTTCGCGGGCGGCGACGATGAAGGCCTCGCCCACGGCCGGACTGAGGGACCCGCCCATGAAGGTGAAGTTCTGCACGGCGACGACGGCCGGCTGGCCGCCGATCCTGCCGACGGCCAGGCTCATGGCCTCGTCCTCGCCGCTGGCCGCACGCGCCGCCGCCAGTCGCTCGCCATAGGGCCTACCGTCATCGAAGCGGAGCGGATCAGCCGGGGCCGCCGGAGTGGGCAGGCGTTCGTAGACCCCGCCGTCGAAGCTGTAGGCCAGGCGCAGGGCCGGCGCGATCCGCATATGCCGGCCCGACGGCGTGACCCACAGGGCGGCCTCAAGGTCCGGCCGGTGATTCATTTCGCCGGTGTCGGGGCATTTGACCCACTGGTCGTCCGCGGCCTTCGCCGGCTTGAAGACCTTGCGGACGCCGGGCGCCAGCCTGGACATCCAGCTCTCGCCGGAATTCGCGGCGGGCGGCGGCGTCACGGATTTCGGATCAAGCTTGGCCAAAGCCACTCCCTGACGCGGCTGGGAAGGCGGCGCTACGCAGCCTTCTGGCCGTTGCGACCCATCATCAGGGTCTTGAGGATCGAGCCGAGCACGACCGGCAGCTCGTGGCGGGCGACCACGCGATCGACCATACCCTTTTCCACCAGATACTCGGCGCGCTGGAAGCCCGGCGGCAGGGTCTCGCGGATGGTTTGTTCGATCACCCGCTGGCCCGCGAAGCCGATCAGGGCGCCCGGCTCGGCGATGTGGATGTCGCCCAGCATGGCGTAGCTGGCGGTGACCCCGCCCGTCGTCGGGTCGGTCAGCACCACGATGTAGGGCAGGCGGGCGCGCTTGAGCTCCTGGATCGCCAGGGTCGAGCGGGCCATCTGCATCAGAGACAGGGTCCCTTCCTGCATCCGCGCCCCGCCGGCGGCGGTGTAGACCACCAGGGGCGCCTGCCGCTCGATGGCGATGCGGGCGGCGGAAATGAAGGCCTCGCCGGCGGCCAAGCCCAGAGAGCCGCCCATGAAGGCGAAGTCCTGCACCAGCACGACCGTCTCGGTCCCGCCGACCGGGCCGGCGGCGATGGCCATGGCGTCCGGCTCGCCGGTGGCCTTGCGGGCCGCGGTCAGGCGGTCCTTGTAGGAGCGGCCGTCGGTAAAGTGCAGCGGGTCCTCGGGGACCTTCGGCGTGTCGAAGGTCTCGAAGGTCTCGTCGTCGAACGTGTATTTGAAGCGCAGGTCCGGCCCGATGCGCATATGACGGCCGGCGGGGGTCACCCACCAGGCGGCTTCCAGATCCGGGCGATAGATCATCTCCCCGGTGTCGGGGCATTTGACCCACAGGTTCTCGGGCGTTTCGCGCTTTACGAACGCGCCGCGGACGCCCGGCGCGATGCGGGCAAGCCAGCCCTGACGCTCGCGCGCGTTACCCCGGGTCGGTTTGTCGTTCTTCGGGTCAGCCATCGCCATTGCTTCAAGCATCCCTGACTCGCGCCAAGCGCACAGCCTTAGCCAGCTCCGACGCCTTGGAAAGAACTCTTTCAGTCACGTTTTCGTTCGCCCCGTCGTTCAAGGCGCCCTCGATTTCATCGACCAGGGCCGATCCGACCACCACGCCGTCGGCGAGCCGGGCCACTTCCGCCGCCCGTTCGGGCGTGCGGATGCCGAATCCCACCGCGACCGGCAGGCCGGACGCCGCCCGCAGCCTCTGCACAGGCTGGGCCACCGAGGCGGCGACCGCTTCCTTGACCCCGGTCACCCCGGCGACGGAGACGTAGTAGACGAAGCCCGAGGTGCGACGGACCACGGCCGGCAGGCGGGCGTCGTCGGTGGTCGGGGCGGCCAGCCGGATCAGCGAGACGCCCACGGCGTCCAGCGCGTCGGCCAGCGGATCGGCCTCCTCCGGCGGGCAGTCGACGATGATCATCCCATCGACGCCGGCCTTCGCGGCGGCGGCGGCGAAGGCCTCGTAGCCGTGGAACAGCACTGGATTGAGATAGCCCATCAGCACGATCGGAGTGGCGTCGTCCTGCTGGCGGAAGCGGGCGACCATGGCCAGGACGTCGGCCATCTTTGTCTTCGCGGCCAGCGACCGCTGGGCCGCGCGCTGGATCGTCGGACCCTCGGCCATCGGGTCGGAGAAGGGCATGCCCAGCTCGATGATGTCCGCGCCGGCGGCGGGCAGTTTCGCCAGGATATCGAAGGATGCCTCGATACCCGGGTCGCCGGCCATGATGTAGGCGACGAAGGCGGCGCGGTCCTCGGCGGCCAGGGCCGCGAAGCGCGTGGTCAGGCGGTTGGCGGTCAAATCGTCATTCCCAGCGCGGTGGCGACGGTGTTGACGTCCTTGTCGCCCCGGCCCGACAGCGTCATGACGACGATCCCGTCCTTGCCGACCTCTTTGGCCACCTCGGGCAGCTTGGCGATGGCGTGGGCGCTTTCGAGGGCGGGGATGATGCCCTCCAGCTCGGCGCACAGCTGGAACGCCGCCAGGGCCTCGTCGTCGGTGCAGGTCAGGTACTTCGCCCGGCCGACGTCATGCAGCCAGCTGTGTTCCGGCCCGATGCCCGGATAGTCGAGCCCGGCGCTGATCGAATGGGCGTCGAGGATCTGGCCGTCGTCGTCCTGCAGCAGATAGGTCTTGTTGCCGTGCAGGACGCCCGGCTTGCCGCCGGTCAGGGAGGCGGCATGCTTGTCGGTCTCCAGCCCATGGCCCGAGGCCTCGACGCCGAAGATCTTCACGCCCTCGTCAGCGAGGAACGGATGGAAGGTGCCGATGGCGTTCGACCCGCCGCCGACGCAGGCGACCAGGGCGTCGGGCAGGCGTCCCTCGGCCTCGAGGATCTGCGCGCGGATCTCCTTGCCGATCACCGACTGGAAGTCGCGGACCATGGCCGGATACGGGTGCGGACCGGCGGCCGTGCCGATCATGTAATAGGTGTCCTCGACGTTGGTCACCCAGTCGCGCATGGCCTCGTTCATGGCGTCCTTGAGCGTTCCGGCCCCGGACGTCACCGGCCGCACTTCGGCGCCCAAGAGGTTCATGCGGAAGACGTTGGGCTTCTGCCGCTCGACGTCCACCGCGCCCATATAGACGACACAGGGCAGGCCGAAGCGGGCGCAGACGGTGGCGCTGGCCACGCCGTGCTGGCCGGCGCCGGTCTCGGCGATGATGCGGGTCTTGCCCATCCGCATGGCCAGCAGGATCTGGCCCATGCAGTTGTTGATCTTGTGCGCGCCGGTGTGATTCAGCTCCTCGCGCTTGAAGTAGATCTTCGCCCCGCCGATGTGGGCGGTCAGCCGCTCGGCGAAGTACAGCGGGTTGGGCCGGCCGACATAGTGTTTGAGGAAGCCGTCGAGTTCGCCGTGGAAGGCCGGATCGGCGTCGGCCGCGGCGTAGGCCTTCTCCAGCTCAAGCACGAGCGGCATCAGGGTCTCGGGCACATAGCGGCCGCCATAGTCGCCGAAGCGGCCCTGGGCGTCCGGGAAGGCGGACCAGTCGTTGGGCTTGCCAGTCGTCATTGGAGAGGGGGCGTTCACGGCGTCAGACAACTCAGGCGCGGCGGACCGCCTCCAGAAAGGCCGAAATCAGGCCGGGGTCCTTTATCCCCGGGCCGCGCTCCACGCCAGAGGAAACGTCCACGAGCGGCGCGCCGGACTGGCGCAGGGCCTCGGCGACGTTCCAGGGATCGAGGCCGCCGGCAAGAAGGTAGGGCCTGCCGAAACGACGCCCGGAGAGGATCGTCCAGTCGAACGCCGACCCCAGTCCGCCCGGCATGGCGGCGTCGGCCGGCGGTTTGGCGTCGAACATCAGATGCTCGACGACCGCCTCGTAGGCCCGGGCGGCGTCCAGATCGGCGGCCTCGGAAACAGGCAGGGCCTTGATCACCCCCACCCCGGCCCTGGCGGCGATCTCGCGGGCCCGCGACGGCGTCTCCTTGCCGTGCAGCTGGATCAGGTCTGGCTTGAGGCCCGCCATCAGCCGGTCGATCAGGTCGTCGTCGGGATCGACGGTCACGGCCACGATCGTCGCCCTGCCGCGCGCTGGCGGGACCAGCCGGGCGGCGGCCTCGGGCGTCACGAAGCGCGGGCTGGGCGGAAAGAAATTGAACCCCAGGAACACCGCGCCGCCGTCGAGGGCGGCCTGGACGGTTTCCGGCGTCGACAGGCCGCAGATCTTGGCGCCGGCCATCGCGTCAGTCGGCGTTGAGCCGCTCGCGCAGTTCCTTGCCGCTCTTGAAGAACGGCACGTGCTTGCCCTTGACCGACACGGGCTCGCCCGTGCGCGGATTGCGTCCGGCGCGCGCGGGGCGCGAGCGGACGGAAAAGGCGCCGAAGCCGCGTAGCTCGACGCGGCCGCCGCCCTCCAGCGCCACGGTCATCTTTTCCAGGATCACGCCGACCACGCGCTCGATATCGCGCTGGGTCAGGTGGGGATTCTCCGTGGCGAGCCTGGCGATCAGTTCGGACTTGATCATGACGCTACCCCCGGCCCCTCGTCGGCCGCCCGACCTTTGCCCAATCATTCTTGAGTCTTCAAGGGGTTGTCGGTCGATGACGCATTAAGCCGGATGCAATGCCCATGTGGGAGGCTGCCCTGGAGCGAGATGCGGCGTGCAATTGGCGGGGGTCTGCGTGAGTAGGGACCGGATGAACAACCCGTCGCCTTCCCGGGCGGCGGCTCTGGAGCGGCTTCGCGGCCCCAGGATCGCGGCGGGCCTGGCGGGAGCCTCCGGCCTGCGGCTGCTCGTGGATGGCGTGCTGCGACCGGTCATCGCGCTGGGCGAGGGCTCCATGCGGGGGCGGGCCGTCGCCTGCGTCGTCAGCAAGCGGCAGCCGGACGGTCGGCTGACGCCGGCGCCCGCCGAATCCCTCAACCCCGTCGATCTCGAACGGCTCGATCTGGCGGTGATGGAAAAGGCCTTCGAGGCCCTCGTCCCGACCCCGGAGAGCGAGCGGCCGCAGCTGCTGGTCCTGCCCCTGTCCTGGTCGTCCCTGCGCGCCGAGCGGTCCCGGCGCAAGCTGCTGCGCCTGGCGGCGTCGGGGCAGGTCCGGCTGCGCAGTCTGATCCTGTGCGAGGTGACGGGCGTGGAATCGGGCACGCCCCATTCGGCGTTGCGCGAGGCGGCCGGTCAGCTGCAGCCGATCTTCCGCGGCGTGCTGGCGCGGGCGACGCCGAACCGCCGGGCGATCCGCGACCTGACCGACTGCGGTTTCACCGGCGCGACGGTCGAGGCGGCGGATCTGGGCGAGACCGAGGACGCCGAGGCCATGCTGCGCACCGTGCTGGCGCTGCGGAAAATCGGACCAGGACTGCTGGTGCACGCCGTGCGGTCGGTGGCGAGCCTGACGGCCGTGCGGGCCGCGGGGGCCAGCTGGGCCAGCCTGGACATCGTGCCGGGGGCCCAGGAGTCGGCCCGTCTGGCGGCGCATACGAAAACGGCGGCCGGGGAAACCCCGGCCGCCGCATTGATCGAAAGCTGACGCCGAAGGTTAGTCCTTCGAGGCCTTCTCGCGCAGGGCCGCGCCGAGGATGTCGCCCAGCGAGGCGCCCGAGTCGGACGACCCGAACTGCTCGATGGCTTCCTTTTCTTCGGCCATTTCCAGCGACTTGATCGAGACGGACACCCGACGGGCGGCCTTGTCGATGTTGGTCACCTGGGCATCGACGCGGTCGCCAACGGCGTAGCGCTCGGGGCGCTGCTCCTGACGGTCGCGCGACAGGTCCGACTTGCGGATGAAGGCGGTCATCGGCGCGTCGTCTTCGCCGAACTTCACTTCAATGCCGCCAGTGGTGATTTCGGTCACCGTGACGGTCACCGTCTGACCCTTGCGGAAGGTGTCGCCGGTCATCGGATCGCCGCCCAGCTGCTTGACGCCCAGGCTGATGCGTTCCTTCTCGACATCGACGTCCAGCACCTTGGCCTTGATCATGTCGCCCTTCTTGAACTTGGCCATGGCTTCTTCGCCAGACGCGTTCCAGTCCAGGTCGGACAGGTGGACCATGCCGTCGATGTCGCCGTCCAGGCCGACGAACAGGCCAAACTCGGTGGCGTTCTTGACTTCGCCCTCGACGGTCGAGCCGATCGGGTGGGTGGCCAGGAAGGCGTCCCAGGGGTTGGCCATGGCCTGCTTCAGGCCCAGCGACACGCGGCGCTTGGAGCTGTCGACGTCGAGCACGATGACGTCCACTTCCTGCGAGGTGGAGACGATCTTGCCCGGGTGGACGTTCTTCTTGGTCCAGGACATTTCCGAGACGTGCACCAGGCCCTCGACCCCGGCTTCCAGCTCAACGAACGCGCCGTAGTCGGTGATGTTGGTGATGCGGCCGGTGTACTTGGCGCCGACCGGGTACTTGGCTTCGACGCCGTCCCAGGGATCGGACTGCAGCTGCTTCATGCCCAGGCTGATGCGCTGGGTGTCCGGGTTGATCTTGATGATCTGCACCTTGACGGTGTCGCCGACCGCCAGGACCTGGCTGGGATGCGAGACGCGCTTCCAGCTCATGTCGGTGACGTGCAGCAGGCCGTCGATGCCGCCCAGGTCCACGAACGCGCCGTAGTCGGTGATGTTCTTGACCACGCCTTCGCGGACTTCGCCTTCCAGCAGCTGGCTGACCAGCTCGGTGCGCTGCTCGGCGCGGGCTTCTTCCAGGATGGCGCGACGCGAGACGACGATATTGCCGCGCGGACGGTCCATCTTGAGGATGGCGAAGGGCTGTTCCTTGCCCATCAGCGGGCCGACGTCGCGAACCGGACGGATATCGACCTGCGAGCCCGGCAGGAAGGCGCTGGCGCCGCCCAGGTCGACGGTGAAGCCGCCCTTCACGCGGCCGACGATCGAGCCCATGACGGGCTCCTGCTTGGCGAACACCACCTCCAGGCGGGTCCAGACAGATCACTCGCTGTAAAACCATATGCTGATTTTTTTTCTTTCAGTTGATCTGCCGCCAATCCATGCAGATAAACCGCGCTTAGCACGGCGTGGCGAGTGTTTTTAATTTGCGCCAGGAAACTTGCCAGCAATCCGGTTAAAACATCTCCGCTTCCGAATTTTGCCAGTCCTTCATTACCGGTAGAATTAATGAATGCTTTTCCATCAGATGTAAAAGTAATTGTCCTGGGACCTTTAAGAACTAATGTGGAATGTGTTTCTTTTACAAATTCTTTTCCGTAATAAAGCAAATCCTTTTCAACGGTAGCTTTTTCTTCACCTATCAATGTGCAAAATTCTCCAAGATGAGGAGTTAACACTGCATTATTTAGTTTAAACTTTTTATAACCATTTTCTCTAAGAGCAAAAATAGCATCAGCATCAATAACAATTTTTTTATTTGGATGCTTGCGCAGAAGGAGATGAACAAATTCAATGGTTGATTCCTTTCTGCCAATACCGGAACCAATTGCAATAGCGTCCGCCCAACTAATTTTTTCTTTTAAAGTTGGGTAATCTTCCGGAGAAAGAAATTCTGCATCTTTTTCTCCATAAAATTTTATC
>JAUSMJ010000014.1 GCA_030645575.1 Caulobacter sp. | reverse complement strand
AGGAAGAAGCCCACCGCGTTGTGGCCGTACCACCACTGGGTCAGGGCGTCCTGGACGCCGGAGAACAGGCTGTAGCTGCGGTGGTTCAGCAGGCTGACCGGCAGGGCCAGGTTGTTGACGATGTGCAGCACCGCGATGGTGACGATGAAGGCAAGGTAGAACCAGTTGGCCACATAGATGTGGGGTTCCTTGCGCTTCCAGATCGTCCCGAGGAAGGTCAGCAGATAGGCGACCCAGACGACGGTCAGCCACAGGTCCACCAGCCATTCGGGCTCGGCGTATTCCTTGCTCTGGGTGATGCCGGTCAGATAGCCGGTGGCCGCCAGAACGATGAACAGCTGGTAGCCCCAGAAGACGAACCACGGCATGACGCCGCCGAACAGGCGCGCCCGGCAGGTCCGCTGCACGACATAGAACGAGGTGCAGATCAGGGCGTTGCCGCCGAAGGCGAAGATCACCCCGGACGTATGCAATGGTCGCAGCCGGCCGAAGTTCAGCCAGCCGAAGTCAGGAAAATAGAGCAGGTTGGGCCATGACAGCTGGGCGGCGATGACCACCCCCACCAGCATGCCCACCGCGCCCCAGAACATGGTCGCGATGACGCCGGCGCGAACCACGCCGTCCATGTATTTGCTCTGGTCGTTGTTCAGCAGCCCGCCGCTGATCGCGGCGTTCAGCGCGAAGCCGCCAGCCACGGCCGCCGCGATGAAGATGTACGCCTGGAAGCGGAACAACGGATCGTCCGTCATCGCCGCCGCCACCGCGAACAGCAGCCCCCCAAGAATGGTGAACGTCAGGAGGACGGGTCCGTCCAGGGATCCGCCGCCCGGTTTCGATACCTGTTTCATATGTGAAGGCCCCAATATGTCTTGAGGTCCAGCTAGGGCCGTGGGGGTGGCCCCGCGTTGATCTGCATCAAGGCCTTCGACCCCCGCTCGGGGAAAAGAATGCGGTGCAACATCGGGAGACGAAGATGCGAGTCCGCGCGCTCAAAAATACGGCCCAGCTTGAGCTGATCACCCTGCACAGCACGCTCGGCGCGCTGGCGTTGTGGCTCGGCGTGGTGATCCGCGAATGGCCGCAGTTGACGATCTACGGCCAGCTCTGCGGCGACGATTCGCAGTTCCTGTTCGGACATTGCCCGCTGTGTTTGCCGGCCGCGGCGTTGACGGTGGTCGCGCTGGTGGGCCTCGTGACCCTGGCCACCCGCGGCCCCGGGCGCGCCTAGACCGTGGCGCGGACCAGCGTGGACCTGGCGCTCGCGCGACCGCGACCGCGACCGAGCGCCTCGAGCAACGCGCGGTCGCCGGTCTCGATCTGCACGGTCATGCCGCGACAGCCCAGGGACCGGGCGACCTCGCGCAGGCCGTCGGCCAGCGCCTCGATGATCGGGCGCGCGTCGAGCAGCGAGAAGGACGCCACCCGCTCGACCCAGAGGCTGCGGCCCGCCTGCAGGTTGGTCTGCACGGTAAAGGGCGCCAGGCCGTTGAGCCGGCCCGCCCCGTCGCGCGCCACCAGCGCGCCGGTCGTTCCCGCCGGGTGGGCCGTCCAGCGACGCGCGGTCGCCCGCCAGCGCCCGGGCGTGAGGTCCGGAAACGCCAGCCTCGCGAGGCCGAACGCTTCATCGACCTCGTCGGCCGACAGCCGGGTCACCACCACTTTGTTCAAACGCTTGTCCATGCCAAGGATGACGCTCGCAGCCACGACCGTTCGGATCGTTGATCTGCGTCAAGCTTGCGAATCCTCTGGGAATTCCGCGCCATGACCGCAAAGATAGAAGCCCTCGCCTGCGCCGTCGATGGGCGGCTGGACCCGTGCGGCCTCTGCACCGCGCGGCATCTGAGCGTCTGCAGCGTTCTGGCCGATGACGGCCTGCGCCGGCTGTCGGCGATCTCCGACCACCAGATTTTCACGACCGGGGAAATCCTGGTGCGGGAAGGCGATCCGGCGACCAACCTGTTCAACATCACGGCCGGCTCGGTGCGGGTCTACAAGCTGCTGCCCGACGGGCGGCGGCAGATCGTCGGCTTTCTGTTTCCGGGGGACTTCCTCGGTCTGGCCACCGGCGACCGCTACGCCTTCTCCGCCGAGGCCCTGACGGGCGGGTCGGCCTGCCGGTTCCTCAAGAAGACCTACCGGCGCATGCTGGCCGAGCAGCCGGACCTGGAGGCGGCCCTGCTGGACCGCGCCTCTCACGAGCTGCAGGCGGCCCACAATCAGATGCTTCTGCTGGGCCGCAAGACCGCCGTCGAGCGGCTGGCGTCGTTCCTGGCGGATCTGGCGGCGCGGGACAGGCGGGCGGGCGGCCCTGGCCGCGTCATCCAGCTGCCCATGACCCGGGCCGAGATCGCCGACTATCTGGGATTGACCACCGAGACGGTCAGCCGGGTCACGTCACGGCTGAAGACCCGCGGCGTGATCCGGCTGCTGTCCCTGCACAGCCTCAGCATCGAGAAGCCGGCCGAGCTTTCCGAGCTGGCCGGTCTCGATGCCGGGGACGGCGACGCCTAGAACTTGCGTCCCAGGCCGACCGACACGACCAGCGGGTCGAGCGTGACGTCCGAGCGCAGCGTGCCGCTGTTGATGTTGGCGTCGGTGTCGAAGAAGACCTTCTTGACATCGACGTTCACCGACCAGGGGCCCTTGATGGCGATGTCCACGCCGGCCTGCAGCGAGTAGCCAAAGCCGTTGTCCAGATCGACGCTGAAACCGTTCCGGTCTTCGCCGCTGTAGAACAGCATGTAGTTCACGCCGGCGCCGACATAGGGGCTGAACCGGGCGGCCGGCAGCGGGTGGTACTGCACCGACAGAACCGGCGGCAGCACCCAGGTGTCATGAACCGCGGTGGCGGTCGGGGCGGTGGTGGCCGAGACCGTGTGCTTCGACGTGCCGAGGATCAGCTCGACCGCGACCTTGTCGGTGAGGAAGTAGGAGATCCCGAGGCTCGGGATGGTGTCGCTATCGACCTTGACGTCCAGTCCGGTATCGACGCCGCCGGCGGTGAAGATCGCGCCCGACTCGTCGGGAGCCACCGACGTGGCGCGGAAGTCGATCAGCAGGGTCCCCGCGGTCTTGGGCTGGAAGTCCTGGGCCGAGGCGGCCCCGCCCGCCGCCAGGACGGCGGCGACGACCGCGGTGGCGATCTTGGTTTTCATCTTCGTATCCCCTTGATTTCAGGCCGAGGCTGTTATCGCCTCGGACAGATCATCAATATCGGATCCGGCAACTCGGGCCGTGACGTGGATCAATTCTCGCCCCCCGCGCCACGATCACTTGACGCCATGTCCCGCCGTCTTCTTTCCGGACAAAAAAAGGCCCCCGGGCCGGAGGAGCCGGGGGCCTTGAGTTGGAGGCGCGAATGCGGGACGGCGCTACTCGGCGGCCATCTGCCGGATGGTCACGGGCAGCGGCTTTTCGAGCGTCGCCCAGTCGATCAGGCCATCGTGGACCTCGTCCTCGAACCGCAGCACGCCCAGCGCCTCGAACTTCGGCCGGACGGTTTCGGTCAGCAGGCCGATGCGCTTGAGGTTGGGGATCATCCGGGCGAACAGGAAGTCGCGGAAGGCGCCGCCGGCCTGGGCCTGGTGGTTGATCTCGCGGGCTTCCTCGAGGGTGAAGCCGTACTCCTGCGGCACATCCACGCTGAACAGGCGCTCGCGCATGATCACGCAGGCCTCGTAGGCGAACTGGGCGCGCTCCTCGATCTCGTTTTCCGGCAGGGCCCGGATCCAGTCTTCGAGATAGTTGACGCCGAAGGCCACGTGCCGCCCCTCGTCGCGCTGGACCAGCTCGAGGATCTGCTTCAGCAGCGGATCGCGGGTGCTCTGGGTCATCGACTGGAAGGCCGCCAGGGCCAGACCTTCGATCAGCACCTGCATGCCGATGAACTTCAGGTCCCAGCGCTCGTCGGTCAGCACCTTGTCCAGCAGCAGCTTCAGGTTGGGGTTGATCGGGTAGACGATCTTGCAGCGCTCGGTCAGGTATTTGTGGAACACCTCGACGTGCCGGGCCTCGTCGAAGGTCTGGGACGAGGCGTAGAGCTTGGCGTCATAGGTCGGGGCGCAGCTGACCAGCTGGCTGGCGACCAACATGGCCCCCTGCTCGCCGTGGAGGAACTGCGACAGGGTCTGGGCGTGGCTGCGCCAGGCGAAGTCGAGCTTCTGCTCCGGCGTCAGGGCCTCGTACTTGGGGTGGCCGGCGAAGGCGTTCATCGTCGGGTCGTTGGGCATCTCGTCGCGCGAGAACGGCGCCTCCCAGTCGACGTCCATCTGGGCGTCCCAGTTGAAGCGCTTGCCGAGCTCGTAGAGCTTGCGGATCCGGGCGTTGGCATCCTGATAGTCCCAGTTGTAGGACCCGGTCAGCGGCGTGCGGAAAATCTCGCGGATGACCTCAACGTCGTCGGCCGTGAGCTTGTGGGTCAGTTCGTCGTCGAACTCCCGGACCTCCTGGGGCGGCCCATCGACCAGTTTGACTTTCAGCATTTCCTGTCTCCCATTTTTGCGCCGGTCACAAAGATGACGGGGGCGTCATTTTTAGAATGTGAAAAACGCCGGCGGCGGAGCCAGCCGGCGTCAGGCCTCAGTTCTTCGGGCTGGCCAGCGTCGATACGACCCCGAGCGTCAGGCCAAAGGCGCAGAAGCCAACGATGACCATCGCGAGGTAGGCCTGATGGGCGGGCGGCAGGGCCGCCAAGGTCTCGAGCATTGCTGTGTTCCTCCAGAATAGAGCCCAAGTAGGACGCTCCGGAGGGATCGCATCATTGACCTAGATCATTTTGGCGGGGCGGCGCTCGCGGCCAGCACGTCGTGGATGGCGGTCGCCAGGGTGTCGCCCAGCAGCGGCTTTTCGATCAGCACCGCGCCCTCGGCCCGGGCGAGCGTCCGCACCTGCGGGCTGGCGTGGCTGGTGATCAGAATGGCGGGCAGCATCACGCCACCAGCGCGAAGGCGGCCCAGCAGATCCAGTCCGTTCGCGGCCGGCAGGCGGTAGTCCAGCACCAGGCAGCCGTTGCTGGTGGGCAGCGAGTCCAGCGCGACCGATTCCGCGGAGCGGTGGGTGATGACGCGCAGCCCGTCCAGCTCCAGGGAAAACCTGAGGGCGTTCAGGAGATGTTCGTCGTCATCGACCACGACCACTGTAGGTCGGGCGACGGACCCGGTTCCGCTGTCTGGACACATAGAAGAACCATGCGTCCAGCCCGACAGGGCGTGCATTGATCTGCCTCAATGACAGAATCAATAGCCCGCGATCAGCGCCATGCGGACCAGTTCGGACAGGCTGGTGGCCGCCATCTTGGTCATCAGATTGGCCCGATAGACCTCCACCGTGCGGGGGCTGATGCCGAGCTCGTGAGCGATCACCTTGTTCGGCTTGCCCGCCACGACCCCGGCCAGGACGTCGCGTTCACGAGGCGACAGATCGTTCAGGCGATCGACGATAGCCAGGCGCTCGGGACTGGTCCCGGGCGAATCGGTTCGCGGGCGCAGGGCGATACTGATCGCGCCCAGCAGCGTCTCGTCGTCAAACGGCTTTTCGAGGAAGTCGATGACCCCGGCCTTCATCGCCTCGACCGCCAGCGGCACGTCGCCGTGGCCGGTGATGACGATCACCGGATAGTCGTGGCCGTCGGCCCTGAGGACCCGGATCAGCTCCAGGCCGGTCATGTCGGGCATGCGGATGTCGGTGACGATGCAGCCCAGTCGCGGGTCGGGGATCGTCCTCAGGAAGGCCGTCGCCGAGGGGCTGGCCTCCACGGAGAACCCCGCCGTGTCCAGCAGGAAGACCAGCGAATCCCGTATTGCCTCGTCATCGTCGATGATGTGCACGAGCCGGTCAGTCATCGTCGCCCAGATCCTCCGGCCGCACGGCCCTTAGGGTGAAACGAAAAGTCGCGCCGCCCCTGTCGTTGGTCTCCACCCAGATTCGGCCGCCGTGCGCCTCGACGATCGTGCGGGATATCGACAAGCCTACGCCCATGCCCTGGGTTTTGGTGGTAAAGAACGGTTGAAACAACCTTTCGGATACGTCGGGGCCAATTCCGGGGCCGGTGTCGGCGACGGCGATCTCGATCATGCCGTCCCGCGCCGGCGACGCCCCCACGGTCAACTCCCGGCGGTCGGAGTCCTGCATCGCCTCGATGGCGTTGCGCATCAGATTGACCAGAACCTGCTGGATCTGGACCTTGTCGGCCAGCACCAGATCGACGCTCTTGTCGATGCGATAGCGGACGCGCACGCCCCGCTCGGCCGCCCCGATCAGGGCCAGCACCCCCGCCTCCTCGATGGCCTTGGGCAGGTTCTCGATGCGCGGCTCCGATTCGCCGCGGGCCACGAAGTCCCGCAGGCGACGAATGATCTGGCCGGCGCGCAGGGTCTGGTCGGCCGCCTTCTCCATGGCCTCGCGCAGTCGCGGCAGGTCCGGCGTATCGGACTCCAGCAACCGGCGCGACCCCTTCAGATAGTTGGCCGCGGCCGACAGCGGCTGGTTCAGTTCGTGGGCCAGCGCAGAAGCCATCTCGCCCATCGCTGTAAGCCGCGAGACATGAACCAGTTCCGACTGCAGATCCTGCAGGCGCCGTTCGGTTTCCTGCCGTTCGGTCAGGTCGCGTACAAAGCCGGTGAAATAGCGGCGGTCGGCCGACTTCATCTCGCCGACGGCCAGCTCCATGGGGAAGGTCGATCCGTCATGGCGCTCGCCCACGACAACGCGGCCGATGCCGATGATCCGCCGCTCCCCGGTCGCGACGTAGCGCTCAAGATAGCTGTCATGCGCGTCATGATAGGGCTGCGGCATCAGCATGCTGACGTTGCGGCCGACCGCCTCGGCGGCGGTCCAGCCGAACAGCCGCTCGGCGGTCGTGCTGAACGACTGCATGACGCCGTGGATATCGATGACGATCATCGCGTCGGGCACGGTGTCGAGAATCGACCGCAGGTGCGCCTCGCGCTCGCGAAGAGCCTGGAGCGCCTCTTCCGGCGTTACCGCTTCGTCGTCATCGCTGGATTTGGTCGGATAGGTCATGGTCGCCCCGACCGACTATACCCATCCAGCCATGTCGGTCGAGGCGCGCGATTTGTCTCAGGCGGCCAGGCGCTCAAGAGCCTGCGGATTGCGCACCTTGAAGTGACGCAGGGCGTCGAATTCGACGACGGCGCTCGATTGAAGCTGGCTGAGCATGCGCGACACCGTCTCGATGGTCAGGCCCAGGTAGTCGGCCATGTCCTGGCGGCTCATCGGCAGATCGCCCAGACCGCCGGTCCGATCGACCACGCCACGCAGGAAGCTGGCCACGCGCTCCGAGGCGGTCTTGCGGCCGAGCATCAGGACGTGGTCCTGGGCGCGCTCGAGTTCACGAACGGTCGCCTGCCAGATCATGCGGTCGAACTCGGCGGCGGCGTCGCTGGCGCGCAGGGCCGAACGCTTCACCGACAGGACGACACACTCGCACAGCGCCTCGGCCGAATAGCGGTGATCGGGGCCGGTCTCCAGACCGAACACATCGCCCGGGAAATAGAATTCACCGACCTGGCGGCGTCCGTCGCTGAGCAGGCGGGTCGTGCGCACCGCGCCGCTGACGACGCGGTAGATGCGCTCGACCGGCTCGGCCTGGCCGTAGATTTCCTCGTCCTTGCCGAAGGTCTCGCGGGCGCCCAGCTGGTCGATGGCGTCCAGCGCCGCGGAGGAACCGGCATCCCACGACGCGTTGTGGCCCGGAACGCGAGACGCGATGAAGGTGGTCGAGGCGATCATGACAATTCCCCTTGCGGCGTGAGTGAAGGGGTAGGCCGAAGCGCGGGCCGCCGAAATTCGGGTCGGACGCTTAGGGAAAACTACGTAGGCGTCGTCAGCTGGCGGTCCCGGCCAGCCGCCGGGCGGTCTCCAGCCAGCCGGCGCGGGTAGCGTCCGTGGCCGCCTCGACACCGCCCATGAGGGTCCTGTGGATCGGAGCGATGCCGGCCAGGCGCAGGATTCCCCGCTCGATCGCCCGCACGCGGAACGCGCCGAAAGCGAGGCGGTAGACGACCGCGGGCATGCCCATGGTGACGAACAGTCGCGCGTCCGTGCCGAAGGCGCCGACGGCCGGTGAACGGGCGGAGCTCAGCGTCCGGAACCGCGCCGGGACATGCCAACGAACCCCGAGCCGACGAAGAATTCCGGGCCAGGGCGCCCCGGCGACAAAACAGCCGATTGAGGCGCCGTAGGGGCAAGCGGCTATAGGCGGTCATCGAAGCAACTGGAGGTCCCATGGCTGACGACACGCCAACCGGCGTCGAGGATCTGAACCGCACCCTGGGCATGATCCGCCGTATCGAGATGAACCCGGAGGGGCGGGCCAGCATCGAATACGAGGCCGGCCTGCACATGTGCCACTCCGGCGGGGTGGTCCAGGGCGGCTTCGTGACCGGCTGGATCGACGCGGCCATGGCTCACGCGGCGATCGCCATGACCGGCCCCGGCGTCGTGCCGATGTCGCTGGAGCTGAAGGTCAGCTTCTTCGCCCCGGCCCGGCCGGGCCGGGTCATCGCCGAGGCCTGGGTCGAGCGGCGCGGACGCACCACCTGTTTCTTCGAGGGCCGCCTGCTCGACCCCGCCGGCAAGGTGCTGGCCAAGGCCAGCTCGACCCTGCAGCTGGTCGATCGCGCCAAGGTCGAGGCGGCCAGCCGCGCGGCGACCTGACGAGATTTCTCGCCGGACCCGACCGTCCGGCGCTATGACGCAACCGCAGCCGGCCGCCAGACGCCGACGCGACTCACCGGGATGGAGACGAGATGCACTACGCTGAACTGAACGCGGCCTGGGCCGAACTGACCGCGCCGGGCGCGCCCTTCGAGATCGCCGATATCGAGGTCCGCGGCGCGCGCATCCGGTCGTTCAGGAACGCCCCGCCCAGCGTCCGCGAGGTGTGGCTGTCCACCCTGCCCTTCGCCGGGCGCGACTATCTGGTCTACGAGAACGAGCGCATCACCTATGGCCAGGCCCACCGCCAGGTGGCCGCGATCGCCAACTGGATGATGGCCAATGGCGTGAAGCCCGGCGACCGCGTGGCCATCGCCATGCGCAACTATCCCGAATGGATGCTGATCTACTGGGCCGCCTGCTGCATCGGCGTGGCGGTGGTGGGCATGAACGCCTGGTGGACCGCGCCGGAGATGGCCTTCGGCCTCACCGACTCCGAACCGAAGGTGGTGTTCGCCGACGCCGAGCGGATCGCCCGCATCGAGGAGCAGCCTGGCATGCTGGGCGACGCGACGCTGGTCGCCGTGCGCACCGATCCGCCCGCCGGCGCGATTCCCTGGTCCGAGGTGCTGGCCACGGGCGGCGACCTGCCGGACGTGCGGGTCGATCCCGACGCCGACGCCTGCATCTTCTACACCTCGGGCACGACCGGCTTCCCCAAGGGCGCGCAGCTGACCCACCGGGGCTGCGTCAGCAACCTGTTCAACATGATGTTCGCGGGTCAGGCCTCGGGTCTGGCGACCCAGCGGGCGACGGGCCTGGCGGTCGATCCGGACGCGCCCGCGCCGATCCCGGTCACCCTGGTGACCACGCCGCTGTTCCATGTGACGGCCAACAACTGCGGGGCCTACGCCACCACCGCGGCGGGCGGCAAGATGGTGCTGATGTACCGCTGGGACGCCGAAGAAGCCCTCAAGCTGATCGAGCGCGAGAAGGTCAGCGCCATGAGCGGCGTGCCGGTCATGTCGCGCGAGCTGATCACCCATCCGGACTTCGCCAAATACGATACCTCGAGCCTGCTGACCCTGGGCGGCGGCGGCGCGCAGCTGCAGCCTGACCTGGTGGCCAAGATCGACGAGGCCGTCGCCACGGCCCGTCCGAACACCGGCTACGGCATGACCGAGACCTGCGGCATCATCACCTCGATCGCCGGGGACTTCTTCATCGACAAGCCGGCCAGCTGCGGCCGCGCCATGCCGGCGTTCGAGGCCAGGGTGGTCGATGACGAGGGGCGCGACCTGCCGGCCGGCGAGCCCGGCGAGCTGTGGGTCAAGGGCGCCCCGGTGATCAAGGGCTACATCAACCGGCCCGACGCCACGGCGGACTCCATCACCGACGGCTGGCTGCACACGGGCGACGTGGCGAAGATCGACGAGGAGGGCTTCATCTTCCTCGTCGATCGCAAGAAGGACATGGTCCTGCGCGGCGGCGAGAACATCTATTGCGCCGAGGTCGAGGCGACGATCCACCAGCATCCGGCCGTGGCCGAATGCTGCGTGTTCGGCGTACCGGACGCGCGGCTGGGCGAAGAGGTCGGGGCGGCGATCGTCCTGCGGCCCGGCGAAACCCTGTCGGCCGACGCCATCCGCGAACATTGCGTCGCCCTGGTCGCCCGCCACAAGGCGCCGCGCTACGTCTGGCTGCTCGCGGAGTCCCTGCCGCGCAACGCCAACGGCAAGTTCGTCAAGCGCGAGCTGCGCGAGAGCCTGAAGATCGAGGACGCGGCGTGATCAGCGGAATTCGGTGACAGTTTACGAATTCGCCCGGCGCGGCTGGCGACTCAACGATCTGATCGCGAATTCGTAAACTGCCACCGAATTCACCGACTTCCCTAACGCCGCGCGCGGATCTTCGGGCTGGGCGGGTCGCTGAGGAACTGGCCGGCCAGGCCGAGCTTGGCGTTGCAGGCCGGACAGCGGATCTCCTGGTCCTCGGGCTCGCGACCCGTGAGGATGACGGTCGCGCCGCAGGGCTTGCATTTCCAGCGCGACTCCGCCGCGACGGGCGGGGGCGGCGCCTTGGGGGCCGGCGGAAACTTCAGGCTCAGAATTGGCCTGCGGGGGGCGTCGGACATGGGGCCGGAAACTCTCGCAACGGGGCGAACCACCACCCCGATCCTCGCCCAGCCTTGTGACAGGATTGCTGGCGCCGGGAAAGCCGCCGCCGTCGTCAGGCCGCGGCTTTCACGGCGGCCTTCGGCGCGGGGTTGGAGAACGCCATCACGCCGTCCGTCACCGAGCCGAACTTCAGCGCCATCAGGTCGCGGGCGTAGTTCTGGTGCAGCTTCCAGGGGGTCTTCGAGCCCTGCCTGGGGAAGCGGCCGATCGAGCGCTGGACATAGCCCGACGAGAAGTCGAGCCACGGCTCCTCCTGGATCGTCGGATCGGTGCGGCGCGGCGTCGCCTGGCGCTGGCCGGTGCGACCCATGTGGTTGAGCAGGCGGGTGACGTATTCGCAGGTCAGGTCGCACTTCAGCGTCCAGGACGCGTTGGTGTAGCCGAACGACGAGGCCATGTTGGGCACGTCGCTGTACATCATGCCCTTGTAGCTCATGGTCTGGGCCGGCTCGACGACCTGGCCATCGACGACCAGTTCCAGGCCGTTGAACACCTGCAGGTTCAGGCCGGTGGCCGTGACGATGACGTCGGCCTCCAGCTCGGCGCCGGACTTCAGCTTCAGGCCCTTGGGCGTGAAGCGCTCGATATGGTCGGTGACGACCGAGGCCTTGCCCGCCTTGATGGCGTCGAACAGGTCGGCGTCGGGCACCAGGCACAGGCGCTGGTCCCAGGGATTGTAGGTCGGGGTGAAGTGGGTGGCGACGTCGTAGTCCGGGCCCAGCTGCTGGCGGACCATGTCGATGATCCGCGCCTTGGTCTTCTCCGGGTTCTTCCGCGCCATGTTGTAGAAGACCATGCTGAGCAGCACGTTCTTCCAGCGGGTGAGGCCATAGGCGGTCATGGCCGGCAGCCTGCCGCGCAGCCAGTTGGCGACGGAGTCCTCGGCCGGCCGCGAGACCACATAGGTCGGCGAGCGCTGCAGCATGGTCACATGGCCGGCGTCCCGGGCCATCTCCGGCACCAGGGTGACGGCCGTCGCGCCGCTGCCGATGACCACCACCTTCTTGCCGCTGTAGTCGAGGTCCTCCGGCCACTTCTGCGGATGGGCGATGGCCCCCTTGAACGTCTCCATGCCGGCCCAGTCGGGGGTGTAGCCCTCGACGTAGCTGTAGTAGCCGCCGCACAGGAACAGGAAGTTGCACGTGAATTCGAGCGCCTGGCCGGCCTTTTCGACCTCGACGGTCCAGGTCGCGGTCTCGGTCGACCAGCTGGCGCGCCTGACCATGCAGCCGTAGCGGATGTGCTTGTCGATGCCGTAGTGGGCCGCGGTGTCCTTGACGTATTTCAGGATCGACGGACCGTCGGCGATGGCCTTGGCCTCGGTCCAGGGCCGGAAGCTATAGCCCAGGGTGTACATGTCCGAGTCCGAGCGGATGCCCGGATAGCGGAACAGGTCCCAGGTGCCGCCCATGGTGTCGCGGCCTTCGAGGATGACGTAGGTCCGGTCCGGCGACTTGTCCTGCAGGTGGTAGCCCGCGCCGACGCCGGAGATGCCGGCGCCCACGATCACCACGTCGAAATGCTCGGTCGCCATGTCGCGCCTGTCCTGAAATTGCGTCTCAATCCCCGGCGGCATTGTGCCGGTCAAACAGGCGTTTGTCTCCGATTAAAGTGATCAGCGATCACTCTCATCGCGCCGGGGACCATTGGCGGCGCGCGCGGTCTGTGATCGGATTGCCTGAACATGACCGCGGGGAGACGGCGATGAACCAGGACGACTATCGGGCGCAGGACGCCACCGGGCTGGCCGCCCTGATCGCGACCAGGCAGGTCAGCGCGGCGGAGGTGCTGGAAGCGGCCCTGGCCAGGGCCGAGGCGGTCAATCCAACCCTCAACGCCATCATCCTGTCGCTGGAGGTCGAGGCCCGGGCCCATGTGGCCGGCGGGACGCCCGACGGGCCGCTGGGCGGCGTGCCCTGGCTGATCAAGGACATCGGCGCCCAGCTGGCCGGCACGCCCACCACGGCCGGCTCGCGCCTGCTGAAAGACGCCGTCGCGCCGGCCGACAGCGCCATCGTCACGGCCTACCGCAAGGCCGGGCTGGTGATCTTCGGCAAGACCAACACCCCCGAATTCGGCCTGGAGCCGGTCACCGAGCCGGAGCTGTTTGGCCCGACGCTCAACCCCTGGAGCCTCGACCACACGCCGGGCGGCTCGTCGGGCGGCGCGGCGGCGGCGGTCGCTGCGGGCATCGTTCCGGCGGCGCACGCCAGCGACGGCGGCGGCTCGATCCGCACGCCGGCCTCCTGCTGCGGCCTGTTCGGCCTGAAGCCGTCGCGAGGACGGGTGTCGTTCGCCCCGGCCGACGAGGGCTGGGGCGGCTTCTCGATCCAGCACGCGGTGACCCGCACGGTGCGCGACAGCGCCGCCCTGCTCGACGCGGTCTGCGCGCCGGTGGACGGCGATCCCTACTGGCTGGCCCCGCCCGCGACGCCGTTCGCCGGCGAGGTCGGCCGCGACCCGGGCCGGCTGCGCGTCGGGTTCATCAAGGGCGGCGTCGCCGGCGAGACCATCGATCCCGAATGCGCCGCCGCCGTCGCCGACGTGGCGAAACTCTGCGCGGGCCTCGGCCACGAGGTCGAGGAGGTCCGGCTGGAGGTCGACTTCCCGGCCATGCGCGAAGCGGCCGGCGCGGTCATCGCCGCCAGCATCACGGCCACCCTCGACGCCGAGACCGCCCGACGCGGCCGGCCCGTCGAGGACGGCGAGGTCGATCGCGTGACCCGCGCGATGTACGCGCGCGGCCAGCGGGTCTCGGGCGCCGTCTATGTCCAGGCGATGCAGACCGCCCACGCCGCCGGGCGGGCCATGGCCAGGACGCTTGGCCGGTTCGACGTGCTGCTGTGCTCGACCCTCGGCTCGCCGCCGATCCTCAAGGGCTCGCTGCGCGGCGAACCGCTGGACCTGCCCGGCTATGCCGACCGCCTGTTCGCCTTCATGACCAACACCCAGCTGGCCAACGTCACGGGCCAGCCGGCGATGAGCGTGCCGCTGGCCTGGAGCCGCGCGGGCCTGCCGATCGGCATCCAGTTCATGGGCCGCCCCGGCGACGAGGCGACCCTGCTGCGGCTGGCCGGACAGCTCGAGGCGACGCGGCCGTGGGCGGATCGACGGGCGCCGTTCAAGGGATGAGCCGGGAACTGGACTTCATGTCCCTTGGGACTTGATGTCCAGTCCGGTCGCGGGCCAGCGTAAGCATTCCCAAGGGACAGCTAACGCAGTCCCCACCCAACCCGCGCCGCCTCGATCCGGTCGAGCTTGGCCTGGAACGGCGCCCAGTCGTCGCGCTCTGCGATGGCGGTCCACAGCGCCTCGACTTCATCGACCAGCATCTCTTCCGGCTCGGCGCCGGCGAAGTATGGGTGTTCGAGCCGCTCGGGGCGGTCGGCCTCGGCGCTGGCCAGCAGGGCGCGGAAGTCGACGAAGGCTTCGCCGGCGTAGAGGTCCGCCCGGGGCCCGGCCAGGGCCCGGTCCTCGCGTCCGCAGAACCAGTCGAAGAAGAACGGCTCCCAGCGTAGCCGCTCGCCCCCGCCGGCCAGAGCCCGGAAGGCGGCGTTGACCAGCGCGATGTCCGCCTCGTCCCCCTGGCCCCGGAGCCCCAGCCTGGCCAGCATCGCCTGGCTCAGGGCCTGGCGGTAGGCGGGCGCGAATCCGTTCAGGGCGGCGGTCAGCGCTTCCGGTTCCGCCGCCAGCGTCAGGCAGCCGGCCAGCTGTTGCAGGTTCCAGAAAACCGCCTCCGGCTGGCGGCCGAAGCTGTAGAGGCCGGTTTCGTCGAAATAGGCGGCGGTGAAGTTGGGATCGTTGCGCGGCAGGAAGCGCCAGGGGCCGTAGTCGAAGCTCTCGCCCGTCACCACCATGTTGTCGGTGTTGAGCACCCCGTGGACAAAGCCGGCGGCCATCCAGCGGGCGACCAGCCCGGCCGCGCGGGCCACGACCGTCTCCATCAGGGCGACGGCGCGGTCCGGCGCTTCCGTCAGCTTGGGGAAGTAGGCGTCGATGCAATGATCGACGAGCTTGCCGACGTTGTCGCCCCGTTCGAAATACGCCTGCCGCTGGAAAGTCCCGAAGCGGATGTGGCTGTGCGACAGCCGCACCAGCACGGCCGACCGGGTCGGGCTGGGCTCGTCGTTGCGCTGTAGCTGTTCGCCCGTCTCGATCAGCGAGAAGGCGCGGCTGGTCGGGACGCCCAGCGCTTCCAGCATCGCCGCCGCCAGCACTTCGCGCATGCCGCCCTTCAGCGTCAGCCGGCCATCGCCGCGCCGCGACCAGGGCGTCTGGCCCGACCCCTTGGTGGCCAGATCGAGCAGCCGGCCAGTCCCCGCCTCACGCAGCTGGGCGAACAGGAAGCCGCGACCGTCGCCGAGGTCGGGGTTGTAGCCGCGGAACTGGTGGCCGTGATAGCGCATCGCCAGCGGCCCGGGCTGGTTATCGGGCAACGGCGCGAACCGGCCGAAGTGGCGGGTCCATTCCGCCTCGGTCAGGGCGCCCAGCCCCACGGTCTCCGCCGCCCGCTGGTTGCGGTGACGCAGGATCGCCTGTGGAAAATCGGCCGCCGTCACCGGATCGGAGAACTCCGGGCCCAGCGTTATGAATCTCGGATCGGGGCGGTAGTCAGGCGAGACTGGCATGCCTCGCAGATGATCGCCGATGACGCCCGGCGCAAGCCCGGTTTTGGTTGGGCGCGCTCTCGCCCCATGATAGCTCAAGGCCATGATCCGCAGGCTCACGCTCGATTTCCTCAAGACGGAGGCCGCCGCCGGCCTTGTGCTCGCCCTGGCGGCGCTGGCGGCGATCGTCCTGGCCAACTCGCCGCTGCGCGAGGCCTACTTCGGCTTCGTCAAGGCGCCCCTCACCCTGCAGTTCGGCGGCTGGGAGGAGACCAAGTCGGTCCTCAAATGGACCAAGGACGGCCTGATGGCCGTGTTCTTCTTCGTCGTCGGGCTGGAGATCAAATACGAGATCCTCAAGGGCGAGCTGTCCAATCCGCGCAAACTGGCCACGCCGGTGCTGGCGGCGCTGGGCGGCATGGTCGTTCCGGCGCTGGTGTTCCTGGCCTTCAATCTGGGCGCGGACGGATCGCCGCGCGGCTGGCCGATCCCGACGGCCACCGACATCGCCTTCGCCCTGGCCGTTCTGGCCATGGCGGCGCCGCGCCTGCCGGCGTCCCTGCGCCTCTTCCTGCTGACCCTGGCCATCGCCGACGACCTCGGCGCGGTGGCCCTGATCGCCGTGTTGTTCAGCGCCCATATCGACCTGGCCGCCCTGGCCTGCGCGGCCTTGGGGCTGGGAGTGCTGGCCTGGATCGGCCGGTGGAAGGGCGATCCGATCCTGCTGTTCGCCCTGGTGTTCCTGGCCGTCTGGGCCTTCACCCTCCAGTCCGGCGTCAACACCTCGCTGGCGGGCGTGGCCGCGGCCCTGACCGTCCCTGTCGCCGGGGGCCGGCCGGGCAGGCATGGCCCGCTCAAACGCTACATGGAGGCCCTGCACCCCTACGTGGCCTACGGCGTCCTGCCGTTCTTCGCCTTCGTCGCCGCCGGCTTCGCCTTCGACGCCTTTCCGGCGAGCGGGCTGCTGGCGCCGTTGCCTCTGGGTATCGTGGCGGGGATGGTGATCGGCAAGCCGCTGGGCGTGTTTGGCGCCACGGCCCTGGCCTGTTGGCTGAAGCTCGGCCGCCGGCCCAGCGGCGCGACCTGGCTGCAGCTGTTCGGGATATCGATGCTGTGCGGCGTGGGCTTCACCATGAGCCTGTTCATCGGCGGGCTGGCTTTCCACGACGGCGGCGCCGCCCAGGTGCAGCTGGGGGTCGTCGCCGGCTCCGTTCTGTCGATCCTGGCGGGGGTCGTGACCCTGAGAATCGCCCAGCCACCCGTGCCAAAGCAGGCGAACGGCGATTTTTGACGCCCGCGCTGTTACATAACCGCCACGAAACGCCCGTTTTCCTTTGTCCACAAGGGATTGACGCTTGCGCAGGTTTTCCGGCGCACCGTAGGTGATCGCCGTCAGCTTTGACGAGGGTGTCAAACCCTCAATGTCTGCCAACCGCGCGGCTCCTCCCACCGCGCTAGAAACATCAGGACAGGAAATGCGCCTTTCACAATTGCTACGCGCGTCGGCCTCGGCCGTCGTGCTCTCGGCGGTCATCTCTGGCGCCGCCCATGCTCAGGACACCGGCGAAGCCTCGACCGTCGATACGATCATCGTCACCGCCACCAAGCGCGAGCAGAGCCTGCAAGACGTCCCGGTCGTGGTGACCGCCGTCAGCGGCCAGCTGATGCAGGACGCCGGCGTGAAGGACATCAAGGATCTGACGATCCTGACCCCCGGCCTGACCGTCACCTCGACCACGAACGAAACCGTCACCACCGCCCGCATCCGCGGCGTCGGCACGGTCGGCGACAACCCCGGCCTGGAATCCTCGGTCGGCGTGGTGATCGACGGCGTCTACCGCCCGCGCAACGGCGTCTCGTTCGGCGACCTGGGCGAACTGCAGCGCGTCGAAGTGCTGAAGGGCCCGCAGGGCACGCTGTTCGGCAAGAACACTTCGGCCGGCGTCATCAACATCCTGTCGGTCGCCCCGTCGTTCAACTTCGGCGCCCAGGGCGAGATCACCGTCGGCGACTACGGCGCCCGTGGCGCTTCGGGCTCGATCACCGGCCCGCTGACGGCGGACGACACGCTTGCCGGCCGCCTGTTCTTCGCCACGCGCCAGCGCGACGGCTACCTGGACGTGGTCACCGGCGCGGCCGGCCCGCGCACCCAGAAGGACGACGTGAACCAGGACTTCTGGACCGCCCGCGGCCAACTGCTCTACGTGCCGACCGATACCCTGACGGTGCGGATCATCGGCGACTACACCGAGCGCGATGAAAGCTGCTGCCTGGCCACCCAGCTGGTGGTCGGCGACGCGGCTAATTCCCGCGCCAACCTGATCAACGCGGTCCGGCCCGGCTCGATCGACACCAGCGAGACGCCGTTCGGCCGCACGGCCTACGCCAACCGCGACACCGGCCAGTACATCGTCGATACCGGTTTCTCCGTGCAGGCCGACTGGGAGATCAATGACGCGGTCACCCTGACCTCGATCACCGCCTGGCGGAACTGGCGCGCCGAAACCGGTCAGGACACCGACTTCACGGCCGCCGACCTGTCCTATCGCCCCAACGACGGCACGAACTTCACCGAGTTCGGCCAGGTTTCGCAAGAAATCCGGCTGGCCGGCGCCACCGACCGCCTCGACTGGCTGGTCGGCGTCTTCTACGCCAAGGAAGAACTCGATTCCCGCTCGGTGCTGAGCTACGGCTCGGACTTCTACGCCTACTTCGACCAGCGCGTTCTGGGCAACGTTCCGGCCCTGCTCGGCCTGGTCCCCGGGACCATCCACCAGGCCGGCAACGGTTCGGATGACCGTTACAGCCAGACCGACACGACCTTCGCCCTGTTCACCGACGACACCTTCGCGATCACCGACGCCCTGAAGCTGACGGTCGGCCTGCGCTACAGCAACAGCGAAAAGACGCTGACCACCCGCTACTCGACCACCGGCGCCTCCTGCGACCAGGGCGAAGCCCTGTACGGGCCGCTCGCCGGTCTGGCCGGCGTGCCGACCGCCCGCGCCATCGTCGGCGGCCTGTGCCTCAACGGCCAGAACAACGACTTCGACGCCCTGGGCGCCTTCCAGCAGAACGCGGGCGAGGAAGAAGTCACCGGCACGGTGAAGCTGACCTACAAGGTCACCGACGACATCATGACCTATGCGTCCTACGCGCGGGGCTACAAGTCGGGCGGCTTCAACCTCGACCGCTCCAGCCGCGCCCGGATCACGCCGCTCGGCTCGCCCCTGCCCTTCAACCCCGGCGTCAACTGCGCCGTGGCGAGCGGCTGCCTGGACTTCGCCGTGCTCTCCGACACCAGCTTCGCCGCCGAGTTCGCGGACTCCTACGAAATCGGCGTGAAGAGCAAGTGGTTCAACAACTCGCTGCTGCTCAACGCGACGCTCTTCTATCAGGAGTACACCGACTTCCAGCTGAACACCTTCATCGGCACGGCCTTCATCGTCGAGTCGATCCCCGAGGTGACCTCCAAGGGCGTCGATGCCGACTTCGTCTGGTTCACCCCGGTCGATGGCCTCAGCCTGCAGGGCGGCGTCACCTATGCCGAGACGCAGTTCGGCGAGTTCACCGCCGCCGACCTGAGCGATCCGGCCCGCTTCAACGGCGTGTTCCGCCTGCCCGGTTCGCAGGTGTCGTTCGCCCCGCGCTGGTCGTCGTCGGTGTCGGCCACCTACGAGCGTGACCTGACCGACTCGCTGGTCCTGCGGACCAACATCTCGGCCAAATACTCCTCGCGCTACAACACCGGTTCGGATCTGCACCCGGTCAAGGACCAGGACGGCTTCGCCCTGGTCAACGCCCGCATCGGCATCGGCTCGACGGACGAGCGCTGGTCGGTGGAGCTGTGGTCGAACAACCTGTTCGACGAGGACTACCTGCAGGTGGCCTTCAACGGCCCGTTCCAGGTCGATACGTCCAACCCCTACAGCGCCACGGCCGACGCCAACGTCAGCACCTACGACACCTTCCTGGGCGCGCCCCGGACGGTGGGCCTGACCCTGCGCGGCAAGTTCTAGCCTCGCGAGGTCAGCTGAAAAGCGAAGGGCGGCCCGGGAAACCGGGCCGCCCTTTTCTTTGGCCGCAGGACTTGGGCGCGTCCTTCGAGACGCGGCTTCGCCGCTCCTCAGGATGACGAACAGGGGTGGGCCTCAACCCTGTTCGTCATGGTGAGGAGCGGGCCCTCGGGCCCGCGTCTCGAACCACGCAATCTGTCACCCCAGCCCAGCCTTCAGCGCCGCCGCCGTTTCCTCGATCGCCGGGATCACCGCCGGGCTGATGGCCGACAGGGTGAAGAAGTCGTGGACGAAGCTCGGGTACTCGACGTGCCCCGCCTTCACGCCGGCCTTGTTCAGCGCGGCGGCGTAGGCCGCTCCCTCGTCCTTCAGCGGATCGAACCCGGCCGTGACGACCAAGGCGGGCGGCAGGCCGGACAGGTCGGCGGCATGCACCGGCTCGGCGCGCTTGGCCTGCGGATGGGCGCCCGCGCCGTAGTGCGCCCCGAACCACTCCATCACCTCGGCGGTCAGCACATAGCCGGTGGCCAGGGCGCGGCGCGAGGGCGTGTCCTGGATCATCGCCGTGGCCGGATAGAGCAGCAGCTGGAAGGCCAGCTTGCGGGCGGGATCGTCGCGCATCTCCAGCCCCAGGCAGGCCGACAGGTTGCCGCCCGCCGAGTCGCCGCCGACCGCGATGCGCGCCGGATCGAAGCCGATCTCGGCGGCATGGTCGAAGGCCCAGCGGGTCGCCGCCAGGGCGTCGTCGTGGGCCGCCGGGAACGGATGCTCGGGCGCCAGGCGATAGTCGATCGACAGCACCCGCACGCCCGAGGCCTTGCACAGCCGGCGCAGGAAGTCGTCGTGCGTGTCGAGGTTGCCGATGACGAAGCCACCGCCGTGGAAATAGACCAGGCCCGGCGTCGTCGCGGGCGCGCGCCTTGGCGCATACAGCCGCGCCTTCAACGGCCCCGCGGCGCCGGCGACCTCAATGTCGCGGACGTCCAGATCCTTTGGCGCGCCAGCGTCGTGGCCGGCCCGTTGGGCGACATAGCCGGCGCGGACCATCTCCGCCGGCAGCTGGGCGAGGGGCGGCATTTCGATGGCCGCGGCGGCGTCGAGCATGGCGCGGAAGGCTTTGTCGAGCATCGGATCAGTCCTGAACAGAGATGACGCCGTCGCCGGGCGGCGTGGCGTAGAGGGCTTTGACCAGGGCGTCGCGGCGCTCCAGCGTGGCGCGCTGGTTGACGTAACCCTTGTCGGTGATTTCGCCCGCGTCGATCGACGGCGGCTCGGTCATGATCACGAACTGGCCGATGCGGCGCGAGGAGCCGCCGGCCGTGGCGTTGAAGGCGGCCAGCCGGTCCTTGAGGGTCGCCGCCAGTTTGTCGATCGGCGAGCCGGACCCCGGATCGGCGGCCAGCGCCTGCATCCCGGCCATCGAGGGCCAGACCAGCGCGCCGATGAACGGCCTGTCCTGGCCGGCGATCACCGCGTCCATGGCCCAGGGGCTGCAGGCGGCGACCTGGTCGGGCCGCAGCGTGCCGACGCTGACCCAGGTGCCGCTGTCGAGCTTGAAATCCTCGGTTACCCGGCCGTCGAACACCAGGCCCTGCGCGGGATCGCTGTCATCGACGAACCGGGCGGCGTCGCCCAGCTTGTAGAAGCCCTCATCATCGAAGGCGGCGGCGGTCTTCTCCGGGTCGTTGTGATAGCCGCTGGTGACGGTCGGCCCCTTGACCCGCACCTCCAGCTTGGTCCCGTTGGGCACGAGCTTGATCGTCACCCCGGGCACGGGCAGGCCGACCAGCCCGACCGTCTCGGTCGCCCAGTGGGTGACGGTCACCCCTTGCGTCTCGGTCGCGCCGTACATGGTGGTCAGGGGAATACGCTGGCCCGTCTCGGCGACGGCCAGGGCCTGCAGCCGGTCGTTGACGTCGTTCGACAGCGTCGCGCCGCCGTATCCCATGTAGCGCAGGTTCTTGAAGAACGAGGCGCGCAAGACCGGGTCCCGCTCCATGGCCTCGGCCAGCATGCCAAAGGCAATCGGCGCGGAACCGAACACGATCGGCGAGACCTCATAGAGGTTCTTGATCGTGGTTTCGAACATCCCGGGGATCGGCTTGCCCTCGTCCAGATGCACGGTCCCGCCGGACCACAGCACGGCGTTGAAGCCGATGTTGCCGGCGCTGATGTGGCTCCAGGGCATCCATTCCAGGCTCTGGGGGACCAGGTCGGGATCGACCTCTTCGGCGCGCAGGCCTTCCCCGCCGGCGATGGTCGCGGCCATCATGCCGAAGGTCTGGGGCACGCCCTTGGGCATGCCGGTGGAGCCGGAGGTGAACAGGAACTTGGCCACGGTCGCATGGCCCAGCGTCTCGCGGGCCGCATCGACAGCCGCCGTGGGTTGGGTTGCGGTCAGCTCGGACAGGGGGATGGCGCCCTCGCCCGTCCCGTCGGCGGTGATGAAGACCAGGCCAGGATTGGTCGCCTTGAGGGTGTTGAAGGCGTTCTGGAACATCGTCCCCAACTGGGCGAAGACGACCTTCGGCTTCACCACCGAGGCGCAATGCTTGAGCTTGCCGTGGTCGCTGGAGATCAGGCTGTAGGCCGGGCTGATCGGCGCCACCGGCACGCCGGCGGTGTAGCAGCCCAGCGTGACCAGGGCGTGCTCGATCGAATTGGCCGACAGCACCATCACGCTGTCGGCGCCGGTCAGGCCGTGGTCGAGCAGCCACTGGGCGACGCCCTCGGCCGCGCGCAGGGCCTCGCCATAGGTGACCTGGCGCCAGGGGCCGTGGCCGGGCTCGCGCTGCTTCATCCACGGCCGGTCCGGATGGGCCTGGGCCTTCTCCTTGATCAGATGGGCGATCGAGCGCGGCCCCTCGCCTGGCGCATGGTTGGACCAGATCAGGATGGACCCGTCGGCGCGCCGCTCGACCGACACGTCGGGTCCCTTCTGCGGCAGCGGCTTGAAGGCCGGTTTCGCCGGCGTCGCGGCGGTCGGGGCCGCACCGTCAGCGGGGGTCATGAGCGTTTCCTGGAGCGTTTGTTATCGTTGTTCTGTTGAGACTATCGCTGCCCCTGGGGGAGTCAAACGGGTGTTCGCGCGGGGACATGCACTTCAGTGCGTGTCCCCTTCGGCCGAAAAGGGACACGCACTGAAGTGCATGTCCCTGCGGCCTGCCCCTACAGCCCCTTCAGCCACCCCAACAGCAACCGCGTCACCTCTTCCGGCGCTTCCTGCTGGGTCCAGTGGCCTATGCCGGGCAGCACATGGGCGCCCCGTAGGTTCGGCAGGTGTGGCTTCATGAAGTCCAGCGGGTTCACGCCCGGGATCATCTTCAGCACCAGATCGCGCTCGCCGCCGATGAAGAAGGCCGGCTGCTCGATCCTGCGGTCCTTGAACTGCTGCAGCCAGTCGAAGTCGCGCTGGTGATTGCGATAGCGGCTGAGCGGCCCGAAGAAGCCCGACCGGTGGAACTCGGCGACGAAATAGTCCTCGTCGGCCTTCGTCAGCCAAGCCGGGAACGGGTCCGGATCCGGCAGCCGGTCGAGCAGGCGCTCGCCATGCGGCTTGTCGATCGGCCAGGTCCCATCCGGCGCGTCGCCGCTGATGGCGTAGTAGAACCTGCGGATCGCCGCGCGCGGATCGCTGCCCAGCTCCGCCTCGGCCGGACCGACGTCCTGGAAATAGACCTGGTAGAAGAACTTTCCCCGGTCGGTGAAGGCGGCCTTGATCACGTCCATGAACTGCACGGCCGGCACGCCGGTCCAGGGCACCGACAGCCCGGCCACGGCGCGCACCCGGTCCGGCCGCGTCAGGGCGGTGTTCCAGACGATCGGCGCGCCCCAGTCGTGGCCGACCAGTACGGCGGGCGCGTCCGGGCTCAAGGCCTCGATCACCCCGGCCACGTCGGCGACCATGTGCTCCATGTCATAGGCTTCGATCGGCTCGGGCCGCGAGGAGCCGCTATAGCCTCGGACGTCGAGGGCGCAGACCTTGAAGCCGGCCTCCGCCACCGGTCCCATCTGGTGACGCCAGCTGTA
>JAUSMJ010000001.1 GCA_030645575.1 Caulobacter sp. | reverse complement strand
CGATAGGTGTCTTCCGAGAAGTCCTCGTGGCCCGGGGTGTCCAGCAGGTTGAACATCAGGCCATCGTGGTCGAACGTCATCACCGAGGCCGAAACGGAGATGCCCCGCTCGCGCTCGATCTTCATCCAGTCCGACCGGGTGCGGCGGTTCTCGCCGCGCGCGCGCACGGCCCCGGCCGCCCGGATCGCCCCGCCGGCCAGCAGCAGGTTCTCGGTCAGGGTCGTCTTGCCGGCGTCAGGGTGGCTGATGATGGCGAAGGTGCGCCGGCGCGCGGCTTCCAGGGCGGTGGCGTTGGACATGGCGGCGGGGGTAGCGGTCTGGCCGCCGTTTGTCACCCCGGCGCCGGCGCCTGCGCGTCCTCGGGCTCGTCTTCGCCGGCGGGGCTGGCCTGCTGGCGGCCGCGCGCCTGGGCGATCAGCCGCTGGGCCGCGACGGCGAGTGATCCCCCGTGAGGACTGTTGGCCAGCGGCGAAAGCAGGGCGATCGCCGCGTCGAACCGCTCCCGCTTCATCAGCGCCCGGCCCGCGGCCAGGGTGATGGGGGCGACCTGCGGGGCCAGCTCGTGGGCCCGCAGCAGCGCCGCCAGGGTGTTGTCCGTCGGGTAGTCCGGCAGGACCGACCGCGACTGCGCGAAATCGTAGAGGATCTGGTAGCGGTTCGGGTCGATGGCGAAGGCCTTGCCGAGCCAGGGACGGGCCTGGGCATAGAGCTCGACCCGGCGGGCGGGCTCGGCCTGACCCGCGAACAGGCCGCTCAGCGCCATCAGCCAGAGCGCATCGACGTCGCGGGCGTCGGCGTCGATCCGGCGGGTCAGAATGGCCTCGCCGGCCGCGCGGTCGCCGAAGCTGATCTCGGCCCGGGCCAGCGTCAGGTCGGCGAAGCGGTCGCCGGGGAACCGGGCCGCCCGCTCGCGGATCAGCGACAGCAGCGCGGGCCGTTCCGCCTCGGGGACGCCGCTCTTCAGCCGCTGGCCCTCGAGCAGCAGGGCGTCCGCCGACGGCGCCAGCCGGGTCATCGCGACATCGGTCCGCGGCTGTCCGGAGCGCGGGTAGCGGATGCCTTGCGTCGATCGCAGATAGGTCTTCAGGGTCTTTTCGGCGGCCACGAGATCCATGCCCATGGCGGCTTCGAGCGCCTTCACCGGGTCCTCTCCGCGGCCGACCGCCAGCAGGTATTCCCCCAGCCGCGCCTTCCGGGCGGGGTCGCCGAGCATGTAGTGGGTCAGCAGCCAGGATTGCGCGTAGTACATCGCGGCGCGGTTCCGGGCCGTGGTCCCGGTTCCCGTCGGGCGCGAAAGGCCGGCGACCTCCCGGAGCGGGAGCCAGAGGTGGTTCGCCAGGTCGCGCGCGCGGCCCTCCGGGACCACCCCGACCTCAATGCGGTCGGACTCGACGCGCGTGGCCCCGAAATACTCCGCGTAGCCCTCCACCAGCCAGGCGGGGTAGGCCGCGTGAAAGTTCTGCAGCATGAAATGGTGGACGTATTCGTGGAACAGGAGCTGTCGGCCGTTTCCGGATCCGCGCTCTCCGCGGATCGCCACGGCGTAGATGTCGCCGAGGTTGGCGCGGTAGAAGCCGATCGATCCCGTCGCACTGGGCAGGACGCGGGACAGGTCGTCGTGGCCGGCGACCAGATAGATGTCGAGCTTGCGCGCCGGAACGCCGGCCGGATCCAGGCCGTGCGCCGCCCTCATGAGCGCGTCGAAGTCTTCCAGATCCGTGGCGAACCAGCGCAGATTGGCCTCTGGCCCGTCGCTGTAGAGCACGAAGTGCGGCGTTTCGGCTCGCAGCCAGCGCGCCTCCGCCCTGGGCGCCGCCCAGCCGACGGCGAGCAGCGCGCCGAACACAAGCGCCGTCAGTCGGCGAACCAGCGCAGGCGATGTCATACCGGGTCTTCCTCTATGCCGCCGCCAGCGCCGCCTGGACCCGTTCCATCATCTCGCGGGCCTTTTCGACCACGTCCCCGCCATGAGGGCTGTTGACCAGCGGCTTGAGCAGGGCTTCGGCTTCCCGCCAGTGCCGCCGCGCCATCAGGACCTGAACCAGCTCGAAGCGCAGACTATCGACCTGGGGCGCCCGCTTGTAGGCCTTGACCAGCAGGGTCTGGGTCTCCTCTGTCGGAAAGCCCGGCTCGCCGTAGCGCGCCTGGGCGTAGGCGTAGAGGATGCGATAGTCGTCGGGCGCCAGTTGGGCGGCGCGCTCCAGCAGGGCGCGCGCATCGGATCGGAGCGCCCCCTCTCTGGTCTCGTCCTCTTCCTCGCGCGCCTGATCGAGCAGGTGATCGCCGAGGACGAACATGGCGTCGGCGTCGTCCGGATGACTCCCGATCCAGGCTTCCAGCACCGCGCGGCCCTTGGCGGGGTCGCCCAGCTCCAGCTCGGTCTGCCCCAGGGCCAGGGTCGCCAGTTGGTCGCCGGGGAAGCGCGCGGCCCTGGAGCGGATCAAATCCGGATAACCCGGGCTGGCGTCCTTGTAGTAGTGCCCGACCAGTTCAAGGCGATCGAGCAGCAGCGCGTCCGCCGAGGGCGGCAGCTCGGTGATGGTGATCTGGGGAGCGGTGAAGTCGGTGCGCTTGTACTGCGTGTAGCGCAGGCCGGTGTTCATGTAGCGGCGCAGGGCCTGGTCGAGGGCGGCCATCGACAGGCCCGTGGCCGTGACCATGGCCTCCACCGGATCCGCGCCGCGGGCGACCGCCGACGCATAGGCCTGGAACTGCCTGAAGCGTTCCGGATCACTCATCAGGTAATGGGTCAGCAGCCAGGATTCAGCGTAGAAGTCGCTCCAGTTCCGCCCCTTGGGCCCGCGCTTGTTGGCGAGCACGTCCGCGATCGGGAGCCAGGCGCCGTTGCGGAGCTCTTCCGACCGCCAGGAGTTGACCCGGCCAACCTCGACGATGCCGCCCTTGATACGGGTCATGCTGTAGTATTCAGCGTACCCCTCGACCATCCAGGCCGGATAGGCGCTGGGGAAATTCTGCAGCATGAAATGATGCGTGTACTCGTGCCGGATCGTGACCGAGTCGTCATCCTGGGCGTTGGACTCCAGAACGGCCACGGCGAAGGTGTCCCCCCCGCCCGGGTGATAGTAGCCGGCCACCGCGTCGCCGGCGCCGTTCCAGGTGCGCTGAAGGTCGTCACGGTCGCGCACCAGATAGATCGGCAGCTTGCGCGGCGGCACGCCCGTCTCGGGCAGCCCATGCCGGGCCCTGAGAAGACTGTCGAACACCTCCATCTCAAGCACATATTCCCGCAGCACGCTCTCGCCGCGGTCGCTGTAGACGATGAAGCGCGGGCTTTCGGCCTTAAGCCATTTGGCCTGCGCCGCCGCGGGCGTCAGCGCCAGCAGGCCCAGCGCGGCCACGACGACCGCGACCCAGCGTTTCAATCCCGACATCGCCCGCCCCCCCGGCGTACGCACCTCAACTTCAGGGCGCAACGTTAGGCGCCGGCCCATGCGGTCGTAAAGGGCGCCTCGCCCGGGGCGGGAATTTTTGTCAGGCGGCCAGGCGTCGCCAGACCTGGCGGTCGGCCTCGACCGTCGTCAGCACGCCGTGCTTCTGGCGCTCGTAGAGCAGGCCCATGACCTCGATGCTGATCTGGCAGTAGCGCGACTGGACCTGGTCGAACGGGCAGTCCACGGCCGGGGCCACGAACAGGGCGGCGTTGATCTCGGGCGTCTTGGCGACGATCAGGGCGGCCAGGCGCTTGGCGCGCTCGACATCGCGGTGCGGCAACAGCGGGCTCTCGGAGAACAGTTCCGCTCCGAGCCGATCAACGAAGCCGTGGCTCAGCCGGGCGAAGCGGCGGGCGGCGACGGGCGGGGCCAGTTCGAGCGTGTCGAGATTCAACACGACGTCGTTCATCAGGAAAAGCATGGAGGCCACTGCCGGAACGCGGGGGGAGGAAAGCCCCCGTTATGAGCCGACCGGGCTTTCGGTCCGGTGTAGAAAGGCGGTTAACGGGCCGATCAGCGCGTTTCCACCGGCTCGACGAGGAAATGCCGCCCCTGGGGGTCGTCGATCTCGACGATCCAGATATCGGGGTCGATGCGCAGGGCGCGCTGGGCGTAGGCGTCGAGGTCGGCCTCGGACTCCGAGACGACCGGCTGCATCCAGACCCGCTCGCCGTCGCCCCGCGTGGCCTCGCTGTAGAGCCGGGCCAGACCCGCGCGACGATCCACGACCTTGACCAGCACGGCGCCGGCTCGCGGGTCGCCCTTGCGCACGACCGCCGGGAAGGCGCCGCCCAGTTCGGCGCGGCGAATGAGGGCGCCGACCCAGATGTCCGTTGAAAGAAGCACGACGTTCCCGCTAACCGAACCGCAACCCGCACCCCGTAAGGGTGAAACGGCCTTCTCCAAACATACGGGATAAGACCGACCCATGACGAGCCCGCGCAAGGCGGCCACACGACGGTGGCGGGGCGTGCCGCTGGCCACGGCTTTGTGCGCCGCGCCCTGCATCGCCATCGCCGGCGGCGCGCTGGACCTGTTCTACGAGCGCTCGGTCATGCACGCCGTGGACAGGCGCTGCGACCTGTTCGATCCGGGCGTCGCCACGGCGCTCGACGCGGCCCGCGTTCAGGCCCGGGGCGCGGCCCTGCGCGCGGGGGCCAGCGAGGAGTCGCTGCTCGGCGTCGAACAGCGGGCCACGGCCAAGGCCCGGGCTGCCGACTGCCGCTCCGCCGACGTGGCGACCGCCGCCAGTCGGGTCAAATCGGCGTTCGAGGGTTATTCCCACCTCACCCGCCTGACCTATCCCGGCGACGTCGCCGGCTGGGAAGCCAACCGGATGGTGTCCTCGGACGGCCCGATCTGGCGGCTGTCCCAGCCAACCCGGTTCGGCTGGGACCGCATGGTCTTCGGGCTGGGCGGCAAGGTCGGCCAGGGCGTGCTGCTGGCCTCGGCCAGTTTCGCCGACGGGGCCTCGCCCTACGCCGTACGCCTGGTCATGCGCGACGTAAGCCGGACCTCCGGACCCTATCTGGACCGCCGGCTCGCCGGTCGCGACGGCCGTATACCGCTGGCCGGCCGCCTGCCGCCCTCGGCCACCCGCGCCTTCTCCGTCGAGGCCCGCAGCCCGGCGTCGGCGCGCATGGCGCCAGCCGGCGCGAAAGCGGCGATCCTCGTGCGTTTCCCCGTCCAGGCCATCGAGGCCCTGGCCGCCCTCGACCCCCGCGAGGCGGTGATGGTCGAATTCGTGTTCGCCAGCCGCGATCGCGACGCCGTCCGCCGGGCCTATGTCGAGGTCGGCGACTTCGCGGCGGGACGGGCGTTCCTGAACGTCGATGAGCGGTAGTTGGGAATTCGGAGGCGCCCCTCCGCGATGGCCGGGGCCTGGCTACCGCAGCGGATTGAAGGCGATCACGTTGTCGCCCAGCGGCGGCGGGGCTCCCTGTCCGGACTTCATCAGCACGGGCAGGCGGACGGTCACCGAGGTGCCTTCGCCCAGGGTGCTCTCGATGACCATGTCGCCGCCGTGCAGTTCGGCGAACGACCGCACCAGCGACAGGCCCAGGCCCGTGCCCATCTGGCGCTGCGTCGGATCGCCCGCCTGTTCGTAGGGCCGCCCCAGCCGGTCCAGGTCCTCGGGCGAGATGCCGACGCCGGTGTCGGCGACCACCAGTTCGAAGTCGCCGTCATAGCCCTGGGCCGTCACCGTCACCGCCCCGCCCTTGGGCGTGAACTTAAGCGCGTTGGACACCAGATTGAGCGCGATCTGCTTGATGGCGCGCCGGTCGGCCTCGACCTCCAGCGCCGCCTGGGGCAGCACGCCCCGCAGATTCACGCCCGCGCCGTCGGCCTGGACCCGCAGCAGGCGCAGGGCGGCGGACACCGCCTCGCGCGCGTCGAACACCTCGCGCGACAGCTGGTAGCGCTCGGCCTCGATCTTGGACATGTCGAGCACGTCGTTGATCAGATCCAGCAGATGGCCGCCCGATTCATGGATCAGGTCGCCGTATTCGCTGTACTTGTCGGGCAGGGGTCCGAACATCCGCGCTCGCATGATGTCCGAAAAGCCCATGATGGCGTTCAGCGGCGTGCGCAGCTCGTGGGACATGTTGGCCAGGAAGCGCGACTTGCCGGCGGCCAGGCTTTCGGCGTCCTGCCGCGCCTGTTCCAGCGACGCCTGGCGGTCGCGTTCGGCGGTGGCGTCGCGCATGACGCCCAGGATCAGGTTCTCCTCGACCCGCCGCAGGGCGACGGCGGTCCAGCGATCCATGGCCCCGGTCGGCGTGAAGCCGACCTCGGCGACGCCCTCCGACGACGCCCGACGCAGGGCGTCGAGCACCGCCGCCCGGTCCGGCCCGCTGACCGCCGCGGCGCCGAGGCCGAGGGTCAGCAGGGTTTCACGCGTCACGCCCGGTGGCGGGCGGCCGAACATGGTGCGCACCCGACCGTGCGGATACAGCGACAGGATCAGGTGAGGCTGCTCTTCCAGCAGGGCCCGCAGGCGCTCGACCTCGTCGTCGAGGCGGATTT
The DNA here is from genome assembly GCA_030645575.1 of Caulobacter sp. Taxonomy (GTDB): domain Bacteria; phylum Pseudomonadota; class Alphaproteobacteria; order Caulobacterales; family Caulobacteraceae; genus Caulobacter. The sequence goes on along the minus strand of JAUSMJ010000001.1, from coordinate 67,504 downwards.
CGCGGCGGTTCACCTGACGTTCGATCAAGATCAGGCCCGCGCCCAGGCCAAGGCCCGTCGTCAGGAGGGCCAACAGCCCCATCCAGAAGGCGACCATGCCCGTGGGCGGGGCGGGCGCGAGACCGGCCAGCGCCGCGACCGCCGCGACCGCCGCGGCCACCAGGGCCAGGGCGGCGCTCTGGGCCAGCCGGCTGCCGCCGCCCTGGGCGGCGGCAGCCGCCACCGGCGCCAGACACCAGGCCGCGAGCGGGCCGGCCACGCCGCCGGCGAGAATGCAGGCCCCGCCGCCGCAGACGGCCCACAGACCCAGCATCAAGCTCTGTTCACGGCGCGCCAGTCGCCGGCGCATGGCCAGGGCGACACCCGCGGGCAGGCCGCCGACGAACAGCGCCGGCGCGACCGGCCAGAGGGTTTGCGGATAGATCAGGGCCAGGGCGGCCAGGGTGACGCCGACCGCGGATAGCCAGGCGACGAACCAGACGCGGTCGCCCCGCGGCAGATCCGTGTGCGTCGCCGGAGCGACGTCGCCCTTCCGGGCTTCGTCGGGCTCGCTGTCGCCCACTGCTTTTCCGTCCCCTCGCCCCGGTTCAGGGCCTGATCTCGACACTAGCGGGGTCGCGGCCGGGGCTCCATACCGCTCAATCGCCGGGCGACGGGTTTTGGTGGACGTTCGCCCCGTGGCCTGTGGACGGAAACGGAATTGTAAGGCCGTTGCTGCAATCTGGGGTCTAGTTCGCTGGTGAGGCCCCAAGGCCGATGCCCCGGTCAGCCCGTCCGACCATCGCGTTTCCGCCCTCCGATCCCATGGATCGCCGCAGCCGGTTACTGGCCCGGCGGGAGGCGGCGCTCGACGAGGCCAAGCGGGCCTTCCTGCGCACCGTCAGCCACGAACTGCGCACGCCGCTGAACGCCATCATCGGGTTTTCCGAGATCCTCGCCGCCGAACTGTATGGTCCGCTGGGCGCGCCCGAGTATCGCGAGTACGTCGAGCATGTGCGCCAGAGCGGCTATCGCCTGCTCAAGCTGGTCAATCAGGTGATGGAGATCGCCCGGTTGCAGGGCCAGGCCATCGACCTCACCCCGGAAATCCAGCCGCTGGACCATGTGCTGGACGATGTGCGCGACCAGCTCAAGGAGGATCTTCGCGCCACGGGTGTCCGCATCGAGGTGGAAGGCGAGGGCGCGCTGCGGTCGGTCCGGGCCGACGCCCGGGGCCTGCGCACCCTGCTGTTCAACCTCATTCAGAACGCCGTCCTGCATGGCGCCGCCGGCGGTCTGGTGGAGGTGCGCACGCGCCGGCATGGCGAATGGATCGACGTCGAGGTCCAGGACCACGGGCCGGGCGTCGATCCGGACGACCTGCCCCGGATGCTCGCGCCGTTCGAGCAGGGCGACGGCGCCTTGACCCGCAGCGGCCGGGGCGCGGGGCTGGGCCTGCCGATCGCGCGGCTGATGGCCGAGGCGATCGGTGGCCGGCTAAGGCTGTCATCGGCCCCGGGCCAGGGCCTGACCGCCGTCGTGACCTTGCCCGCGGCCTGACGGGGCCTTAAGTGCCCGGCCCATGACTTCCCCCGTCGATGCCGCCCTGGACGACCTGGCCGCCGAATTCGAACTCCTGGGCGATTGGGAGGAGCGCTATCGCTACGTGATCGATCTGGGGCGGGAGCTTGAGCCGCTCGACGACGCCGAGCGGTCCGAGGCCAACAAGGTTCGCGGCTGCGCCAGCCAGGTCTGGCTGGTCACCGAGCCCCGACCGGACGGGACCGTGCATTTCCGCGGCGATTCCGACGCCCACATCGTGCGTGGCCTGGTCGCCATCCTGATGCGACTGTTCGCGGACCGCCGGCCGGAAGAGATCCTCGCCTTCGACTCCGGCGCGGCCTTCGCGCGGCTTGGCTTCAGCGGCGCCCTGTCGACCCAGCGGTCCAACGGCCTGGCCTCGATGGTCGCCCGCATCCGCCGCGACGCCGAGGCGCTTCAGGCCGCAAGGCCGTAGTGCGCCGCCAGCCGGCCCAGCGCCAGCTTCAGCACCGTTTTGCCCGCCCGCCTCGGCAGGCCCAGCGACCGTTCCGCGGCTTCCAGCGCGGTGCCGGCGAAACAGACATGTTCGAGGATCTCGCGCAGGCCCGGCCCGACCTCGGCCAGCGCGCGGGCGATACGGGCCTTGGCCGCCCGCGCCCGCTCCGCCGGATCGACGCCCGGACCGCGACCGCCCCTGGCCTTGGGTCCGGCGTCCCAGGCCATGGTCAACCGCCCCACCGTCCCGGCCTGGGCGAAGTCGTCGCGCAGCTTCTCGGCGGCGGCGATCTCGACCAACGTCAGCCAGGCCTCGCCCCGGCCGTCCCGACGCCGGGCCAGCCAGGCGATTGGCGATTCCCCCAGGTTGACGGTCCGCGTCTCCCGGCGGCCGTCGGGGCCGGTGACCAGCCGTCGGCCCTCGATCACGCTGGGCCTGCCCGCCTGGCAGGCCGTTTCGCCGACCGGCGGCCTCGCCAGCCGCCAGCCGCCCTCCGGCCGCGCGCGCAGGCCCGGGTCGCGGGTCAGGGCGACGAACACCGCCTCGTCGAGCAGCAGGGCCGACCGCCGGCGCCGGTCCGCCGACAGCCGCACGGCGTAGCCGCCCTCCCCCGCCGCGTCGAGCCAGGCGCCCGGCCGCGCGAGGAGGCGCAGGGCGCGTTCGCCCGTCCCGCTCACGACGCCGCCGCCCAGGAGCCTGGCGCCTGGCGGATGCAGGCCTCGAGCTCGGCGAGCCGGCTGTCCATCGTCGGATCGTCCCGCAGGTCCTCGACCAGCCGAACGGCCGCGCCGACCGTGGTCCGGTCTCGGCCAAAGGCGAACGCCACCCGGGCCAGAGGCCAGGACAGCGCCACATGCGCCAGATAGATGGCCAGCTGCCGCGCGCGGGTCGCGGCCTGGCTGCAGCGCGTCCGGGCGGCGATTTCCCGCGCCGGCAGATCGGTGGCCAGCCCGACGAGGCTGGTGATGAAGGCCGCCTTCAGTCGGTCGCAACGGTAGTCGGGCGGCGGCCCATAGAGATCGTCCTGGAGTTCCGTGGTCATGCCATCCTCGTCGGCGGGGCAATGAGGCTCCGCGCCGTGAAGCCCAGTGTGGCGGGCTTTGATGGCTAGAGGATAATATTCCTATTCACGGTCGCGCAATAGGAAAATTGTCTTTTGCATTCAGCGACCTGGCCGCCGGCCGACGGATTTGGTCCCGCGTGAGGCGGGAACCGGTTCGTCGATGGAAGGGGTCAGGCGGCGCGGATGCCGCTGCTGCTGGCGTCGCCGTGGACGCCGACCACGGCGTCGTAGCCCAGGATCATGTCGACGTTCCGGCCGTCGCTGGCCAGCGGAAGCCGCAGCCACAGCAGCGACATGTGGCCCGATCCTCGCCAGGACAGGCTGTGGCAGCCGACGCCCGGGCGACGGTCCTCGACGACCTTGTCCAGCTCGGTGCGCCAGTAGTCGGCGGCCTTGGCCCCGTAGACGTCGCCGAGGGTCCGACCGGTGATCTCCCGACCGTAGACGCTGTAGAGACCGGTGCCGGCCAGGCGCAGGCGGTAGTCGCGGCGCAGACCCGGGACAATGTCGATCAGGCTCACCGTGGGCAGCAGCCGCTTGAAGTCGTCGGGACGGATGTCCGCCCGGCCGGGAAGCCGGCCGGTCTGGCGCAAAGACGCCCAGTAAGCGAACAGCTCCTCGTGGGCGCGGGCGGCGGTCGCCGAGGCGCCCAGTTGCGCGGCCATCTACAGAATCCTTAACAACCCCTTGGAATCACCGGTGATTCACTATCGCTTAACCGACGAATCGGGGGCAAGCGAAAATCGCGTGTCGCGGCAAAGTTTCGCGGAGGGAGTCAAGCCTCGCGCGAGCCGGCGCGCCGCCAGGGCAAACGAAAGGGCGGCGGACATTGCCCGCCGCCCCTCGCCTGTCCCATGCGGGAAAGCGGTCTAGCGCTTCTTCTTGGCAGCCTGGCGGCCGCCCTGACCCAGGCCCATCTGCTTGGCCAGGTCCGACCGCGCCTTGGCGTAGTTGGGCGCGACCATGGGGTAGTCCTTGGGCAGGCCCCACTTGGCGCGATATTCCTCGGGGCTCATGTTGTACTTGGTGCGCAGGTGCCGCTTCAGCGACTTGAACTTGCGGCCGTCTTCCAGGCAAACGAGATGGTCGGGCGTGATCGAGCGACGCACCGGCACGGCCGGTTCCTTGGGCGCGACCTCGACGGTCACCGCGCCGCTGGCGACTTCGGTCAGAGCCTTGTGGACGTTCTGGATCAGGCTCGGAATATCATTCGCGGCCACGGAATTGTTGCCGACATAGGCGGACACGATGTCCGTCGTCATCTCGATGATCGCGGATTTGTCTTCCATCTGACCTTGTTCCATCACAGTGAAGATTGAGGGCGACTGGAATCAGCGCGCTCCGATTCAATGACCCGCTGCATATAGCGCCTGATAGAGGCGCACAAGCTCTTCACCCGTAGAAACGGATGCAAATACTCCGCGCTTCCGTAATTGAGACGCCCCGACGATCAATCAATCACCGCGACTTCACTCGGACGTTTCTGATCGCCGGCAGGAATCAAGGGCGCCGGAAGTCGCCGGACAGGGCCAGCATGGCGGCCCGCTGCGGCTGCGAGAACTCGTCCAGCGCCTGTTCGTCGCCCTCCCGGATAGCCCTGATCAGCGACGGCGTCAGCGCTGAAGACAGAGACCAGTTCCAGTAACGCAGCACGGTCTGGGCCCGGTCCACCGCGATGGTGTCGAACAGCGTCAGCACCCGCTCCAGGGCCGGAACCAGATTGCCGGCGGCGTCGGTTTCCGGCCGCCGCAGCGCGCGCCACAGCAGGCGGACGTTCTTGCGCGGCAGGCCCGTGGCCTTGCAGAGGATGGCCAGCGGCTCGCCGCCCGGATCGGTGAAAATCTTGGCCCCCGTCATGGGCTTGAGCCCGGACAGATAGGAGATCTCCTCGGCCACCTCGCGGGTGAAGCTCTCCGAGGCCACCATGACCGCCTCGTCGAGACTCTCGAACGGGCTGCGGGCCAGGGCCGCGCGGTTGCGCTGGCGCCGCTCGATGAACTGCAACGCCTTGCGGGTCAGCGGATCCTGCCAGTTCTCGTCGGCGGCCATGGCGAACACGTCGCTGACCGCCTCCTGCAGCACCTCACGGGACACCGCGAACCGCTGCAGGATGATGCGGCGGGCGTCGGCGTCGGACCACCAGAACATCACATAGGCATGACTGGGTCGCAGCTCGCTGCGCCGCAGCAGCAACCCGATGTGGCGGGGGTTGTCGCGCGTGCCGGCGACGATGGCCTCGATGGCCTCGTGACTCAGGCGGGCCAGATCATTGCGCAGCAACGCCTCGGTGACCGCGGGTTCATCATGGCGCACCAGTTCGTCGGCCACCACCTCGTTGAGGCCCCGGCGCGCGGCGATCAGGCGTCGATGCTCGACCGTGGCGTTGCGCACGCAGTCGATCAGATCGCCGTCGCCCACCGTCGCGCTGTTCTCGAGCAGCGCCCGGGCGACCTCCAGCTCGTCGCGCATGAGCAGGCGGGCCAGGCTGGTGGGAATGTCCGATACGTTGGCGATGCGCCGCGCGATGCGCACGCGCTCCTCGACGGCCGCCTCGCGCAACAGCTCGATGAGCAGATCGGCCGTCATCGACCGCTCGAAGGCGTTGACCCGGCTGCCCGGCAGACAGACGACGTCCGCCAGACGCTTGAGCAGCGTCGCCCGCGACCGGACGGGCGCCGGCGCCGTGGGCCCGGCGTCCTGCACCTGACCGAAGTCAGCTTGGTCGAAGGCGGGCCTGGCGGCGGGATCGCTCATGGGTCACGGGGCGCGGAAAAGGGGGCGGCGTCGGAACGCGCCGCGGCCGCCATGACAACAGACGCCTGTTAACCGGTGGTGACCGTCGGGCCAGGCACTACGTGAACTCGCGCTGGTCCCAGTAGGGCCAGATGTCCGGCAGGTCGGTCGAAACCTTGTCCGGATAGGCCGGCTGGCGCTTCTCCAGGAAGGAGGTGACGCCTTCCTTGGCGTCGCCCTGCGCGCCCCGGGCCATGATCGCCCGGCTATCGACCTTGTGCGCTTCCATCGGCTGGTCGGCGCCGGCCATGCGCCAGAGCATCTGGCGGGTCAGGGCGATCGACACGGGCGCGGTGTTGTCGGCGATCTCGCGCGCCAGGGCGCGGGCCGCCGGCAGCAGGTCTTCCGGCGCGTGGATCGACCGGATCAGGCCGCCGTCGAGGGCCTCCTGCGCCCCGAACACGCGACCGGTGTAGCACCACTCCAGCGCCTGCTGCATGCCGACCAGCCGCGGCAGGAACCAGGACGAGGCGGCTTCCGGCGTGATGCCGCGGCGGGCGAAGACGAAGCCGAACCGCGCGCTGGTCGAGGCCATGCGGATGTCCATCGGCAGCTGCATGGTCACGCCGATGCCGACGGCCGCGCCGTTGATCGCCCCGATCACCGGCTTGAGGCTGTCGTAGATGCGCAGGGTCAGCCGGCCGCCGCCGTCGCGATAGACGCCATTGACCTTGGCCCCCTCGCGGGTGGGGTTGTCCTGCTTGCCGTAGTCGAAGGTCGAGCCGCCGCTGCCCAGGTCCGCCCCGGCGCAGAACGCGCGATCACCCGCGCCGGTGACGATGACCACCTTGACGTCGTCGTCGGCGTCCGTGGCGTCGAAGGCCGCGATCATGTCCAGCATCATCTGTGGCGTGAAGGCGTTCATCCGGTCGGGCCGGTTCATGGTGATCGTCGCGATGCCATCCTCGACGTCATAGAGGATGGTCTCGAAGGTGGGGCTGGCCATGGCGACTCCTGAGCGCGGCGTTCAAACGCGCGTATGAAGACGGCCGAACGTCGGGGAAGGCAAGGGGCTCGACGAACGTCGCGCCGCGTCGATGTGCGCCCTCTCCACCCCGGCCAAGGCGTCGCGGCCGCACTGATCGAGTGCGTTCATCGACGGGGATCATAAGCGATCGACCAATCCAGGCTGGACGGCCGTCGTTTCAAATTGGACGACCAGTCATTTCAAATTGGACGAGCTTCTATTTCAAATTGGACGGTAGAAGGTTCAATCTTTATAAGGCACTTCATCGAAACTTACGCAATCCAGCCTGGTCACTGAACCCATGTACAAGCGGCTCATCGAAGATCGCATACGAGCCGCAATGAGCGACACGCCGGTCGTAGCAATCAATGGACCACGGCAATCGGGGAAAACGACGCTCGTCAAAACCATCGTCACCTCGGAGTGGCGTTATCTGACGCTCGACGACCAGACTGTCCTGGAAGCCGCGAACAGCAACCCTGTCGGCTTTGTGCGCGATCTGGACAAGGCGGTCATCGACGAGATTCAACGCGCTCCGGCGCTCATGCTCGCCTTGAAGCAGTCGATCGACGCGGATCGCCGACCGGGCCGCTTCCTGATCACCGGGTCCGCCAATGTTCTGACCATGCCCGCGGCGCAGGAGTCCCTCGCCGGCCGCATCGAAGTCGCCACGCTGCTGCCGTTGTCCCAGGCCGAACTGGCACGGGCCACGAACCCCGTCTTCCTCGTCGCGTTGTTCGAAGGCGAACCACCGCGCCATGTCGAGCGTGGCGCAACGGGCGACGTGCTCATCGGAAAGGTGTTTGCCGGCGGCTATCCGGAAGTCCTGTCTCGCGACAATGAAGGCCGGCGTCTCGCCTGGTGTCGGCAGTATCTCGACGCGATCGTTCAGCGCGATCTGGCCGATATCGCGTCCGTCGAGAAACCGGTTCAGGCCAGACGCCTGATTGATGCGCTGGCCATCCAGATCGGACAACTGACCAACTTCTCCGACCTCGGCGGCAAACTCGGCCTGAGCAGCCACACTGTCGCTACCTACCTGAACCTCCTGGAACAACTGTTCATCGTCCGACGGCTCGAAGCCTGGCACAGGAACGCCCTGAAGCGGCTGATCAAGACGCCCAAGCTCCATTTCCAGGACACCGGACTTGTCGCGGCCAGCCGCCGCCTGACCCTCGCGAGGGTGAAAGCGGACCGCACCGCGTTCGGACCACTGCTCGAAGGCTTCGTCTTCGCCGAACTGGAGAAGCTCGCCACGGTGGCGGAGGATCCGATCGCCTTTTCCCACTATCGGGACAAGGATCAGGTCGAGGTGGACTTCGTCCTCGAGAACGGCAGCGGCGCCGTCGTCGGCGTCGAGGTCAAGGCGAGCGCGACGGTCACCGCGGCGGACTTCGCGGGCCTCAGGAAACTCGCCACGGCGGCCGGTGAGGACTTCCGCATCGGCGTCGTGCTGTACGACGGAGACGAAACCTTGCCGTTTGGCGACCGTCTTTGGGCCGCGCCGATATCGTCGCTATGGGCGACCTGAGCCCGGTCCGGTCACGCCGCCCTACCGCTCCGGCGTGAAACTGACGCCCAGCTTGCGGATGGCATGCACGAAATTGTTCGGCGCGATGTCGATCTCGCCGGTCCAGCGCATGTCGGGGAAGCGGGCGAGGATCTGGCGATAGGCCTCTTCCAGCTGGATCTGCGCCACCCGCTTGCCGATGCAGGTGTGCGGGCCGTAGCCGAACGCGATGTGCCGATCGGCGTTGGCCCGCGTGACGTCGGCGTGGCGCGTGACGGCCCAGAAGCCGGGTCCCTCGTGGCGCGATTCACTGTGCCACATGACCGGGGCCTCGGCCCGCATGCGGGCGAAGTCGGCCCACGACTGGCCGCCGGCGAAACTCATGATGTCGGTCAGATCGACGCCGCCCAGCGTCGGCTAGGTAGTCGGGAAGTTCGGTCCCGCGCGGCCGCCGATTGCCGTCTCGCTGATCAGTTCCACGCCGCATCCTCCCGGATTGTCGCTGTTCGGGTGACCATACGGGAGCGCCCCCGTGGGGCAATCGTCACCTGGCGTCAGCTTCCGCAACGGCGCCCTTCCCAGACGGCCTGCCGCGCACGTAAGGTGATCAGCGATCAGGCGCGCACCAGACGCGCCGGTTACCGAGGAACCAGGGAGCGACCGCGTGAGCGAAACCATCGAGGCGGACTACATCATCGTCGGCGCCGGCAGCGCCGGCTGCGTGCTGGCCAACCGGCTCAGCGCCGACGGCAAGACCAGGGTCCTGCTGCTCGAGGCCGGCGGCGACGACCGGCCGACGAAGAACCCCTCGCAGTTCATGTCGAACCTGATGATCCATGTGCCGGTCGGCTATTCGCAGACCCTCAAGGACCCAAAGGTCAACTGGCTGTTCATGACCGAGCCCGACCCGGGCTCGGACGGCCGCCAGCATGTCTGGCCGCGCGGCAAGGTGCTGGGCGGATCATCGTCGATCAACGCCATGCTCTATGTCCGCGGACAGCAGGCCGACTATGACGGCTGGCGCCAGCTAGGCTGCGAGGGCTGGGCCTGGGACGACGTGCTGCCCTATTTCAGACGGGCGGAGAACCAGGAGCGGGGCGGCAGCGACCTGCACGCCGTCGGGGGGCCGCTCAACGTCGCCAACATGCGCGACGCTCACCCGATTTCCGAGGCCCTGATCAATGCCTGCGACCAGGCCGGCATCCCACGGATCGACGACCTCAACGGCGTCAACCAGGAAGGCGCCACCTGGTATCAGGTGACCCAGAAGAACGGAGCGCGGTGCTCGTCCGCCGTCGCCTATCTCCACCCGGCCATGGGTCGCCCGAACCTTCGGGTCGAGACCAACGCCCTGGCCAGCCGGGTTTTGATCGAAGGCAAGCGCGCGACAGGCGTCGAATTCGTCCAGAACGGCGTCAAACGCTCGGCCCGGGCGGCGGGCGAGGTGATTCTGGCCGGCGGGGCGATCAACTCGCCGCAACTGCTTCAGCTGTCGGGCATCGGCGCCGCCGCGCTGCTAAAGCTGCATGGCGTGCCGGTCGTGGCCGACCTGCCGGGCGTCGGCGAAAACCTGCAGGACCACTACATCACCGCCCTCCGCTATCGCCTCAAGCCGGGTACGATCTCGGTCAACGAGCAGAGCAAGGGCGGCCGGCTCGCCGTCGAGGCGATGAAGTACCTGTTCACCCGCAAGGGCATGCTGACCCTGTCGGCCGCGCATGTGGCGGCCTTCTGCAAGTCGCGCCCGGACCTGGCTGGACCGGATATCCAGTTTCACATCCTGCCGGCGACCATGGACCTGGAGAAGCTGTTCAACGATCAGGTGATGGAACTGGAAGGCGCGCCGGGCATGACCATCGCGCCCTGCCAGCTGCGGCCCGAAAGCCGGGGCTGGGTGCGCATCAAGTCCGCCAACCCGGCGGACCATCCGGCGATCTTCGCCAACTATCTGGACGATCCGCTCGACCAGGAGGTGACCGTCGCCGGCCTGAAATGGGGCCGCAAGATCGGCCAGCAACAGGCGCTGGCGGACATCCTCGATCACGAGATGGACCCGGGCCCGGACTGCCAGAGCGACGAGGCGCTGCTCGCCTTCGCCCGCGCCAGCGGCTCGACCCTCTATCACCCTGTAGGCACCTGCCAGATGGGCGACGGCCCCCGGGCCGTGGTCGATGCGCAGCTTCGCGTTCGCGGCGTCGAGGGCCTGCGGGTCGTGGACGCCTCGATCATGCCGCGCCTGGTCAGCGGCAACACCAACGCTCCGACCATCATGATCGGCGAAAAGGCCGCCGACATGATCCTGGGCAAAGCCGCCCTCGGGCGCGTGGCCGCCTGACTGATGCGGCGCGCGGCGACAAGTCTGGCGTTGGGTGCGGTGGGGACGGCGCTGGCCGTGTTCGCCTTCGCCGGCGTCCTGGCCATCGCCGGCCCGGCCGAGGCGCGACGCTGCTCGGGCTGTGGCTGCAACGGCGGTCCGGGCTACCGCGCGCCCAATGGCAAATGTGTCGGCTGGGCGGACCTCAACCGCATCTGCGGAACCCCGCCGACCAAACGCTGCAAAGCTGAGATCGTGAACACCCCGCCGCCGCCGAAGCCGAAACGTCGAACCTGAGAGCCCCCATGCACCCGATCCACCACGCCCGCACGATGCCCGACAAGGTCGCCTACATCATGGCCGGCACGGGCGAGTCCGTGACCTATGGCCAGCTCGACCAGCGCGCCAACCAGGGGGCGCACCTGTTCCGCTCGCTGGAGCTGAAGCGCGGCGACGCGGTGGCGGTCTTCATGGACAACAGCCCGCGCTACTACGAGATCCTCTACGCCACGGAGCGGGCGGGCCTCTACATCACCTGCATCTCGTCCAAGCTGACCGCCGGCGAGATCGAGTACATCGTCGGCGACTGCGGCGCGAAGGTGCTGATCACCGGCAAGAGCCTGGCGGCCACGGCCACCGAGGCGGCGGCCCTGCTACCCGGCGTGAAGCTCTACATGTGCGACGGCGTGGTCCCGCCGTTCGAGAGCTTCGAGGAGGCCCGGGCGGCCTTCCCGACCACCATGATCGACGACCCCTCGCCCGGCATGACCATGCTCTATTCCTCAGGCACCACCGGCCGGCCCAAGGGCGTGCGCCGGGCCCTGCCCGAGGGTGGCGTCGGCGAGACGCCCGGCCCGCTGATGATGCTTCTGGTGGGCCTCTATGGCTCTTCGCCCGACAGCGTCTACCTCTCGCCCGCGCCGCTCTATCACGCCGCCCCGCTGGGCTGGTCTGCCGGCATGCTGCAGCTGGGCGGCACGGTGGTGGTGATGGAGAAATTCGATCCGGAACTGGCGCTGAAATACATCGAGCAGTTCAAGATCACGGTCGCCCAGTGGGTTCCGACCCACTTCGTGCGGATGCTCAAGCTGCCGCAAGAGGTCCGAACCCGGTACGACGTCTCCTCGCTGCAGGCGGTGTTCCATGCCGCCGCCCCCTGCCCCGTGCCAGTCAAGGAGCAGATGATCGCCTGGTGGGGCCCGATCATCCACGAATACTACGCGGGCACCGAGGGGAACGGCCTGACCGCGATCAATTCCGAAGAGTGGCTGGGCCACAAGGGCTCGGTCGGCAAGGGCCTGACGGCCGAGGTGAAGATCTGCGACGAGGACGGCAACCCCCTGCCGCCGCGCCAGGAAGGCGGCGTCTATTTCGCCGGCGGCGGAGCCTACGAATACCACAACGACCCGAAGAAGACGGCCGAGGCCAAGAACCAGCACGGCTGGACCACGCTGGGCGACGTGGGCTGGCTGGACGAGGAGGGCTTCCTCTATCTGACCGATCGCAAGAGCTTCATGATCATCTCCGGCGGGGTGAACATCTATCCGCAGGAGATCGAGAACCTGCTGGTGACCCACCCCAAGGTGGCCGACGTGGCCGTGGTCGGCGCCCCGGACGAGGAGATGGGCGAGAAGGTCGTGGCGGTGATCCAGCCGGCCGACTGGGCCGATGCCGGCGACGACCTGGCCGCCGAGCTGAACGACTTCGTCCGCGCCAACCTCAGCGGCGTGAAGCGGCCCCGCCAGTTCGACTTCATGCAACAGCTGCCCCGCCACGACACGGGCAAGATCTACAAACGCCTGATCCGCGACGCCTACTGGGGTAAGACGGACGGCAACGTGGTGTGAGGGTTATACGCAGGAATGCGATCTGCGTATAACTCCAAGCTATTGATTTATTAGCCCGGTTGCCACCACATGGCGGGAAGTGGTGGCAACTGGAGAATGGCGATGCTCGATCGCATTCCACTGGCGATCCAGACCAGTCTGGCAGAGTTGCTGGATCAGCTGCGGCTGCAACAGATCAGCGCGTTCGGCCGGGACGCGGCGTTCCTTCGGCGTGAACGCAAAGGCCGCTACTACTGGTACGTCCGCCCCCCCCAGGCGAATGGCAAGCGGACGGAGCGCTACCTGGGCCCGGAAACGGATGCCCTGCTGGCCATGATCAAACGCGCAAAGGACCAGCAGGTCGGCGCCAATGTGCGCCGCACGATCGTCAGATCGCTCCTCGCGGCCGGGCTGCCTGGGGCGGACGACCGGACGGGAAAGGTGATCAGGAGCCTTTCGGAGGCAGGGCTCTTCCGGCTGCGCGGTGCGCTGGTGGGGACCGTGGCGTTCCAGCACTATCCTGGATTGCTGGGCGTGAACCTCCCGCTCCCCGCGCTGCGAACGGGCGATCTGGACATCGCCCAGGACTATGGCGTTTCGGTCGCGCTGGACGACGAACTGGAACAGTCGTTCTTCGACCTGCTGCGGGGAGTCAGCGAGGATTTCCGGCCCGTCTCCAAGCCCCTGGAACCGGCGAGGGTCGCCCGCTACGTGCTGCCGGACGGGTTCGCGGTTGATGTCCTGACAACCAGTCGCGGTGGCGGCGACGAATCAAGCTCCCGGCTCAGGCCCCTGCGGACGGACGCCACACCGCTCCGATTCATGGACTTCCTGCTTCGCGAGACGATCGATGCGGCAACCCTTCACGAAGACGGGGTGCTGGTGAGGGTCCCGGCCCCGGCCCGGTTCGCGGTCCACAAGCTGATCATCTCGCGCAAACGCGGGCCGGCCAATCCCAAGAGCCCGAAGGACTTTCATCAAGCGGTCAGCCTCATTCAAGCCCTTGGCGTGATCGACCCCTTCGCCCTGCGGGACGCCTATGGCGAGGCGCGGGACCGGGGGCCGGAGTGGCGCAAGCTGCTGGACGAGGCGGTCAGCCTGTTGCCGGACAGGGCGCGGGCGATACTCGAAAAGACATGACTGTATAAAATGGCGTCGCCGCGTCGAGGTTGAAACCGTGTCGTGCAAAGGGCATGGAATGTCGAACAATCGTTTGAAGGAGCTGCGCGCGATGAAGGAAGTGGATTTCAAGGATCTGCCGAGCCTGGTCGGTCAGGAGGTCGGCGTCTCGGACTGGGTCCAGATCACCCAGGAGCGGGTCAACCAGTTCGCCGAGGCGACCGGCGACCACCAGTGGATTCACGTCAATGTCGAGCGGGCCACCCGCGAGATCGGCGGCCCGATCGCCCACGGCTACCTGACCCTGTCGCTGATCCCGTTCCTCGGCGCCGGCCTGCTGAAGGTCAACGGCGTGACGCGCGGCATCAACTACGGCAGCGACAAGGTCCGCTTCACCAACATGGTCCGCGTCGGCAAGAAGGTGCGCATGCGCCAGAAGCTGCTCAGCGTCGAGCCCAAGTCCGGCGGCCTGCAGATGAAGAACGAGTGCACGATCGAGATCGAGGGCGAGGACCGTCCCGCCTGCATCGCCGAGACCATCTCGGTAATCTACGGCGGATAGTCGCCCTGACAGGGACAGACACCGGCGGTGTCTGTCCCGTCAAAGGGCCGACTATTCCTTGAAGGACCGGCCTTCCTGCATCCGGCGCTCGAAGGCGCTGATCTCATGCTCCGCCTTGTCCTTGGCGTAGCCGTAGCGCTCCTGGATCTTTCCCGCGAGCTGGTCGCGCTTGCCGGCCACGACGGTCAGGTCGTCGTCGGTGAGCTTGCCCCACTGCTCCTTGACCTTGCCGGTCATCTCTTTCCACGAGCCTTCGATACGGTCCCACATGGCGCTGCTCCCTGCATGGCGATGGCGTCTGGAAACGCCCGCGGGGATAACCGTCGGGGAGCGTCAGGGTTCCGCGACCTCTTCGGCCGAGGCCGCCCTGGAGCCCGCCGGCGGCGGCTCGGCCGGCTGCCGAACCGGCGGCGCCACGCCGTCCAGCATGGCGATCGCCTCGCGGATAAAGCGGGCCTGGGTGACGATGCCGATCTCCAGCCGCTCGCCGGACAGCTCGACCTGTTGGGTCAGCATGCCGGCGATGAACTGCACTTCCTGGGCCTCGGCCGCGCCGGGCCGGCGGCGCGCGCCCTGGGCCATGAACACCGGCCCGCCGGAATTGCCCGGGAAGACGCTGAAATCGAGCAGGAAGGTGGGAAAGGCCGCCGACGGGGCCAGCGGCCAGGAGGCCACCCGGCCCGACCGCAGGATCGGGAACCCCGCCTGGTTGGCCGCCAGGCCGCGCGGAAAGCCCAGCGCCATCATCTCGTCGCCCGGACCCAGCGCGTATTTGGCGAAAGTCTCGTCTCCGGCCAGCCAGGCCAAAGGGATGGCCGCCCGGGCGAATTCCGGCGGCGCCTCGATGACGATGGCGGCGACGTCGCGATCGGGATGGCGGGTCCACAGCGGCTTGCCATCCGCGCGGATGGTCAGCGGTTCGGGATCGTAGCGCCAGCCGCCGTCCGACTGCCGCGCGCGAAAGCCGACCCTGGCCGTGGCGATCGGCATCCTGTCGAATACGTGCCCGGCGGTGACCAGCACGATGCGCGGGGCGCCGTCGGGCGTGGGCGCGTTGACCAGAAAGCCGGTGCCGACCGTGCGCGTCCCGTCGCCCAGCGGCTGCTCAAGCTGAACCGTCGCCTGGATCAGATCGACTGAAAGGTCCCAAGCCATCGACGCCCCCGCCTGTACGCTCTGACTGCGGGCTGTTTCGCCCGTCTCGATGATGCCCGATCATTTGACCAGAACCACCGCGACGCACAAGCTGGCGTCCTGCCGCACCCGGAGAGTTGATTCATGAACCGGCGAAACCTTCTGGCCGCCACCGCGGCCACCGCGATCACCAGCACCCTGCCCCGGAGCGCCATGTCCGCCACCGCAAAACCCGTCCCGCCCGTCGCCCGAAAGGTCCCCCTGCGCACTGAACAGCTGGGGCGGGTGCGGATCGACGACTACGCCTGGATGAAGGACGACAACTGGCAGAAGGTGCTGCGCGATCCGTCGCTGATCAAGGCCGAGGTCAGGGAACACCTGACCGCCGAGAACGCCTACACCAAGGCGATGCTGGCCTCGACCGAGGCGCTGCAGACGACGATGTTCGAGGAGATGAAGGGCCGCATCAAGGAGGATGACGCCTCCGTGCCGAACCCCGACGGCCCCTGGGAATACTACATCCGCTACGAAAAGGGCGCCCAGCACCCGATCCACGCGCGGCGGCCGAAAGGCCAGGCGACGGGCGAAGTCATCCTGCTCGACGAGGAGGCCGAGTCGAAGGGCAAGGCCTTCTACCAGGTCGGATCGGCCAGCCACACGGCCGACCACCTGCACTATGGCTGGGCCGTCGATGAGCAGGGCTCGGAAGTCTACCGCATCCATGTGCGCGAGATTGCCACCGGCAAGGTGGTCGGCGAGCCGGTCGAGAGCGTGTCCGACTTCGTCTTCTCGCCCGACTCGAAGTGGATCTTCTGGACCCTGCGCGACGACAACGGTCGGCCGGCCAAGGTCTTCCGCCGCCCGGTCGGCGGCGCGGCGAAGGACGATGTGCTGGTCTACGACGAGCCGGACGAGGGCTTCTTCATCGGCGCGGGCGTCACCCAGTCACGCCAGTGGATCGTCATCGGCTGCGGCAACCAGGAGACCAGCGAAGCCTGGCTGATCCCCGCCTCGGACCCGACCGCCGCGCCCAGGGTCGTCGAGCCGCGCCAGGTCGGCGTGCGCTATGACATCGACCACTGGAACGACCATTTCGTCATTCGCACCAACGCCGACGGTGCGGTGGACTTCAAGCTGGTCACCGCGCCCGAGGACAAGCCGGGCAAGGCCGGCTGGACCGACTGGGTGGCCCATGCGCCCGGGACCCTGATCCTGGGCACGATGCCGTTCCGCGACCACTTCGCGCGGCTGGAGAAGGTCGATGCGGTCAACCGCATCGTGATCACGGCCCGGGGCGGCCAGGAGCATGTCGTCAGCTTCGACGAGGCGGCCTACGCCCTGGGGCTCGAGGGCGGCCATGAGTACGACACCGCCACGCTGCGCTTCACCTATACCTCGATGACCACGCCCCGGCAGTGGATCGACTACGACCTGGCCAGCCGGCAGCGGACCCTGCGCAAGACTCAGGAGATCCCGTCCGGCCACAATCCGGCCGACTACGAGACCCGCCGCCTGAACGCCCGCGCGCCCGACGGGGCGGAGGTGCCGATCTTCGTGCTGATGAAGAAGGGGACGACGCTCGACGGCTCGGCCCCGCTGCTGCTCTACGGCTATGGCAGCTATGGCATCTCGCAGGAGCCCAACTTCTCGATCCGCAACCTGAGTCTGGTGAACCGCGGCTGGATCTGGGCCACCGCCTGCCCCCGCGGCGGGGCGGAAAAGGGCTGGAGCTGGTTCCTCGACGGCAAGAAATTCAGGAAAAAGAACACCTTCACCGACTTCATCGCCTGCGCCGAACACCTGCACGCCAACGGCTATGGCAAGCCGGAGCGCACGGTCGCCTATGGCGGCTCGGCGGGCGGGCTGCTGATGGGGGCGGTGACCAACATGCGGCCGGATCTGTGGGCCGGGATCATCGCGGCGGTGCCGTTCGTCGATGTGATCAACACCATGAGCGACACCTCGCTGCCCCTGACGCCGCCCGAATGGCCCGAGTGGGGCAACCCGATCGAGGACCCGGAAGCCTACGACTACATGCTCAGCTACAGCCCCTACGACCAGGTGGCGGCCAGGCCCTATCCGGCCGTGCTGGCGACCGGCGGCCTGTCCGATCCGCGCGTGACCTACTGGGAGCCGGAAAAGTGGATCGCCAAGCTGCGCGATCACACCACCAGCGGCAATCCGGTGCTGCTGAAGATCAACATGGAGGCCGGCCACGGCGGCGCTTCGGGCCGGTTCGACTTCCTCAAGGAGATCGCGCTGGACTACGCCTTCGCGGTCTGGGCGGTGGATCGCGGATGGACGAAGGGATGATCCTGCGCGCGGCGACGGCGGACGACGCCGAGGCCCTGGCGGCCATCTACGGCGATGCCTGTCTGCATGGCCCGGGCACCTTCGAGGAGATCCCGCCCGACGCCGCGGAGATGGCCGCCCGCCGTGCGGCGGTCGTCGCCAGGGGCCTGCCCTACCATGTCGCCGAGCTGGACGGGCGGGTCGCCGCCTATGCCTACGCCTCGCCGTTCCGGCCCCGCACCGGCTATCGCTACACGGCCGAGGACAGCGTCTATGTGGCGCCCTGGGCCAAGGGCAGGGGCCTGGGCAAGGCGCTGCTGACCCGGGTGATCGCCGATTGCGAGCCGCTGGGCCTGCGCCAGCTGATGGCGGTCATCGGCGGCTCGGAAAATGCCGCCTCGATCGCCCTGCACCGGTCGCTGGGCTTCGAGGTCCAGGGGGTGATCAAGGGCGTCGGCTTCAAGCTGGGCCGGTGGATGGACATCGTGATGATGGAAAAGTCGCTCAACGGCGGGACGGGGACGCCCCCCGGCGGGCCGGGACTGCCGCTCGGCGGCGGTTGAGACCGCGGACGAGGCCGTCGCGGGAATCGAAACCTTGATCGCTCGGGGAAGAATTGGCTGGGGAACTAGGACTCGAACCTAGAATGACGGTACCAAAAACCGCTGTGTTACCATTACACCATTCCCCAGCAGGAACGGCGCGGCCCGGCGAACCGGGCGACGCGAGGCGGGTCAGATAGCGCAGGCGCGGACGGGATGCAACGTCGTGCGAATGCCTTTCTGAGGTCGCTTGCGGAGCCGCGAAGTCGTGTCTATAAGCCGCCTCCTTGCATCGGAGTGTAGCTCAGTCTGGTAGAGCACCGTCTTCGGGAGGCGGGGGTCGAAGGTTCGAATCCTTTCACTCCGACCATCTTTCCCGCGCCCCGCGAAATCCTGATTCAGAACGATTTCGCGGGGAGTGTGTTCCCGTGTTCATTTGACGCAAACGCCCACCCATATAGCGTGAGCGTTCAGTCCACCCGGGGTTCCCGATGAAGCAGTTCCTCCTGACCATGGCCGGCGTGTTCGCGGGCCTGGTGTTGTTCTTCGTGCTGATTCCGTTCCTCGTGATCGGGTCGATGATTGGCGCCGCCAGCAAGCCCAGGGACACCACCCCGGCCCAGGCTGTGCTGGAACTGGACCTGCGCGGCGGGCTGACCGACCAGGATCCACAGAACCCGTTCGCCGCGTTCGGCGGATCGGGCCTGTCAGTGGTCTCGGTGATCGAGACGCTGCGGCATGCCGAGACCGACGACAAGGTGAAGGCGATCTTCGTGCGCCTGCCCGAGGGCGGCATGGCGCCGGCGGCGGCCGACGAGCTGCGCCTGGCCTTCCTGCACTTCCGCAAGGCCGGCAAGCCGGTCTGGGCGCACAGCCAGGGCCTCTATCCGTCCGGCGTGATCACCTCGACCTACATGCTGGGCGCGGCGACTGATTCGTTGTGGATGCAGCCGGACAGCTCGTTCCAGGCCGTCGGCATGGTCAGCGAGGACTTTTTCTTCAAGCGCTTCTTCGACAAGTACGGCGTGCGCGCCGACTACGAGCAGCGCCAGGAGTACAAGAACGCCGTCAACCCCTACCTCTACAGCGACTACACGCCGGCGCACCGCGAATCGGAGACGGCCTGGATGGGCTCGATCTACCGCACCGGGGTGCTGACCGCGGCCATCGACCGCAAGAAGGAGCCGGTGGCCTTCGTGCGCGCCGTCGAGGCGGGTCCCTATTCGGCGCAGGACGCCATGGCCCGGGGCCTGATCGACCGCGTCGGCCAGGTGCGCGAGGCCTCCGACGCCCTGATCGTCCGGGTCGGCGGCAAGGCCAAACTGGTCGAGTTCGACGACTACATGAACCACGCCCTGCGCGGCGAGCGGGCGGCGGGTGGCCTGGGCGGCAAGCCGGTCATCGCGGTGATCGGCGCCGAGGGCCCGATCATGACCGGGCGCGGCGGCGGCGGAAATCCGTTCTCCGGCGACGACACGGTCTGGTCCGACGACGTTTCCGACGCCTTCTACGAGGCGATCGGCAACAAGGACGTCAAGGCGATCGTGTTCCGCGTCTCATCCCCTGGCGGCTCGGACACCGCGTCCGAACAGATCCTGGCCGCCGTGAAGGCCGCCAAAAAGGCCGGCAAGCCGGTGGTCGTCAGCATGGGAACCTATGCGGCCTCGGGCGGCTACTGGATCTCTTCCCAGGCCAACGAGATCGTCGCCCAGCCGACCACCCTGACCGGCTCCATTGGCGTCTACGGCGGCAAGTTCGCGCTTGGCGACGCCCTGGCGCGGTTCGGCATCGACGTGCGCTCGACCGCGGTCGGCGGCGAGTACGCCGGGGCCTTCGGCACGGCCGGCGGGTTCACGCCCGACCAGCGCGCGGCCTTCTCGCGGTGGATGGACCATATCTACGACGGCTTCATCGCCCGGGTCTCCGAGGGCCGCGGCCTGCCGGCCGACCGGGTGCGCCAGATCGCCAAGGGCCGGGTCTGGACCGGGGTCCAGGCGCGCCAGCTGCACCTGGTCGATCGCCTGGGCGGCTACTACGACGCCATCGACCGGGCCAAGGCCCTGGCCGGGGTCAAGGGCGAGGTCCGCATCCGCCACATCGGCGGGGTCAGCTCGCCGTTCGAGGCGTTCGAGAAGTTCTTCGGCGTCAGCTCGACCTCGCTGCGCACGCTGGCGGCGGCGGGCTGGGTGATGGGCGATCCGCGAGCCTCGGCGATCCTCGACGAGATGGCCACGGCGCGGCTGCGCGCGCGCCCGTCCGGCGCCGCGGTTCTGGCCCCGACGCCGGTCCATTAAGGAGCCGCCCTACCCCGCCTCGACCTCGTCGGCGGAGATCGCGCCGCCGGCGACGAGGATGTCGGTCAGCGGCTTGAGCCGGTCGCCATAGCGTTTCCAGCGCCCGACGGAGCTGGCGTAGACGGGGCGGCGCACCTGGGCGGCGCTGGCGGTGGCCACGGGCGCGGCGTTCTCGTGCGGCGCCAGCGCCGCGTCGTCCCACGGCAGGTCCAGCCAGGCCAGCAGCGCCCGCGCCTGGCCCGCCTGGTCGGCCACCACGTCCTCGTAGGCCACCTCGCGGAACCGGTCGGCCGGCAGGGTCGCGCGCCAGTGGGCGACCAGGTCCTCGAACGCCAGATAGAACCGCGCCGTCGCCTCCAGCGAATAGACCCAGTCGTAATAGGCGAAGCCGGTGGCGAACAGCTGGCGGAAGATCGCCAGGCAGCTGTCGATCGGATGGCGGCGCAGGCAGACCATCCGCGCATTCGGCAGGGCCGCGTGGATCAGGCCGGCGTAGAGGAAATTTAGCGGCGTCTTGTCGGTGAACCGCTCCGCGTTCCCGTGCCGCGCCCGGATGGCGGCGACATAGTCGGCGCCGAGCCGCGCCATGTCCCCGCCCGTCGCCGCTCGCAGCGTCGGGCCGTCGATCAACTCGCGCGTCGGCGCCCCGGCCAGCCGCCGGGCGATGATGGCCAGGTCCATCGGCTCGCCGGCCGAGACCACGGCCGGATGGCTGGTGATGATCCGCTCGACCAGGGTCGTGCCGCTGCGGGGCAGGCCGAAGATGAAGACCGGCGCGTTCTGGACCGGGCTCGCGGGCGTCGTGATCGGGCGGGGGGCCGTGGCGCGGGCGGCCGCGAACAGCTCGGCCTGCCAGGCCGCCAGGCCGCTGGCGGCCCCCGCCTTCGCGGCCTTGGCCCGGACCAGCCAGTCGAACGCGCCGATCGCGTCGCCCTGGTCCTCAAGCGTCTTGGCCAGGGCATGGCCGATGCGCAGCTGTCGGTCCGCGTCGCCCGCCGCCTGGGCGAACAGCCGCCGCAGCTGGCCGGTAAAATGGTCATCGGCGGTCTGCGGGACCATCTGCACGAGGGCCGAGATGGCCCGGTCGTTGTCCGGATCCAGCGCGATGCAGCGTCGCCAGGCGGCCTCGGCGGCCGCGAAGTCGCCCAGATACTGCTCGGCCCAGCCCAGATTCAACAGGTAACCCGGCTGGGTCGGCGCCAACCGATGGGCCGCGCGGAAACCGGTCGCCGCCAGGTCCTGGCGTCCCGTGCGGCTGAACACCACGCCCAGGGTGTCGAACACCTGGGCGTCGGCGGAGCCGAGCGCCAGCGCCCGCTCGGCGGCGGCCAGCGCCGGGCCTTCCCGGTTGAGGCCAAGCAGACAGCGAGCCAGGCCGGCGCCGAAAGCGGCATCGGCGGGCGCCAGGGCCCAGGCGCGGCGGAACAGGTCCTCGCCCTTGTCGAAGGTGCGATGGTCGGCCGCGATCTCGCCCAGAAGGCCATAGGCCGCCGCGGCGCGAGGATCGGCCCGCAGGGCCTGGACGCACAGGCCATGCGCGTCGCGAACCTGGCCCCCGCGATAGTGGTCACGGGCGCGGGCGATCAGCGTGGCGGTCTGGGAAGGCATGGTTTGGCCTATCGCCGACCGGGGCAAAAGAAAAGGGCGGCGGGGTTTCCCCCGCCGCCCGATGTCTCGATAGGCTACCGGATTACCACTTCTTGGTGATCTCGAAGAAGGCCCGGCGGCCGATCAGGTCGTAGTTGCCGTTGGCGGCGGTGCCGATACGGAACTGGCCGCTCGACTGCGACGGCGGACGTTCGTCGAAGACGTTGCGAACGCCGACGAGGAAGGTCCAGTCGTTGTACTTCCGACGCAGCGACAGGTGATGGTAGGCCGTGAACTCGGTGTACTGCTTGAAGTAGACGGGCTGGCCGTAGACCGACGAGCCGAACACGTCGCCGCCATAGATTTCCGTGTCCGAGCCCTTGCCCAGCATGACGGTGGTCCAGGTGGCCGTCCAATCCCCCCGATCGAACCGGGTCCGGAGCGTGCCGGTGAAGTCCGGGCCGTCATAGCTGAACGTGCTGCCGTTGTAGGCTTCGGTGGCCGCGCCGGCCAGCAGTTCCACCACGTCCTCGAACTGCCAGGTGAACTGGGCGTCCGAGGTCAGGGTGCCGAAGTCGAACTCGTGCTGGTAGCGGACTGTCAGGTCGAGACCACGGTTGATCTGCTCCGCCACGTTCACATAGCTGTTGTTGACGCTCTGGATCGCGTTGGGGCCGGCGCCGCCCGGCGGGTTGACGCCCGGGTTGCGGACGATCAACGAGCAGAACGGATCGGTCGGGAAGGTCGGCGAGTTGTAGCACTGGGCGGCGATGTTGCCCGAGCCGAACTGCCGGATCTCGTCGTTGACCTGGATCTCGAAGTAATCGACCGCCACCGACAGATCGATGAAGCTCGGGGTCCAGATCACACCCACCGTCTGGGCTTCGGACGTCTCGGCCTTGAGGATGCCGAGGCCGCCGCCCGTGGTGATGGTGGCGCTGCTGGTGCCCAGCCCGGTGTAGCCCACCGGCACGCCGGCGGCCGCGCAGTTGGCCTGGAGCTGCGGATCGCCGCTCGTTTCGTACAGGATGCACGGATCGATGGCCGTCTGGCTGAGGAAGCTCGTCTGGTTGGCCAGATAGAGTTCGTACAGCGCCGGGGCGCGGAACGAGGTGCCGTCGGTGGCCCGGATCCGCCAGGACGGCGTGATCTGCCAGTTCAGACCGACCTTGTAGGTCGAGTCGGAGCCGTAGCTGTCATAGTCGGTGTAGCGATACGAACCCTGGAAATCGAGGCTTTCGATCCCCGGCAGGCCCTTGAAGATCGGCACGCCGATTTCACCGAAGAGTTCCTTCACCGTGTCCGTACCGGCGGTGCGGCCGGCGGAGGTGGAGCCCCACAGGTTGCCGCTGCGCTCGTTCAGCCCGGGGGTGTCGTCGATTTCGTCCTCGCGCCAGGAGAAGCCGAGGGCCAGGCCCACGGGACCGGCCGGCAGGGTGAAGATGTCGCCCGAAACCGAGCCTTCCACCGCCGACTGGGTGTAGGTGGTGTTGCCGACCTCGTGGGTGAACAGGAAGGCCTGCTCGGCGGCGTTGAAGTCGCCGTTGAGGATGCGGGCGCTGACCCACGGAATGCCACCGGGCAGGTCGGCGCAGTTGCCGCCCGAAATCGTGATGGTGGCCTGGTTACAGGTGCTGCCGGCGCCGGCGGTCGTGGCCCGCACGCGGTCGTTGTAGATGATGTCGGTGCCGTAGTCGGCGTCCGAGCTGCTGTACTGATAGTAGATGTCCCAGTCCCAGCCGGACAGCATGGCGCCAAAGTCGCCACGGACGCCGACCACGCCGCGCCAGTAGTTCACTTCCTGGTCACGGTCGGACTTGAGCGGGATGATCGGCAGGAAACCGCCGAAGGCCGCCGCCCAGCCCACGGGGATGTTGCCGTTGGTGGCGCTGACGCTCGGGAAGAACTGACGGGCGCCGTACTGGGTCGACTCGCGACGGTTGAACAGGAACTCGCCGTAGAGTTCCGTGGTCGGCGTCAGGTCGAAGCCGCCGGTGGCGAACAAGGTGGTCAGCTCCGTGGGGCTGATCGCCGATGCGCGGGCGGCGGGCCAGGCGTCCATGTGGGCGTAGGGGTAGGTGGCCGGGAAGCCGGCGCGGCGTTGACGCACCAGACCGAACGGAATGGCCACGCCGCCGAAGTTGTTGCCCTGGGCGACGGTCGGGTAGGTGACGCCGGCGTCCGGATAGATCAGGTCGCCGATGCCCGTGCGCAGCACCCGGCTGAACAGGTTGTTGCACTTGTGAGCGTCGTTACCGGAGATCTGACCCGGATCGGTGTTGGGGTAATCGACGCGAGTGGAGCGGTCGGCCGTGAACAGATAGTCCGAGGTGCAGGCCAGATCGTCGCGGTCGGCGCGGCGCAGGACCGTCTGCTTGTACCAGTCGGCGGACACGTTGACGTATCCGCGGTCGAAGGTTTTACCCCAGGAACCGTTGATCTGGTACTCTTCGCCGCCCTCTTCGAAGGGCTGGGTGCCGTAGACGCTGAGTTCCAGACCGTCGAAGTTGGTCCGGGTGATGATGTTGGCCACGCCGGCGACGGCGTCGGAGCCGTAGATCGACGACGCGCCGTCCTTGAGGATTTCCGTCCGCTCGATGACCGATCCCGGAATGACGTTCAGGTCGATCGGTCCGACCGTGCCCCGCGTGCCGGCCGGGCCGAGGCGGCGACCGTTCAGCAGGATCAGGGTGCGGTTGGCGCCCAGGCCGCGCAGCGACAGCGTCTTCGCGCCGGGGCCGCCATCGGTGACGAAGCCGGTCAGCTGGCTGTTCACCTGGAACGAGCCGCTGGCGATCGACGAGGACTGAAGGATATCGGCGGTGCCGACCAGGCCTTCGAGCGTGGACTGTTCCGACGTGATCACCTGGATCGGCGCGGAGCTGGTGAACTCAGTGCGCTTGATGCGCGAACCGGTGACGACCAGGGCTTCGACTTCGGTGTCGTCGTCCGTGGCGGCGGGAGGCGTCGTCTGAGCGAACGACACGGTGGGCGTGGCGACGGCGAGCGCGGCGGCGAAGCCGGCGATCACGGTCGTGCCCAGAAGAAGCTTGCGGTCCAGCATTTGGTTTCTAATCCCCAGTAGCCCGATGATTCAACGGCCGGCAGGCGGCCGCTCACGGGACACACATCCCGCGCGGTGCATCGAACCTAGCAGCTTCGAAGCCTTCGACAACATTGATGACGCAATTTCGCCCCATAGCCATCCCGGCGTAACAATCCCGCCACAGTTTCCCCAACGACGGGCATGCCCTGCCCCAAATGCTTACGAAAAGGGAAAGGCAAGATCAGCTTGGCGAAACGCCCGGAGCGGTTAGATTGTCCGCCAATGGCCGCCAGTCGGCCGCGCTCGACCGCTGTTTTCGGCGTCACGGGGGAATGATTCCCGTGACCGGCGAGCGAAAACCATTTTCGAGGGGTCACCGTGACGCCGCAATTCCGCTCTCTTTGCCTCGCCGCCGCCCTGACGGTCATCGGCCTGGCCTTCGCAGCGCCGGGCCAGGCGCAACCATCGACGACCGCGCCCGCCACTGGCGCGGCTCGCCCGCCAAGCGCCGAGGACTTCGGCCGCGAAGCCGCGGTTCGTGGCGTGAACATCTCTCCCGACGGCAAACATATCGCCGCCATCACGTCGCCGGACGGCAAGACGCCCTACGTCACCATCTGGCGCACGGACCAGCCCGAGAAGCCGCCGGTCTATCTCGCCTGCAATGAGCGCGCGACCTGCCAGGGCGTGAGTTTCATCAAGAACGACCGCCTGCTCGTGACCGTGCGGCAAACCTGGACGACGACCCTGACCCAGGGTGGCGGCACCCAGAAACGACACCTGATTCTGGACTACATCACCGACATCGAGGGGAAGACCTGGCGCCTGCCCTTTGGCGAATCGATCAACGAGGAAATTCCGGCAACCAGCTTCCTACTCAACTCGCTGCCGAACGACCCGCGCAGCATTCTGGTCGGAAAGAGGAGCCCCTTCTCCGGCTCGACGGACGTCTACAAGATCGATGTCTACACCAACGCCGCGCGCCGTCTTTACATCGGCTCGGACAAGTACGGCGAGGAACAGACCGACCGCGACGGCGAAGTTCGCGCCCGGCAGGCCGTCGGATTCGAGAACGGCGCGGTCTACCTCGCCCAGTGGATCCGCGCCGCCGGCAGCAGCCAGTGGGTCGAGCACTTCCGCTGGTACGCCAAGGACCGGGAGCCCCGGGAAGTGGTGGGTTTCACCGCCGACCCCAACGTCATCTACGTCCGCTCCAACGCCGGGCGCGACAAGTCGGCGATCTATGAATACGACATCGCCGCGCGGAAGTTCCTAGAGCCGGTCTTCGAACACAAACTGTTCGATGCCGGCGGACCGATCTTCGCTCGCGACGGGCGGGTGCTCGGCTTCTCGTATCAGGCTGAAACCGGCCGGGTCTACTGGACCGACGAGAAGATGGCCGGCCTGGAGAAGGGCCTGCGCCAGGCTCTTGGAATCAAGACCGTTCCCGTCAGCTGGACAGATGTCGCCACCGATGAAGTAAGCCGGTACGCGACCCCGGACGGCGTGGATATTCGCATCGCCGACTGGTCGGACGACCTGCGCTACATCGTGGCCGTCAAGAGCGGGCCGCGCCAGCCTGCGGAATACTACCTCCTCACCGACGGCGTGAAATTGACGCTGCTGGGCAAGTCCCGCCCCTGGTTCGACACCACGACGCTGGGCGATACCCGACTGGTGCAGTACCGCGCGCGAGATGGGCTGATGATCCCAGGCATTCTGACCACGCCGCGGAAGGAAATCTACGGCCCGGGCCCCTACCCGACCATCATCCAACCTCACGGTGGCCCGTGGAGCCGGGACAGCATGGGCTGGGACGGCAGCGGCTGGGTGCAGTATTTCGCGTCGCGGGGCTATGCGGTGCTTCAGCCTCAGTTCCGGGGTTCGCGGGGCTGGGGCCAGAAGCTCTGGCGCGCGGGTGACGCCCAGTGGGGCTTGACGATGCAGGACGACAATGACGACGGCGCCAAATGGCTCATCGCCCAGGGCATCGCCGCGCCCGACCGCATCGTCATGCACGGCTATTCCTATGGCGGTTATGCCGCGATGGCGGCGTCGGTGCGGCCCAACGGCCTGTATCAATGCGCCGTCGCCGGCGCGGGCGTGGCCTCTGTCGATCGGTTCCGCGAACTGATCAACAAAAGCCGCTTCGGTCGGGAATTCCAACTGCCCGCTGTCGATGGCATGTCGCCGATCCAGGAAACGGACAAGGTCTCCATCCCGGTCTTCCTCTACCACGGGGACCGGGACACCACCGTGCCGATCGAGGAGTCAGAGCGGTTCGTCAACGCCCTGCGTAGCGCCGGAAAGCCCGTCAAGTTCATGACGCTCAAGGACATGGGGCACCAGTACGGCCTGTGGGAAGCCGGCCAGACCGGCGAGGTGCTGGCCGCCATCGACGACTACCTGCGCACCGACTGCGGGCCGGGGGGGCTGTAGGCCTCTTCGCTTCGCGGCGGTCGAGACGAAGGGCGGGGAGCGATCCCCGCCCTTTTTCGTGGGAATTCGGTGAATTCGGTGACAGTTACCGAATTGCGGATGCGCGGCCGGCCAGACGGGCGGCAATTCGTAAACTGTCACCGAATTCCATTTTCCGCCAAGGAGCCGTCATGAGCCGTTCGCCGTCGTCCCCGAAACGGCCCGGTTGGCACTGGAGCGAATACTGGCGGAGCGGTCGCGCGGAGGTCATGACGCTGGACAACCGGCCCGGCGGCAAGGCGTTCGACGCGGCGCCCGTGTGGCTCGACTATTTCGGATCGTTCGCGCCGGGCGCGCGGCTGCTCGACCTGGCGACGGGCGGCGGCCAGGTGGCCGGTCACGCGGCGGCCGTGTCGGCCTCTGGCGAGCGGGGGTTCGAGGTGGTCGGCGTGGACCAGGCCGACCTTGGCCCGATGGCGGGCAAGTCCCCCGCCGGATACACCCTGATCGGGTCGGCGCCGCTGGAGAAACTGCCGTTTCCGACCGCGCATTTCGACGGCGCGTCGTCCCAGTTCGGCATCGAATACGCCGACACGCGGCTGGCCCTGGCCGAACTGGCGCGCGTGCTGAGGCCGGGCGGCCGCGCCCTGATGCTGATCCATCACGCCGGCAGCGCGGTGACCCGCTCGACGGCCGAGCAGGCGGCGGCGCACGACAAGGTGCTGGGCGACGGCGCGGCGATCCGCCAGGCGCGCCGGGCCTTCACCGCGCACCTGAAACGTCTGCCCGCCCCCGCCGCGCGCGCGGCCGAGGACGCTTTCCGCGACGCCGTCAAGCGGGCGGGCGCCCGGCTCGAGCCCACGCCGGCCTTCGAGTCGGCGCGCTATCTCGTCGGCTATCTGGCGGACCTCGCCGAGCGGGTCGCGGCCTACGAGCCCGCCAGCGCGCTGGCCCGTATCGACGTGTTCGAGTTCGGCAACGCCTCGTGGCGCCAGCGCCACCGCAGCCAGCAGGCCGCCGCCATGGACCCGGCGGCGCTGGAGACCTTTCTTCAGCGCGCCGCCCGCGCCGGCCTGGCGCCGAGCGAGCGCGCCGAGCTGCGCGACGAGCGCGACGACCTGATCGCCTGGCGGATCGCCCTGTCGAAGGCTTAGGGCGCAAACACAAGCCTCTCCCGGAGGGAGAGGGGGACCATGCGGAGCATGGTGGAGAGGGAGACACGGGGGGCGGCGGAAGGGAACGCGGAACCGGCTGTCAGCAGTTCTTCCCTCTCCGACCCGGCTCCGCCGGGCCACCTCTCCCTCCTGGAGAGGAAATTCCGGTTCAAAGAAAAGGGGCGGCGGACCGAAGTCCGCCGCCCCAGATTTCTTCAGGCTTTCGTGGGCCTTAGAAGTCGAGCGTCACACCCATGAAGATGTAGCGACCGAAGGAGTCGTACGTCTGCGGGTAGGTGTTGCCGTTACCCGTGGTGCCGACCGAGGTCGACAGTTGGGGATCGTCGTCGAACAGGTTGTTGACGCCGCCGCGCAGCTTCACGCCGTCGGTGACTTCCCAGTTGCCCGACAGGTCGAAGTAGTTCTCGGCGTCGAAGCTGTAGTCGATCCGCGTCGGGTTGCCGTTTTGGATCTCGACTTCGCCGATGTGGCGCCAGGTCAGCGAGAGGGACGCGTTCCAGGGGGTTTCCCAGGTCGCGCGAGCCCGGTGACGCCACTCCGGCTTGGGCGTGCCACAGTCGTTGGCGAACTTGCCGACGCATTCGTCGATCGCCTGGCCCGAACCCGGATCGGTGTTGTGCTTCTCAAGCCAGGAGCCGACGAAGTTGAGCGACATGCCGCCCATGTCCGTCAGGCCGATAGCGTCCAGATCGAAGCGGTAGCTGGTGACCACGTCCACACCGGAGACCTCAAGGCCACCGATGTTGTTGTTGAGATCCTCAACGTAGCCACCGCCGACCCACAGTTGACCCAGCGGGCTGCGGTTGATGCGGGCGCAAGCGGTCGCATCGTTGTCCGCGTAGCAGGACTCCAGGGTGTTGCTGGCCCCGATGGTGCTGATCAGGTCAGTCACTTCGATGCTGTAGTAATCGACCGACAGGCTGAGGCCCGGAACGAAGCCCGGAGTGAACACGACACCGTAGGTGTAGGTGTCGGCCGTTTCCGGAGCCAGGTTCGGGTTGCCGCCCTGCTGGAACTGGTACTGACCGGCGGGGCTGGTGAGGGCCGCCGTGCGCCATTGAGCCGCGGGCACGCCCGTGGCCTGGCACTGGGCGAGCGTCGCCTGGGTCACGCCCGCCGTCACCGGGCCGCAGGGGTCGCCGTCGATATCGAACAGGTTCAGGCCCTGGGCCGTGAACAGTTCGATGACGTTCGGCGCCCGCACGGCGCGCTGGAAGCTGGCGCGGAAGCGCACGTCGCTGGTCGGGGCCCAGTCACCGGCGAGCTTGTAGGTGTCGGTGTTGATGCCGCTGCCGTAGTCGGAGAAGCGGTAGGCCGCTTCGACCGACAGCAGTTCGGCCATCGGCTTGCCTTCGACCAGCGGAACCACGACTTCGGCGAAGATGTCGTAGTTTTCCGTGAAGCCGCTGAGGCCGATGGTGGCGCCGCCCTGGCCGGCGAGATCGCCGGTGGAGAAGGCGTTGTCGGTCTCGGACGACAGACCTTCGCGGCGATACTCGACACCGAACGCCGTCTGCACGGCGCGGTCGGCGTAGGGGCTTTGCAGACCAATGGAGCCCAGGTCGCCGTTGACCGCGAAGTTCACGACCTGCTGCGTCGTCCAGGCCGTCTGGATGCCCGGAACCTGCAGGTAATCGAGAGCCGCGTCGGTCACGCCGCCGATGGTGAAGATGTTATAGGGCACGCAGTTCGCGTCGGTGCCGTTGACGACCGACCGGCAGGTCGGGGTGCCGCCGACATCGACCACGTCCAGCGAGCGGCCAAGGCGCGTGACCGAGAAGTCGTTGCGATAGACGCGCGACAGCTGCACACGGCTGTACTGGGCCGAGAAGTCGTAGTTCCAGCCGTCAGAGATCGTGCCGCGGGTGCCGATCACGCCGCGGAACGACTGGTAGCGCAGGTCGTCCTGACGACCGCCGCCCTCGACGTTCCGACGCCCGATGTACATGCTCGTGGTGTCGTCCGCCGCGATTTCCGCCGCCGAACAACCGATGGCGGTGGCCTGCGACCCCGACAGGAGCGGGTTGCCGCAGTTGATGGTCGAGGTGTTGAAGAAGTCGCCGGACGGGGCGATCTGGGCCACCGTCGAATAGTCGGTGAACATCAGCTGGGTGAACACGTCGAAGTGTTCGTTGATTTCGTAGTGACCCATGGCGCCGAGCGAGTAGCGCTCGTCCGGACGCTGATAGTAGTTCAGCGGGCCGTAGTTGTACTGGTCGGTGCCGCCGTTCCAGTTCTGGAACGTGTTACCCGTGGCCTGGTTGACCGTGTAGTCGAACGTCGCGAAGTCCGTGAAGCGGCCCGGATAGGCCGTGCTCGATCCACCGCAGGTGAAGTTGTTGGGCAGCGCGGCCGACGGGTTGGCGACGGCGCAGGACGAATAGTCGCGCTCGCCCTGCAGGACGGCGTCGTTGTTACGGTAGGTGGCGTAGGCGGTCAGGTTACCACGATCATCCGGCGCGTTGACGCCGATCATCATGCTGATTTCCTTGCCGTAGCCGTCGATCACGTTGGAGTCGGGCAGCTGGAACTGCGACGGGTTGGTGGCGGCCCGAGACTGGATCGTCGTGCGGATGTTGCCCACGCCGTCGAAGTCGTTGTTGTGCTGATAGAAGGAATATTGGGCGTCGATCTGAACGCCCTCGAAGTCCTTCTTCATGATGAAGTTGACGACGCCGGCGAGCGCGTCCGAACCGTAGACGGCCGAGGCGCCGCCCGTCAGCACTTCAACCCGCTCGACCATCGAGCCAGGAATCTGGTTCAGGTCGGCGGCCGGATCGTTGGGCGAGCCGTAGCCCATGCGACGGCCGTCGATCAGCACCAGGGTGCGGACCGAGCCGAGCGCGCGCAGATCGACCGTGGCGGTGCCGGAGGCGCCGTTGGAGACCGACGAGTTCTGCGCGGCGAAGGCCTGCGGCAGCGAGTTGATCAGGTCTTCGACCCGGGTCACGCCGGCGGTGGCGATGTCTTCCGACGTCACCTGGGTAACCGGGCTGGTGCCGACCAGGTTGGGTTGCGGAATGCGCGAACCGGTGACGACCACCGCTTCGACTTCGGTGTCCTGCGCGAAGGCAGGCGCGGAAACGGCGAGAGCCGCGCCGCAGATGATGGTGGACGCCAGCAGGCGACCGCGCGTGGTTTGGAGCCTCAACTTATTCCCTCCGGTTCAGCGCGGCCCGGGCAGTTCCGGTAACGCGCCCCCTCTAAAATCTGGACGAATAGGCGTCCGGGCGCAGCTTGCGACCGGTTAGTCCGATCCTTGCTCTCCACCGAAACGACGGTCAACGACCATTACAGGACCGTCACGTAACGGGCGCCGCAATGTCGCACTTTGGCAACAGCGGGTCGCCGCGGAGGCCTGATTGAGGCGGAGATTCACCGCTTGACACCCTTCTGCGGCGAGAACCGACCCGCAAATCCCTCCGTGGGCGAATCGCTTTCCCGCGGTCAGCCAGGGGAATCGCATATGGACGATGTCGCCCACGAAAGGCCCTCCTCCGCGATGGAGGGTTGGGTGGCGGTGTGGCCGCTCCGCCTGGGTGGTGGGCTCGGCAAGGCGCCGGGGATCGGGCGCTCGCGATCAGGAGCGAATTGTCAAACTGTCACCGAATTCCGAATTCAGCGCGGCTTCATGCACAGCCAGCGGGTGCGGTGATGATCCAGCAGGTTATCGACCCAGCCGGTGATGTCGGGCCGCACGAGATTTTTGTTCACATAGAAGTAGATCGGCGCGACCGGGGCATCCTCGAGCATGATGTGCTCGGCCTGGGCGATATAGCCGCCGCGCTTGACCGCGTCCGGCTCCTGGTCCGCCCGGGCCATCAGGGCGTCATAACGTGGGTTGTTATAGTCGCTGTAGTTCTGCGGCCCGTAGAACGAGCGCTGCAGATCGAGGAAACTGGCCGGGTCATTGTAGTCGGCGATCCAGGCGGCGTCGGCGACCTGGAAGGCCCTGGCGCGGTAGTCGGCGTAGGCGATCTGGGTCTCCTCCTGGGCCAGGCTGACCTCGACCCCGATGTCCTTCCAGTCGGCCTGGACGGCCGGCATGAACAACATCGGGTCGGGCGTGTTGCGGTGCTTGATCTCCACCTTCAGCGGATGGCCGGGACCATAGCCGGCCTCGGCCAGCAGCCGGCGGGCCCGCGCCTGGCGCCGCGCCAGCGACCAGTTCGCCCAATAGGGCGGCGCCGCGCCGCCATAGTTGGCCACGCCAGGAGGCGTGAAGGTGGTCGCCGGCAACTGGCCGCCGCGCAGCAGTTTGGTGGCGATGAAGTCGCGGTCGATGGCCATGGTCAGGGCCTGACGCACCCGCCGGTCGCGGAACGGCGGGTAGCCGGTCTTCGGATTGTTGTTGAAGGCCAGGTAGGCGACGCCGAGCCAGGTGTTGGTCCGCACATAGCCCGGCATGGTCTTGCGCAGGAAGGCGATGCGGTTGGACTGGATGTCGGTGTTCACGTCCAGCTCGCCGCGCGCC
Organism: Caulobacter sp.; assembly: GCA_030645575.1. Classification (GTDB taxonomy): domain Bacteria; phylum Pseudomonadota; class Alphaproteobacteria; order Caulobacterales; family Caulobacteraceae; genus Caulobacter. Next base: position 34,371 of record JAUSMJ010000001.1, on the reverse strand, counting down.
ACCCGCCGCTCGGCCGAGATCGCGTCGTTGGTGGGGTAGTAGTAGACCTCGTCGATGCAGACCTTGGCGGCGTCCCAGAAGCGCGGGTTCTTCACCGCCCTGACGTAGTTGCCCAGGCGGTATTCCTTGAGGACGTAGGGGCCGTTGCCGACGAAGTGCCCGGGCTTGATCCAGTCCTTGCCCCAGCGGTCCACGACATGCCTGGGCAGCGGGTACATGGTGTGATGCTTGGCCAGCTCGATCAGGTAGGGCGCGGGGTGGGTCAGCGCGATGCGCAGGGTGCGCGGGTCGGGGGCCGTGACGCCGAGCGTCTCCAGCGGCGCCCCGTCCTCGTGCACGGCCTGGGCGCCCTTCACCAGATAGAAGACGGTGGCGTATTCGGACCCGGTCTTCGGATCGAGCAGGCGGCGGAAGGAATAGACGAAGTCGTCGGCGGTGATCGGCGCGCCGTCCGACCAGACCGCCTCGCGCAGGTGAAAGGTCCAGGTCAGGCCGTCGGGGCTGATGTCCCAGCGCTCGGCCATGCCGGGGATCGGCTTGCCTTCGGGGTCCGACTGGCTGAGGCCGATCAGCAGATCGCTCTGGATGCGGTCCTCCCACGTGCCGGTCGACAGATGGGGGTCCAGCGTTAGCGGCTCGGAGGCGTTGCCGTACTGCAGGCAGACCTTGCCGGCCGGACAGGGCGGCCGCGCCGGCGCCGACTGGCCGCAGGCGGCGAGACCCAGCACGGCCAGGCCCGTAACGAAGAGATTGCGGATCATGCCGCGCGGCCGTTCAATGGCGGCCGCAGAATCCCGGGAGTCGTCCATGTCATCGCTCGCCCTTCGCCGGAAAGTCGGCATCGCCCTGGCCGCGGGAGCGGCGGCCCTGACCCTCGCCAGCGGCGGCCAGGCCGCCGACGCGCCCAAGGGCCGCGCGGCCCAGCTGCAGGCGGTCGTCGATTGCCGCCAGCAGGCCGACCCGACCGCGCGGCTGGCCTGCTACGACGCGGCGACGGCCTCGCTCGACGCGGCCGAGAAGGCCGGCGACGTGGTGGTGGTCGACCGCGCCCAGGTCCGCGAAGCGCGCCGCGCGGCGTTCGGTTTCAATTTCGCCATGCCCGCTTTCATGGCCCGCGACGCCGAGCCCGATGAACTCGACCGCATCACGGCCACCGTCGATTCGGCGCGCCAGGACGCCAGCGGCAAATGGGTCATCAAGCTGACCGACGGCGCGGTCTGGCGCCAGATCGACACCAAGCGGATCTTCAAGGATCCCCGCCATGGCTCGACCGTCGAGATCCGCTCCGCCAGCATGGGCAGCTTCTTCATGAAGATCGACGGCCAGATGCAGATGCGCGTCCGCCGCGACAACTAGCGGCCTGCCCTGCCGACCGCGGGACACTATCGATCCTTCGGATCGAGAGCGTCCCCCTCCTGGCGCCTGAAGAATGCGGGACACTATCGATCCTTCGGATCGAGAGCGTCCCGCAGGCCGTCGCCGATGAAGTTGAAGGCCATCAGGGTCACGACCATGGTCGCGGACGGGAAGATCAGCAGCCAGGGGGCCATCTCCATGTCCTGGGCGCCGGTGGCGATCAGGGCGCCCAGCGAGGCCATCGGCGGCTGGACGCCCAGGCCGAGGAACGACAGGAAGCTCTCGGCGATGATCACCGCCGGAATGGTCAGGGTCACATAGACCACCACCGGCCCCAGCAGGTTGGGCACGATGTGGCGAGCGATGATCTGGGCCGACGACAGGCCCGCCGCCCGCGCCGCCTCGATGAACTCGCGGGTCTTCAGCGACAGGGTCTGGCCGCGCACGATGCGCGACATGGTCAGCCATTCGACCGCGCCGATGGCCAGGAAGATCAGGAAGATGTTCCGCCCGAACGTCACCATCAGCAGGATGACGAAGAAGATGAACGGCAGGGAATAGAGCGTATCGACGATGCGCATCATGACCTCATCGACGCGCCCGCCGACATAGCCGGCGACGGCCCCCCAGATCACCCCGATGACCAGCGACACGGCGGTGGCCGTCACGCCGATGGCCAGCGACACGCCCAGCCCGGCCAGCAACCTGGCCAGCAGGTCGCGGCCCAGCGAGTCGGTTCCCAGCAGATGGCCGCCCGTCAGCGGCCCCATCCAGACGTCGGTCTTGGTCACGGTGTCGTAGTGGAAGCCGACCAGCCAGGGTCCGGCCACGGCCAGCACGACCATCAGCGCCAGCACGGCCATGCCCGTGACGGCGGCCTTGTTGCGCAGCAGCCGGCGACCGGCGTCGTCCCACAGCGAACGCCCCTTGACCGCCTCGCCCAGCGGAGCGGCGCGTTCGGCCGAACCGGGGATGTTGTCGGCCAGGCTCACGACAGCCGCACCCGGGGATCGAGCGCCGCATGGAGTATGTCGGCGATCAGGTTCAGCACCAGGATCAGCACGGCGTAGACGATGACCATGCCCATCACGACCGTGTAGTCGCGCTGCAGGGCGCTGTTGACGAAGAACTTCTGCAGCCCCGGCAGGTTGAAGATCTTCTCCACCACCAGCTGACCCGTCAGCAGGCCGGCGGCGGCCGGGCCAAGATAGCTGACCAGCGGCAGGATGGCCGCGCGCAGGGCGTGCTTGCGCACGATCAGGCTCTCGGGCAGGCCCTTGGCCCGGGCCGTGCGGATATAGTTGCTGCGCAGCACCTCGATCATCCCCGCCCGCGTCAGGCGCGAGATGACCGCGATCTGCGGCAGGGACATGACCACGATCGGCAGGATCAGGTTGGGGATCGCCCCGTTGTTCCAGCCGGCCGTCGGCAGCCAGCCCAGCCTGGAGGCAAACACCAGGATCAGCAGCGGGGCGGTGACGAAGGTCGGGATGCAGACACCCAGGATCGCCACGGCCATGGTCGCGTAGTCGGCGATCCGGTTCTGCCGCAGGGCCGCGATGACGCCCAGGCTCATGCCGACGATCGAGGCCAGCAGGAACGACAGCCCGCCCAGGATCAGGCTGACCTTGTAGTTCTCGTTGATGATGTCGAGCACGGTCTTGTCGCGGTATTTCAGCGACGGGCCGAAGTCGCCGACCATAACGCCCTTGAGATAATTGAGGTATTGCTCTGGCAGAGGCCGGTCCATGCCGAACCGGGCCATCACCGCCTTCTCGACCTGGGGCGACAGCTGCCGCTCGTTGACGAACGGGCTGCCCGGCGCCGCGCGCATCATGAAGAAGGCGACGGTGATGACGAGGAACAGGGTGGGAATGGCCACGAGCAGTCGGCGGAACAGGAAACGCAGCATCGTGGACCACTCGCGCGGCCGGGCCGCAAAGGCGTTGCGAACCTTCCATCGGCCCCCGATGATGTCAACGAAACCCCCAGCCGGGATGAACCAGACATGACCGAATTTCGCCGCGTTACCGAAGACTTCTCCGTCAGCCCCCAGATCGAACCGGCCGACATGGCCGAGGCGGCGGCCCAGGGCTTCACCCTGGTGATCAACAACCGCCCCGACGGCGAGGTCGAAGGCCAGCCGACGAGCACGGAAATGGAAGCCGCCGCCCGGGCGGCCGGCCTGGACTATGTCCACATCCCCGTGACCGGCGGCCCGACCCCGGACCAGGTCGAGGCCCAGCGCCTGGCGGTCGAGGACGCCGATGGCCCGGTGCTGGCCTTCTGCCGCTCCGGCACCCGCTCGATCGTCACCTGGTCGCTGGGCCAGGCCCTGTCGGGCGTGCGGTCGAGAAGCGACCTGGCGGCGCTGGGGCGGGGTGCAGGGTACGACCTGTCGGGGGTGCTGGGCTGACGGGACATGTTCCGGCGAAGCCGGTACATGTCTCCGTTCAGGCGGTTGTTCATGTACCTGAAAAGTACGTGTCTCCGTTTCCGCCCGTTTCAACGGATCACAACCGCTTGAAATCACCCAACTTCTTTTTCAGTCAGCCTCTTAGCGCTACGGCTATCGCCACGCATGAGGCTATGCCAGGGTCGCCCTTGGGTTTTGGGGGGGTGCAATCCGATGCGATGGACGCGTTTGGGTCTCGTCGTTGCGATCGTCGGACTGCTGGGCGCTACGATGACGCGAGAGACTTCGCGTCCCGCCGCGCCGGACGCGCGCCTTGTGACATTCGGCGCTGATGGGCGGCGGGTTTCGGGGCGCCTGTTCAGCTCCGCCAGGGTCAGCGCCCACCCGCGTCTCGTCGTGGTGGTCCACGGTGACGCGCCAGGCCATGACCCCGTCTACCAGTATGACTTCGCCCGGTCCCTGGCCGCCGAACTCGACGACACGCTGGTGCTGGCGGTGCTCAGGCCGGGTTATCGCGACGGCATGGGCGCCGGCTCGGACGGGGACAGGGGCCTTGCGGTCGGCGACAACTATACCGAGGACGCCGCCGACCAGTTGGGCGCGGCCATAGCCGAGGCCGCCTCTCGCCTGCGCGCCCGCGACGTGCGTCTGGTCGGCCACTCCGGCGGCGCGGCTCTGTCGCTGATCATGCTGGCGCAGCGCTCGGGCCTGGCCTCGGGCGCCCTGATCGCCTCCTGCCCCTGCGATCTTGGACCCTGGCGGCGGCACATGGCGTTGCGCGACCTCAACCCGTTCTTCCTGTTGCCGGTGCGCAGCGTCTCGCCGCTAACCAAGGTTGACCGGCTGCCCACCGGGCTCGACCTGCGCATCCTGGTGGGCGAGCAGGACCCGGTCGCGCCCCCCTGGCTGAGCCAACGCCTGCTGCGCGCCGCCAAGGCGCGGGGCCTCCACGCCCGGCTGACCATCATCCCGGGCGTCGGTCACGAGATCCTGGAGAACCCCGCCGTGGTCGCCGCAGCCCGGGACCTTTGGGACAGCTAAGTGGGTTCTAAGTGGGGACGGTCGCCAAATTGCGCCCTACCGCCCGCCCAGCGTCACCCGCGCGGCCATGGCCGAGGGTTCCGGCTCGCAGCTGGCCAGGACCAGTTGCGCCGCGACGAGACAGAGGAAGGCGAACGCCGCCCTCTGGAGCCGTTTTGAAACAAAGATCGCCGCATCCGCCGCCATATTGGCGTCCTCCCGCACTGTCATGAGCGGGTCAGCGCAAGACCGGCGCCGCGCTGGCCCATCACGGGGCCGTCACGGGCACGTCGCTTGCCTGTGATGGAAACTACATTAGTTAACGGCGTCGGAGCCGCGGGGGCGGCGAAAGGAATTGCATGGCCGGGACGCTGTGGACGTCCGATTTCCACTTCGAGGGTGGGCGGGTGAAGGTTCGGACCACGGGTGCGGACCTGGCCCTGGATCGCGCCCTGCTGGGCGATGTCGGCCTGTGGCTGGCCTACTATGTTCCGGTCCGCCTCAAGGGGCTGGTCACGGCTGTCGCGCGGCCGGGTCCGAAGATCTGGTTCGCGCCGGACGCGCCCAGGCCGTGGTACCTGCTGGGCCTGGCCGCCTGCTGGGCCGGCGTGCGCGTCGCCCGCTCGCCAGGCGAGGCCGACGCGGCCGTCTATTTCGAGGATGTCACCATCGCCGCGCCGCCGGCCTGCGACCTGCCCCGGCGGTACAACTTCGCCTGCGGCGACGTGTCCAAGAGCCGGGTCGCGGCGGTGTTCGAGCAGGTGTTCGGCTACGCCCTGACCATCGATCCAACGACGTGGCAGGGCCTGGCCGTCGAAAAGGGCGAGGGCAACGGCGCCCACGACGGGCGGATCGTCCAGTGCCCCTGCCCCGCCGCGCCGGGCCGCGTCTACCAGCGGGTGGTCGATACGGTCGAGGGCGACCATGTCGTGGACCTGCGCACGCCCTGCGTCGGCGGCGCGCCGGTGCTGACCTTCATCAAGCGGCGGCCGGTTCAGGACCGGTTCGCCAACTACAACGCCTCGGTCTCGCTGCACCGGCCGCAGGACCTGTTCTCGCCGGCCGAGCTGGCGACGATCGAGCGGTTCTGCGCGGCGATGAGCCTCGACTGGGGCGGCCTGGACATCCTGCGCGACCGGGCCGACGGCCGGCTCTATGTGGTCGATGTCAACAAGACGGACATGCCGCCGCTGCGGCTGCCCTGGCGAGGAAAGATGGAAGCCATAGCGAGACTGGCAAAGGCGTTTCTGGTTATGATTGACGGTGAATCCGTGAAGGGGCGCGCATGATCCCGTTCGTCCGCGACATCAAGTTCGAGTACGGCGCCTGTGACCGGCTCACGCCGCGGATCCGGCGGGTCGTGGCCAACAATCCCGGCCCGTTCACCTTTACCGGCACCGGCACCTACATCGTCGGCAACGGCGAGGTGGCGGTGATCGACCCGGGGCCGGACATGAACGACCACCTCCAGGCGATCCTGGCGGCGACCGCCGGCGAGCGCGTCAGCCACATCTTCGTCACCCACAACCACATGGACCATTCGCCGCTGGCCCGACCGCTGGCGGCGGCCACGGGGGCGACGATCTACGCCTGCGCCCAGCAGGGCGTTCCCACCGAGTCGGAGGTGCGACTGGAGGCGGGCGACGACCGGGTGTTCACGCCGGACGTCGGCCTGTGCGACGGCGGGGTGTTCAAGGGCGGCGACTGGACCATCGAGGCCATCCCCACACCCGGCCATACCTCGAACCACATCTGCTACGCGCTGCTGGAAGAGAACGCGCTGTTCTCCGGCGACCACGTCATGGGCTGGTCGACGACGGTGATCAGCCCGCCCGACGGCGACATGGGCGACTATTTCGAGAGCCTGGAACGGATCAAGGCGCGTGGATTCGCGACCCTGTGGCCGACGCACGGCCCGCCGGTCACCGCGCCAGGCCCCTTCGTCCAGGCCTATATCGACCACCGCCGCGCCCGCGAGGCCCAGATCCTCGCCGCCCTGGCCGCAGGCCACACGCGGATCAAGCCGATGGTCACCGACCTCTACCGGGCCGTCGATGCGCGCCTGCACCCGGCCGCCGCCCATTCGGTGATGGCCCACATGATCCAGCTGGTGAAGGAAGGCCGCGTGACCTGCGACGGCGCGCCCGGCCTGGACAGCGACTACGCGCTGGCGGGGTAGAGTCTCGAAGATGCTCCCCTCTGGGGGAGCTGTCGCCGCGAAGCGGTGACTGAGGGGGTCCTTCAGTCGCCTTGAGACCCCCTCCGTCCCTGCTTCGCCTTTGGCTTCGCAGGGCCACCTCCCCTAGGGGGGAGATCGACGCGAGACGCCACCTATGATTTAGTTATGGGAATGGACGCGCGGAAAGACACAAGGGCGAGAGCCAAATCTCTGCGGAAACGGATGTCGCTTCCGGAGGTTCTGTTGTGGCGAGAACTTCGGCGAGACCAGTTCGAAGGCCTGCGCTTTCGGCGGCAACACCCCATGGGACCGTATGTGCTGGATTTCTATTGTGACCTCGTCAGGCTGGCGATCGAAGTCGATGGCGCCATGCATCACGTTGAGGGCGCTCCCGAGCGAGACGCGCGGCGAGATCAATGGCTCGCGATGGCTGGCATCGATACGCTCCGGATACCGGCTCGGCTCGTGCTCAAGGACATGACATCGACCCTCGACACAATCCATCGCCGGCTTGCACAACGGGGCGCGTTCGGCGCCGACCCTGGCTGCTCCCCTCTGGGGGAGCTGTCGCCGCGAAGCGGTGACTGAGGGGGTCCTTCGGTCGCCTTGAGACCCCCTCCGTCCCTGCTTCGCCTTTGGCTTCGCAGGGCCACCTCCCCCAGGGGGGAGGATCTGGCGGCGGCCGTCGTTCGGACTGGATTCTACCCCGCGATGGCCGTGGCCAGCGTGCCGATGCGGCGGCAGTTGGCGCCCATGTCGTTGTCGCCGGTCCGGCGCACGGCGCGCAGGTCGATGCGCGCGCCGGCGCCCGTGGGCCGGACCCGGACCACCACGTCGTCGGTGAAGCCATAGAGCAGGCTGACCGCCGTCGCCTCGATGCGGCCGGACGTCGGGTCGGCCGTGACGATCGACATGCCGGCGCTTTCGACGGCCGCCTTGGCCTCGGCGAAAGCCTGGGCGGCCGGAACCGCGACGGTCACCGGCCGGGCCGCGGGGCAGGTCTCGGCGTTGACCTCGGCCACAGACCGGCCGGCGTAGGCCCGCGAGCCCAGGGGCAGGATCGGCGAGGGATCGACCGGATTGGCATCCGGGCCCCGCGCCTTCAGCACGGCCGGCGAGAACATCAGCGGGTCGCTCCAGTCGGTCGCCACGTCGTGGACCCACGGGATGCTGCGGTCCCACAAGCCGAAGCCGATGAAGGCGCCCCAGGTCAGGGCCGTCACCAGCAGGGCCAGGAACGCCTTGCCCCACAGCCGCTTGAATCCGCCGAACACGGCCGCCAGCAGGCCGATCAGACCGGTCAACGCCCCGACCAGAGCGATCGCCGGGGCCCAGCCGAGCGACTCGGTCGGCCCCTGCACCAGCATCAGGTCGAACCCCTGCTGCGGGGTGATCAGTCCGAACCTGGCGGCCAGGGCGCCGACCAGCCACATGCCGGCCGGCGCGAGCGCCACCAGCAGGGCGAAATCGAGATAGCGGCCGGCCCAGCCGCCGCCCGACGTCGCACGGGCCTTGCCTTTCGCCCGCTTGCGGTCGCGCTGGCCGGCCATCGGCGCGACCGACAGGGGCGTCTCGTCCACCGGCGGCTTGCCGGCGGGCGCGGCGGCCCTGGTGGGCGTGGCCGTCGGCGGCGCCCCGCCGGCCTCGACCGGAGTCATTCCGGGCATGCTCGGCAGCGGCGGCGGAACCTCGCCGTCGTCCTCCGGCTCGGAGGGCGACCAGGCGTGCGGCTCCCCGGCGGCCTCCGGCTCGGCCTCGGCCGGCGGAGTCCCCTTGTCTTCGAATTTGGCGTCTAGCGGTTCATCGGCCCCGACGGCAGCTGCCGGGCTGGTCGGGGCCTCAGATTTTCCCGCGGGAGCCTCCGGCGCGGCGGGCGCCGGGTCGGGTTTGTCCGGCGCTCGCAGAACCGGGTCGGGGCCCGCCTTCATCGCCACCGTCGCGGCGGCCAGCACCGGCGTGGCCGGCAGCACATAGTCCTTCATCCGCTCGCGGATCAGCTTCTTGTCGATCTTGCCCGTGGCGCCCAGCGGGATGTCATCGACGAAGGCCACGTCGTCGGGCATCCACCACTTGGCGATCTTGCCTTCCAGGAAGCGCAGCATCTCTTCCTTGGTCGCGGTCTCGCCGTCCTTGAGCTTGATCAGCAGCAGCGGCCGCTCGTCCCACTTGGGATGCGGCATGCCGATCACCGCCGCCAGCGCCACCTTGGGGTGGCCCATGGCGATGTTCTCGATGTCGATCGTGCTGATCCACTCGCCGCCGGACTTGATCACGTCCTTGGCGCGGTCGGTGATCTGCATGAAGCCTTCGGAGTCGATGGTGGCCACGTCGCCGGTATCGAAATAGCCCTCGTCGTCGAGGATCTTTCCGCCGGCGCCCTTGAAGTATTCGCGCACCACGAACGGCCCCCGGACCTTCAGATTGCCGAAGGTGCGCGCGTCATGCGGCAGTTCCCTGCCCTCGTCGTCGGTCAGCTTCAGGTCGATGCCCAGCGGCGGCCGGCCCTGCTTGAGCTTGTAGGCCATCTGCTCGTCGTACGGCAGGGCGGCGATGCGGGCGTTGGCCGTGCCCAGGGTGCCGAGCGGCGAGGTCTCGGTCATGCCCCAGGCATGCAGCACATCGACGCCGTAGCGGTCGTGGAAGCCGCGGATGATCGCTTCCGGACAGGCCGAGCCGCCGATCACCACCCGCTTGAGCGTGCTCAGCTTGCCGCCGGTCTTGTCGAGGTGCTGCAACAGCATCTGCCAGACGGTCGGGACCGCGGCCGAGAAGGTCACGCCCTCGGTCTCGATCAGCTCGTGGATCGACTCGCCGTCCATCTTCGCGCCCGGCATGACCAGCTTGGCCCCGACCGCGGGGCCGGCGAAGGCGATGCCCCAGGCGTTGGCGTGGAACATCGGCACCACCGGCAGGACCGTATCCAGCGCCGAGACGCCGAGCACGTCGCGCTGCAGCCCGACCAGGGTGTGGATGAAGTTGGACCGGTGGGAATAGAGCACGCCCTTGGGATCGCCCGTCGTGCCCGAGGTGTAGCAGAGGCCGCAGGCCGTGTTCTCGTCGAAGCCGCCCCAGGCGACGTCGGGGCTGCTGCCCTCTACCAGGGTCTCGTAGGTGTGAGCGCCCTTCCAGACCAGCGTCGGCACACCGTGGATCTGGAACGGCGTCATGTGATGACTGTCGGTGAACACGACGACGTGCTCGACCGAGGGACAATCGGCCAGGATCTGTTCGAGGATCGGCACGAAGGTCAGATCGACGAAGATGATGCGGTCTTCGGCGTGGCGGATGATCCAGGCGATCTGGTCGGGGTGCAGGCGCGGGTTCAGCGTGTGGCAGACCGCGCCGATGCCCATGATGCCGTACCAGGCTTCCATGTGCCGGCCGGAGTTCCAGGCCAGGGTCGCGACCCGGTCGCCGGGTTTGATCCCCAGGCCCAGCAGGGCGTTCGAGACGCGCCTGGCCCGGTCGTGCATCTGGCCATAGGTTTCGCGCACGATCGGCCCCTCGACCGACCGGGTGACGACCTCGCGGTCGCCGTGCCATCGCCTGGCGTGATCCAGTATCGTGTCGACGGTCAACGCCGACTGCTGCATCAGGCCCTGCATGCCCACTCTCCCCCGTTTTTCCTTGTAGAGGGAACCCTAGCGGGGCCGGGCCGTCCGGGCAACGCGGGGCGCGCGGAGAGGGAAAATTCGCCACGGCGACCGTTGGCAAAGTCCGCCGATTGTGGCCGATAGGCGGGCATGAGCGAACACCGCGCCGCGCCAACCGCCCCGCCCCTGCTGATCGCCGTCGCCGGCGGGTCGGGGTCGGGCAAGAGCACCCTGGCGGCGGCGCTGGAGGCGCGGCTGCCGGGCGGCGCCGTCACCCTGCTCATCGAGGACGCCTACTATGGCGACCACGGCGGCAAGCCCGGGTTCGACCCGGCCCGGTTCGACTTCGACGACGTGACGGCCAAGGATCACGATCTGCTGGCGCGGCATCTGGCCGCCCTGCGCGCGGGCGAGGCCGTCCAGGCGCCGCTCTACTGTTTCGAGACCCACCGGCGGCTCGATCCCGTGGCCATGGTCAGCCCGGCGCCGCTGATCGTGGTGGAGGGCGCCCACCTGCTGTGCACGGCCGAACTGGCGGCGCTGTTCGACCTGCGGGTGTTCGTCGATACCCCGCCGGACGTGCGGTTCATCCGGCGGCTGATCCGCGACCAGGCCCAGCGCGGCCGCACCGCCGACTCCGTGATCCAGCAGTATCTCGCCACGGTCCGGCCGGCGCACGAGCGGCTGATCGAACCGTCGCGGGCCCGGGCCGACATCGTCATCGCCGACGACCGGGGGGCTGTTGTTCCGGACGATCCGACCGAATTCGACCGCCTGCTCGCACCCGTTCTGGCCCATCCGCTGCTGAGGAACTTCGCCATCTGAACCGGCAAGGGCGACAGGAACCTTGCGGCGTCCCGTTTTTCGCCTATAGGCTGAGTCCGAGCAGCGTATTTCGAGGATTCATGGCGACGTCGGCGTTGGGTGAGACCCGTTCTGAGCGAAAGCGCAAACACATCCTGACCTCGGCGCGCGTCGTCTTCGCCAGGGAAGGCTTCGCCCATGCGGGCATGGAGCAGGTCGCGCGTGGCGCCGGCGTGTCCACGGCCACCCTCTACGCCCACTTTCCGGGCAAGGCCGACCTGTTCCGGGTGGTCATCGAGGACACCCTCGCCGGCATGGCGGCCCGGGTGCGGCAGTCGGCCGGGGCCGACGGAGACGCCCGCGCCCGCCTTTTCGCGTTCGGTATGGCCTATGCGGAGTTCTACTGCACCGCCACGTCCCGCTCGACGTTCCGGCTGGTCATCGCCGAGCGGCGGCGTTTCCCGCAACTCGCCAATCATTTCCAGGAGCGCGGCCGGGTCGAGCTGGGCGGCACCCTGCTGGCGATCATCCGGGCGCTGGAGGCCGATGGCGAGATCGCCGTGCCCAAAGCGTCCTGGGCCGCCGGCCAGCTGCAGGGCATGATCGAACACGCCACGCTGCTGCTGGGCCTGATCGCCGGCGACGAGGCGCAGCCCGTACGGTCGCTGGACACCATCGTCCACGACGCCGTCGATACCTTCCTCGCCCGCTATCGGGTCAGGGAAAGAGCCGCCTAGTCGTCCAGCCCTCGCCCTGGCGCTCGAACACCAGCCGCTCGTGCAGGCGGAACGGCCGGTCGCGCCAGAACTCGATCGACAGGGGCCGCAGGCGGAAGCCCGACCAGTGCGGCGGGCGCGACACCTTGCCCAGGCCGAAGCGCAGCCCCGCCTCCGCGACCCGCTTGCCCAGCTGCAGCGGCTCGGTCATCGGTCGCGACTGGTCCGAGGCCCAGGCCCCGATCTGGCTGGCCCGGGCGCGGGTGGCGAAATAGGCGTCGGCCTCGGCCGCGCTGACCGACGTCACCGTCCCCCGCACCCGCACCTGCCGGCGCAGCGACTTCCAGTGAAACAGCAGGGCGGCGACCGGGTTGGCCGCCAGCTCGCGGCCCTTGGCGCTTTCGAGGTTGGTGAAGAAGACGAAGCCGTCGGCATCGACGCCCTTCAGCAGCACCATGCGCACGTCGGGCGCGCCCGTCTCATCGACCGTGGCCAGGGCCATGGCGTTGCCGTCGTTGACCTCCGATCGGTGGGCCGCCGCCAGCCAGGTCTCGAACAGGTCGATCGGGTCGCCCTCGGGCAGCAGAGGCAGGGGCTCGGCCTCGGTCACCTGTTTGACGTAGTCAGCCTCGGCGGGAGACGGCGGGATCAGGTCGGTCTTGTCGCTCATGGGGTCCCTATAGCGCGGCCCGCGCGAGAATTCAGCTTAACCGACCATTGACCCTGTCCGTTCACCTTGCCGCCGATGACAAGAGACGGGCGCGGGATGACGGCGCGATTGGCGCACGCACGGCTCGGGGTCGGACCGGGTGCGGACGAGCACGCCCTGAGGGCGGCCTTCCGCGAGGCGGCCAAGCGCAACCACCCCGACCGCCCGGGCGGCGATCCGGCCGCCTTCCGCGAGATCATGGACGCCTACCGCTTCCTCAAGGCGGCCAGACCCGAACCGCTCGACCACGCGCCGGTCCCGGCCGCGCCCTTACCGCGCAAGGCCGAACTGGAGATTCCGCCGGAGGTCGCCGTGCTCGGCGGCCTGGCGCTGGTCGAGGTCGCCGACGGCCGACGGCTGCGCGTGGCTCTGCCGCCGGGCATGCGACCGGGCGACCAGGTGCGGGCCGGCGGCGAGTCGTTCGCCGTGGTGGTGCGCGGCGACGGCGCCATCGTGCGGGGCGACGACCTGTGGATCACCGCGCGGGTCGATCCGGCCATCCTGACCGACGGCGGCCGCGTGGCGGTCGCGACCCCACGCGGCGAGCGCACCGTCTGGGTCAGCCGCAAGGCTGGCGCCCGCGCGCTGGTCCGCCTGCCCGGCGAGGGCCTGCCGCCGCGCGAGGACCACCGGCAGGGCGACCTGTTCGTGCGGCTGGCCGCCGGCTCGGCCCGGGCGGAGAGCCCCGCGCGGACCCTGCTGCGCCAGTTCGCGGCCGCCTGGGCGGCGTAGGTTTGTGACGCAAGCTCCCATCCGCTAGAAGCGCCCCATGTCGCACAACACTTTCGGCCACCTGTTCCGCGTGACCACCTGGGGCGAGAGCCACGGGCCGGCGCTCGGCTGCGTGATCGACGGCTGCCCTCCGGGGCTTTCGCTCACCGCCGAAGACATTCAGGTCTGGCTCGACCAGCGTCGGCCCGGCCAGGGGAAGTTCGTCACCCAGCGCCAGGAACCGGACGCCGTGCGCATCCTGTCGGGCGTGTTCGAAGACGACCGCACCGGGGGTCCCGTGACCACCGGCACGCCGATCAGCCTGATGATCGAGAACACCGACCAGCGGTCGAAGGACTATTCCGAGATCGCCCAGGCCTTCCGGCCGGGCCACGCCGACTGGCCCTATTTCGCCAAGTACGGCGTGCGCGACTATCGCGGCGGCGGCCGGTCCTCGGCCCGCGAGACGGCCGCCCGCGTGGCCGCCGGGGCCGTGGCCCGCAAGGTGATCGCCGGCGTCACCGTGCGCGGCGCCCTGGTGCAGATCGGCCCGCACGCCATCGACCGCGACCGCTGGGACTGGGCCCAGACGCGCGAGAACGGCTTCTGGTGCCCGGACGCCGCCATGGTTCCGGTGTGGGAGGAGCACCTGGAAAAGATCCGCAAGGCCGGCTCCTCCACCGGCGCGATCGTCGAGGTCGAGGCCGTCGGCGTGCCCGCCGGCTGGGGCGCGCCGCTCTATGGCAAGCTCGACGCCGAACTGGCCGCCGCCCTGATGTCGATCAACGCCGCCAAGGGCGTGGAGATCGGCGCCGGCTTCGCCTCGGCCGCCCTGACCGGCGAGGAGAATGCCGACCAGATGCGCATGGGCAACGACGGCATCGCCTTCCTGTCCAACAAGGCCGGCGGCATCCTCGGCGGCATCTCGTCCGGCCAGCCGGTGGTCGCCCGGGTGGCCTTCAAACCGACCTCTTCGATCCTGACCCCGCGCGAGACGGTGACCGAGGCCGGCGCCGAGATCGAACTGCGCACCAAGGGGCGCCATGATCCGTGCGTGGGTATCCGGGCGGTGCCGGTGGTCGAGGCAATGATGGCCTGCGTCCTGGCGGATGCGTTTTTGCGGCATCGCGGGCAGACGGGCGGCGGGGCGTTTGGGCCGGGGGGCGGCGAGCGGGGGTAGCGCCTGCTTTCGATCCATGGCGGACCTCAACTCCCCCTTCTTCCCGCTCATCCTCGCGGAAGCGAGGACCCAGGTTTACGGCCGGTGCACTCACGGCAGCCGCTGTTCGCCAACACCGCGATGAGCCACTACATCGAATGAACCGGGTCCTTCCTTCCGCAACGTGAGTGGGGTTCAGGGGGAGGCTCAGAAAATGTCCGGAACAGATCCCGCCAGCCGGGATTGGTCTTCGCGATCAGTTCGATCTTCCAGGCTCAGCGCCAGACATCCCTCGAGGTGAGTGCACTGGCCGTAAACCTGGGTCCTCGCTTCCACGAGGATGAGCGGAGTGGGGGGCAGAGCCCTTTGGGCAGGCTGGGGAGACCGGCGATCCTCTCGCCATGAGATCAGGGCCGGTTGCGGCCAAAGTTGTTGCCCCCCCCAAGGCCCGTCATGGCCCGACTTGTTCGGGCCACCTATGAACGCGGCTATTGAAGGGGAAACGGTGACCTCAGCGGGTCACCTCGTCACCTCACCGCGCCTGGGTGGCCCGAACAAGTCGGGCCATGACGGCAAATTTTGACGAATATCGATCAGGCTCACCCCGTCCGCGTGAACGCCATCTCCCAGTTGGTTTCCCAGGTCGCGCCGCCGTCGGCGGAGAAGGCCTGGCGCCATTCGCAACGCGTCGCGGTGATGGCGGACCAGAGGAAGCGGACCTTGATGGGACGGCCATCAAACACATCCTCGCCAAGGAATTCGCCGACGCCGCCCTCGATCCGCCCATGGACCGGCGGCTCGATGTCCGGGTAGCGGGAGTCCAGCCACCAGATCGACCAGCGGCGCAGGACCGGATCGAACCGCCGAAACGTCACGGCCGCATAAGGTCCCTCCGGCAGATCCAGCCAGTTGTCGTCCATGTTGCCGAGCCCGCGCAGGGTCTTGCGCATGACGCAGGTCCCGTCGAACTCCGCCCAGTCCGCGCAGCCCGCCAACCGGGCCTTCAGCCGCCGGTGGCGGATGGTCCAGCGGCCGACCAGAAAGTCGAAGTCGTTCCGGCCGTCATCGGCTTCGGTGGTGGTTTGCATGGCCCTGGTCCCCGCGTTCGGGGTCTCATAACCCTTGGCGCTGTCGGGTCCTGTCAGCATGGTGGCGGGACCGCGCGGGGGCCTGATTATTCTGGCACCGATACGGTTGCAATTAGCCGTCCCAACCCCTATCTCTCCCCTCGAAAGGGAGACCCCCATGATTGACCGCCGACCCTTCGAGCAGCTCGGCCATGCCGACCACGGCTGGCTCAACGCCCGGCACCACTTCAGTTTCGCGGGCTGGCATGATCCCGCCCGCATGGGCTGGGGCGCGCTGCGGGTGTGGAACGACGACGAGATCGCGCCGAAGTCCGGCTTTCCGCCGCATCCGCACAACGACATGGAGATCATCACCTATGTCCGCACCGGCGCGATCACCCACCAGGACAGCCTGGGCAACAAGGGCCGCACCGGCGCGGGCGACGTGCAGGTGATGAGCGCGGGGTCCGGCATTCGCCACGCCGAATACAATCTCGAGGACGAGACCACGACGCTGTTCCAGCTGTGGATCGAGACGCGCGAGCGCGGCGCGCCGCCGTCCTGGGGCCAGAAGCCGTTTCCCAAGACCGACCGGTCCGGCCGGTTCGTCGCCCTGGCCAGCGGCCTTGGCGACGAGGGCGCCCTGCCGATCCGCACCGACGCGCGGGTGCTGGGCGCGACCCTCAAGGCCGGCGAGGAGACCACCTATGCGCTGGGCGACGGGCGCCACGGCTACCTCGTCGCCGCCACCGGCAAGGTCGCGGTCAACGGCGTCACGCTGAACAGCCGCGACGGCGCGGCCATCCGGGACGAGCCGCTGCTGACGATCCGCGCGGAGGAGGACGCCGAGCTGGTTCTGGTCGACGCCGCCTGATTTGGTCCCCGTTTTCCGCAAGCCGTCGAACGCGTTCACTTTTTTCGTTTGACCCGGCGAGAGCTCACCCCATACGAGTCTCGCCCCGGCTCGGAGGCGGCCGTCATTTCGCGGTCGGCCTTCGGCCGGACCAGGGTCCTTTTCACGTCCGTGCGCTTCGAACTGATCAAAGTCCTGCTGGTCGATGACAACCACCACATGCGGGTGCTGTTGATGGAGATCCTGCGCGCCATCGGCGTCCGGCATGTCTTCGAGGCCAGCGATGGCGCCGAGGCGCTGCAGATCATGCGCAGCCACCAGGTCGATGTGGTGATGACCGACCTGTCGATGCAGCCGCTGGACGGCATCGACTTCGTGCGGCTGCTGCGCAACTCGCCCGACAGTCCCAACCAGATGTGCCCGGTGATCATGATCACGGGCCATTCGACGTCGCGCCGGGTCGGCGAGGCGCGCGACGCTGGCGTCAACGAGTTCCTCGCCAAGCCGGTCACGGCCCGCGGGGTGATCGAGCGGATTGGCGAGATCGTCGAGCGCCCGCGCGCGTTCCTGCGCACGCCCGACTATTTCGGCCCCGACCGCCGCCGCAAGGCCGACGCCCGCTTCACGGGCCCGTGGCGGCGGAGCGCCGACCCGAACCGCGAGGGGCCGGCCGGCGGCTGACCGGTCATCTTTCCGCGACGATTGTCACGCAAGATCGCCTCCTGTCATCGGAGCTCCCGCATGTCCCCGTCCCGATTCGCGCCCGCCATCGCCGTTGGCCTGCTCGCCCTTGGCCTCCAGGGCTGCGTGGCGACGGTGGTGGGCGCGACGGCGGGCGCCGTGGTCGGCGTGGCCGGCGCCGCGGTCGTCACCACGGCCAAGGTGGGCGGGGCCGTCGTCGGCGCGGCGATCCCCGACGGCGACAAGAAGGACGCGAAGGGGAAGAAGGACCGCTGACCCTCGATCGCCCGGAGACGCGCTGCGGGCCCCCCGCCAGCCTCAGGGCAGACCCAGATACTTGTGCGTCTGCACGCTCAACCGCCACCGGGGATGGGCGAGGCAATAGGCGACGGCCGCGGCGGTGTTGGCCTCGCGATCGGCGCCATCCATCGGCTGCAGGAAGAACCGCTCGAAATCGAGCCCCTCGAACCGCGCTGGATCGACGCCAGGCTGGGGGAAGACCAGCTTGAGCTCCTGGCCAAAGGTCTGGACCACGGCGGCGTCGGCCTTGGGGCTGACGCAGATCCAGTCGATCCCCGGCGGGGCCGCGAGCGTGCCGTTGGTCTCCACCGCGATCAGGAAGCCCCGGTCGTGCAGCGCCGCGATCAGCGGCGGGTCGAGCTGCAGCAGCGGCTCGCCTCCGGTGCAGACGACCAGCTTGTCGTGGTCAGGACCGGTCCAGGCGGCATCGACCGCGGCGGCCAGCGCCGCCGGCGTGGCGAACTTGCCGCCGCCCGCCCCGTCCATCCCGACGAAATCGGTGTCGCAGAAGGTGCAGACGGCCTTGGCCCGGTCCTGCTCGCGCCCGCTCCACAGGTTGCAGCCGGCGAAGCGACAGAATACCGCCGCCCGCCCGGCCTGGCCGCCCTCGCCCTGCAGGGTGAGGAAGATCTCCTTGACGCTGTAGGTCATGGGGCCGTCGCCGGACGGCCCGCGGCGACCCAGGCGTCCCAGCCGGCGGCGCGCAGCGCGCAGGCCGGGCAATCGCCACAGCCGTGGCCCCAGGGGTGCAGCTCGCCCCGCTCGCCGCGATAGCAGGTGTGGCTCTCCTCGACGATCAGCGAGACCAGCGATTCGCCGCCCAGCGCCGCCGCCAGCCCCCAGGTTTGCGCCTTGGTCAGCCGCATCAGCGGGGTCTCGACCCGGAACGTCTGCTCCATGCCCAGATTGAGCGCCTGCTGCATGGCGTCGATCGTGTCGCGCCGACAGTCGGGATAGCCGGAGTAGTCCGTCTCGCACATGCCGCCGATCAGGACCGGCAGGCCGCGACGGTCGGCCAGGGCCGCGGCATAGACCAGGAACACCAGGTTGCGGCCCGGCACGAAGGTCGATGGCAGGCCCCGGGCGGTCATCTCGATGGCCCGGTCCGTGGTCAGGGCCGATTCGGCCACCGCGCCGAACCCCCGCAAGTCCAGCACATGATCCTCGCCCAAGCGCGCCGCCCAGTCGGGAAACCTCTGCTGCAGTCCGGTCCGGACCCGCTGCCGCGCCTCCATCTCGACGATGTGACGCTGGCCGTAGTCGAAACCCACCGTCTCGACCCGCCCGTAGCGAGCCAGCGCCCAGGCCAGGCAGACGGCTGAATCCTGCCCTCCCGAGAACAGGACCAGGGCGCCGTCGGCGGTCGGGCGGAATGCGGTCATCGGACTGGTTTCGCAAGGAGCGGAGGCGCAAGGCGCGGCGCCCGTCCTCTACACGAACGGCCCCGTCCCCGAAACGCCCCCGACGCATCACGGGGCCACCTTCCCCAACGGCGCCTCCCGCAAGACGAGAAGAAGTCGTTTCCCAAGCGTCACAAGGCGCCGCAGGCCGGCAACACCCAAGGTGAAAAGCGGCAACTTGACGGCGGTAAGGTGACGGCGACGGTTGACACACATCAAACGCCCGTATGCAATTCGAAGAAGCTGCGGGGGAATGTGTCGCGCGACCCCGGCGGTAACTAATCGCGCGATACATGAGGAAACAACGACGCCGCCGAACCTCCCATAAGGGGTCGCGCCGTCCGGGGAGGGTTACGAATGTCCGAATCTCTGCGCCTGCGCAGCCTGCTTGCCGCCAGCGTGTCCGTCGCCGCCATGCTCGGCGTCGCCGCGCCCGCTTTCGCCCAGGACACGACGGTCGGCGAGGTCGTCGTGACCGCTCAAAAGAAGGAAGAAGCGATCCAGGACGTGCCGATCGCCGTCTCGGCCTTCTCCGCTGAAAGCCTCGAAAAGGCCAAGATCGACGGCGGCCCGAACCTGGTTCTGGCCGTGCCGAACGTGAACTTCTCCAAGGGGAACTTCACCGGCTACAACTTCCAGATCCGCGGCGTCGGCTCCAAGCTCGTCGCCGGTTCGGGCGACGCCGGCACCGGCATCCACCTGAACAACGCCCCGCTGACCGCCAACAACCTGTTCGAAGCCGACTTCTTCGACGTCGAGCGCGTGGAAGTTCTGCGTGGTCCGCAAGGCACGCTATACGGCCGCAACGCCACCGGCGGCGTAGTCAACATCATCTCGGCGAAACCGAGCGACGAATTCGAAGCCATGGTTCGGCTTGAAGCCGGCAACTTTGGCTCCAAGAAGGTCCGCGGCATGATCAACCTGCCGCTCGGAGATACGCTGGCCCTTCGCGTGGCTGGCGCGGTTCTCAAGCGTGATGGCTTCAGCCGCAACCTGACTACCGGCAGCGACGTTGACGACCGCGACCTGTGGGATGTGCGCGCCACCTTGGCGTTCAACCCGTCCGACACCTTCCGCACCACCCTGATGTGGGACCACTTCGAGGAAGACGACACCCGCTCGCGCATCGGCAAGCAGCTCTGTGTGAAAGACCCCGGTCCGGCCAGCATCGGCGGCCTCGGCTATTCCGGGGCCTTTGGGGGGCTTATCGGTCAGATTCAGCGCGGCTTCTTTAGTCAGGGCTGCCAGCCTGCCCGCGTCGATGATCCCGCGATCTTCGGGACCGTCAACACGCAAGGCACCCTCGGCGGCCTGTTTGCCGCGCTCACCGGCATGACCACCGGGGACTCCTATGCCGGGCAGGTGCAAAATCCCGACATTCGGAACATCGCGTCCTCGGAAGACCCCGTCTACCAGGCCAAGACCGACATCGTTCAGTTCAACATCTCCTGGGATCTGACTGACGACCTTCAACTCACGTCGCTGACCGGCTACAGCAAGAACGAACTTTTCACCCGGCAAGACTATAACCGTACGGTCCCGACGATCCCGTTGAACGCGACTCCCAACCCGGTCAACGCTTTCGCGGCGGTTCCGGGGTACGCGGGGATCTATGCGTTCTTGTATCCCGGCGGCGTCGTCAGCGATCCCCAAATTGGTAACAGCAATCTTTTCACCGCCCTGGATATCTCCAGCGGTGAGGGCACGAACTGGTCCCAAGAGCTTCGGCTGCAGTCGAATTTCGACGGACCGCTGAACTTCAACGTCGGGGCCATCTACATCGACTTCGTGTCGAATGGTGACTATTATGTTATGTTCAACACTGGGACTGGCTATGCGCAAATGCGCAATTTGCTGTTCACGGGCTCCGCGAATTGCGCCGCAACAAATCCGGCCTGTATCTATATTGATCCCAACCATAATCCGAACCGGTCTGGTCATAACTACTATGACAGCACGGGCGAATATCATCTGAAATCCCGCGCAGCGTTCGGTGAAGTCTACTGGCAGCTGTTCGACAACTTCAAGATCACTGGCGGCCTTCGCTACACACACGATATGAAGCGTGTCGAAAATCGTCCTGTCGTGCTCGCGGCGGCTGGCGGCGGCGGTGTTAATCTTGACCCGACGAACCCCTATTCTACGGCCGATTTCAAGGAAATGACGGGGCGGCTGGGATTCGATTGGAAGCCTGACGTCTCGTTCACCGACGAGACTCTGCTCTACCTGTTCTACTCGCGCGGCTACAAGGCCGGCGGCATGAACCCCCCCTGCTCCGCCGCCGCATTCGGCTCCTGCCCGCCCGCCACCTTTGATCCTGAGTTCGTTGATGCTTTGGAGTTAGGCTCCAAGAATACCCTGATGGGCGGCGCGATGGTCCTCAATCTGACGGCCTTCAAGTACGACTACATCGGCTATCAGGTTTCCAAGATCGTCAATCGACAGTCGGTCAATGAGAACATCGATGCAGAGATCAAGGGACTGGAACTGGAGACCATCTGGTCGCCGTTGGACGGCCTGCGCCTCAATATGCAGGTTGGCTATCTCGATACCGAGATCACCGGCGGCACGTCGATCGACTCCTTCAACCGCACTGGCGGCAATCCACTCCTGACGCTTGTCAAGTCGAGCGCGGCGGGAAACTGCGTGGTCTCCACGGCGGCGGCACAGACCGCGCTGGGCTTCTCGACCGCGACCAATAACCCCTTCGCGATCCTGGGCGTCTGCACCCCGACCACGTTCGGCGCCGGCAACACCGGGGTCGCTCTGATCCCGGGCGGTCCGCTGTCCGTTGGTCGGAACGCCTTCGGTGGCCTGGTCAGCGATGGTGTGGCTGTCGATCTTGCCGGAAAGGAACTTCCCAACGCGCCGCACTGGACGTTCTCGTTCGGCGCCCAGTACAATTGGGACATCGGCGGAGGATGGGAAGGCACCATCCGCGGCGACTACTACAAGCAGACGGATTCGTTCGCACGGATCTACAATTCCACTGCGGACGCTCTGTCGAGTTGGGAAAATGTCAACGCGACTCTAACGCTCGCCAACTATGAATCGGGATGGTCGGTTGAAGTCTACGGCAAGAACCTGCTGGACGATGCGCCCTTGGTCGATACCTATCTGACGGACGACTCGTCGGGCATGTATCGCAACGGCTTCTTCCTTGATCCTCGCACCTACGGTGTGGCGGTTAGCAAGACCTTCTGAGCCGAAGATCCACCGAAGACAGGAACGGCGGGGATGCAAATCCCCGCCGTTTTTGTTTGTCCGTGAGGGGCTTAACCTATCTTCAAGCGCAATGGGGCATGTTTGGGGTCGGTATTGACTTTCGCGTGCGGTCCCATGGACACTCTTTCCAGTCTTGTTGATCGCCGCGCGCCCGTGCCGGTCGGCGCCATCTGCGCGACGGTGGCGGCCCGTTTCGCCGCCGAACCGGACGCCAGCGTCCTGGCCGTGGTCGATGGCGAACAGCCGGTCGGTGTGGTTTCCCGCGACGTGATCCAGTCCCAGACCGACGGTCAGCGGCTCGTCGATGAGGTGATGGATCCCCATCCCGCGATCGCCGACGCGGGCATGACCCCCTGGGGCTTTCGCGACCATCTGCAGGCCACGCATCCCGACGCCCTGAACCACGGGTTCGTCGTGGTCAGCGACGGCTGCTATCTGGGCGTCGGCACCCCCGCCATGCTGCTCATGGCCCGGCGGCCCCGCCCGGCCGCGCCGGCAGTGCCCGCCGCCATGCTGATCCAGCGCATAGGCGGCGAGGTTCTGCGCCACCTCGACGGCGTCGCGGACTTCACCAGCCGCCTGGCCCGCCAGAATCTGCCACCCGACGCCCAGGCCTGCGTGCGGGCGATCAGCGAGACGGGCGATGACCTGACCTCGCTGATGCGCCGCGCCATCGACCTGCACGAGGCCGACCGGGGAACCCTGACCTTCCATCCGAGCCCCTGCCAGCTGCGGCTGTTCATGGACACGGTCGATGCGCGCTGGAAGGCCCGGACCGCCGCCAGCGGCCTGACCCTGCTGACCGCCTATGACGGCGATCCCGAGGACGCGGCCGAGCTCGACGAGGGCCGGCTGCTGCAGGTGTTCGACGCCCTGATCTTCCGCGCGCTCAGCGAGACCCGGCGCGGCGCCATCGAGGCGACGCTGAAGGTCCGGCCCGCCGCCGACGGCCTGATCCTCGAGGGCCGGGTGCGCGACGCCGGCAGCGAGATGAGTCCCCAGCGCCTGGCGCGCATCTTCGAGCCCGTCGCCGCCACGGACGACCAGACCGACGGCCTGTCGGTCAGCCTGGGCATGGCGCTGGCCAGTCGCATCGCCTCCGCGGCCGGCGGCGTGATCCGCGCCGAGTCCAATCCCGGCGCCGGCGTCACCGTGGTGTTCGAGTTCATCGCCCGCCCGGCCCAGGCGGTCTCGACGGCGCCGGACCAGGCCCAGGGCCCCGGCAAGGCGGCCCACATCCTGATCGTCGATGACAACGCCACCAACCGCATGGTCGCCGAGGCGCTGTGCGAAATGTTCGACTGCACGTCCGAACAGGCCGTCGATGGCGTCGAGGCGCTGGACGCGGTCCAGGCCCGCCGTTTCGACCTGATCCTGATGGACATCAAGATGCCGCGCATGGACGGCGTGGCCGCCACCAAGGCGATCCGCGCCCTGCCCGGCCCCGCCGGCCGCACCCCGATCATCGCCCTGACCGCCAACGCCGACCCCGACGACGTGCGTGGCTATCTCGAGGCCGGCATGAACGACGTGGTGGAAAAGCCGATCAAGGCCGAGCGCATGCTGGCGGCCCTGCAGGCGGCGCTCGATGCGGCCGACGACCAGTCGGCGGCGGCCTGAGTATCTGAAATATAAGAGAAAAGTGGTAGCTGGGGGCGGGATCGAACCGCCGACCTGTGGGTTATGAATCCACCGCTCTAACCATCTGAGCTACCCAGCCACACGCGGCGGCAAATCAATCCGCGAGCGCGAGAGGCGGCCTTATACGGGCGCAGCGGTTCCGCTTCAAGAGCACGTCATCCTGCTTGGGAAAGCGGCCCTTGGCGGCTAGGGTCGCCGCCGCATGAGCGTGCTTCATCTGCTTGGGTCCGGGGGCGACGGCGGCGCCGAGACCTATTTCATCGACCTCGTCTCGGCCCTGCGGCGCGCGGGGGTGGCCGAGGCATGCGCGATCCGCCGCCATCCGGCCCGGGCGGACGCCCTGGCCGCCGCCGGGGTGACGGCGCGAAGCTTCGGCTTCGGCGGCCCGCTCGACCTCCTCACCCGTCCGCGCGTCGCCGCCTTCGGCCGCCGGCTGGACGCGAAGGTGATGGTCGCCTGGATGAACCGCGCGGCCCGCCACACCCCCGCCGGGCCGTGGAAGCGCATCGGCCGGCTCGGCGGCTACTACAGCCTGAAATATTATCGCGGCTTCGACCACCTGGTCGGCAACACACGCGACATCGTGGATTGGGTGATCGCCCAGGGCTGGCCGGCGGCGCAGGTCAGCTACATCCCCAACTTCGCCGGGAGCGCCGAAGAAGCGGCCCCGGTCAGCCGGACCTCGCTCGATACGCCCGAAGGCGTGCCCCTGCTGCTCGGCATGGGCCGGCTGCACGACGCCAAGGCTCACGACGTCAGCCTCAAGGCCCTGACGCGGATCCCCGACGCCTGGCTGTGGATCGCCGGGGCCGGGGCGCTGGAGGACAAGCTGAAGGCCATGGCCGTCGCGCTGGGCGTCGCCGACCGTGTCCGCTTCCTCGGCTGGCGGCAGGACGCGGCGGCGCTCTATCGCGCGGCCGACGTCTGTGTATTCCCCTCGCGGTTCGAGCCGCTGGGCAATGTGGTCATCCAGGCCTGGGCCAACGGCCTGCCCGTGGTCGCCGCCAACAGCCAGGGCCCCGGCGCGCTGATCCGCGACGGCGAGGACGGCTTTCTCATTCCGATCGACAACGCCGAGGCCCTGGCCGAGCGGGTCAAGGCCGTGCTGGCCGACCCGATGCTGCGCATCCGCCTGATCCAGAACGGCCACGCGCGGGTGGAGGCCGAGTTCGCCGAGGCCGCCGTGGTCGCCGAATGGCGCCACCTGTTCTCCCGCATGGGCGAAGCCTGATGTGCGGCATCGCGGGCATTCTGGGCGTCACCGACCCGGCCCAGGCCGAGCGCGACGTGCGCGCGATGATCGAGCGCATCGCCCACCGCGGCCCCAACGGCATCCGGGTGGAAAGCGGCCCCGGCTGGTGCGTCGCGCACGCGCGCCTCTCCATCATCGACCTGGAAGGCGGCTGGCAGCCGCTGCACGCCGCCGGCTCGACGATCATCGGCAATGGCGAGATCTACAACTACCTGGAGCTGGCCGAGGAGTTCGGGCTCGGCGACAAGCTGGCCACGGGCTCGGACTTCGAACCCCTGCTGCACCTCTACGCCCTGGAGGGCGAGAAGGCGTTCGAGCGGCTGCGGGGGATGTACGCCTTCTGCCTGATCGGCTGTGACGGGCGGACGTGGCTGGTGCGCGACGGGTTCGGGATCAAGCCGCTGTACACGGACCAGACCGACACGGGATTCCGGTTTTCGTCCGAACCCAGGGCGCTGACAGCGGACGGGCGCCAATCTCCGCCCCAAGCCAATCAGGTCGAACAGCTATTGTCCCTCGGCTACCTGATCGATGGACCGATGGGCTCGTGGGTGGACGCTCAGGCTCCGGGATTCGCGACCGAGCGTCTTCCCGACGGCGATCTCGGCGACATGCTCGTCATCGACTGGGAAGCGGGTGGTTCCTCCCCCAAACCCGCTCATCCCCGCGAAAGCGGGGACCCAAGCGTTTTTGATGACATCGGCTCACGCCAGCGGGGTTCTGAAAAAACCTGGGTCCCCGCTTTCGCGGGGATGAGCGGAGAAGAAGAGGCGATCCAAACGCTGGATGCCATTCTTGAAGACAGCGTGAAGGTCCACCAGCGGTCGGATGTGCCCTACGGCCTGTTCCTGTCCGGCGGCATCGACAGCACGGCCATCGCCACCCTGATGAGCCGCCTGAACGAGCGCCCCGTCACGGCCTTCACCTGCGGCTTCGACACGCCCGAGGCCCGCGACGAACGCGGCGCGGCCGAACGTGTGGCCAAGGCCCTGAACCTCGACTGGCGCGAAACGACCTTCGGCGAGGAAGACTTCTGGCGCATCGCGCCGCAGGTGGCGAACTTCCTTGACGATCCGACCACCGACTACGCCTGCCTCCCGACCTACAAGCTGGCGGAGGCCGCCAGGGGCACGCTGACCGTCGTGTTGAGTGGTGAAGGCGGGGACGAGTTGTTCGGCGGCTATGGTCGCTATCGTCGAGCCCTGCGGCCATCCTGGCTCGGCGGAAGGCCGGCGGAGCCGCAGATCGACGCGGCCTTCCTGAAGGACGGCGGCAAGGGCGCCCTCGCCCGCTGGCGCGAGGCGGCGGCGCCGCCGGACGTCAGCTATACCCCCCTCCAGCGCGCCCAGTACGCCGACATCGTCACCTGGCTGCCGAACGATCTGCTGCTGAAGCTCGACCGGATGCTGATGGCGCATGGCCTCGAGGGCCGCACGCCGTTCCTCGACCGGGAGGTCGCGGCGTTCGCCTTCAACCTGCCGGACCGGATGAAGGTGCGCGGCAGGTACGGCAAGTGGCTGCTGCGCAAGTGGCTGGAGCGGCACTGCCCGGCGGCCGAGCCGTGGGCGAAGAAGAAGGGCTTCACCGTGCCCGTGGCCAGCTGGATCGCGCCGCGCGCCGGGGACCTGGGCCCGCGCATCGCCGGGGTGCAGGCCGTGGCCGAGGTCTGCGACATTGACGCCGTCCGCGCCGTGTTCACCGACCCGGCCCAGGCCCACAACCGCTGGCCGCTGATGTTCTTCGCCCTGTGGTCGCGGATTCACCTGGACGGCGCCGACCCGCGGGCCGCGCTGGCGTCGTTGCTGTCTTGAGGGGACTGGACTAGCTGTCCCTTGGGACTGCTTGTCCTGTCCCCGTTTCGGCGCGAACTCACGGGGACAGGAAGACCTGTCCCGAGGGACAGGTCATCCAGTCCCCAACCGCGTCGCCACCTCTTCCCCGATCGCCAGCGACGACGTCAGGCCCGGGCTTTCGATGCCGAACATGGCCACCAGGTCCGGGATGCCGTGGACGGCGACGGTGTCCAGTCGGAAGTCGGGCTGAGGTTCGCCGGCGCCGTGGATCTTCGGGCGCAGGCCGGCGTAGTCGGGGGACAGGTGGTCCTCAGGCACATCCGGCCAGAACTTGCGGATATAGGCGGCGAAGGCGGCGGCCTTTGACGGGTCGACCGAATAGTCCTCGGTCTCGACGAACTCGAGGTCGGGGCCGAACACCGCCTGGCCGCCGAGGTCCTTGCGGTAGTGGGTGCCCAGCGCGCCGTGGATCGGCGGCGGGTAGATCAGGTGCTCGAACGGCGCCTTGCCGGCCAGGCGGAAGTAGGCGCCCTTGCCGAAGTGGCGGGCCGGGATCTGGTCGGCCGGGAAGCCCTCGATCAGGGCCGCGACCGCCTGGGCGCCGAGACCCGCGGCCGTGACCAGCATCCGCACCGTCAGCGTCGTCGGCGCTTCGCCGCCGGCCCGCACCGCGAACCCGCCGCCCGGCAGAGGCGTCGCCCCCTCGAACGGCGTGGCGACGACGACCGCCCCGCCGGCCGCCTCGATCTCGCCGACCAGGGCCGCCATGTAGCCGTGGCTGTCGAACACGCCGCTTTCCGGCGACAGCAGCGCCATGTCGCACTTCAGGCCCGGCTCCATGGCCATGGCCTGCGCGCCGGTCAGGCGTTCCATGCCCTCGACATCGTTGACGCGGGCCTGTTCGAGGATGGCGTCGAGATGCTCGACCTCGGCCGGGCCGTTGGCCACGACCAGCTTGCCGCACTTGCGGTAGTCGACGTGATGCTTGTCGAGGAAGGCGTAGAGCAGGCGGCGGCCCTGGACGCAGAAGCGCGCCTTCAGCGAGCCGGTCGGATAGTAGAGCCCGGCGTGGATGACCTCGGAATTGCGCGAGGACACGCCCTGGCCGATGATTTTTTCCTTCTCCAGCACCACCACCGACAGGCCGCGCTTCGCCAGGGCATAGCCCGTGGCCAGGCCCACCGCGCCGGCGCCGACCACCAGGGCATCGAAGTCGAATTCGCTCATGCCCAAGGCGTAGACCACGGCGACCGGTCAGGCCAAGCTGTGATTTCCTGATCTGACGAGTGACCCATGGCCTTCGACATCGCGACCGGACAGCGGCCCACCGGGGCCAGCGCAGCGGCGCTCGACCTCTACGAGACGGTGCTGGCCGGGCATCAGTGTTTCACCGGCGAGCCGGTGCGGGGTCTGCGGGCGGCCGTGGCCGACAGCCCTGACTTCGTCATGGCCCAGGTGTTCCTCGGCTATCTGCACGCGGCGGGGACGGACGCCTTCACCCTGCCGGCGGCGCTGGACTGCCACGCCAAGGCGCTGGCCCTGTCGGCGAGCGACCGCGAGGCTGGCCATGTGACGGCCCTGGGCCATATGGCGCGGGGCGAGATCGCGGCGGCGGCGCGGGTGCTGGCGGAGGTTTCAGCGCGGTACCCCCGTGATGCCCTGGCGCTGCAGATCGGCCAGCTGCTCGACTTCCTGCGGGGCGACGCACGGAGGCTGCGCGACCGGATCGGCGCGGCCCTGCCCCACTGGGACGAAACCATGCCCGGCTTTCACGCGGTGCTCGGCCTGCACGCCTTCGGGCTGGAGGAGACCGGCCACTACGCCGCCGCCGAGGCGACCGGGCGGCGGGCGATCGAGATCGAGCCGCGCAACGGCTGGGCGCAGCATGCCGTCGCCCATGTGCTGGAGATGCAGAACCGCCGCGAGGAGGGCGTCGCCTGGATGCGCGGGGACCTCGGCCGCTGGACCGGCGACAGCTATTTCCAGGTGCACAACTGGTGGCATCTGGCGCTGTTCCACCTGGGTCTGGGCGACACCGACGCGGTGCTGGCGCTGTACGACGATCCGATCCGGGGCGACCGGTCGGCGCTGGCCTACGACATGGTCGATGCCTCGGCCCTGTTGTGGCGGCTGCATCTGAAAGGCGTCGATGTCGGCGACCGCTGGGTCGAGCTGGCCGCGCGGTGGGAGCCGGCCGTGGCCGAGAGCCTCTACGCCTTCAACGACGCCCACGCGGCCATGGCCTTTGTCGGCGCGGGGCGAGGTGACGCCCTGGGCGCCCTGCGCGCCGCGCAGCAGCGGGCCATCGCCCGGCCGGGCGACAACGCCGCCTTCCAGCAGGTCGGCGAGCCGGTGGTGCGCGGCCTGGCGGCCTTCGGCGAGGGTGACTGGCAGGGCGCGATCGCGGCGCTTCAGCCCGTGCGGGCCGTGGCGCACCGCTTCGGCGGCAGCCACGCCCAGCGCGACGTCATCGACCTGACGCTGGTCGAGGCGGCCCGCCGCGTCGGCGACCACGGCCTGGTCGCGGCGCTTGAGGCCGATCGCGCCATTGTGCGGTTGCGCGTTATCGACTAGCCCGTTATAGTTGCTTTCGCGGGATTGACAATCGAGGGTGGGCTGGGAGATCCGGCCCGTGATCCTGCTGATCAACGCCGCCAACCGGGACGCCTTCCCGGACCTGATGGACGACATGTTCCGCATCCGCCACGAGGTGTTCGTCGACCTCAAGGGCTGGGAGGAACTGCGGCGCTCCGACGGGCGCGAGACCGACCCTTGGGACCGGGCCGACGCCGCCTATCTGCTGGCGGTTGAGGGCGGCCGGGTGCTGGGCGGCGCCCGGTTCAACAGCGGGGCCGGGCCGACCCTGGCCGGTGAGATCCTGCCCGAGCTGTTCGCCGAGGCCCCGCCGATCGGCGAGGACGTGCTGGAGATGAGCCGGCTGTTCGCGCGCTCGCTGGAAACCGCGCGCGACCTGCTGAGCCCGGTGATCAGCGAACTGTTAGTGGCCGCCGCCGAGCTGCAGCGGATCGTCGGCGGCCGCGGGGCCCTGACCATCATGGAGCTGCGGCTGGCCCAGTCGCTGCTGGCCTGGGGCGGCCACCCCGAACCGCTGGGCCTGCCGCGGCGCACGCGCGACGGCGTGCTGGTCGGGGTGCTGAGCCACGCCACGGCGCTGGCCAGCCGCAACCTGCGCCGGGCCCGGGGGATGAAGGGGCCGGCCATCTGGTGGGCCGAGGGGCCGGACGACCCGCCACGGCTCTACGCCGACATCCTGCGGGTCGATCCGGTCGGCGCCGACTGGTCGCCGCCAGACGGCTTCACCCCGCTGGAGCGGGTCCACCTGGCGCCGGAGGAGATGGCCGAGGCGTTCTGGCGGACGCGAATGCGATAGGCGCGCGCTTCTATTTCCCTTCCCCCTGGAGGGGGGAAGGGAGTGGTCCGCGCCCTATGCCCCCCACTCGGCCCAAAGCGCCGCCTCGTCGGCCCTGGCCACCTTCACGGACGCCTCCTTGATGTGGCCATAGCCGCGGATCAGCCGCGGCACGGCGGCGACGCGGGCGGCGAGGGGCAGGCGTTCGGCGGTCAGGCCGGCGAGGATCAGGTCCAGCCGCGCCTCGTAGGCGACGATCAGGCCGCGCTCCATCCGGCGCTCCCCGGTCATGCCAAAGATGTCCAGAGGCCCGCCGCGCAGGCCCTTGAGCCGCGTGAGCACCGGGAACACCAGATCGATCATCCAGCCGCCGAGGGCGATCTTTTTCGGCCGGCCGTCGGCGTCCTTTGGCGCGATCAGCGGCGGGCTCATCCACACCTTGACCTTGCCGCCCTTGAACGTCCCGGCCAGCTCGGCCGCGAACCGGCCGTCGGTGTAGAGCCGGGCGACCTCGTACTCGTCCTTGTAGGCCATCAGCCTGTAGAGGTTGGTCGCCACGGCGCGGGTCAGCTCCTCGCCGCCCAGCGGAGCCTCGGCCGCCCGCACCTGGGCCACCCGCTTCGCATACCGGTCGGCGTAGGTGGCGTTCTGGTAGGCGGTCAGCTCGGCCGTGCGACGGGCGATCAGCGCGTCGAGCGGCATGGTCTCGGGCGTCGCGACCGCGTCCTCCGGCTCGCCCCGGAACGTCGGATCGACCGCCGCCTTGCGCCCGACCTCGAAGGCCTGGAGGTTGGACTCATAGTCCACCCCATTGAGCTTGATCGCGCGATAGATGGCGCGGCTCGAGATCGGGATCACGCCCTTCTGCCAGGTGAAGCCCAGCATGATCATGTTGGCGTAGATGCCGTCGCCCAGCTTGTGCTCGGCCAGGGCCTGGGACGGGCAGGCCTCGTAGCTCTTCGTCGCGGCCGTGACCTTGCGGGCCATGCCGGCGGTGTCGAAGCGCACGTCGCGGTTGGTCACGAAGTCGGCCGTCGGCGAGAAGTCGGCGTTGCCGAAGGCGCGGGTGGTCTTCTTCGAGAACAGGGCCAGGCCTTCGGGGCTGGCCGCGACGAGCAGGTCGCAGGCGATCAGCACGTCGGTCGAGGCCGCCGGCACGCGGCCGCCGACCACGGTGTCCTCGCGCTCGCCGATCTTCACATGGCTGAACACCGAGCCGCCCTTCTGGGCCAGACCGGTCATATCGACCACGCTGGCGGCGCGGCCGTCCACGTGGGCGGCCATGGCCAAGATCGAGGCGACCGTGGTCACGCCCGTGCCGCCGATGCCGGTGAACAGGATGCGGCGCACCCCTTCCAGCGGCTCGAACTCGGGCAGGGGCGTGGCGTCGGCGGTCAGGGCCGCCATCTTCTCCCGCGTGGCGTTTTCAGCGCCCTCCAGCGTGATGAACGACGGGCAGAAGCCATCGACGCAGCTGTAGTCCTGGTTACAGGTCGACTGGTTGATCCGCCGCTTGCGACCGAACTCGGTGTTCAGCGGCTCGACCGAGACGCAGTTGGACTTGACCGAACAGTCGCCGCAGCCCTCGCAGACCAGCGGGTTGATGAAGACGCGGCGCGGCGCCTTGTCCATCGTGCCGCGCTTGCGGCGGCGGCGCTTTTCGGTGGCGCAGGTCTGATCGTACAGCAGCACCGTCACGCCCGGCGTGTCGCGCAGCATACGCTGGACCTTCATCAGGTCGGAGCGGGGGAAGATCTCGACGTTCGGCGCCAGGTCGGTGACGGCGGCGTAGCGCTCGACCTCATCGACCACGACGACCGTTTTGGTGATCCCCTCCGCCGCCAGCTGGCGGGTGATCTGGGCCGGGGTGAAGCCGCTCTCGGCCGCCTGACCGCCGGTCATGGCCACCGCGTCGTTGAACAGCAGCTTGTAGGTGATGTTGGCCCCGGCCGCGATCGCCGCCCGGATCGCCAGCGAGCCGGAGTGGTTGTAGGTGCCGTCGCCGAGGTTCTGGAAGACGTGCTTCTCGCTGGTGAACGGCGCCGCGCCGATCCAGGTCAGGCCCTCGCCGCCCATGTGGGTGTTCAGGTCGGTGGAGGGGTCGTTGAAGCTGGCCATGTAGTGGCAGCCGATGCCGGCCAGGGCGCGGCTGCCCTTGGGCAGGCGGGTCGAGGTGTTGTGCGGGCAGCCCGAGCAGAAGAACGGCTTGCGCTGCTGGTCGCTGGCCAGGGTGACGGCGGCCATCGAGGCGGCCGAGACCCGGTCGAGGTAGGCCTGGGCCCGCTGGCGATGGGGGCCGTCGGGCAGGTGGTTGTAGAGGTCCAGCGCGATGGCGGCGACGGTCAGGGAGCCGGTCTCCTCCATCAGTGGCTGGCCGTGCTCGTCCTTCTTGCCAATGATCCTGGGCCGCGCATGGGCCGGCAGATCGTATAGGGCGGCTCTCGCCTGCACCTCGATCAGCGGCCGCTTGTGCTCGATGACCATCAGCGTCTCGAGGCCGGCGGCGAACGCGCGCAGGCCCTGCGGCTCCAGCGGCCAGGGCATGCCGACCTTGTAGATCGACACACCGAGGGCGGCGGCCTCGTCGAGGCCCAGGCCCATGGCCTGGAAGGCCTCCAGCACGTCCTTGTAGGCCTGGCCCGAGCAGACGATGCCCAGCCGCGGGCGCGGCGAGGCCAGGGCGACCCGGTCGATGCCGTTGGCGCGGGCGAAGGCCAGGGCGGCCGGGATGCGGTAGTTGCGGAGGCGCAGCTCCTTGTCCATCGGCTGGTCCTTCAGCCGGATGTGCAGGCCGCCGGGCGGCATGGCGAAATTTTCGGGCAGGACGTGCCTGTGGCGATTCAGCGAGACGTCGATGGTCACGCCGCTGTCCATGGTGTCGGCCAGCGCGATCAGCCCGATCCACAGGCCGCTGAAGCGCGACATGGAAAGGCCCATCAGGCCGTAGTCGAGCACTTCCTGCACATCGGCCGGCGACAGGACCGGCATCTCGAAGTCCTGGAAGGCGTATTCGGACTGCGACGGCAGGGTCGAGGACTTGCAGTTGTGGTCGTCGCCGGCCACCGCGATGACGCCGCCCTTCGGCGTGGTCCCGGCGAAGTTGGCGTGCTTGAACACATCGCCCGTGCGATCGACGCCCGGCGCCTTGCCGTACCACATGGCGCTGACGCCGTCGTACTTCGCGCCCGGGAACAGGTTGGCCTGCTGGCTGCCCCAGACGGCCGTCGCGGCCAGGTCCTCGTTGAGGCCTTCCTTGAAGACGATCTCGTGGCTCCGAAGCAGCTTGCCGGCCCGGCCCGCCTGCTGGTCCAGCCCGCCGAGCGGCGAGCCGCGATAGCCGGAAACGAAGCCCGCCGTGTTCAATCCGTCGCGCAGATCGAGGCGTCGGCGGTCAAGCATCACCCGGATCAGAGCCTGCACGCCGGTTATGTACGCGCGGCCCTCTTCGAGCAGATATTTGTCGTCGAGCGTCACATTGTCGTGGCGCATTGAAAAATCTTTCCTTTGGAGGGCGCAGTTCGGCTTGCAAGATCATATAAGCCCAGCGAAATTGCTTGCCAAACCCGTGCCCCTTCGCCTGCCCCTCACGGCAAGATCGGCGCGCGGAATGGCGCATTAGGGGGAAAAAGGTTTGGCCGAGCAGCTAGACGCGGTTGACGCAAAGATTCTCGATCTCATCCAACACGACGCCAGCCTGTCGGTCGCCGAAATCGCCGAACGGGTCGGTCTGTCGTCCAGCCCGTGCTGGCGGCGGATCAAGCGGCTGGAAGACGCCGGCATCATCCAGCGCCGGGTGACCATCCTCGACCGCGAGCAGCTGGGCCTGGGCTTCGAGGTCTACTGCACGGTCAAGCTCAGCCTGCCGACCAAGGAGAACCTTGAGCTGTTCGAGACCAACGTGGTCAAATGGGCCGAGGTGGTCCAGTGCGCCACCGTCACCGGCGCGGCCGACTACGAGCTGCGTATCGTCACCCGCGACATGCACGCCTTCGACGACTTCCTGCGCGACAAGATCCTGTCGCTGGGCCTGGTGTCGAACATCGAGAGCCGTATCGTCATCCGCGGCGTGAAGAACACCACCGCCGTGCCGCTGGGCATGGTCAGCCCCTATGTCAGCCCGCACGGG
>JAUSMJ010000006.1 GCA_030645575.1 Caulobacter sp. | reverse complement strand
AGATCACCGCCGAAACCGGCGCCAAGATCGACATCGGCGAAGACGGCACGATCAAGATCGCGGCCGCCGACCAGGCCAAGATCGACGCCGCCAAGGAGTGGATCAAGTCGATCGCTTCGGAGCCGGAACTCGGCGCCATCTACAACGGCAAGGTCGTCAAGGTCGTCGACTTCGGCGCCTTCGTGAACTTCTTCGGCGCCAAGGACGGCCTGGTCCACGTCTCCCAAATCAGCAACGAACGCGTGGCCCGCCCCGCCGACGTGCTGACCGAGGGCCAGATGGTCAAGGTCAAGCTGCTGGGCTTCGACGACCGCGGCAAGACCAAGCTGTCGATGAAGGTCGTCGATCAGGTGACGGGCGAAGACCTGTCCGCCAAGGCCGAGACCGCCGAGGCGTAAGCCTTTCGGTTATCGCTGAACTGAATGAGGGCGGCTCCGGTGACGGGCCGCCCTTTTTCTTGTGTTGCCCACCAATACCCGGTTAGATTGCAATAAATCCCGCTCATCCCCGCGAAAGCGGGGACCCAGGCCTTTTTTCCAATGGCCTTCTACGTTTACATCCTGGCCAGCAGGCGCAACGGCACGCTCTACATCGGCTCCACCGATGACCTGTCCAGGCGCACGTGGGAGCACCGCGAAGGCATCCGGGCTGGATTCACGAAGAAATACGGCGTGCATCTGCTCGTCTGGCATCAGGCCTTCGACACGCGCGAGGGTGCGTTTCGCCGTGAGCGCCAGATGAAAAAGTGGAACCGGGCCTGGAAAATCGAGCTGATTGAGCGGAGCAATCCCGGTTGGCGGGATCTGTACGCCGACTGGATGTGAAAAAACCTGGGTCCCCGCCTTCGCGGGGATGAGCGGGGGGGAGGGGGCAGGTTGGGCCCTTTCATTTCTCCCAAATTCCATGCCGAGACCCTCACTGGCCCGCATGGGTTCAAGGGATATCCTCTCCCACTTGGGAGAGGGGGACCACCCGCAGGGTGGTGGTGAGGGATGCGCCGCTGGTTCCGGCGGGCCCTCATCGTTCCGTGTCCGCCCAGGGAGGGCGAGACTCGCGGGACGTATAGTCCCGGGACGAACGAAGACATTGTCGAGACAGCCGCCCCTCTCGTGCATCCGGGCCATCGGAATCGACGCATCGCCGTTCCAGTCGAGGGTAGAATGCGCCGATGACCGGTCGGGCGACGATAGCGAAACCGCTTACGAACAAGGGGGTTCGCCCGGCCCCCTGCGTCATTGTCGGACGTGTTCCGACGACCCATACGCACGGCGCCGGCGGGCAACTTCCTCGCCTCACCCGCCAGCGTTGGCGTTCCTGGGTCGTCGGAACACGTCCGACGATGACGGAGATTGTTGAAACGCCACCCCCAGCGACACCCGGGACAATCGCGGCGTTCCGTCACCCTCAAAGTAAACGCCCCTTAACCCTCCCGGCCCCACAACGGGCGGTCACGAAAACGGGGGCGCGGATGGCGCGGGCGATGCGACGGTCGGGGCTGGAGATGGCGCTGGAACTGGGCCACTGGGCCTGGTCGCGGCCGCTGGCCGTGCGCCTGCGCGGCGGCATCGTCGCGGCCTTCGGCGCGGCCCTGATCGCCGCCTTCGCCAGCTGGAATTCCGCCGATCCGAGCCTGAACGCGGCCACCGCCGCGCCGGCCACCAACCTGCTGGGCGGGGCCGGGGCGCTGATCGCCGATATCGGCCTGCAGTCACTGGGTCTGGCGGCCTGGGGCCTGGCGCTGCTAATGATCGTGTTCGGCCTGACACGGGTGGTCGAGCAGGACCCCGGGGCGGCGCGCGGCCCGATGCGGCTGCGCGCGACGCTTGGCCTGCTGGCCGTGTTCGCCCTGGCCGGCGCCCTGTCGGGGCCGACGCCGCCGCGAAGCTGGGCGCTGGCCGGCGGCCTCGGCGGCTTCTGGGGCGACACCCTGCTGGGCCTGGTCTCGGGCCTGTTTGGCTTCGCCCATATTCCCGGCGCCCGGATCATCGCCGGCCTGCTGTTGCTGGGCCTGGGCCTGGCGGGGCTGGCCGCCGCCCTGGGCGCGAGCCGCGCGCGCATGGCCGACGCCGCCGGCGGGGCCCTGGAGCGGCTGCTTGACCACACCCGCCGCCAGCCGGCGCCCGCCCCCGCTCCGACACAGGCGCCGGCCGTGCGCCGCCGGGCCGAACGCGCGGCCAAGGCCCCGACCGCCGCCGACAGCGGCGCCGCGCCGGCCCGGACGGCGATCCAGCCGCCCGCCCCCCGGACCGCCGATGGCGAGCCCGCGATCAAGCCGCCCAAGACCCTGCCCAAGACCAGCGGCCGCGAGGTGCGCGAGCAGCAGAAGACCTTCGACTTCGTCCAGCCCGGCGGTTTCGCCCTGCCCGAACTGGCCATGCTGGCCAAGCCCAAGCCGCGCGGCGCCAACTTCGACGAGGAGGGCCTGCGCCAGAACGCCCGGCTGCTGGAGAGCGTGCTGGCCGAGTTCGGCGTGCGCGGGGCCATCGACCAGATCCGGCCGGGCCCGGTCGTGACCCTGTATGAGCTGGTCCCGGCGCCCGGCGTGAAGCACGCCCGCGTGGTCGCCCTGGCCGACGATATCTCCCGCTCGATGGGCGTGGCCGCCTGCCGCGTCTCGGTGGTCCAGGGCCGCAACGCCATCGCGCTGGAGCTGCCCAACACCAAGCGCGAGACGGTCTATCTGCGCGACCTGCTGGCCAGCGCCGACTACGAGAAACAGTCCCAGACCCTGCCGATGGCCCTGGGCGAGACGATCGGCGGCGAGCCCTACATCGCCGACCTGGCCAAGATGCCCCACCTG
Organism: Caulobacter sp.; assembly: GCA_030645575.1. GTDB lineage: Bacteria > Pseudomonadota > Alphaproteobacteria > Caulobacterales > Caulobacteraceae > Caulobacter. The sequence continues at coordinate 53,787 of JAUSMJ010000006.1, read as the reverse complement.
CTGATCGCCGGGACCACCGGCTCGGGCAAGTCGGTCGGGGTCAACGCCATGATCCTGTCGATCCTCTACCGCCTGCCGCCCGAGCAATGCCGGTTCATCATGATCGACCCCAAGATGCTCGAGCTCAGCGTCTATGACGGCATCCCGCATCTGCTGGCGCCGGTGGTGACCGACTCCAAGAAGGCCATCGTCGCCCTGAAGTGGACGGTGCGCGAGATGGAGGACCGCTATCGCCGCATGGCCAAGATCGGCGTGCGCGGCATCGCCGCCTACAACGAGCGGGCCAAGGAGGCGATCGACAAGGGCGAGCACTTCGAGCGAACGGTTCAGACGGGGTTCGACGAGAACGGCCGGCCGATCTTCGAGAGCGAGAAGATCCGTCCCGAGCACATGCCCTATCTGGTGGTGGTCATCGACGAGGTGGCCGACCTGATGATGGTCGCCGGCAAGGATATCGAGGGCGCCGTGCAGCGGCTGGCCCAGATGGCCCGCGCCGCCGGCATCCACCTGATCATGGCCACCCAGCGGCCGTCGGTCGACGTGATCACCGGCACGATCAAGGCCAACTTCCCGACCCGCATCAGCTTCCAGGTCACCTCGCGCATCGACAGCCGGACCATCCTGGGCGAGCAGGGCGCCGAGCAGCTGCTGGGCCAGGGCGACATGCTCTACATGGCCGGCGGCTCTGGCGGCCGACTGACGCGCCTGCACGGGCCGTTCGTGGCCGACGAGGAAGTCGCCGCCGTGGCCAAGTTCCTGCGCGAGCAGGGCCAGCCGCAGTACCTCGACGAGGTCACCGCCGGCGGGGACGAGGATGACGAGGGCCAGGGCGGGCTGGCGTTCGGCGACGAGAACGGCGGCGGCGACGGCGGTCTGTACGACCGCGCCGTGGCCGTGGTCACGCGCGACGGCAAGGCCTCGACCAGCTACATCCAGCGCCGGCTGCAGATCGGCTACAACCGCGCCGCCTCGCTGATGGAACGGATGGAGCAGGAGGGGGTTGTTGGTCCCGCCAACCACGCCGGCAAGCGCGAGATTCTGGTCGGGCCTCCGCCCTAGATTCGCCGCCGGGAGCTGTTAGACGAGTTTCATGGACACCACCCGCCGCGCCCTTCTGCTTGCCGCCCCCGCCCTGATGCTGGCGGGCCCCGCGCTTGCCCTGCCCGCCGCCGACCAGGCGCTGGTCGACAGGGCCGTGGCCTATCTGCAGGGCCTGCCGACGGCGCGCGGCCGTTTCGTCCAGACCGATCCGCGCGGCTCGGTGACCCAGGGCGTGCTCTATCTGCAGCGGCCGGGCCGGGCCCGCTTCGAATACGACGCGCCCTCGAGCCTGCTGGTGGTGTCCGACGGCAAGGTGGTCTCGGTGGCCGACAAGCGGCTGAAGACGGTCAACCGCTACTTCCTCAGCCAGACGCCGCTGAAACTGTTTCTCGCCGACGAGATCCGCCTCGACCGGGGCGTGGCCGTCAGCCGGGTCACGCGGCTGACCGACGGTTTCGAGATCACCGCCCAGGACCGGGTCGGCAAGACCCGCGGCCAGATCGTCCTGACCTTCGGCGACAGCCCCGTGCAGCTGCTGGGCTGGAAGATCACCGACGCGCGCAACGCCGTCACCCAGGTGCGGCTGACCAGCCTGGTGCGGGCCGGCGACCTGGACCCGGGCCTGTTCCGCGCGCCCTACCCCCAGCAACCGACGCGCCGTTAGGGATTGTGACACATTCGCAACAGGCAACCTTGATGCGATTCTCGATTGACGTTTCCCGTCATACGTTGCGATAATGCCACTCATGGATTGCGCGCCCGACCTCGCGCACCCGTGAGATACCGTGCCGGAACCTATCCCCTCCCGGCCGCGGCATGAGAAACAACTTTTCACGCCCGGACGCTTCATTGCGTCCGGGCGTTTTCTTTGCGAGCACACAGGCGAAAGTGGAGGCCGGTTTCGCCGCCCGTGTGGTCGCCACTTTAGAGTGGCCGAATCCCTCTCGGGATTCGGCGCCGGAAACAGGTTATCTGGATCGCATGCGCCTGCGCCTCGCCACCTGGAACATCAACTCCGTCCGCCCGCGCGGCGATCTCATCGGCCGGATGGTCGATGAGATCGCCCCCGACGTCCTCGCCCTGCAGGAGATCAAGTGCCAGACGGGCGAGTTTCCGAAGGAGATGTTCGAGGCGCTGGGCTTCCGCCACTTCCGCATCGCCGGCCAGAAGGGCTGGCACGGCGTGGCCATCGCCTCGCGTCTGCCGATCGAGGACGCGCCGCCGCTGGACGTCTGCCGCGAGGGACACGCCCGCTGCGTCGGCGCGGTGGTCGCCGGCATCGAGATCCAGAACTTCTACATCCCCGCCGGCGGCGATACGCCCGACACGGCGGTGAACCCCAAGTTCGCCCACAAGCTCGACTTCTTCGCCCGGCTGACCGCCGAGATGAAAAAGCGCGATCCGAAGGCCCCGCTGGTCGTCACCGGCGACCTCAATGTGGCCCCCGGCGAGTTCGACGTCTGGAACCACCGCTACATGTCGAAGATCGTCAGCCACACGCCGGTCGAGATCGAGGCGTTCCGCGCCCTGCAGGCGTCGCTCGGCTTCATCAACCTGATGCGCGAGGCGACGCCGGAGCCGGAGAAGCTGGCCAGCTGGTGGAGCTATCGCGCCGCCGACTTCCGCCAGTCGAACCGCGGCCTGCTGCTGGACCACATCCTGGTCACGCCGGGCCTGCGCGAGGCCGCCTTCGCCACCGGCAAGGCCCAGGCCCGCATCCACGACGACGTGCGCGGCTGGGACAAGCCCAGCGACCACGCCCCGGTGACGGCGGACTTCAACGTCTAGGGCTGCAGCCGGTAGCCCCCCGCCTCGGTCAGCAGCAGCCGGGCGTTGGCGGGGTCAGGCTCGATCTTCTGCCTCAGCCTATAGACATGGGTCTCCAGCGTGTGGGTGGTGACGCCGGCGTTGTAGCCCCAGACCTCGGTCAGCAGCTCCTCGCGCGTGACCGCCTTGGATCCCGTCCGGTAGAGGTATTTGAGGATATTGGTTTCCTTCTCGGTCAGCCGGACCTTCTTGCCCTTGTCATCGACCAGCAGCTTTGAGGCCGGGCGGAATTCGTAGGGGCCGATGCGGAAAACCGCGTCCTCGGACGCTTCGTGGCTGCGCAGCTGGCTGCGGATGTGGGCCAGCAGCACGCCAAAGCGGAAGGGCTTGGTCAGATAGCCGTTGGCCCCGGAATCGAGGCCCAGGATGGTGTCGGCGTCGCTGGCCGCGGCGGTCAGCATGATGATCGGACTGGTCACCCCGCCCTTGCGCATCAGCCGGCAGGCCTCGCGGCCGTCCATGTCCGGCAGATCGACGTCCAGCAGGATCAGGTCGGGCCGGGCTTCCCTGCCGAGCCGGGCGCCCTCGCCGGCGGTCTCGGCCTGGACGACGGCGAACTCCTCGTGGAGTTGAAGCTGCTCGGCCAGGGCCCCGCGCAGATCGGCGTCGTCATCGACGATCAGGAGAGTCTTTCGTTGCACCATGAAGCGACCATGCACCGGTTCGGCCCCCCAGGCCAACCACTGCAGGGCATTTCCCGCCATAGATAGGGATCGGCAAGGGCCAGCGCGAGGCTCAGCGAGGCGTACGACCGCCAAACAGGGCCGAACCGACCCGCACGCTGGTGGCCCCCAGCCGCACGGCTGTTTCATAGTCCGCGCTCATGCCCATCGACAGCTTCGACAGGCCGTTGCGGGCGGCGATGCGCGCCAGCAGGGCGAAATGGTCCTCTGGCGGGGCGCTGTCGGGCGGGATGCACATCAGGCCCTCGGGGGCCAGGCCCAGGTCGCGGCAGCGGGCGATGAAGGCGTCGGCCTCGCCCGGCGCCACGCCGGCCTTCTGCGGCTCCTCGCCGGTGTTGACCTGCACATAGAGCCTGGGCGAACGGCCCGTTCGGGCCATCTCCCCGGCCAGGGCGCGGGCCAGCTTTTCGCGGTCGATGGTCTCGATCACGTCGAACAGCGCCACCGCCTCGGGCGCCTTGTTGGTCTGGAGCGGCCCGATCAGGCGCAGTTCGACGCCGGCCCGCCGGCCGCTCCAGCGTTGCAGGGCCTCCTGCACGCGATTTTCGCCGAAAACCCGCTGCCCGGCGGCCAGCATGGCGTCGATCCGCTCATCGGGCTGTTGCTTGGACACGGCGACCAGAGTCACATCCCCGGGCGCGCGGCCGGCGTCCCGGGCCGCGGCGGCGATGCGATCCAGGACGGCGAGGCGCACGGCGGCGATTTCGGATGACGGCAAGCGACGATCTCCAGCGACTGGCGGGCCTCGCCGCGTCCTTACGACCGCGTTTCGCCAGCGAAAAGCCCCTGCCACGTCTGCTGTTCGTCACCGACCCGGTCCGGACGCCCGATCCGCGAGCCGTGGCGGCGCGCCTGCCGGCCAGCGCCGGCGTCGTCTACCGGGCCTTCGGCGCGGCCGACGCCCTCGACCAGGCCCGTGCGTTGAAGGCGATCGCCGTCGAGCGGGGCCTGGTCCTGCTGATCGGGGCCGACGCGGCGCTGGCGCGGGCCTGCGGCGCGGACGGCCTGCACCTGCCGCAGCGGTCCGTCGCGGACGGCCGGGCGCTCAGGGCGGCCCATCCGGACTGGATCCTCACCGCCGCCGCCCACGACCTGGTCGCCACCGTGGCGGCGAAGACCGCCGGCTGCGACGCCGCCCTGGTCTCGGCCGTGTTCGCCAGCCACAGCCCCTCAGCGGGCCCGGCGATGGGCCCGGCGGCCTTCACGGCGCTCGTGGCGGCCGCGCCGCTGCCCGTCTACGCCCTGGGGGGCGTCAACATACGAACAGCGCCCGACCTCATCGGTTCGGGCGCGCAGGGCTTTGCGATGGTGGAGGGTCTGGCCGAAGCCGTCAGAACTTGAAGGCGGTCTCGAGGCGCACGCGCGGCGCCTCCTCGCTGTCGCCGGCCTTGCGCACGGGCGCGAGCTGCGAGCCCACGCCCACGGCGCCGCCGACCCGCAGTTGCGGCGTCACCCGAAAAAAGGCGCCGGCCTCGACATCGCGAGCCTGGGCGTCGGCGCCCCGGGGCGTGATGTCCAGCGTCAGGCCCCAGCGGCCCTTCTTGGCGTCCCATACCAGCGTGCGGCGGCCGCTCTGGGGCGCGAACTGGGCGTCCCGCAGATTGAAGTCGCCGCGAACAACGAAGGCGTCGGGCGCGGACTGCGCCCGCGGCTTGGCCGGAGCGCTCTGGGCAAGGGCCACCGTCACCGACCCCGTGAGGGCCAGCGCCGCGATCCCTGCGATGCTCCAGACTTTCGCCATTCCGCCGCTCCGGCTCCCCCAGCCGTTATGTCCAATTCATCCTCAGGATTGAAGATGGGTAGACCTCAAGAGCGATTAAAGGCCCAAGCGCGGCAGGGTCAACAGACCGCGAGGCGAGTCCGGGGGCGAGTCCGGCGATTCCCGCCTCGCCTGTGGCGCGAGGGACACGCGATTCCCGTTTGGCGGCGACGAGGCCATGTTGTAGACGCACTTGGTGGGCACGGGGGTGAACGCCGATACGCTTTCCCAGAGGGAGCGGCGGCCGGAACGAGTGGAGCGAGAGAATATGGCGTTTGCGCGCAGGCCGTGGATGCGGGCCGTCTCCGTCGGGGTTCTGGCCCTGAGCCTGGTGGGCGTGACCGCCTGTGGCTCGACGGGTGGAGCCCGGACCTTCCAGACGCAGGAAGAAGGCGGCGGCTTCCGTCTGCCGGGCCTTGGCCGCGGCGCGCCGAAGGCCGGCGCCGGCGCGCCGGCCCAGCTGGGCGTCAACGGCTACCTGTGGCGCGCGACGCTGGACACCCTGTCGTTCATGCCGCTGGCCTCGGCCGATCCCTACGGCGGCGTCGTGATCACCGACTGGTATGTGAATCCGGAAAAGCCAGACGAACGCTTCAAGGCCACCGTCTATATTCTCGATACCCGACTTCGGGCCGATGGCCTGAACGTGACGGTGTTCAAGCAGATCGGCGACGGCGCTGGCGGCTGGACCGACGCGCCCACGGCCGCCCAGACCGAGACGGATATCGAGAACGCCATCCTGACCCGGGCGCGCCAGCTGCGCCTGGCCAACATCTCCGGCTGATCCCGGACAGCAAACACCTCGCCGAATGGCCCGTTACAATCCGAAAGACATAGAGCCCAAGTGGCGCGCCGCCTGGGCGAACGCGGACGTCTTCCGCACCCGCAACGACGACCCGCGCCCGAAATACTACGTGCTGGAGATGTTCCCCTATCCGTCGGGGCGCATCCACATGGGCCATGTGCGTAACTACGCCATGGGCGATGTCGTGGCCCGCTATCGCCGGGCCCAGGGCCATGCGGTCCTGCATCCGATGGGTTGGGACGCCTTCGGCATGCCGGCCGAGAACGCCGCCATGGAGCGCGGCGTCCATCCCCGGGGCTGGACCTACGAGAACATCGCGGCGATGCGCGAACAGCTGAAGCTGCTGGGCCTGTCGATCGACTGGAGCCGCGAGTTCGCCACCTGCGATCCGGCATACTACGGCCAGCAGCAGGCCTGGTTCCTGAAGCTGCTGGACCGTGGCCTGGTCTATCGCAAGGAGGCGACGGTCAACTGGGACCCGGTCGATATGACCGTGCTGGCCAACGAACAGGTCATCGACGGCCGCGGCTGGCGTTCCGGCGCGGTGGTCGAGAAGAAGAAGCTGACCCAGTGGTTCCTGCGGATCACCGACTACGCCGACGATCTGATCGAGGGCCTGTCGACCCTGGACCGTTGGCCGGACAAGGTCCGGACCATGCAGGAAAACTGGATCGGTCGCTCGACCGGCCTGCGGTTCTCGTTCGACTTCGCCGGTACGCCGCCGGCTGGCTTCGAGGACGGCCTCGAGGTCTACACGACGCGGCCAGATACCCTGTTCGGAGCAGCCTTTGTCGGCATCGCGCCGGACCATCCGCTGGCCGAACAGCTGGGCGCCGCGAACCCGGATGTCGCGGCCTTCGTCGCCGAATGCCGGCGGGGCGGCACCTCCGAGGCTGAGATCGAGGGCGCGGAAAAGCTGGGGCATGACACGGGCCTGCGCGTCGCCCATCCGTTCGATCCGGACAAGACCCTGCCGGTCTGGATCGCCAATTTCATCCTGATGGACTACGGCACGGGCGCCATCTTCGGCTGCCCGGCGCACGACCAGCGGGACCTCGACTTCGCCCGCAAGTATGGCCTGCCGGTGCTGCCGGTGGTGCTGCCGACCGATGCCCATCCGGCCACCTTCATGGTCGGGGCCGACGCCTATACGGGCCCCGGAAAGATCTTCAATTCCGGCTTCCTCGACGGCCAGGGCATCGAACAGGCCAAGGCCGCCGCGGTGGCGAAGATCGAGGAAATGGGCAAGGGCAAGGGCGCAACCGTCTATCGCCTGCGCGACTGGGGCGTCTCTCGCCAGCGCTACTGGGGCTGCCCGATCCCGGTGATCCATTGCGCGAAATGCGGCGTCACGCCGGCGCCGGCCGACCAGCTGCCGGTCGTTCTGCCCGACGATGTCAGCTTCGACCTGCCGGGCAACCCGCTGCTGCGCCATCCGACCTGGCGGTTCACGACCTGTCCGACCTGCGGCGGCGAGGCCGAGCGCGAGACCGACACGCTCGACACCTTCGTGGACTCCAGCTGGTATTTCGCGCGCTTCGCCAACCCGGACGCGACCGATCCGATCGACAAGGCCGCCGCCGACCACTGGCTGCCGGTCGATCAGTATATCGGCGGCGTCGAGCACGCGGTGCTGCACCTGCTGTACGCCCGCTTCATCACCCGCGCCCTCAAGGACGAGGGGATGGTCTCCGTCGCCGAGCCGTTCGCGGGCCTGTTCACCCAGGGCATGGTCACCCACGAGACCTACGCCCGGCAGACAGGCGAGTGGGTCGAGCCCTCGCAGATCGTCCTGACCGCAGAGGGCGCCGCCCGCCGGGCGGTGATGGTCGATACGGGCGAGCCGCTGATCATCGGCGACATCGAGAAGATGTCCAAGTCGAAGAAGAACGTCGTCGCGCCCGAGGAGATTTTCGAGCAGTACGGCGTCGATGCGGCGCGCCTGTTCGTCATGTCCGACAGCCCGCCCGAGCGGGACGTGCAATGGACCACGGGCGGCGTCGAGGGCGCGGGCCGGTTCGTGCAGCGGGTCTGGGCCGAGTTCGACAGCCAGACGGACGCCGCGCCGGCCCCCGAGAATGCCATGCGGTCAGAGGAACTGCGCCGCGCGACACACAAGATCATCAAGGCCGTCACCGAGTCTGTCGATCAGTTCAAATTCAACAGCGGCATCGCCCGTCTGTACGAATTCCTGAACCTTCTCAAGACCTTCCCAGCAACGGACGGGAGTGTCTCGGACGCCAGGAACGAGGCCCTGTCGGTGCTGGCGCGGCTGATCTCGCCGTTCACGCCGCACCTGGCCGAGGAATGCTGGGTCCGCATGGGCGGCGAGGGCATGGTCGTCGATGCGCCCTGGCCGGTCTTCGACCCCGCCATGGCCACCGACGCCGAGCTGCTGCTGCCGGTCCAGGTCAACGGCAAACGGCGCGGCGAGATCCGCGTGGCGCCAGACGCGGACGAGGCCCATGTTCGCGAGAAGGCGCTGGCGGACGAGGGCGTCTCGGTCCACCTTGCCGGTCTGACCGTGCGAAAGGTGATCGTGGTGCCGGGCCGTATCGTCAACATCGTGGCCAACTGATCATGCGCGCCCGCTTCGTCGCCCTCGCCCTGCTGCTGTCGGCGCCCACCCTGGCCGGCTGCGGCTTCACGCCCCTCTATGCGACGCCCGGCGTCTCGGCCGGCCTGTCGTCGATCGAGAGCGTCGCGCCCGATGGACGGACCGGATTTCTGCTGGGCCAGGCGCTCGACGACGCCCTGGCCCGCGACGAGGCGAAACCGGCGGCCTGGCGGCTGACCATGGACCTTCGGGAGACCCGCACCCCGCGCGGTCGCCGCGTCGATTCCACCGCCAGCCGCTATGAGATGGTGCTTGAGGCCAACTGGAAGCTGACCAGCACGGCGACCGGCGTGGTCGCCCTGGAAGGCAGCACCAGCACCGAGGTCACCTTCGACCGCGCCGACCAGCCCTATGCCGCCATCGTCGCCAATCAGGACGCCCAGAGCCGGGCCGCGTCGGAACTGGCGCGCAAGATCCAGCTGCAACTGGCCGACTGGATGCTCCGCAACGGCGGACAATAGAGCCGACCGTGGCCATTCTCTCGAAACGGCCGGACGTCGAGCGCTTCCTGAAGACCCCCGACAAGGCCTTCCGCGCGGCGGTCATCTATGGCCGTGACCGGGGCGGGGTGCGCGAGCGGGCGGACCGGCTCGCCAGGGCCGTGACCGCCAGCCCCGACGATCCCTTCGATGTCGCGCTGCTGACCGAGGACGAGGTCGATGAGGGCCGGCTGGCCAACGAGCTCAGCGCCATCTCGATGATGGGTGGCAGGCGTCTGGTGCGGGTGCGGTTCTCGACCGAGAAGATCGGCCCCGACCGGATCACCGCCGAGGCTCTGGCCGGGCATGTCGAGGGCCGCTTCAACCCCGATGCCTTCTTCCTGATCGAGGCCGGCGCCATCGACCGGTCCTCGCCGCTGCGCAAGGCGGCGGAAAAGGCGGCCGGTTGCGCGACCATCCCCTGCTATGAGGACGAACCGGGCGACGTGGCCCGGCTGGTGCGGGAGTCCCTGGCCGCCGACAAGGTCGGGCTCGACGCCGGGGCCCTGGAAATGTTCGTCGCCCGCATGCCGCGCGAGCGCGGCGTCTCGCGGCAGGAGATCGAGCGGCTGGCCCTCTGGCTCGGCCCGGGCAGCGGCCGCATCGCCACGGCGGCGGACCTTGAGGCCTTCGTCGGCGTCGAGCCGGAGGCGTCCCTGGCCGACGCCGCGTCGGACGCGTTCGGCGGCAAGCTCGCCGCCGCCCAGGCCGGACTGCGCCGCGCGGCGGCCGAGGGGGAGGGCGGCCCCGCCGCCGTGCGGGCCATGGGCATGCACCTGGCCAAGCTGCGGCGCACCCTGACCCTGGCCCAGAGCGGCGCCTCGCTGGCCGAGGCGGCCAAGTCGTCCGGCGTGTTCTGGAAGAACGAGCGCGAGTTCCTGCGCCAGGCCCGGGCCTGGACGCTAGAGCATCTGCTGGCGCTGCATCCCGAGGTGCTGGCGGCCGACCTCGCCTGCAAGACCGCCGGCTCGCCCGATCATCTGTTGGCGGAGCGTCTGGCGTTGACGATCGCCGGTCGGGCGAGGCGGCTTGGGCTCTAGGGCTGCGTCAGCCTGGACTTTACGTTATAGTCCAAGCATGGAATTTTCCGGAAACACCCGTCCCGGCGGTGGGCGGGCCGCGCGGGCCCGGGCAGACGCTCAAAGATCCGAGGACGCCATCCTGGCGGCCGCCCGGATCCTGTTTCTCGACGGCGGTTATGACGGCGTGAACCTCGATCAGGTCGCCGAGGTCGCCGGAGTGTCGCGCCAGACGGTGTACAACCGCTTCGGCGGCAAGGAAGCCCTGTTCCGGGCTACGGTCCGCCGGCACTGGGCCGGGGTGATGACCTGGTCGGACCAGGTGCGGGCGACCATCCGCGCCGTCCGCTTTCCCGACCCCGCGGCCAAACTGGTCGGCATCGCCCGGGCGTTCCTGCGCTTCATCGACGACGCGGACCAGGCGGCCTTTACGCGGCTGGTGATCGCCGAGTCCCGGGCCCGGCCCTGGATTGGCGAGGAGTTTCATCGTTTCGGCCAGGCCCTGACCCTTGAAACCCTCGCCGAAATCCTCGGCGCCATGCACGAGCAGGGCGTCCTCGACTGCCCCCGGCCCGACATCGCTGCTCGCCAGTTTCTGGCCCTGATCAATGAATTCAGCCTCTGGCCGAAGGTGATGGCGGTCGGCGCCGCGCAGCCCGAAGCCCCCGGGCCTGACTTCATCGTCGCCGAGGCAGTGGCCACGTTTCTCTGCCGTTATGGCCGGCGCGGGGCCGGGGCGGCTCCCGCTGATGAGGGTTGACGCAGGAATTTAGATTGGACAGTATAGTCTAATCTAATATCGGGAGCCTTCCATGCGTATCGCCCTGCTTTCGCTCGCCCTGACCGCCAGCCTTGGGCTGGCCGGCTGTTCCTCTGCCCCCCTGGCGACTCCCCGGGACACGGCCCTGACCCTCCCGGCCCCGCAACCGCCCGCCGGCATGCGCCTCTACGCGCTGCAGACCGGCCGGATGTATTCCCGCGCCGCCTTCGCCTTCGAAGGCGGGCGCTTCGGCGACGAGCGGGTGTTCTCCGCCGGAGGCATTCTCGTACGGCACCCGAAAGGGACTCTATTGTTCGACGCAGGCTTCGGCCCGAGCGTCGCGGCCCACCGCAAGACCTCGCCGTGGCTGTTGCGGGCGACGACGAAATACGACCGCCAGAGTTCCGTCGCCGACCAGCTGAGGGCCGCCGGCATCGCGCCGTCCAGCCTGACCGCGGTGATCCTCACCCATGCTCACTGGGACCACGTCAGCGGACTTGAGACCCTGCCGCGATCGCCGGTCTGGGTGACGCGCGACGAACTGGCCTTCATTCGCAGCGGCGACGCCTCGACCGCCCTGGCCCGGCAGTTGGGAACGGCGTCCTATGTCGCCTACGACTTCCCGGACGGCCCCTACCTCGGCTTCGCCCACAGCCGGGACGTGTTCGGCGACGGCAGTGTCGTGCTGGTCCAGGCCCCTGGCCACACGCCCGGCTCGATCGTGGCCTTCGTCGCCACGCCGGACGGCAAACGCTATGCGCTGATTGCCGACACGGCCTGGCAGCGGGAAGGCGTCGATCTGCCCGCCGAGAAGCCGTGGATCGTCCGACGGGTCGATGCCGACCGGGCCGCGACCCGGGCGATGCTGGTCCGCCTTCACCAGATCAAGGCCGCCATGCCGGGATTGATCATCGTGCCGGCCCACGACAGCCGGGTCTGGGCGGCGCTGCCAAAACTGGGGCCGGCGGCTGCGGGCGGTTGACCCTCTGTCGGCGGAGCATTCCGCCCCGTCAGCGGCGAGCTGACGCGGCGGCCTGGCTGTAGAAGCCCGATCGCGCCAAACAGTTGAAAAATTATGTCAGTGTTTTCAAGCAGTTAAAAACCCGGATTTGAAAATCGGCTCTGTGGCGAAATAAGCCGTCTTCGGCGCACTCGGCTACGGCTCCCCGCGGCTCACGCGCCCCTCGTCAGGCGGCGGCAGAGGTCGTCCAGCTGCTCGAGCGTGGCGTAGCGGATACGCAGCTCGCCCACGCCGCCGCGATCACGGATCTCGACGTCCAGGCCCAGCACCTCCGACAGGTCGCTCTCGAGCGCGGCCGTGTCGTGATCCCGGGCGACCTTGGCGGCGGCGCCGGGCGTCATCGACTTCTTCTCCGGCGCGCCACGCTTCACCAGCGCCTCGGTGTCGCGGACATTGAGGCCGCGGGCGATAACCTCCTGCGCCAACGCCAGCGGGTTCATCGACCCGACCAGAGCCCGGGCGTGACCGGCCGTCAGCTGGCCCTCGGCGAGCAGGGTCTGGACTTCGAGCGGCAGGCTGAGCAGCCGCAGCGCGTTGGCCACATGCGGCCGGCTCTTGCCGACAACGCGGGCGACGTCGTCCTGGGTGCGGCCGAACCGGTCCATCAGGGCGCGATAACTCAGCGACTCCTCGATCGGCCCCAGATCCGCCCGCTGGACGTTCTCGATGATGGCGATCTCGAGGACCTGCTGGTCGTCGAGGTCCCGCACCAGGGCCGGCATGGCCTTGAGCCCCGCCTGCTGCGCCGCGCGCCAGCGGCGCTCGCCGGCGACCAGCTGGTATTGGCCCGGCGCGTCCGGCGCGGGACGCAGCAGAACCGGCTGCAGGACGCCCTTCTCGCGGATGGAATCGGCCAGTTCGGCGATCTCGGCCTCGCCGAACCGGCGGCGCGGCTGGTCCGGATTGCGCCGGATCAGCTCGATCGGAATCTCGCGCGCGCCGGCGGCGTCGCCCGCGGCGGCGGGATTTTCCGCATCGGACTCGCCCAGCAGGGCGGACAGACCCCGACCCAGACCCCTGCGACCTTCGGCCATCGACGACATCTTTCCGTTCATGCCGCGGCGCGGCGCCGCTGGCGTTCGCGCCCGACGACTTCGCGGGCGAGCTTGAGATAGGCCTGCGATCCGGCGCACTTCAGGTCGTAGATCAGGACCGGCTTGCCGAACGAGGGGGCTTCGGAGACCCGCACGTTGCGCGGTATGACCGTCTCGTAGACCTTGTCGCCGAAGTGGCCGCGCACATCGCGCGCGACCTGGTCGGACAGGCTGTTGCGGCGATCGTACATGGTCAGCACCACGCCCTGGATCTCCAGCGACGGGTTCAGGCTGCCGCGCACCAGCTCGACCGTACGCATCAGCTGGGTCAGGCCTTCGAGGGCGAAGAACTCGCACTGCAGCGGCACGAACACCGCGTCCGAAGCCGTCATGGCGTTGACGGTCAACAGGTTCAGCGACGGCGGGCAGTCGATCAGCACATAGCTGTAGGTTCCCGCCGCCCGCAGCCGCTCCATGGCGTCGCGCAGGCGGTAGGACCGGCGGGCCTGCTGGCCGAGCTCCAGCTCGACGCCCGACAGGTCGGCGTCCGAGGCGATCAGGTCCAGGCCGGGCAAGGCCGTATGAATGGCCGCCTCGGTGATCGGGGTGTCGCCCATCATCACGTCGTAGAGGGTCACCTTGCGCTGCTGGCGCGGCACGCCCAGGCCCGTGGAGGCGTTGCCCTGGGGATCGGCGTCGATCAGCAGCACGCGTTCGCCGACAGCCGCCAGGGCCGTGCCCAGGTTGATCGCCGTGGTGGTCTTGCCCACGCCGCCCTTCTGGTTGGCGATGGCCAGGACGCGCATGGGCTTTTGGCTGTCAGGCACGGGCCAGGGACTCCACATCGACAATCCGTCCCCGGCCGTCGCTCAGGCTGGGGATCAGCCGCGCCTTGATCGTCCAGGACGTCGCGGCCTCGTTCAGTTCCGTTACCACATCCTGCCCCTTGAGGAACAACCCGCGAGCCCCGCGCTGAAAGTAGGGCCGGGCATACCCGAGCAGTCTGACCATCGGCGCACAAGCCCGCGCGGTGACGATATCCACAGTCAGCGACAGATCCTCCGCGCGAGCGTTGTGTATCTCGACCGGCAGGGCCAGTTCGCGGGCGACCTCGCCCAGGAAACGGCAGCGTTTGGCCATGCTCTCCACCAGATGGACCTTCGCGCCGGGGGTGTCCTTGAGCAGGATCGCCAGCACCAGGCCGGGAAAACCGGCGCCGGCGCCAAGATCGGCCCAGATCCTCGCCTCGGGAGCCAGGCGCAGCAGCTGGGCGCTGTCCCAGGCGTGGCGGTTCCAGAAATCGGGAAGGGTGGCCGGCCCGACGAGGTTCATCACCGCATTGCCGGCCTCAAGCATCTCCCGGAAGCGCGCCAGATCAGCCATCTGGGCGTCGGTCGCGCCCGTCAGGGCCTGGAACTGGGCGGCGTCCTGCACCGCGATGACCGCCTCAGGCGGCGCGGGGACGTCGGACATGGGCGAGCAGGGCGGTCAGGGCGCCGGGCGTGACGCCCTCGATGCGCGCGGCCTGGCCAAGGGTCAGGGGGCGGACGGCGGTCAGCTTGTCGCGGATCTCGTTCGAGAGCCCGCCGACCGCGCCATAGTCCAGATCGCCCGGCAGGCGCAGGGCCTCGTCGCGGCGGAAGGCGTCCACATCGGCCTGTTGCCGATCGAGGTAGCCGGCGTAGGCCGCATCGATCTCGATCTGCTCGCGGACCTCGGGGGCCCAGGCAGCCAGCTCGGGCCAGATCAGGGCCAGCCGGTCCAGATCGATGTCGGGATAGGCGATCAGCTGCAGCACATCGCGGCGCTGGCCGTCGGCCTTGACGGCCAGGCCGGCCTTTTCGGCGGCGGCGGGGGTCAGAGTCAGGGACCGGGCCAGCGCGCGGGCCTCGGCCAGCGCCCGTTGTTTCACGTGAAACACCGCCGCCCGCTCCGGGCCGACGCAGCCCAGCTCAAGGCCGCGCGCCGTTAGCCGCTGGTCGGCGTTGTCCGCGCGCAGGGTCAGGCGGAACTCGGCCCGGCTGGTGAACATGCGATAAGGCTCGGTCACGCCGCGCGTCACCAGATCGTCGATCAGCACGCCGATATAGGCCTCGTCGCGGGCGAAGGTCGCGGGCTCGGCGCCGGATGCCGCGCGGGCGGCGTTCAGTCCGGCCACCAGCCCCTGGGCGCCGGCTTCCTCATAGCCCGTCGTCCCGTTGATCTGGCCCGCCAGATACAGGCCCGGCAACCGCTTGACCTCCAGCGTCGGAAACAGTTCGCGCGGATCGACATAGTCGTACTCGATCGCATAGCCGAACCGGCGGACCTCGACCTGTTCGAGGCCGACGATCGTGCGCAGGAACAGCAACTGGGTCTCTTCCGACACCGATGTCGAGACGCCGTTGGGATAGACCGTGTCGTCGTCCAGCCCTTCCGGCTCAAGGAAGATCTGGTGGCTGGTCTTGTCGGCGAAGCGGACGACCTTGTCCTCGATCGAGGGGCAGTAGCGCGGGCCGCGCCCGGTCACCCGACCGCCGTAGACCGCCGATTCCGTCAGGCGGTCGGCGATGATCCGGTGGGTCTCCGCGTTGGTCCAGGTGATGCCGCACGGGATCTGCGGCACGGTGATCTCGCGGTTGAGGAAGGAGAAGGGGATCGGCGTCTCGTCGGCCGCCTGCATCTCCAGCCGGTCCCAGGCGATGGTCGATCCGACCAGCCGCGCCGGCGTGCCCGTCTTCAGCCGGCCCATGTCGAGGCCCAGGCTGTATAGACGGTCGGCCAGGCCGATCGCCGGCGCGTCGCCGACCCGGCCGGCCGGAATGCGCTTTTCGCCGAGGTGGATCACGCCCTTGAGGAAGGTGCCCGTGGTCAGCACCACCCTTGGCGCGGCATAGGTCTGGCCCGACCCGCCGACGACCCCGGTCAGCACGCCATCCGCGTCGAGGACGAGGTCCTCGACCGCGTCGGCGATGATCTCGAGATTGGCCTGCCCGGCCAGTTCGGCCCGCATGGCCTCGCGATAGAGCTTGCGGTCGATCTGGGCCCGGGGCCCTCGCACCGCCGGGCCCTTGGAACGGTTGAGCATGCGGAACTGGATGCCGGCCTTGTCGGCCGTCCGGCCCATCAGGCCGTCCAGCGCGTCGATCTCGCGGACCAGATGGCCCTTGCCCAGGCCGCCGATGGCCGGATTGCAGCTCATCTCGCCGATGGTCTCGATCTTGTGCGTCAGCAGCAGGGTGCGCGCGCCGAAGCGGGCCGACGCCGCCGCGGCCTCGCAGCCGGCATGGCCGCCGCCGATCACGATCACATCCCAGGCGCGGGTCATCTCAAGCGGCCTCAAAGGCGAACGCCCCCGGCGGGCGGGGGCGATGGGGGTCTCATATAGCGGAATATGGGCGGGATCGGGAGTCCCTGCGTGGTTCGAGACGCGGACCTGAAGGTCCGCTCCTCACCATGACGATCACCTTTGAGACCCACCCCTCCACGTCATCCTGAGGAGCGAGCCTCGGGCGAGCGTCTCAAAGGACGCACCCTCAATGTTTCACGTGAAACACCTACTTGCCGATACAGAAGCTCGCGAACACCCGGTCAAGCACCGCCTCGGGATCCAGACGGCCGGAGATCCGTTCCAGCGCCCGGGCGGCCAGCCGGACATCCTCGGCCGCCAGCTCCGGCTCGGGCTGGGCGAGGGCGCGCGCCACCCGTTCGGCGGCTTCCTTCAGGCTCTCGGCGTGGCGCAGCCGGGTCGCCGCCGGGAATTCGGCGCCGGAGAGGGCCGCGGCCACCCGCTCCTCCAGCCAGCGTCGAAGTCCGGCGATGTCCGCGTCCGAGGTCGCGGATACCGCCAGCGCCTCGATCCCCACGGCCCGCGCGGCGGCCGCGTCGGTCCCCGGCGTCAGGTCGCTCTTGTTGAGCACCAGCAGATCGTTCGGCCTCGCCATGCCCGCCGCCTCCCGCCAGTGGCCGTCGGACGCCGAGGCGTCAACGATCCAGAGGCGGAGATCGGCGTCCTCGGCCCAGGCGCGGGCGCGGCGCACGCCCTCGGCCTCGATGACCTCGACGGTGTCGCGCACGCCGGCCGTATCGGCCAGCAGGGCCTTGTAGCCAGCCAGCACGAGGGGGATCTCGATGACATCGCGGGTCGTGCCCGGCGTGGCCGTGACGATCGCCGCGTCGCGACCGGCCAAGGCATTGAGCAGGCTGCTCTTGCCGGCGTTGGGCGCGCCGATCAGGGCGATGCGGAAGCCCTCCCGCACGCGGCGACCCCGGTCGGCGTCGGCCAGAGCGGCCTCCAGCTCATCGAGAAGCGCCCGCAGATGGGGCCGGGCCCGCGCCGCGACGTCCTCCGGCAGGTCTTCATCCGGGAAATCGACCGCCGCCTCGAGCCCCGCCAGGGACTCGACGAGCAGCTCGCGCCAGGCCTCGTACCGCCGGCTCAGGCCCCCGCCCAGCTGGTCCAGCGCCTGGCGGGCCTGGGCCGCGGTCTCGGCATCGACCAGATCGGCGACGGCCTCGGCCTGGGCCAGGTCCAGTCGGCCGTTCTGGAAGGCGCGGCGCGTGAACTCGCCCGGCTCGGCCAGTCGCGCGCCGAGGTGGGACAGAGCCCCGATCGCCGCCTCGACCACGGCCTGGCCGCCATGCAGGTGCAGTTCGGCGCAATCCTCGCCGGTGTAGCTGGCCGGGCCCGGAAACCACAGGACCAGGGCCTCGTCGATCAGCGCCCCGCCGATATCCCTCAACCGGCGCAGGGACGCCCGGCGCGGCGCGGGGCGCCCGTCGGCCAGCGCCGTCAGCAGATCGCCCGTTCCCGGCCCCGAGATCCGCACCACGGCCAGGGCCGCGCGGCCGGGCGCGGTGGCCGGGGCGAAGATGGTGTCCGTCATTCCGGCGGCTTGGTCCCGAAGGCTGTGCCGCTGGCGGCGGCCGTCATCAGCTTGCGGAACTGCTCGGTCGCGCCGGTGCCGAAGCTCATCCAGCTCTTCATCAGCTCTTCCGGCGCCAGGGCAGCCATGTTGGTGTCCATGCGTTTCTTCATTTCCTCGACCAGATGGTCGTTCAGCCCGCTGACGTCGGGCAGGCCCAGAAAAGTGCGGGCTTCCACCGGGTCGCATTCGATGTTGATCGTGACCTTCATGGGTCTTCCTTGATGTCGCCGCCCACGACTTTGTTATGGGCGAACGCGGGTCCGGCGCGGTAACACCCGGCGCAACAGACGGGAGACTACGACGATGAGCGGAGAACGCCTCACCATCAAGACGCCGGACGGCGCGTTTTCGGCCTATGTCGCCCGGCCCGTGGCGGCCAAGGCTCCAGCCGTGGTGGTGATCCAGGAAATCTTCGGCGTCAACGCCGTGATGCGCGAGACCACCGACTGGCTGGCGTCGCAAGGCTATCTGGCCATCTGCCCCGACCTGTTCTGGCGCATCGAGCCGGGCATCGACATCAGCGACAAGACCAAGGCCGAATGGGATCGCGCCTTCGAACTGTTCGGCCTGTTCAACGCGGAGACGGGCGTGGCCGACATCGCCGCGACCATCGCCGCCATCCGCGCCGACACCGGCTGCAATGGCAAGGTCGGCGCGGTCGGCTACTGTCTGGGCGGCAAGATGGCGTATCTGACCGCCGCCCGCACCGACGTCGATGCCTCCGTCTCCTACTACGGCGTCGGCATCGACTCCCTGACCGGCGAGGCCGCGAAGATCAAAAAGCCCCTGCTGATGCACATCGCCGGCGAAGACGGGTTCGTGCCCAGGGAAGCCCAGGCGGCGATCCACGCGGCGCTCGACGCCAACCCGCTGATTACCCTTCACGACTACCCGCGCCGCGACCATGCCTTCGCCCGCCAGGGCGGCGAACACTATGACGCGGCGGACGCGGGCAGGGCCAACGACCGCACCCTGGCCTTCTTCAAAGCGAACCTCGGCTGATGCTGGCGATCCAGGCGACCCGCGCCGGCGGTCCCGAGGTGCTCGAGGCCGTCGATCTGCCGATCCCGACGCCGGGACCAGGCGAGATCCTCATCCGCCAGGAGGCGATCGGCCTCAACTTCATCGACACCTACCAGCGCACCGGCCTCTATCCGGTGAAGTTCCCGGCCGTGCTCGGCCTGGAAGGGGCGGGGATCGTCGAGACGGTGGGCGAGGGCGTCACACGCTTCGTTCCGGGTGATCGCGCGGCCTATGGCAACGGCCCGCTCGGCGGCTACGCCGAGTATCACGTCGTGCCGGCCGGTCGCGCCGTGAAGATCCCCTCGAGTATCGACAGCCGCACCGCCGCGGCGGCCATGCTCAAGGGCATGACGGCCGAGTTCCTGCTGCGCCGTTGCTACACGGTGAAGAAGGGCGAAGCCGTGCTGATCCACGCCGCGGCCGGCGGCGTCGGCACGATCCTGACCCAATGGGCCAAGGCCCTCGGCGCGACGGTCATCGGCTCGGCCGGCTCGGCCGAAAAGGCGGCCCTTGCCAGGGACCACGGCGCCGACGAGACCATCCTCTACCGCGAGGAGGACGTCGCGGCCCGGGTCCGGGCGATCACCGGCGGGGCGGGCGTGCGCGTGGTCTACGACGGCGTCGGCGCGGCGACCCTGGAGGGCAGCCTGGCCAGCCTCGGCCGGCGCGGCATGCTGGTCAGCTACGGCAACGCCTCGGGGCCCGCTCCGGCCGTCGAGCCGCTGCGCCTGTCACGCGGCGGATCGCTGTTCCTGACCCGGCCGACCCTGTTCGACTATGTCGTCACCACCGAGGAGCTCGACGAAAGCGCCGGCGCCCTGTTCGAGGTGATCAACTCCGGCGCCGTGAAGATCGACGTCGGCCAGACCTTCCCGCTCAGTCAGGCCCGCCAGGCGCACGAGGCGCTGGAAGGTCGCGAGACCACGGGATCAACGCTGCTGATCCCGTAGGGGCATTCTCCGGCCGGGATCAGGTCTGGGCCGCGGCCGCCTGGAACGCCGGCCGGGCCGACAGCCGCGCGAAATAGGCGGCGGTGTTCGGGCCGTAATCGCCGGCGACGCGCAGCATGCCGCCGAGGTTCAAGGCGTAGACCACCGAGACGTCAGCCAGGGTGAAACGGTCGCCGGCCAGATACTCGCGGCCTTCGAGACGGGCCTCGACCAGCGCCAGGCGCTCGAACAGGCTCGCCCTGGCCTCGGCCAGCGCCTTGGCGTCACGCGTTTCCTCCGGGCCGAAGGTGTTGCGCACCATGGTTCCCAGCGGCGGCATCAGCGTCGCTTCGCCGTACCAGAGCCACTGCAGATAGTCGGCCCGGCCCGGCTGGCCGGCGGTGATAGCCAGGTCGCCGCCGCTCTTCTCGTTGACGTACTCGCAGGCGCCGACCGACTCGAACAGCTTGGTGTCGCCATCGATCAGGGTCGGTATCTGGCCCAGCGGATTGATATGAAGGTAGTCCGGCTGGGCCTGCTTCGGCGGAAACTGCACCCGCACCGGCTCATACGGCGCGTTCAGCTCCTCCAGAGTCCAGAGGATGCGCAGCGAGCGCGCGAACGGCGCGAAATAGACCTTCATCATGAGATGGTTCTCCCTGGACCTCGTGGCCGGGAGGCTAGCGCGCCGGCCGGCGGTCAGGAAGGCCGGATACTCCAACGCGCTTCATCTTCCCAGTAGCGGGGGATACCCGCCGGCGCCGTGCGGACGTCCTCCAGCCTCTCCGGGTGCTGATACGCCCTCCGGGAGAGGAGTTCCTTCAGGTGTTCATCGACTGGAAGAAGTCGCCGTTGTTCTTCGACTGGCGCAGCTTGTCCATCAGGAACTCGATCGCGTCCTGGGCGCCCATCGGGTTGAGGATCCGGCGCAGAACATAGGTCTTCTGCAGCTGGTCCTTCGGGGTGATGAGCTCTTCCTTGCGGGTGCCCGACTTGAGGATGTCGATAGCCGGGAAGATGCGCTTGTCCGCGACCTTGCGGTCGAGAATGATTTCCGAGTTACCGGTGCCCTTGAACTCTTCGAAGATCACCTCGTCCATCCGCGAGCCGGTGTCGATCAGGGCCGTGGCGATGATCGTCAGGGAGCCGCCTTCCTCCACATTGCGCGCGGCGCCGAAGAAGCGCTTGGGCCGCTGCAGGGCGTTGGCGTCGACGCCGCCGGTCAGCACCTTGCCCGACGAGGGGACAACCGTGTTGTAGGCGCGGCCCAGACGGGTGACCGAGTCCAGCAGGATGATCACATCGCGCTTGTGCTCGACCAGGCGTTTGGCCTTTTCGATGACCATCTCGGCCACGGCCACGTGGCGGGTCGCCGGCTCGTCGAAGGTCGAGGAGATGACCTCGCCCTTCACGGTGCGCTGCATGTCGGTGACTTCTTCGGGCCGCTCATCGATGAGCAGCACGATCAGGTAGCATTCGGGATGATTGGCGGCGATTGACTTGGCGATGTTCTGCAGCATCACCGTCTTGCCGACCCTGGGCGGGGCGACGATCAGGCAGCGCTGGCCTTTGCCGAGCGGGGCGACGATGTCGATGATCCGGCCCGAGCGGTCCTTCAGCGTCGGATCCTCGATTTCCATCGTCAGCCGCTCTTCCGGATACAGCGGCGTCAGGTTGTCGAAGTGGACCTTGTGGCGGACGTTCTCGGGCGTCTCGAAATTGATCTGCTCGACGGTGGTCAGGGCGAAGTAGCGCTCACCTTCGCGCGGCGCGCGGATGGCGCCCACGACGCTGTCGCCGGTGCGGATGCCGAACTTCCGGATCTGCGAGGGGCTGACGTAGATGTCGTCGGGGCCGGGCAGGTAGTTGGCTTCCGGCGAGCGCAGGAAACCGAAGCCGTCGGGCAGGACTTCCATGGTGCCCGATCCCGAGATCTCGACGCCTTCCTCGGCGACGGTCTTGAGGATCGCGAACATCATGTCCTGCTTGCGCATGGAGTTGGCGTTCTCGACCTCGAGCTTCTCGGCCAGCGCCAGCAGGTCGGCCGGGGACTTCTCCTTCAGCTCCTGCAACGACATGCGGGTCAGGCCCAGCTCGGCCACGGCGGCGGCGATCTCGGAGCCTTCGCCGTCGGCGGCGTTCTCGGCGGCCTCGGCCGCGGCTTCGGCGACCTCGTCGGGCGTGGCGACCTCGACGGTGGTGTCGACGTCGGTTTCGGAGGACTGGGGGGTGTCTTCGGACATGGATGGACTCTGGGCGTGCGGGCGCTGGGGCCCGTCTCTGGAAACTGGCGCCGGGCTGGGGACCTTATAAGGTCCCGGTGCGGCGATGGATCGCGCCTCGGGAGGCGCGGGCAGTCGTTATGGGGGGCCGTCCCATGGGCGCTCCGTCGATCGGGCGCGGGTCCGGCGAAAAGGCGGGAACGCCGAAGCAATCGCCCGACGTCTGGGCAAGGGGAACCACACTGGCCCCCCGCCGTCAAGGAATCCGTTGATGCGGCGGGCGGTTCTAGCGGGCCAGAAACTCGGTGGTGACGGCCAGGACCATGATGATCGCCGCCAGGAACGGCAGTTCATTGGTCATGCGCCAGAACTTCGCCGAGCGGGTGTTGGTCCCGGCGGCGAACGTCCTGCGGGCCCCGGCGAGGAAGCCGTGCCAGCTGGTCAGGAACAGGACGCCGGCCAGCTTGACCCACATCCACGGCTGGCCGAGCACGTCGGGCCGGGCCGCCATCAGGCTCAGGCCCAGCAGCCAGGCCAGGACCATCGCCGGGTTGATGATGATCCGCAGGAGCTTGCGCTCCATGGTCTGGAACGTCACGTCCAGCTCGGACCCGGCGGTGGTCCCGGTATGATAGACGTAGAGCCTGGGCAGATAGAGCATCCCGGCCATCCAGGCGATCACCGCGATGATGTGCAGCCCGCGCAGCAGGTCGTAGTGGTTGGCGAACCAGGTCATGCGGCCTTCTCCGTTCGGGGACAGTTTCCAAAGCCAGGACAGACGTAGGCCGCGCCGGGTCCGGTTCCCGACCGCTCAAGTGCGTTTAGAACCAGTCCCGCCAGGCCATCGATGAACGTGTCGGTCACGCCCAGGGCGGCGACCCGCACATAGGCCGGGCACCCCGCCGCCCGGGCCATCTCGCCATACTCGTGGTCCAACTCGACAAGCGTCTCGACATGTTCGGAGACGAAGGCGATCGGCGCAACCACCAGGGCCAGACCCTCGGCGCTGGCGGCGCGGATTTCATCCTCCGTGGACGGCCCGATCCAGGTCATCGGGCCGACCCGGCTCTGGTAGCAGACCTTCCAGTCCCAGCCCTCGCCCAGCTTCGCCGCCACGGCCGCGCAGGTAGCTTCGATCTGGTCCTGGTAGGGATCGCCTTGCTTGATCACCTTTTCCGGCAGGCCATGGGCCGAGAACAGCAGCCGCACCGGACCCTCGTGGCCCGCCGCGCTCCAGCTATCGCGGATCAGCCCGGCGTGCGCCTCGATCAGGCCCTGCTCGGTCGGGTAGCAGCAGACGGTCCGAACCCGGCCCGGACCCTTGTAGACCTCCCGCCAGGCCTTGGCCGACGAGCCGGTGGTGGTGGTCGAGAACTGCGGATAGAGCGGCAGCAGCACGATCTCGTCCGGCGCCCAGGCGGCCACCTCGGCGGCGGTTTCCACGGTCAGCGGATGCCAATAGCGCATGGCGATGAAACAGCGGACCTCGTCGCCGGTCGAGCGCGCCGCCAGCACGGCCCGCAAGGCCTCGGCCTGCTTGCGGGTCTGCGGCAACAGCGGCGAGCCGCCGCCCATCAGAGCGTAGTTGGCCTTGGCCGGCTCCTCGCGGCGGCTGGAGATCAGCCACGCCACGGCGGTCCGCAGGATACCCGGCAGGCCGATGATCGCCGGGTCGTTGAACAGGTTGAACAGAAACGGCCGCACCGCGTCCGGACCATCCGGCCCGCCGAGGTTGAACAGGACAACCGCGACCCGGCGTCGGCTCATCCCCCGGTGATCCGCTTCAACACCCGTTCCACATGCGGGATCGGGGTGTCGAGGATGATGCCGTGGCCGAGATTGAAGATGTAGGGCCCGTCGCTCCACTGCTCCAGAAGCTCGTCCACCCGACGATCCAGCGCGGCCCCGCCGGCGCGCAGCAGCAGCGGGTCGAGCGCCCCCTGGATGGCGCAGCGTTCCTGAATACTCTTGCCCAGTTCCGCGGAGGCGGCGGTGTCGAGCGCCACGGCGTCAACGCCCACCGTGTCGGCATAGTGCCGCGCCAGGCTGCCGGCGCCGCGCGGGAAGCCGATCACGGGCGCCACCACGTCCAGCCCGGCCAGGCCGTCGAGGATCGCCCGGTGCGGCTTGCAGACCAGTCGCTCGAACAGATCCTCGGGCAGGCCCTCGGCCCAGCTCTCGAACAGCTTCAGCACCTGGGCCCCGGCATCGACCTGCATGGCCAGGTAGCGGACCGTCGCCTGAACGAGAATGTCGAGCAGCCGGTCCATCTCGGCCGGATGTTCGTAGGCGAAGGTGCGGGCCTTGCTGCGGTCCGAGGAGCCGCCTTCGATCATGTAGGTGGCCACGGTCCAGGGCGCGCCGGCGAAGCCGATCAGCGCCCGCTCAGGCTCCAGCGCGGCCCGTACCCGGGTCAGGGTCTCCCCGACCGGCAGCAGCTTGAAGGTCGAGCCCTCGATCTCCCCGGCCAGCCGGTCCAGGTCGGGCAGGGCGCCGAGCCTGGGACCCTCGCCAGCCTCGAACCAGACCTCCTGGCCAAGCGCCTGGGGCAGCAGCAGGATGTCGGCGAACACAATGGCCGCGTCGAAGGGAAACCGGCGCATCGGCTGAAGGGTCGCCTCCGCCGCCTTTTCCGGATTCAGGCAGAAGCTGATGAAGTCGGGCGTCGTCGCCCGCAGCGCGCGGTATTCAGGCAGATACCGTCCGGCCTGGCGCATGAACCAGACGGGCGGGCGCTCAAGCGTCTCGCCATCGAGCACGCGCAGCAGGCTTGGGATCACAGGTTGGGTCATCGGGCGTCTTGATAGGCCACGTGGCCGGGGAGGCAAGTCCACCGCCCCTCTTTCATTCCTTAATAAGAGATTAAGAAGGATGGGGTGGAGGAAGTAGGGCCGGGGCGCCGCGTGGATAGATCTCTGGCGCGAGCAGGGATTCAGCCTCCGGTCCCGGGCCGCGCCCCGGTTTTTCCCCGGCTGAAAAGTCGTTGTGTGGATAGCGGGGACAACCGCCAAAGCCCTCGGAAATCCTTAATGAAAGGTTAAGACGGTCCTGCGGAAAAGACCGTCGCATTCCGCTGTTCGTTAGACCATGGGGATGAACGGCGGCGCCCAGGCCGGCCGTGGCGAGCAGTCTGGGGACGGTCATACCGCAATCAGGGCCGGTCATCCCCGTGGCGCCCAGCCTGGCCCTACCGGGTTCGGACCCTGTGTATGCAGGCCCAAACGGCGCCCTGTGTGGTTAAGGCTTCGTTAACGGCCTATCCACAGGCTTGGTCCTCGGCCCCGCGGCGCCCTATGGAGTAGGCGATGACCGCTGCGACCCGCCTGGCGACCTATTTCCATATCCATCTCGTGTCCGACTCCACGGGCGAGACGCTGAACGCCATGGCCCGGGCGGTCTGCGCCCGGTTCACCGACATCCTGCCGATCGAGCACATCTACGCCCTGGTCCGTTCGACCCGCCAGCTGGAGCGGGCGCTGGAGGAGATCGCCGGCTCGCCCGGCGTGGTTATGCATACGATCATCGATCCGGCCCTGCGCGCGGCGCTGGAAGAGGGCTGCCGCCGCCACGAGATCCCCTGTATCGCGGCGCTCGACCCCGTGGTCGCGGCCATGTCCCGCTATCTCGGCGCGCCCATCTCCAGTCGGGTAGGGGCCCAGCACACGCTGGACACCGACTATTTCAACCGCATGGAAGCGCTGAACTACGCCATGGGCCACGACGATGGCCAGGGCGGACAGGACCTGGAGCAGGCCGATGTGGTGCTGGTCGGGGTCTCGCGCACCTCCAAGACGCCGACCTGCATTTATCTGGCCCATCGCGGCGTGCGCGCGGCAAACCACCCGCTGGTGCCCGGCGCGCAGCTGCCGCCGGCCCTGACCAACCTGAAGAACACGCTGATCGTGGGCCTGATCGCTTCGCCCGACCGGTTGATCCAGATCCGTCGCAACCGCCTGCTGTCGCTGAACGAACAGCGCGAAAGCACCTATGTCGACCAGGACGCCGTGCGCGAGGAAATCATCGCCGCCCGGCGGCTGTTCGAGCGCATGGGCTGGCCCGTGATCGACGTGACCCGCCGCTCGGTCGAGGAGACGGCCGCGGCGATCATCAACCTGTTGTCCGGCGGCCGCGGCCAGGTGGAGGTGCTCGGATGACCCGGGTGATCCTCGCCTCGGGCAGCAAGGCGCGGGCCCAGGTGCTGGCTGGCGCCGGCGTGGTCTTCGAGGTGGCCGTCGCCGGCGTCGATGAGGCGTCGATGAAGGCCGGGCTGCTGGCCCAGGGCGCCGGACCGCGCGAGGTGGCGGACGCCCTGGCGGAGCTGAAGGCCGTGCGGGTCTCGCGCAAACATCCCGGCGCGCTGGTCATCGGCGCCGACCAGACGCTGGATCTCGAGGGGCAGCTGTTCGACAAGGCCGAGACCCTGGCCGAGGCGCGCGACCGTCTGGTCCATCTGCGTGGCAAGACCCACAAGCTGCATTCGGCCGTGGTCGTGGCCCGCGACGGCGAAGCGATCTGGCGCGAGGTTCCGGCCGCCCGGCTGACCATGCGGCCGTTCACCGACGCCTTCCTCGATGATTTTCTGGCTCGGGGCGGGGAGGGACTGCTGGGCTCGGTCGGCTGCTACCGGCTGGAGGACGACGGGGTGCAGCTGTTCTCGCGCATCGATGGCGACTATTTCACCATCCTGGGGCTGCCGCTGATGGGCCTGCTGGACCTGCTGCGCCGCTACGGAGCCTTGCCGCTATGAGCGCGATCACGGGCGCGGCCATGGTCGCCGGGATCATCGGCCGGCCGGTCACCCATTCGCTGAGCCCGGTGCTGCACAACGCCTGGATCGAGGCGGCGGGCCTCAACGCCGTCTATGCGCCGCTGGCGCCGACGGCGGACGGTTTCCGCGCCCTGGTCGAGGGCCTGCGCGGCGGCGTGATCCGCGGCGTGAACGTGACGATCCCGTTCAAGGAAGCGGCGCTGGCCGCCGCCGACGCCGCCAGCGACCGCGCCCGGTTGGCCGGGGCCGCCAATCTGCTGCTGTTCCGCGGGGATGGCTCCATCTTCGCCGACAATACCGACGGCCTGGGCATGCTGGCCGCGCTGGCCGTCCAGGCGTCGGGATTTGACCCGAAGTTCGGGCCGGCCGTGATTCTTGGCGCCGGCGGCGCGGCGCGCGGCGCGGCGGCGGCCCTGTTCCTCGCCGGCGCGCCGGAGATCCGTATCGTCAACCGCACCGCCGACCGGGCCGAGGCCCTGGCCCGCGACATCGGCCGGACGGTGAAGGCCGTCGCGGCGGATGGCGCGCTCGCGGACGCCAACCTGATCGTCAACGCCACCTCGCTGGGCCTGGGTGGCGGGCCGGGCCCGGACATCGACCTGGCGACCGCGCCGACATCGGCCGTGGTGCTGGACATGGTCTACAAGCCGCTGCGCACCGCGTTCCTGGGCCGCGCCGCCGCCCTCGGCCTGCGCACGGTCGATGGGCTGGAGATGCTGATCCGCCAGGCGGTCCCCAGCTTCGAGGCCTTTTACGGCCAGCCGCCGCCCGCTGGCGTCGATGTCCGCGCGCTGGCCCTGGCGGCCGTGGGAGAAACGGCATGATCACCGTCGGGCTGACCGGCTCCATCGGCATGGGCAAATCGACGACCGCGGCCATGTTCGCCGCCGAAGGCGTGCCGGTCTACGACGCCGACGCCGAGGTGCACGCGCTGTACGCCAGGGGCGGCGCGGCCGTCGCGCCGATCGAGGCGGCCTTTCCCGGCGTGGTCGTCGATGGGGCGGTCGATCGCGCGCTGTTGAGCCAGCGGGTCCTGGGCAAGCCGGACGAGCTCAAGCGGCTGGAAGCCATCGTCCACCCCCTGGTCGGCGAAAGTCGCGTCGGCTTCTTCCAGAAGGCCGTGGCCGCCGGCGCCGACATCGTGATCCTCGACATCCCGCTGCTGTTCGAGACCGGCGGCGAAACGCGCATGGACGCCGTGGTCGTCGTCTCCGCCCCCGCCGATATCCAGCGCCAGCGCGTGCTGGCCCGGCCCGGCATGGACGAGGCCAAGCTCGACGCCATCCTCGCCCGGCAGATGGCCGATGCCGAGAAACGCGTCCGCGCGCACTTCGTCATCGACACGGGCCAGGGCCTCGACCATGCCCGCGGCCAGGTCCGCGACGTGCTGGCGCGGCTGCGGTCCGGACCGCTGGACGCGCCGTCCGAACCGGGCCAATGAGAAGGCCATGGCGCGTCATATAGTCCTCGACACCGAGACCACGGGCCTCGATCCGCGAACCGGCCACCGGCTGATCGAAATCGCCTGCGTCGAGGTCGTGGACTACATACCGACGGGCAAATCGTTCCACGAATACGTCCATCCCGACCGCGAGATCGACCCGGACGCCGAGCGGGTGCACGGCATCAGCCTGGCCTCGTTGCACGGCAAGCCGCGCTTCCCCGAGATCGTCGAGCGGTTCCTGGAATTCGTCGGCGAAGATCCGATCGTCGCCCACAACGCCCCGTTCGACCGGGGCTTCGTCAACGCCGAGCTGTCGCGCTGCGGCCTGGCGCCGACGCCGGACCACCAGTGGATCGACACCCTGGTTCTGGCCAAGAAGAAGTTTCCGGGGATGTACAACTCCCTGGACGCGCTCTGTAAGCGGATGAAGATCTCGCTGGCCGCCCGCGACAAGCACGGGGCCCTGATCGACGCCGAGCTGCTGGCGGCGGTCTATCTCGAATTGCAAGGTGGCAAGGAGCGGGCGCTGGACCTGCATGCCGCCCCGGCCGCGCGCACCATCGGCCCCTCGACCCTGGCCGCGCCCTATGGCGCCCGGCCCCGGCCGCTGGCCCCGCGGTGCACGATCGACGAGCGGACCGCGCACGAGCTGTTCGTGCGCGGGACCCTCAAGGACAAGGCCGTCTGGCTCAAATTCGGGCTCTGACCCGCCGGCTCAGGCGTTGCCGATGAAGCCGCTGTCGCCCTGGGCCTTGCGCGCGGCATAGACGCCGGCGAAGTCGATCGGATCCAGCTGGAACGGCGGGAAGCCGCCCTCGGCCGTGACGTCCGAGATCAGACGGCGGGCGAACGGGAACAGGTAGCGCGGGCATTCGATCATCAGCACCGCCTCCAGCTCCGTATCCGGCACGCCCGTGACCTGGAACAGGCCGCCGTAGAGCAGCTCGACATGGAAGGCCACCTGTTCGCCGCGCAGGGCGCGGGCCGACAGCTTCAGGTCCACTTCGAACAGGCCGTCGGGCCGGCCGCGGGCGCTCATTTCCACGCCGATGTCGATCTGCGGCTGCAGGCCCTGGCCGTCGGCGCGCAGCGATTCCGGCGCGTGCGGGTTCTCGAACGACAGGTCGCGGGTGAACTGCGCGAGGATGCGGAAACCGGGCTGGGAGATGTCGCCGCCGTTTTCGGCGCCGGAGGTGCTGGACGTGTCGCTCATGAGGAGATCGTGTTCCTGGACGTCATTCGGACGGGCGCCCGGCGTCAGCGGGCGGGACATGATGAAGGCGCGCTGCTATCACGCAGCCTTGGCCCGCGCAACGGCGGGCCCCTTACGCGGGCGTCAGCCTCGCCTATATTGCCCATTCATGACGTCAGCCGGCCGGTCCCTGCAGTGATAAATATCTTCGAACTCATCATCTTCGCCTTTTTCGCCGCCGTGGTGCTGTACCAGCTCTACGCCGTCCTCGGCCGCCGCATCGGCCGGCAGCCCGAGGACCAGCCGGCCCCGGTCCTGGCCGTGGAGGGCGACCAGCCCAACGCCGCCGAGGGTCCCGGGATCGAGGGCGCGGACCTGTCGGGGCTCGCCGCCCTGCGGGCGAAAGACCCGGCGTTCGACGCGGCCCACTTCCTGGTCGGCGCGCGCCAGGCCTACGAGATGATCGTGATCGCCTTCGCCGCCGGCGACCATGCGACGCTGAAGAACCTGCTGTCGCCGGCCGTCGCCGAGAGCTTCGAGGCGGCCATCGCCACCCGCGAGGCCGAGGGCCGCACGGAGAAGATCGAGTTCCTGCACGCGCCGCGCGCGGATCTCGAGCGGATCGAGGTGGAAAGCGCCACGGCCCGCGCCGTCGTGCGGTTCCTGTCGGAATTCCGCTCGCGCACCAAGGGACCCGAAGGCGAGGCCGTCGATGACCGCCGCACGGCCGAACTGTGGACGTTCGAACGTAATCTTAACAGCCGCGACCCCAACTGGATGCTTGTTCACGTGGACGCCGCGGAGGCGTAATGCGACTTCGAGTCACCGGCGTCCTTCTCGCGCTGGCCCTGACGGCCTGTGCGACGCCGAAGGCGGGCGGCCCGCCGATCGTCACCCCGACACTTCCGCCGGCGGTCCCGCCTGTCGAGGTCCCGGTCGTTCCGCCGACCGCTCCGGTCACCTTCGCGACCCTGCCCGGCTGGAACGCCGAGGACCATCTGGCCGCGCTGAACGCCTGGCGCGCCACCTGCGGCGTGGCCCGCGATCCGGCCGCCACCGTCGTCTGCCGCCGCGCCAGGGCCCTGGGCAAGAGCGACGAGGCGGACGCGCGTCGCTTCATCGAAGCCAATTTCCGGCCCGAGCCGCTGCCCGACAGCGGCCTGCTGACGGCCTATTTCGCGCCGGTCTACGGGGCCAACGCCCACCCGACGGCCGAGTTCACCGCGGCGGTTCGCGCCCGTCCCGCCGACCTTGTGACGACCGACCTTTCCGAGATCGATCCGACCGCCGGGCCGGGCCAGAAGCTGGTCGGGCGGGTGGAGGACGGCCGGATGGAGGCCTATCCCGACCGGCAGACCATCGAAACCGAGGACCTCGGCAAGCCGATCGCCTGGATGCGGCCCGAGGACCTGTTCTTCCTGCAGATCCAGGGGTCCGGCGTGCTGGTCTACCCCGATGGCTCGCGCAGGCGGGCCGCCTTCGCCGCCCATAACGGCCACCCGTTCGCCGGCATCGCCCGGCCCATGCGCGAACAGGGCCTGCTGAAGGACGCCGACACCTCGGGCGACGCGATCCGCGCCTGGCTGGCCGGCCATCGGGGCCCCGAGGCCGACGCGATCATGCGCCTCAACCCGCGCTACGTGTTCTTCAGCCTGGTCGAGGACGATGATCGCGATCCCCCCGGAGCCGCGGGCGTCTCCCTGCCGCCGGGCCGGTCCATCGCCGTCGATACCAGCCGGCACGACATGGGCGAACTGTTCTGGATCGACGCCAGCGCCCCGGCGCTGACCGGGGCCTTTCCCGTCTACCGGCGGTTGGTCGTGGCGCTCGACACGGGCGGAGCGATCAAGGGCGAGGTGCGGGCCGACCTCTACATGGGCCGGGGCTCCGCCGCCGGCGCCGAGGCCGGCCGCGTGCGCCATGTGCTGAAAATGTACCGGCTCGTGCCCGTCGCCGCGCGGGGCTCCTGACGACCGTGTCGCGCAAGCTGAAGCCGGACGAGGCGCATCTTTGGGGTCATGTGACCGCCACGGTGCGGCCGTTGCCCGGACGGCTGGCGCCGACTCTCAAGCCGCCCGCGATGGAGGCGGCGCCGGCTCATCTGCCATTGCCGGTGAAGGCCGCCGCCCAGAAGGCCAAACCGGCCCGGCCGCCCGAAACCATCGAGCCGGGCCGCCACAAGCGCATCGTGCGCGGCCATGAGCCGCTGGAAGCGCGCATCGACCTGCACGGCATGACCCACGACCGCGCCCGGGCGGCGCTGGAGGCCTGGCTGTTGCGGATGTGGGACGAGGGCTGCCGCGAGGCGCTGGTGATCACCGGCAAGGGAACCCAGGGCGACGGCGTGCTGCGCCGGTTCACCCCCGAATGGCTGGCCGCCCCGCCCCTGCGGGCGATTGTCGCCGGGGTGTCGCAGGCTCACCGTCGGCATGGCGGCGAGGGCGCGCTGTATGTCGCGCTCAAGCGCAAGTCCCGGACCTGACCTCGCGTCATACTGGCAGCCGGCTCGCGGCCTTGTCATAGTCGTGGCGAGACGACCCGAGGATCTCCCAGATGACTGAACGCGTCCTGGTGATCGGCGCCGGCATGGCCGGCCTGTTCACGGCCCTGGCCCTTGGCGGCGAGGGCCGCCGGCTGGACATTCTCGAGCGCGATCCTCCCGCCCCGGCCGGCGGCGCCGACGAGGCCTTCGCCGACTGGAACCGGCGCGGCGTCGGCCATCTGCGTCACAGCCACGCCTTCCTCGCCCGGCTGCGCAACCTGGTGCTGGACCACCACCCGGCCCTGCTCGACGAGCTGCGCGCGGCCGGCTGCCAGGAGATGAAGTTCGCCGACGGCCTGCCCGCCGCCAGCAAGGACCGCTATCGGCCCGAGCCAGGCGACGAGATCCTGACCGTCATCACCAGCCGCCGCACGACGCTGGAGCTGGTCATGCGCCGGTATGTCGAGCGCATGCCCGGCGTCACCCTGCACAGCAATGTCAACGTCACCGGCCTGCTGGGCGGGCTCGACGCCGAGGGGCGCTTCGTCTGCGAGGGGCTGCGCGTGAAGGACGGCGAGACGGAGCGCGAGGAACGGGCCGACATCGTCATCGACGCCGCCGGCCGCACCTCCCAGGGTTTCGACTGGCTGGCCGAGCACGGCGTGACCTGGGACGAGGAAAGCGAGGACGCGGGCATCCTCTACTACACCCGCCACTGGCGGCTGCTGCCGGGTCAGACCCCGCCCGAGCGCGGTCCGGTCCCCGGCGCGGGCGACATGGGCTTCATCAAGTACGGCGTCTTCCCGGCTGACAACGGCTGTTTCTCGATCACCCTGTCGGCGCCCGAGATCGAGGAGACCCTGCGGGTCGCGATCATGCGGCCGGAGACCTTCGACCACATCTGCCGGCTGCTGCCCGGCGTCGCCCCGTGGATCGCGGCGGACCGCGCCGAGCCGGTCGGCAAGGTCCATGGCATGGGTGATCTCAAGAGCCGCTGGCGCTCGACGGTCAGGAACGGCAGGCCGATCGCGCTGAACCTGTTTTTCGCCGGCGACGGTCTGGCCCGCACCAATCCGCTCTACGGCCGGGGCTGCTCGTTCGCGGCCATCGCGGCCTATCTGCTGAAGGACGTGCTGGCCCGCGAGACCGATCCGGCCGCCCGCGCCCTGGCCTACCAGGGGGCCGTCGATCGCGATATCCGCCCCTATTTCCGCGACATGCGAACCCAGGATCGCCAGGCCATCCGCCGCGCCCGCAACACGCTGGACCCCGCCTACCGGCCCCGGTTCAAGGCGCGGCTGATGAAAAGCTTCGCCGAGGACGCCCTCACGCCCGCGATCCGCTCCGATCCAGCCCTGCTGCGGGCCTTCATGCGCGGCTTCCACATGCTCGAGCCCTCGTCCGCCTGGCTGAAGCGGCCGGCGACGCTGGGGTCTGTGCTGGCCACCTGGGTCAAGCCCAGGGCGCTGAAGCAGAAATACTATCCGCCGAAGCTGGGTCCCGATCGTGCCGAAATGTTCGCGGCGCTGGAACTATCGGCGACGGCGGATGCTGAGCGGCTAGGCCTGATTGCCGCCTGAACCGCCTGAACCGCCTGAACCGCCGGAATTGAAGGCCCTTGACCAGCGCTCTGGCAGAGACACCCAGTCGAGCTTGTGGTGCGGCATGGCCGAGAGGCTGGGTTCAGGCAGGGGCGGATCGGTGAATGCGCCGCCGGCGATCCCCGTCTGACCCGGCATGAACGCGGACGTCCAGAACAGGGTTGTGCCGCAGGCCCGGCAGAAAGACCGGACCTGTTCGTCGCGGATTCTGTGTTCAGCGAAATCACCCGTCCTGCCGACAACCTGGCTGTCGAGGAAGTAGGCCGACCAGCCAAAGGCCGTTCCCGTGCGCCGTCGGCAGTTGGCGCAATGGCAGACGCCGTTGAGCGTGGGTTCGCCGACAACCTCGATCGACGCCGCGCCACAACAACAGCTCGCCTCGCGGGTCATTGGTCGCGCGAGGCCTTTTCGGCGATGCCGGACGTCCCCTCGCGCGCTTCGAGCTTGGCCGCAACCTCATCCGGCGACACCCCCGCCGCCGCCAGCAGCGCCAGCAGGTGGTAGAGGACATCAGCGGCCTCGGCGGCCAAGTGGTCCCCGTCGCCTGATTCCGCTGCCTCGAACGCCTCGGCGGCTTCCTCGATCAGCTTCCTGCCGGCCAGCCCCGGATCGGCCAGCAGCCTGGCGGTCCAGCTCGCCGTCGGATCACCGCCCTTGCGGCTTTCGATGACGGCCTCCAGCCGGGCGATGACGTCGGACAGCCGGCTCATGCCGCCTTCTCCTCGGCAGCGCGCACTGGAATACCCGCCGCCGCCATGGCGCGCTTGGCGTCCGGGATCGACACGTCGCCGAAGTGGAAGATCGAGGCGGCCAATACCGCGTCCGCCCCGCCCAGTTTCACGGCCTCGACCAGGTGCTGCACATTGCCGGCCCCGCCGCTGGCGATGACCGGCACGCCAACCGCCCCGGTGATCGCCCGCAGCAGCGGGATGTCGTAGCCGGTCCTGGCCCCGTCGCGGTCCATCGAGGTCAACAGGATCTCGCCCGCGCCCGTCTCAACGGCCCGGGCGGCGTACTCGACCGCGTCGAGGCCGGTGTCGTTGCGGCCGCCGTAGGTGAAGATATTCCAGCCGCCGTCAGGTCGCGCCTTGGCGTCGACGGCCACGACCACGCACTGCGCGCCGAAGGCGTCGGCCATGCGGGCGACCAGATCGGGGTCTTCCACGGCGGCGGTGTTGATCGAGACCTTGTCGGCCCCCGCCCGCAGCAGGCGCCGGGCGTCCTCCACCGTGCGCACCCCGCCGCCGACCGAGACCGGCATGAAACAGACGTCCGCCGTGCGCGCGATGACGTCGAGGATCGCGCCGCGCCCCTCGTGACTGGCGGTGATGTCGAGGAACATCAGCTCGTCCGCCCCGGCCGAGTCATAGGCGGCGGCCTGTTCGACGGGATCGCCGGCGTCGCGCAGGGCGACGAAGTTGACCCCCTTGACCACGCGGCCGTCCTTGACGTCGAGACAGGGGATGACGCGGACTTTGAGCATCAGCCGGCGATCTTCAACGCCTGGGCGGGATCGACCGCGCCCTCGTACAGCGAGCGGCCCAGCACCGCGCCGGCGATGGCCACGCCCTTGCGGGTCTTGAGCAGCTCGATGTCGCGCACCGAGGCGATGCCGCCCGAGGCGATGACGGGTATGGCCACCGCGTCGGCCACCTCGCCGACCTGGTCGATGTTGACCCCGGTCATGGCCCCGTCTCGGCCGATGTCGGTGACGATCAGGGCCGCGACGCCCGCGTCCTCGAAGCGTTTGGCCAGTTCGATGACGCCCAGGTCCGAGCCGCCCGTCCAGCCATCGACCGCGACCTTGCCGTCGCGGGCGTCGATGGCCACGGCGATCTGTTCGGGCCAGGCCCGGGCCGCGGCCTTGACCAGCGCCGGGTCCTTCACGGCGACGGTGCCCAGGATCACGCGGCTGACCCCGGCCTCGATCCAGCCCTCGATGGCGGCCATGGTCCGAACGCCGCCGCCCAGCTGCACCGGGATCGACACGGCGTCGAGAATACTGGCCACGGCCTCGCCATTGACCGGGCGGCCCTCGACCGCGCCGTTGAGATCGACGACGTGCAGCCAGGAAAAGCCCTGCTTCTGGAACACCCCCGCCTGGTCGGCGGGCGAGTTGTTGAACACGGTTTCCCTGTTCAGGTCGCCGTGCAGCAAACGCACGCAGCGCCCGTCCTTCAGGTCGATGGCCGGATAGAGGATCACGCGGGCGTCTCCAGGAAGTTCGCCAGCAGCCTTAAGCCCTGGGTCTGGGATTTCTCGGGGTGGAACTGCACCCCCATGATGTTGTCACGCGCCACGGCCGCGGCGAAGCGACCGCCATGGTTCACACTGGCGATCACATGCGACGGATCGTTGGGCGTGAAGGCGAAACTGTGGGTGAAATACATGTGCGCGCCCTCGCCGAGGCCGGCCAGCAAGGGATGGTCGATGACCGCCTCGAGCGCGTTCCAGCCCATGTGCGGGATCTTGGCCGCGGGATCGGCGGGCGTCAGCCGGGCGACGTCGCCGCCGATCCAGCCCAGACCCTTCGTCTCGCCGAACTCCAGCCCCCGGTCGGCCAGAAGCTGCATGCCCACGCAGATGCCCAGGAACGGCGCGCCACGGCCAATGGCCGCCTGGATCATCGCCTCGATCATGCCGTCCAGCGCCGTCAGCGCGCCCATGCAGGCCGCGAAGGCCCCGACGCCCGGCAGCACCAGCCGGTCCGCCTTCGCGACCACGTCGGGATCGGCGGTGACGACGATGTCCACGGGCGCGGCCAGACCCTCCGCCGCGCGGCGGAGGGCTTTTTCAGCCGAGCGCAGGTTGCCCGACCCGTAGTCGATCAGGGCGACGCTCTGCATGGAGATTTCCTAGAGCGAGCCCTTGGTGGACGGCGCCCGTCCATGGGTCTTTGGATCCAGCTCCACCGCCGTCCGCAGCGCGCGGGCGAGGGCCTTGAAGCCGCTCTCGGCGATATGGTGGCTGTTGTCGCCGTAGAGGGTTTCCAGATGCACGCAGGCGCCGGCGTTCATGGCGAAGGCGTGGTGAAACTCCTTGAACAGCTCGGTGTCCATGGTCCCGACCAGCGGCGTCCTGAACGCCGCCTTCCAGATCAGGTAGGGCCGGTTGGAAAGGTCCAGCGCGCAGCGCGTCAGGGTCTCGTCCATCGGGATGTAGGCGCAGCCGAACCGCCGCACGCCCTTGAAGCCATCCAGCGCCTTGTGCACGGCCTGGCCGAGCACGATGCCGGTGTCCTCGACGGTGTGGTGCATGTCGATGTGCAGGTCGCCTTTGGTCTCGACCGTCAGATCGAAGCCGCCGTGGCGGGCGAAGCTGTCCAGCATGTGGTCAAAGAAGCCGATGCCGGTGGAGACCTTCGCCTCCCCGGTTCCGTCGAGATCGATGTGGACGCGGATCCGCGTCTCCTTCGTCTCGCGAACCACCTCGGCCGTGCGGGCCATCAGATCAGTCCTTCCGCCTTCGCCAGGGCCTCGAGCGAGACCTGGGGTCTGGGGCCGTAGTGGCCGATCACCTCGGCCGCGGCCAGGGCGCCCAGCCGGCCGCAGACGTCCATCGACCGTCCGCGGGCCACGCCCAGCAAAAACCCCGCCGCGTATTGGTCGCCGGCGCCGGTCGTGTCCACGACTTTTTCCACCGGATAAGCGGGAATGACATGCGACGCCCCGCCCGCGTGCACGACCGAGCCCGCCTCGCCCCGCGTGATGGCGCAGATGCGGGTGCGGTCGATCAGCGCCTGGGACGCGGCCTCGAAGTCGTCGGTCTGGAACATCGCCTTCACCTCGGCTTCGTTGGCCAGGACGATGTCGCACTCGGTCTCGATGAAGGCCAGCAGCACGTCACGGTGCCGCTCGACGACGAACGAGTCCGACAGGGTGATCGACATCAGCCGGCCGGCGGCGCGCGACAGGCCGGCGGCCTTGGCGAAAGCGCGGCGGGCCTCGGGCGGGTCGAACAGATAGCCCTCGAGGAAGATGATCTTCGACCGCTCGATCATCGCCGGGTCGATGTCGTCCGGGCCCAGCTCGGTCGAGGCGCCGAGGAAGGTGCACATGGTGCGGTGGCCGTCGGGGGTGACGTTGATCAGGCTGCGGGCCGTGCGCGGGCCGCCGGTCAGGGGCCGGGAGTCGAACGCCACGCCGATGGCCTTCATGTCGTGCTCATAGACCTCGCCCAGCTGGTCGTCGGCGACCTTGCCGAGGAAGGCCGCCCGGCCGCCGAAGCTGGCGACGCCGGCCACGGTGTTGCCGGCCGAGCCGCCCGAGGTCTCGATGCCCGGCGCCATGTGACCGTAGAGTTCCTCGGCCTGGCCCTCGTCGATCAGCTGCATGCTGTTCTTGACCAGGCCCTGGGCCGCCAGGAAGGCGTCGTCGCAGGGGGCGATCACATCGACGATGGCGTTGCCGATGGCGGCGACGTCGTAGAGCTCGGGCATGGCAGGGGTTCTGGCGTTGTGAAGGGGACGGGGCTGGTTACAGGACAAGGCCCGGCGGGGCAAACCCGGCCTTGTCGCGCGGGGCCGCCTCAAGTAGGCGGAAGCCATGGCCCGCATCGCCCTGCTCACCCCCGCCGCTCACAATCCCTATGTCCGCGTCTGGGGCCCGGCCTTCGACCGCCTGACCGCCGCCCTCTCCGGCGCGGGGCTGGAGGTCGTCGCCATGGAATGGCCGAAGGCGGCGGAGGCGGACGTGGACGCCGTCCTGCCACTGCTGGCCTGGGGCTACCACCAGGACGCCGCCGACTGGCTGGCGATGCTCGACGCGCTGGAAGCGAAGGGGGTGAAAGCCCTCAATCCGGCGGCCATCCTGCGCTGGAACACCACCAAGACCTATCTGGCCGACCTGGAGGCCGCCGGCGTGCCGGTGGTGCCGACGGTGTTCGCCGATCATGCCGACGACGCGGTGGTGGCCAAGGCCCGCGCCGAGCTGGGCGCGGAGACCCTGGTGGTCAAGCCGCAGGTGTCGGGCGGCTCGCACGAGACGGTAAAGCTGGGGCCGGGCGAGACGCTGATCGGCGGACCGTCAGGCGCGGCGATGATCCAGCCCTTCCTGCCGGCGGTGTCCGGCGAGGGCGAGATTTCCCTGCTGCATTTCGACGGCGTGTTCAGCCATGCCGTCGGCAAGGTGGCCAGACAGGGCGACTTCCGCGTCCAGCCGCAGTTCGGCTCGACCATCGGCCCTATCGATCCCCCGCCGGGGGCGCTGGAGGTGGCGGAAAAAGTGCTCGCCGCCGCGCCCGGTCGCCTGACCTACTGCCGCGTCGATCTGATCCGCCACCCGGACGGGACGTTGCGGGTGATGGAGCTGGAGGCGATCGAACCGGACCTGTTCCTGGAGCATGCTCCGGCGGCGGGGGCGGTGTTCGCGGCGGCGGTGGCGAGGGCGCTGGGAACTCGGTGACGGGTCCACGTCCCCTTCGACCTACGCCAGCCGCCGCGTCCGCCGCCAGGCGCCGAAGGCGAACACCGCCGCGCCGATCCAGATGAAGGCGAAGGCCGCCGCCCGCGTGGGGGTGAAGGCCTCGCCCGCGGCCACGCCGACGAAGAACTGCAGCGTCGGGGCGATGAACTGGATGAAGCCCAGCCAGACCAGCGGCAGCCGCCGCGCGGCCCAGCTGAACAGGGCCAGCGGAGCCACGGTCAGGGGACCGGCGCAGAGCAGCAGCACCGTCGTCCAGGTCCCGGCGCCGAAGTGGCCGACGCCCTGCCGCTGCAGCCAGACGACATAGGCCAGCGCCGGCAGGGCCAGGATGGCGGCCTCGACCAGCAGCCCGGTCTGGGCGTCGGCGCGCACCTGTTTGCGGATCAGGCCGTAGCCGCAGAAGCTGACGGCCAGGCCCAGCGACAGCAGGGGCGGATGGCCGACGGCGGCGGTCTGCACGGCCACGCCGACGGCGGCCAGCGCGATGGCCGCCATGCCGAAGCGGTCGATCCGTTCGCGGAAGAACAGCGCGCCGGCGGCCATGTTCATCAGCGGGTTGATATAGTAGCCGAGGCTGGCCTCCAGCGTCCGGCCGCTGTTCACGGCGATGACGTAGATCAGCCAGTTGACGCCGATCAGCATGGCCGAGGCCAGCAGCAGGCCCAGCGTGCGCGGCTCGCCCAGCACGCGGCGCAGTTCCTCGCCCTTGCGCGCCAGCAGCACCAGCCCGGCCGCCCACAGCAGCGCCCAGACCGTCCGCTCGGCGGTGATTTCCAGCGGCGACACGCCGGCGGCGCCCAGCGCATGCATATAGAGGGGCAGCAGGCCCCAGATGGTGTAGCAGCCGATCGCCGCGGTCAGGGCGGCGCGGCCTTCGTCCTTCGCCGGCGGCATGGCGAAAACTCCAGAAAGAAGGGGCCCGGAAACTGGTCCCGGGCCCCCTGAATGATCCACCCGCTTCTTGCGGGGGTCCTTGATCAGGCCAGGGCGCGCTGCTTGATCAGTCCGCGGTCGTGCAGCAGCTGGGCGATCTGGACGGCGTTGAGCGCCGCGCCCTTGCGCAGGTTGTCCGAGACCACCCACAGCGACAGGCCGTGTTCGAGGCTGGGGTCGTCGCGGATGCGGCTGACATAGACCGGGAACTCGCCCTGGATGTCCTTGGGCGTGGCGTAGCCGCCGTCCTCGCGCTTGTCGATGACCACCACGCCGGGGGCCTCGCGCAGGATCTCGCGGGCCTCGTCGTCGCTGATGGCGCGCTCGAACTCGATGTTGACGCTCTCGCCGTGGCCGACGAACACCGGCACCCGCACGCAGGTGGCGCTGACCCGGATCGCCGGGTCGAGCATCTTGTGCGTCTCGTCGGCCATCTTGCGCTCTTCCTTGGTGTCGCCGGAGTCGTCGTCGACGAACGAGTCGCACTGTGGGATCACGTTGAAGGCGATCTGCTTGGGGAATTTCTTCGGCTCGGGCGCCCCGAGGACGAACACGCCCTTGGTCTGGGCCCACAGCTCGTCCATGCCCTCCTTGCCCGAGCCGGAAACCGACTGGTAGGTCGAGATGACGATCCGCTTGATCGTCGCCGCGTCGTGCAGCGGCTTGAGCGCCACCAGCAGACCCGCCGTGGTGCAGTTCGGGTTGGCGATGATGTTCTTCTTCGTGAAGCCCTCGACCGCGTCGGGGTTCACCTCCGGCACGATCAGCGGCACGTCCGGGTCCATCCGCCAGGTCGAGGAATTGTCGATCACCACCGGGCCGGCCTTGCCGATCCGTTCGGCCCAGGCCTTGGACACGGCGCCGCCGGCGCTCATCAGCACGATATCGACGGTCGAGAAGTCGAACTGCTCCAGATCCTCGCATTTGAGAATCTTCTCGCCGAAGGACACTTCGACACCAATGGATTTGCGGCTGGCGATGGCGTGAATCCTGTCCACGGGGAAGTTCACTTCCTCGAGGATGTTGAACATCTCACGGCCCACATTGCCCGTGGCGCCGACCACGGCGACCCGGTAGCCCATCGCTAGTCTCCTTCGCTGAAAAGCGCGTTCCCGTTACGCCCCCGGACCTGGGGGCGCAAGCAGAGGAAAGCTCAAGGCGGCGCCAGCCCCCCTTTTCGGGTCTGGTTCTCCACGGCATCCGCGCCAAGTCTGCACGAAAGGACAACGGAGGGCGTCATGGCCAATGTGATGATCACCTACAGACTGCGGGCCGGCGTCGCCCGGGACGCGTTCGAGGCCTGGGTGCGCGACCACGACTACCCCAACATCCGGGGCGTGCGGCGCGTCGCGGCCTTCACCAACCATCGGGTCGAACGGCTGCTGATCGGCGAGGGAACGCCCCCGATCGACTATGTCGAGGTGTTCGACATCGACGACCTCGACGGTTTCATCGCCGAGGACCTCGGCGGGCCGGTGATCCAGGCGGTGATGGGCGAGTTCATGCCCTGGGTCGAGGACCCGCGGTTCCTGGTCGTCAGCCCGGTCGTCTGAACGGTCAGGGCGCCGCCGTCGCCGGGCGGTAGGTGAAGTCGAAGGTCGTCGCCCAGGTCCTGCCGCCGTCGGTCGAGGCTTCGCCGAACTGGCGGAACTCGGGCCCGGCGCAGGGGGTGGCGGCCGGCGCTGGCGCGGCGGGCGGCGTCTGGGCCACGGCCGGACCGGCCGTCAGCAGGAGGCCGGCGATCAGGACGCTGGCGGTCCGCGTCATGTCCCCCTCTGGCTGATCACGCCGAAGACGAGACCGACGGCCAGCACCGCCAGGCCGACATAGGCCATCGCCGGCATGTGCAGCATGGTCTGGCCCACGACCATCAGGCCGACGCCCGCGCCGATCAGGACGATGGCCGCCGCTCCGCTGTGGGCCGGCGGCGGCGGCCGGATCGGGTCGGGGGAAACGGGATCGGTCATGGCGGCCCTCCGGGGCATGGGCGACCATCGGTCCTGCGGATGGTCCTGGCGCGGGCTATCCTGAAGCCAGTCGATCGCGCCGTCGATGCCCGACATCATGCCACAGGTCGCCCAGGGGGCCCATCGCCATGACCGGCTGGTGGCTCTGTTCACCCAGACGCGCGCAGTACACGTCATCCTGAGCAGCCGCGCAGTGGCGTGTCGAAGGACGCAAGCCGGTCACCGCAAGTCTTCAGGGACCTCACCCCGCTCGCCCATGCCGTAGTCCCGCGCCACGGCGGCGATGCGCAAACGATAGTCCTCGAAGATCCGGGTCCGCCCGTCGGCCTGGGCCGCGCGGTGCTCGCCGAGGGTCCGCCAGGCCGCCACGGCAGCCTCGTCCCGCCAGAATGACAGCGACAGCACCTTGCCCGGCTGGCTCAGGCTCTCGAACCGTTCGATCGACAGGAAGCCGTCGATGTCGTCCAGCAACGGCCGCAACCGGGCCGCCGTCGCGAGATAGTCCTCGCGCAGGCCCGGCTTCGGCAGCGCCTCGAAGATCACCGCGATCATGCCGTCACCGGCCGCAGGAAGGTCCGTTCCTCGCTGAGGATGAACCGCTTCTCCCGCGCCATGCGGAAGTTGGCCGCGCCGGCCGGGTCGGTCTTCAGCCGGGCGCGATAGGCCTCGTAGGCGGCCAGGCTGTCAAAGGCGATCAGGGCCTGGGCGATGTTGTCGGTTCCCTCGTGCGGCATGAAGTAGCCGATCAGGTCGCCGCCGCAGGCTGGAATGATGGTCAACCAGTTGCGCGCATAGGCCTCGAATGCGTCGCACTGGTAAGGGTCGATGACGTAGCGGATGAAGCAGACGACGGCCATGCAAGGGCTCCAATATGGTTCGGTGTGCGGCGAACCGTAGCCGCTTGCCCTGGGTTGATGTTTCGCTCATGGTCGAACCATGAAGGTCGGACCCGACATCGCCCTGGTCGCCTCGCTGCTCGGCGACCCCGCCCGGGCCAACATGTTGACCGCTCTGCTGGCGGGCCAGGCCCTGACGGCCGGCGAGCTGGCGCGCGAGGCCGGCGTCACGCCCCAGACGGCCAGTTCGCACCTGTCGCGGCTGGAGAAGGGCGGACTGGTCATCGGTCGCAAACAGGGTCGGCACAGCTACTTCGTCCTGTCCGGCGACGACGTGGCCGCCGTGCTGGAGGGGCTGATGAATCTCGCCGCCCGCACCGGACACGCCCGCACCCGGCCCGGGCCGAAGGAGCCGGCGCTGC
Source organism: Caulobacter sp. (assembly GCA_030645575.1). GTDB lineage: Bacteria > Pseudomonadota > Alphaproteobacteria > Caulobacterales > Caulobacteraceae > Caulobacter. The sequence goes on along the minus strand of JAUSMJ010000006.1, from coordinate 10,593 downwards.
GCCGCGCGCGGGTCTGCTACGACCATCTGGCCGGCGATCTGGGCGTGGCGATGCTGGACAGCCTGATCGTGTCCGGACGGATCGACGCCGATCTTCAGCTCACGGCCTATGGCGAGGCCTTCTTCACCGCCCTGGGCATCGACCTGGCCGCGCTGAAGGCCGGCCGCCGGCCGCTGTGCAAGGCCTGCCTGGACTGGAGCGTCCGCCGCAGCCACCTGGCCGGCTCGCTGGGCGCGGCCGTGCTGGACCGGCTTTACGCCCTGGGCTGGGCCCGGCGGGTGGACGGCGAACGGGTGGTGGCGTTCAGCGAGGCCGGCGAGCGCAAATTCGTCGAGGTGTTCGGACTGGCCTAATTTGGCGCCAAACCCTTCGTCATCCTCGCCCTTGTGGCGAGGAACCCTCAAGCAGCCGCGGGGGCGACGTTCCGGCTTGGAGCGGTCGGGTCGCGGACAAAGGGGTCCTCGGGACAAGCCCGAGGATGACGATCTATCGGGAAAACCACCGCATCCGATACGCGTTCATCGCCGTCTCGCCGAGCTGTTCGACCAGGCGCCAGTTGACGATGGCCCCGACCGGCGCGCCGATGATCGGCAGCAGCTGGGCCAGTTTCGCCAGATCGATGTAGTCGCGATACTCCTGCTGGAACTTGCGCCAGTCGAAGTCCTCGGGCGTCGCGGGTTGCCGGCCTTCGGTCATGGCCAGCAGCACGTCCCGGCGGTGGTCGGCGCCCGAAAACGCCAGCTGGAAGATCGACAGGATGTACAGTCGCTCGCGCCAGTCGCGCACGTCGTGGCCGTAGAGGCCGGCGATCTCGAACAGCAGCTTGATCTTGATGGCGATCAGGGCCGGGAAGTCGGCCGCCGCCAGCAGGAAGCCGCCGGCGCCGGTCGCGCCGCCCTCCAGGGTGGCGACATTGCGATAGCCGTCGATCGCCTTGCGCACCCGCGCCTCGCGCTCGCGCAGCGACCCGACGGCCAGCGGCGGGCCGCTGACGAAGTCCGAGCCGGCCAGGATGCCGCGCGTCATCTGCTCGATGACCTTGGTGACGGCCGCGTGGATCTTGTCCGGGATCATCCGGTTGACCTGCATCTGCAGGCCCTTGGCCGCCTTCGCCAGGGGCGAGGGCTCGGCCAGCATGGCCGCGCGCCAGGCGGCCAGCTCGGCGCGGGCGCGGGTCTCGTGGTCGGCGTCGGCGGTGGTCATGGGCAAGACTTAGGCGGCCCGTCTCCCACTGTCATCCCGGCCCGGGCGTGACCCCGGGGGCCCTACGGCGCCACCTCGGCCGCGAAGCCCGCCACGTCCTCGATCAGACCCTTCGCCGCCAGGGCCACCAGGTCGCCGCCCTTCTCCGGGGTGGCCAGAGCCGGGTCCGAGCCCATGCGGCCGTCGGCGTAGCGGGCGCGGAAGTCGAGGGCCTCGCGGATCGGGCCAGTCGGGGCGATCTGGGGGGCGTAGTTGGCCGACTTGATGGCGTCGGGATAGGCCCACTGGGTCACCGCGATCTCGGACGGCGTCGCATGGCTGCCGTGGCCGACGGGAAACTGGCGGTTGGCCAGGCTGTTCACGCCCGACAGATCCCACCAGTTCTTCAGCCGGCAGGCGAAGCCGCGCGGCTTTCCGGCGAAGCTGGCCTCGGCGTAGAGCTCGCTGAACGCCGCCTCGATGGTGTGCACGTTGCCGCCGTGGCCGTTGAGGAAATAGATCTTCGTGAAGCCGTGCCCGGCCAGCGACCGGCACCAGTCGCCGATGGCCGCGATGAAGGTCGTGGGCCGCAAGGATATGGTCCCCGGAAAGCCCAGGTGATGCTGGGCCATGCCGATGTTGAAGGTCGGGGCGATCAGCAGGTCATCGCGGCCCTTCTGGGCCTCATGGGCGATGATCTCGGGGCACATCCAGTCGGTGCCGAGCAGGCCCGTCGGGCCGTGCTGCTCGTTCGAGCCGATGGGAACCACGACCGTCTTTGACCGCTGGAGGAAGGCCTCGATCTCGGGCCAGGTGGATTTGGCGAGCAGCATTGGAAAACTCCCGCGGCGGCATCCTTGCGCCGCCGACCGCCATCCGCATACTCGCGCGCAACAAGAAGGCAAGGGAGATGGACGTGAGTGACGGGCAGGTGTTTCCGGTTCCGCAGGCCTGGGCCGAGCGCGCCCACATGGACGCCGCCGGCTATGAGGCCGCCTGCGCGCGGGTCGATAGCGACCCCGACGGTTTCTGGCGCGAGGTCGCCGGCCGGCTGAACTGGATGAAACCATTCACCCAGGTCAAGGACGTCTCCTGGAACCGCGAGGACTTCCATATCAAGTGGTTCGCCGACGGGGTGCTGAACGTCTCGGTCAACTGCCTGGACCGCCACCTGCCGACCCGCGCCGACGACGTGGCCTTCATCTGGGAGGGCGACGACCCGGCCGACTCAAAAAAGATCACCTACCGCGAGGCGCACGAGGAGGTGTGCCGCATGGCCAACGTCCTCAAGGCGCATGGCGTCGAAAAGGGCGACCGGGTGACCATCTACCTGCCGATGATCCCCGAGGCGGCCTACGCCATGCTGGCCTGTTCGCGCATCGGGGCGGTCCATTCGGTGGTGTTCGGCGGCTTCTCGCCCGACAGCCTGGCCGGGCGCATCCTCGACTGCGACAGCCGGCTGGTGATCACGGCCGACGAGGGCGTGCGCGGCGGCAAGATCGTGCCGCTGAAGATGAACGTCGATCTGGCCCTGACCCAGTGCCCCGACGTGGACAAGGTGCTGGTCATCCGCCGCACGGGCGCCAAGTGGCTGGAGCACAGCGGCCGGGACGTGGCCTACGAGCCCGAGCGGGCGCGGGTGTCCAATGTCTGCCCGCCCGAGCCGATGAACGCCGAGGATCCACTGTTCATCCTCTACACCTCGGGCTCGACCGGAAAGCCCAAGGGCGTGCTGCACACCACGGGCGGCTATCTGGTCTGGGCGGCCTGGACGCACGAGCTGGTGTTCGACTACCGGCCCGGCGAGATCTTCTGGTGCACGGCCGACGTGGGCTGGGTCACCGGCCACAGCTACATCGTCTACGGCCCGCTCGCGAACGGGGCCACCAGCCTGATCTTCGAGGGCGTGCCCAACTACCCCACGACCTCGCGGTTCTGGGAGGTCATCGACAAGCATCAGGTGGAGATCTTCTACACCGCCCCCACGGCCCTGCGGGCGCTGATGCGCGACGGCGAGGCGCCGGTGAAGACGACCTCGCGCAAATCGCTGCGGTTGCTCGGCAGCGTCGGCGAGCCGATCAATCCGGAAGCCTGGCTGTGGTATCACCGCGTGGTCGGCGAGGGCCGCTGCCCGATCGTCGATACCTGGTGGCAGACCGAGACGGGCGCCTGCCTGGTTTCGCCGCTGCCCGGCGCCACGGCGCTCAAACCCGGCTCGGCCAGCAAGCCGCTGCCCGGGGTCAAGCTGCAGCTGGTCGATGCCGAAGGGCTGGTGCTCGAGGGCGCCACGAGCGGCAACCTCTGCCTGACCGACAGCTGGCCCGGCCAGATGCGCACGGTCTATGGCGACCACCAGCGCTTCATCGAGACCTATTTCACCACCTATCCCGGCAAGTATTTCACGGGCGACGGCTGCCGGCGGGACGAGGACGGCTACTACTGGATCACCGGCCGGGTCGATGACGTGATCAACGTCTCCGGCCACCGCCTGGGCACGGCGGAAATCGAGTCGGCGCTGGTCGCCCATCACGACGTGGCCGAGGCCGCCGTGGTCGGCTTCCCGCACGACATCAAGGGTCAGGGGATCTACGCCTATGTCACCCTCAACGCCGATGCTCAGCCCACGGAAGACCTTCGGGCCGCCCTGGTGAAATGGGTGCGCCGCGAGATCGGCCCGTTCGCCGCGCCCGACGCCATCCAGTGGGCCCCGGGCCTGCCCAAGACCCGCTCGGGCAAGATCATGCGCCGGATCCTGCGCAAGGTGGCCGAGAACGACCTGACCAACCTCGGCGACACCTCGACCCTCGCCGATCCGGCGGTGGTCGATGACCTCGTCGCCAACCGCATCACACGCTGACGCGCGGGGGAGCGGACACGCGATGCGCCTGGTCCTCTCCGCCCTGCTTCTGCTTCTGACCGCCGGCGCCGCCCAGGCCGACTGGGTCCCCGGTCCGGCGGTGCTGGCCAGGCTGGCCAGCGGCGGCGTCCATGCCGAGGTGCGCCCCGACGGCGGCGGGGTGTCCGGCGTCGTGTACGGCGCGGTGGAGATCAACGCCCCGCGGGAGGTGGTCTGGCGCACCATTCTCGACTGCGGCCGGGCCGGGCGCATGGCCCCCAGCGTCAAGACCTGCCGCGTCACCAGCCGCGACCCCGGCGGGGCCTGGGACGTGCGCGAGATGACCGTGCGCTGGAACAACATCCTGCCGACCTTCCGCACGGTGTTCCGCTCCGACTTCGACCCGCCGGGCGCCATCCGCTTCCGCTGCACGGCGGGCGACATTCGTTATTGCAAGGGCGGCTGGCGGCTGGAGACCATGGCCAACGGCAACACCCTGGTGATCTACCAGAATCGCGCCAGCTCACCCTTCCCCGCGCCGCCCTTCATCGCCAGGGCGGCGATGAGGGCGGACGTCGCCGACGCCCTGCGCGCCCTGCGGCGGGAGGTCGAGGCGGAAGGTCGCGCGCCCTGATGAAGTTCGCAGGGGCCCGCCACGAGCGCCCGCGACCTTCGGCAGGGTCACTAGCGTTCGATGGTCTGCCGGTAGGGGATGTACAGCGCCAGCTCAAGCGGGCCGGATTGATACCAGCTGACCGGCAGTTGCAGGCCATCGACCTTGGCTCCGTAGGCCTCGCCGAACGCCCCGGCCGACCGCTTCGCGTCGGCGGCGACCAGGGCGATGATCTCGACGCGATAGCGCTCGGGTCCGATCAGCGTCAGGTTCCAGTCGTCGTCGAGCAGGATTTCGGTCCGCCCGGCCTTGGCGGTGCGCTCGACGAAGGCCTCGACCCTGCCCGTGGCGGTGTCATAGCCGTCGGTCGGCAGGATGCGGGTCTTGATGATCACCTTGGCGTAGCTGGTGTCCGGCTTGTTGTCGCGGACGATCACGGCGTCCAGCATGGTGGCGTCAAAGCGCCCGACGACCTCGTCCCCCAGGCCCAGTTCAATGCCCGAGCCCGGTCCCGCGGCCTTGATCATGTTGCGCAGCGTGGCCTTGAGTTCTTCCTTGCGCAGCCGTTCGTCGCGGGTGTCGCAGACAACCTTGACCACCGTGATCAGGTTATCGGCCCGGCGCTTGAGCACCACATGCGGCGTCTGCAGCGCATCATATTCGGTGATCCGCGACCCGGTGACGACGATCTCATCGACGGACGCATCCTGGGCGACGGCGACGGCGCCGCCGGCAAACACAAGGCAGGCCGCGAGCGCGGCGAGATGAAGAGCTTTCATGGAGGCCTCCCGTTGTGTGACGAGCTTGCTCGCCCGCAACCTTTCCGTCCAGTACGCCACATGACAGGACCGTAAGGTTTCGCTTTCCCGGGCGGGTGCTAGGGTCCGGTGCAACGTTCTCCTGGAGCCCCTCATGCACCGTCCGGCCAAGGCCCTGCTGCTCGCCCTCGCCCTGTCGTCCTCGCCGCTGGCGGGCGGCGCCTGGGCTCAGACCGCACCCGCGCCGGCCTCGGCCGAGGTCCCGCCGATCGGCTTCAAGACCCGCGTGCTGGCCAACGGCATGAAGGTCTTCTACGCGCTCGACCGCGCGACGCCGAACGTCACGGTCCAGGTCTGGTACGGCGTCGGCGCCAAGGACGATCCGGCCGGCCGCTCGGGCTTCGCCCACCTGTTTGAACACCTGATGTTCAAGGCCACGCGCAATCTGCCCGGCGAGTCCTTCGATCGCATGACCGAGGATGTGGGCGGGTTCAACAACGCCTCCACCTGGTCGGATTTCACCAACTACTACGAGGTGGTGCCGGCCAACCATCTGCAGCGGCTGCTGTGGGCCGAGTCCGAGCGGCTCGGCTCGCTGGTCGTCGATGAGGCCAGCTTCAAGTCCGAACGCGACGTGGTGAAGGAGGAGCTGCGCCTGCGGGTGCTGGCCGACCCCTACGGCCGCTTCTTCCGCATCGTGATTCCGAACGCCAGCTACACGACCCACCCCTACAAGCGCCCGGGCATCGGCTCGATCGAGGACCTCGACGCCGCGACGATCGACGACGTGCTGGCCTTCCACGCCACCTACTACCGGCCCGACAACGCGGCCCTGATCGTGGTCGGCAACTTCGACGAGGCCGAGCTGAACGCCTGGGTCGATCAGTATTTCGGATCGCTGAAGACTCCGGCCGGGCCGCTGCCGCGCGTAACCGTGCGCGAGCCGGCCCGCGCCGGCGCCCGGACCGTGACCAGCTACGCCCCCAACGTGCCGCTGCCGGCCGTGGCCATCACCTGGCAGGGTCCGGCCGCGTCCGATCCTGACGCCGCGGCCCTGACGGTGCTCGACGCCATCCTGTCGGGCGGCAAGTCGTCGCGGCTGTACAACAGCCTGGTCTATGATCAGCAGATCGCCCAGGCGGCCTTCTCCAGCGCCGACCTCAACGCCCAGCCGGGCCTGTTCTGGGTCGGCGCGATCATGGCGGGCGGCAAGACGGTCGAGGACGGCCAGGCGGCCCTGATGACCCAGATCCGCCGCCTGCGCGACGCCCCGCCGACTGACGCCGAACTGGCCGAGGCCAGGACCGAGATGGTCGCCAGCGCCGTGCGCGAGCGGGAGACGATCGACGGCCGGGCCTTCGCCCTGGGCTACGCCCTGGTCATGGAGGGCGACGCGGCCAAGGCCAACACCGGCATCGCCGAGCTGCAGGCCGTCACCGCCGCCGACGTGCAGCGCGTGGCCCGCAAGTATCTGGCCGACGACCGGCTGGTGGTGGTGCGCTATCTCGACGAGGGCCAGCGCCCGGCCGGCGAGACCGGTCCGGCCCCGGTGGCTGTCACACCGGTGGCCTCGCCCAGGTTCACCGGCCAGGTGGTCAGCCCGGCGCCCGACGGCGAGCGTGTCGCGCCGCCGGCGCTGGGAACGCCGGTCGCCCCGGTGCTGCCGACGCCGTCCGAGAAGACCCTGGCCAACGGCCTGCGGGTGATCGTCGCGCGCAGCAGTGACCTGCCGCTGGTCACCGCTGAACTGACGGTGAAGTCCGGCGCCGCGATCGACCCGGTCGGCCGGGCCGGCGCCTCGTCGATGATGGCCGAACTGCTGACCGAGGGCACCACGACCCGGGGTTCGGTGCAGATCTCCAGCCAGACCGAGGCCCTCGGCGCCGACCTCTCGGCCAACTCGGGCTGGGAATCCTCGTCGGTCACGCTCAACGTCATGCCGCAGAACCTCGAGGCGGCCATGGACATCATGGCCGACGTGACGCTGAACCCGGCCTTCGCCCAGGCGGAGCTGGACCGCGTGCGCGACCAGGCGCTGGACGGCTTCTCGGTGGCGCTGAAGCGGCCCGGGACGGTGGCCGGTTATGTCACCGCCCCGATCATCTACGCCGGCTCGCCGTTCGGCCACGTGGCCGGCGGCACGCCGACCTCGCTTCCGAAGCTGACCCGCGCCGACCTGCTGGCGATCCACGATGCGTGGTGGCGGCCCGACAACGCGGTGCTGGTCATCGCCGGCGACGTGACCCCCGAACAGGGCTTCGCCCTGGCCGAGGCGGCCTTCGGCGGCTGGAAACGGCCGGATGGGGTCCTGCCCGCCCTGCCGACGGCCGACGCCAATCCGCCCGTGCGCAACGTCATCGTCGATATGCCCAATACCGGCCAGGCGGCCGTCACCCTGGCCCGCCGCGGCATCGCCCGCAGCGACCCGCGCTACTACGCCGGGATGGTCGCCAACACGGTGCTCGGCGGCGGCTACTCGGCCCGGCTGAACCAGGAGATCCGCGTCAAGCGCGGCCTGGCCTACGGCGCCGGCTCCAGCCTGTCGGCGCGGCGCATCGTCGGCGGCTTCGCCGCCTCGACCCAGACCAAGAACGAGTCGACCGCCGAGGTGGTCACCCTGATCCGCGGCGAGCTCTCGCGCATGGCCACCACCCCGGCCACGCCGGCCGAGCTGGCCGCGCGCAAGTCGGTGCTGGTTGGCGACTTCGGCCGCGATCTGGGCACCACCGGCGGCCTGGCCGGCACGCTGGGCGGACTGGCGGTCTACGACATCGACCTCTCCGAGATGAACCTGTTCACCGGCAAGATCGAGGCGGTCACGGCCGACCAGGTGTCGGCCTTCGCGGCCGACATCTTCGATCCGTCCAAGGCCAGCACCATCGTGGTCGGCGACGCCAGACTGTTCGGCGAGGCGATCAAGGCGGCCGTGCCGAACGCCCAGGTCATCCCACTGGACACTCTGGACCTCGACAGCCCGACGCTGGTGAAACCCTAGGCGCCGAAACTACCACCGTCATGGCCCGCCTTGTGCGGGCCACCCAGGAACACGGTCAGAGCGGATAAGGCGCGTCACGATCAGCGCCCCGTCCTGAACAGTCGCAGCGCATGGGTGGCCCGAACAAGTCGGGCCATGACGGTGTTGCTTGAAACCCTTGCGCAATGCACCGTTCCACGCTCAGACCCACCCATGACCGCGCAGATCGAACCGTTCCACGCCATCGCCATCAGTCGCCTGGCCCACGAGCTCAAGGCCCAGGGTCGGTCGATCATCCATATGGAGTTCGGCCAGCCATCGACCGGCGCGCCGAAGGCGGCCATCGCCGCGGCCCACCATGTGCTCGACACCGACGGCATGGGCTATTGGGAGAGCCCGGCCCTGCGCGCGCGCATCGCCCGCCACTACCGCGACACCTATGGCGTCGAGGTCGAGGAAAGCCGCATCATCCTGACCTGCGGCGCCTCGCCGGCCCTGGTGCTGGCCCTGCTGGCGGCCTTCTCGCCGGGCGACCGGGTGGCGCTGGCCCGGCCCGGCTACGTCGCCTATCGCAACACGCTCAAGGCCCTGCGCATGGAGCCGGTGGAGATCGCCTGCGGGGCCGAGAGCCGCTTCCAGCTGACGGCCGCGCACATCGCCGCCCTCGACCCGGCCCCGGCCGGGGTGATCATCGCCAGCCCGGCCAACCCGACCGGCACGATCATCGACGCCGACGAGCTGGAGGCCATCGCACGGGTCTGCCGCGCGCGGGGAATCCGCATCGTCTCGGACGAAATCTATCACGGCCTCAGCTACGTCGGGCCGTGCCGCTCGATCCTCGAGGTCGAGCCGACCGCCCTGGTGGTCAACAGCTTCAGCAAATACTTCAGCATGGTCGCCTGGCGGCTCGGCTGGCTGCTGGCGCCGCGCGACCTGGTGGCCAGCGCCCGCGCCTATGTCGGCAACCTGTTCCTGACCGCCCCGTCGCTGAGCCAGCACGCGGGCCTGGCCGCCATGGACGCCACCGAAGAGCTGGAGGGCCATGTCGAGGTCTATCGCCGCAACCGCGCCCTGCTGCTGGAGGCCCTGCCGGGGCTGGGCCTGCGCGAGATCGCCCCGCCAGACGGCGCCTTCTACATCTACGCCAGCGTCGCCCACCTGACCGACGACAGCCTGGCCTTCTGCATGGACCTGTTGCGCGACACCGGCGTGGCCACGGCCAGCGGCGTCGATTTCGACCCGGTCGAGGGGCGGAAGTTCATCCGCATCAGCTTCGCCGTTTCGACGCCGGAGGTCGAGGAGGCGCTGCGGCGGTTGCGGCCGTGGTTTGAGGCGCGGAGCAACCCAACGCCGTCATCCTAGGCCTTGTGCCTAGGACCCCTCCGTAAGCGTTTCGAACCCATCCAGCTGGAATGCCGCACGTGCGGCGGGACGAGGGGTCCTCGCCACAAGGGCGAGGATGACGGGATCTGTTGGGCGCGCGCCCCTACCCCTTCAGCTTCAGCGCGCCCAGGAAATACCGTTTGCCCAGCGGCACGCCGTTGGCGCGCAGCACGTCGTAGGCGGTCGAGGCGTGGAAGTAGAAGTTGGGCAGCGAGAACGACAGCAGGAAGCCCTCGGCCGTGAACGGCATCTTGTTCGGGCCGAACTCGAAGGTCACGTCCTTGCCGGCCAGGGCGTTGACCGCGTCCGGCGTCAGGGCCTTCAGCGCCGCCTCGGCCTCGGCGACGATCTTGATCAGGCCAGCGTAGGTCTCGGGCATGGCCGGGCCGCCCGTGGCCTTGAACACCCCGCTCTGCACCGCCTCGATGGCGCCGATGGAATGGTGGGCGATCGACGAGACCTGGAACGACAGCGGCAGCATGTCGCCGGCCAGTCGCTGGCCGACCAGATCGTCGGGGTTGGAACCCTCGTCGGTGCAGTGCTTGAGCCCGCGATCGAGGAACCCGGCGGCGGCGCCAACGGTCTGCAGATACTGGCCGACGGTGATGTCGTAGAGCGAAATGGCCATGGCGGTCGCGCCTCCCGGGCGGGTTGTTTTGCGAAACGGTGTGGAGAGTGCCTGAGGGACCATCCCCTGCGCAACCTCTCCTCCCCCTCTTGGGTGTTCAGACCGGAGACATCGGTGACGGGTGTTCGGGGACATCCGTGACACCTTTGGGCCTCGCAGGGAGGTCTGGAGATGCCGTTCACGGGAGTCTCGGCGATGGATCGCAAGCAGGAGTTTGTC
>JAUSMJ010000077.1 GCA_030645575.1 Caulobacter sp. | reverse complement strand
GATCAGTGTGCGGAAGGCCCTGATATTCGGCGGCGTGCTCGCGACGCTGTTGTCGCCGCGCTTGTCGTTTAGTCAGGATATTGAGGGTGCCTGGTCTTTTAAAGATCAGAGACCTGCTTCCGAAGCAAAGCAAAGGGGAGTCTCTGGATCAAGTACCATCTTCTCCTGCAGTTATGGCATCTCGATAATGGACGACCGTGGACAGGTCGAAGCGCGCACGGTTAGCCTTCAGCGCGTTTTGGAGCAGACGTTAGGTCGCAAGCTTTCCGGGAAAAAGGTTATCGTAAAGCGGTACCTTGTATCTTGGAATGGAGGGGCCGTTGGGCGTCAGGCAACACGCGACACGTTCCCTGGTGGCGTGGGGATAGTAGGCGCCGGAATGATTGGAATGGGCGCGAACTGTCCTGCGGAAAGAGTTCCCGTAGGCTGGTATGCCGGGTCCGAGGTTACAAACTCCAATCCACCCTTTATCGCCGTTATCTCGGTTGAGATTGATGGCAAGGAGTTCTCTGGAAGATATGTGATTTCGACCGACTTTCCCTTTCCACCGCCAAGCGCCCTCCCGGGCACTCGAGTGCTCAGGGAGCGAAAGGAATATTGGGTCAAGGGCGTCGCGCTTGCGATCGAAAAAGCCAATTCTTCGTTCGCGGACAAGCTGAATGCCGAGCTTCCATGACGCGTGTCGTCAATTGCATCGCGCGCTTAGCCGGATGTCCGCTCCCCACCCTTAGTCGACACTCCACGCATCCGGGCCAAGCGCCGACCCCGTCGACACTTCGCCGTCAATCTCTTGCAAGCCAGCGTGCCGGTCTATCCAGCTTGGTCCGCCGACGTGGGCCTCCGGCCCATCGCTCCGCGACGCGAAGCGCCCTTGAGCAGGCTGGAGAGACCGGCGATCCTCTCGCCCTGAGATCAGGGCCGGTTGTGGTCAGGGAAAATCCCCCCATCCCCCAAAGGTCCGTCATGGCCCGGCTTGTCCGGGCCACCCAAGAACACAGCGCCCTCCAAGCGCGATCCGAAGTCGGCGGCGCCCTGTTCTGTTTCGTCAATGTGCTTGGGTGGCCCGGACAAGCCGGGCCATGACGGTGGAAATTGCGGCAAGGGGACAGGTTATCCAGTCCCAAGGGACAGGATAACCTGTCCCCTGCGCCTCACCGCACCCGTTCCTTCTCCCTCGGCGCCGCTGCCTTACGCGGCTTGCTCTGCGCCTTCGGCTTCGGCAGCAGCCGGAAGCGCGACTGGCACCAGGCGAAATCGACGCCGATATCGAGCAAGGCGTCGGACCGGCCGCACGGGCAGGCGAAGTCCATCACCGTCCAGACGCGATAGGTCTCTCCGGCGACGAGCGGCACGGCCTCTCCCGTGACATGGTTGGGCGCGGCGTTGACGCACAACACCAGATCGCCAGGGCCGACGGCGTCGCTCATCGCTTTGATCCCTTGTCCGCGGAGGGGCAGGGGGGCAGCTTACCCATGTCCGGAGTTCGGCGTCACGCGCGCTGGAAGCCGCTATGCTGTCGGCCCGCGCTCCGGAGAACGCCACAGATGCAACGGCCTGGTCAGATCGTCGAAGCGCCACCGCCACCGGGCGCCCTGCTGGGCCGCTACGGCGGGGGAGGCGGCTATGCTGACTGCTTCGCCGTCACGGTTCCGGGCCCCGTCAGCCAGGCGGCCTTTGTCGAGGCCTTCTACACCACGGCCCTGTTCAGGCTGGAGCGCCTGGTCCTCGCCGTTCTCGCGGGGCGGCCGTCCACGGACCGACAGGCGCGGGCGCTGGCGGCTGGAGAGAGCGAGCGCTTCGCCGCCTGGACCGTCGAGGCGCGGGCGGACGACCAGATCCTGCTGTGCGATTTCCTTGGATCGACGCGGTCCTGGCTGATGAGCGCGCCCGGGCAGGAGGCGGCCACCACCCTCTGGTTCGGCACGGCGGTGGTCCCGCGCAAGGCGGGCGGCGGCCTCGGCCCGGGCTTCCGCGCGATGCTCCCCTTCCACCGCCTGTACGCCCGGGCGCTGCTGCGGGCGGCGGCAGGGCGGGTGAAGCGCCTGAATCCTCTTCCGTGAGGGAGCGGGAATTCGGGAATTCGGTGACAGTTTACGAATTTCAGTCGCGCTGACGCCGGCGGCGTCGCAGGCGGCAATTCGTAAACTGTCACCGAATTCCCCGAATTCCACCGGACGCTTGGGGACAGGACTAGCTGTCCCTTGGGACTGCTTGTCCTGTCCACACAGCGCGGCAGGATCAGTCTATCCAGTCCCAAGGGACAGGAAGGCCTGTCCCGCCACCCCCAATTCTTGACATCCCGCCCGTCCCCGGTGAGAAGCCTTAAGCTTCCCGTCCCCGCGCCATCGCCCGGGGACGTCTTCTCTTTTGGGAGGCGACCTTGACCACCTCGAACGCTCCGACCGCGACCCCCGACCACATCATGGGCGTGTATAACCGCGCCCCGCTGGCGGTTGACCGAGGGCTCGGCGCGCGGCTGTGGGACGTCAAGGGCGAGGCCTATCTCGACTGCGTGGCCGGCATCGCCACCAACGGCCTGGGCCACTGCCATCCCAGGCTGGTCGAGGTGCTCAAGACCCAGGCCGACAAGCTGTGGCACGTGTCCAACATCTTCCGCATCCCGGGCCAGGAGGCGCTGGCCACGGCGCTGACCGACGCGACGTTCGCCGACGTGGTGTTCTTCACCAACTCGGGCACCGAGGCCATCGAGTGCGCGCTGAAGACGGCGCGCAAGTACCACACCGCCAACGGCCATCCGGAACGGGTGGACATCATCGGCTTCGACGGCTCGTTCCACGGCCGCAGCTACGCGGCCATCACCGCCGCCGGCAACCCGTCCTATGTCGAGGGCTTCGGCCCGCGCCTGCCGGGCTATGTCCAGGCCAAATGGGGCGAGATGGACGCGCTCAAGGCGCTGATCGAGGCGCCGACCACGGCGGCGGTGATCCTCGAGCCCGTGCAGGGCGAGGGCGGCGCCCGCGCCATGGCCGAGGCCGACCTGGACCAGATCCGCGCCTGGACGCGCGAGAACGGCGTGCTGCTGATCTATGACGAGGTCCAGTCGGGCATGGGCCGCACGGGCAAGCTGTTCGCCCACGAATGGGCCAGCGACGCGGCGCCGGACATCATGGCCATCGCCAAGGCGCTGGGCGGCGGCTTCCCGGTCGGCGCCTGCCTGGCCACGGCCGAGGCGGCCAAGGGCATGACGGTCGGCGTCCACGGCTCGACCTTCGGCGGCAACCCGCTGGCCATGGCCGTGGGCCTGGCCGCCCTGGAAGAGATCAGCAAGGAAGAGACCCTGGCCAACGTCCGCGACGTGGCCGGCTATTTCAACCAGCAGCTGACGGGCCTGAAGGATCGCTTCCCCGACATCATCGTCGATGTGCGCGGCAAGGGCTTCCTGATCGGCATCAAGGTCACGCCGGTGAACCGCGAGTTCATGGCCATGGCCCGCGACCATCACCTGCTGGTGGCCGGCGGCGGCGACAACTGCGTGCGCCTGCTGCCGCCGCTGACCCTGACGCTGGACGAGGCCCGCGAGGCGATCGAAAAGCTCGAAAAGACCTGCGAGACGGCCAGGGCGAAGGCCGCGGCCTAGCCCCCCATTCCGCTCATCCCCGCGCAGGCGGGGACCCAGGCTTTTTTCGGAAAGCCCGGGTGCGAGCGGAAGGAAACACAAACAAACCTGGGTCCCCGCCTTCGCGGGGATGAGCGGGGGATATAATGACCCATCCCAGACACTTCATCGATATCTGGAAGCTCGAGGCCCACGACCTGCGGGCCATTCTCGACGACGCCCGCGCCCGCAAGGCCGCGCGCAAGGGCTGGACCCAGGCGCGGGTCGATCCGGACCGCCCCGCCGAGGGCCGCACCCTGGCGATGATCTTCGAGAAGAACTCGACCCGCACGCGGTTCAGCTTCGACGCGGCCATCCGCCAGCTCGGCGGCGCGGGCATCATCTCGACGGCCGCCGACATGCAGCTGGGGCGCGGCGAGCCGATCGAGGACACGGCCCGCGTCCTCTCGCGCATGGTCGATGCGGTGATGATCCGCGCCAACCGGCACGAGGACGTCGAGCTGTTCGCCCAGAACGCCACGATCCCCGTGATCAACGGCCTGACCGACAAGAGCCACCCCTGCCAGATCCTCGCCGACATCCTGACCTTCGAGGAGCATCGCGGGCCGATCGCCGGCAAGACCATCGCCTGGGTCGGCGACGGCAACAACGTCTGCTCCAGCTTCATTCACGCCGCGCCCAAGCTGGGCTTCAAGCTGAACATCGCCTGCCCGGCGGCCTATCACCCGGACCTCTACGACCTGGCCCGCGCGGCCGAGCAGCAGGGGCGGATCGAGATGACCGACGACCCGCGCGCCGCCGTCCAGGGCGCCGACTGCGTGGTCACCGACACCTGGGTGTCGATGGGCGACGTCGATGGCGAGGCCCGGCTGGACGCGTTCGAGTCGTTCCAGGTGGACGAGGACCTCATGGCCGTGGCCGACAGCCGCGCGGTGTTCCTGCACTGCCTGCCCGCCCACCGTGGCGAGGAGGTCAGCGACGCGGTGATCGACGGCCCGCGATCGCTGGTCTGGGACGAGGCGGAGAACCGCATCCACGCCCAGAAGTCGATCCTCGCCTGGTGCTTCGGCAAGATCGGCTAGGGCCGGTGGCGCTGGAAGAGCTGGAGCGGCCGGTTCCGAGGGACTGACGGGCCCGGGGACCGGACTAGCTGTCCCTTGGGACTGCTTGTCCTGTCCCCGGCTCGCGCGGACGGGACAGGCTATCCAGTCCCAAGGGACAGGAAAGCCAGTCCCCGAACGATCAGGGCTTTTCCGCCGCCGCGATGCGCCGCTCGATGCTTGCCGCCAGGGCCGGGTGATAGCCGCTCTTCGCCGCCTCGAAATAGCGGCGCGCCAGCGGCACGCCCCAGGCCTTGTCCTTGATCAGCCCGTTGTACAGCGGGTTGAGAAACAGGCCCCGGCCGTTGCTGGCCAGGAAGGCCTCCAGCGACGGCAGGGCGGGCGCGTAGCGGTTGGCCACCACCAGCTGCAGCCAGCCGGCCCGCACATAGGCGTTGGTCGAGGCCGACAGGCCGAACGCGCCGTCGAGGTCGGCCAGCCGCGCGGCGGGCAGCTGGCGCGGCAGGTTGTTGAGGAACCGCTGCCACTCCTGGGTCGTCCAGGTCTTGCCGGGGATGCTCGCGGCCGGGGCCCCGCCGACGAAGGCCGCCACCTGGGCGTCGATCGCCAGCAGGGCCGGCGAGGCCTCGTGCCAGGCGCCCGACGGGATGGTCGGCCGATAGACCCATTCGTCGAGCTGCAGCCTGGCCTCCAGGCCTGCGTCGCCCTTGACCAGATGCTCGCGCAGGTCGGCCAGGAAGCCGGCCGTGGTCTGCGGCCGGAACGCGTGGCGGTCGAAATAGCCGCGCAGATAGGCGTCCCAGCGGTCGCGGCCGAACGCGTGCTCCAGCGTGCGCAGGAAGGCCTCGCCCTTGACGTACTCCACGGTCGTGCCCGAGCCGAACAACGTCACGGCCGCCGCCGGCTCCGCGGCCACGTCCCGCTGCAGCTCGTCCCAGCTCAGGTCCGCCTCGACGCCGGCCCGCCCGGGGCCGTAGAGCGCCTCCATCATGCGGTTCTCGACATAGCTGGTGAAGCCCTCGTTGAGCCAGATGTCGTCCCAGGTGGCGTTGGTCACCAGGTTGCCCGACCAGCTGTGCGCCAGCTCGTGCGCCACCAGGCCCACATTGGCCCGGTCGCCGGTGATGAAGGTCGGGGTCAGGAAGGTCAGGGTGGTGTTCTCCATCCCGCCGTACGGAAACGCCGGCGGCAGCACCAGCACGTCGTAGCGGCCCCAGCGATAGGGGCCGTAGAGCGCCTCGGCCGCCTCGACCATCTTCTCGGTGTCGGCCAGCTCATAGGCCGCCCGGTCGATCATCGACGGCTCGGTATAGACGCCCGTGCGCGGACCCAGCGCCTTGAACGCGATGTCCCCGGCGGCCAGCGCGATCAGATAGGGCGCGGTCGGATGGGTCATGCGGAAGCGGAAGGCGCGCCGGCCGGGCCCGGCGGGCTCGCCGGTCGGCGTCAGCTTCTCGCCGCTCATCACGGCGGTCAGCCCCTGCGGCACGACCATCCGCGCGGTCCAGGTCTGGCGCACGCCCGGGCTGTCCTGGGTCGGGATCCAGCTGCGGTTCAGCGTCGGCTGGCCCTGGCTGTAGAGGTAGGGCTTGACCTTGCCGGCCGTCAGCTCGGGCGGCAGCCACTGCAGCGCCAGCGCGCCGGCGCTGGAGCGATAGGCCACCACCACGCGCGTGGCGCCGGCCAGCTGCACGGTCAGCGGCGCGCCCTTGTCGCCCTCGGCCGCGCCCAGCGTCCAGACCAGCGCGCGGCCCGCGCCATCGGTGACGCCCAGGATGGTCAGGTCCAGCGTGTCGAGCACCACCTCGCCGACGCCGGGCGCGGCCTGGATGTCCAGCCCGGCCGTGCCGCCGACCACATGGGCGTCGAAGTCGGCCGACAGGTCCAGATCGACATGCGTCACCCGCGCCTCGCGCGGCCGGGCCCAGGAGCCCGCGTCGATCGCGTCGGCGGTCATCAGGATCGGCGCCACCTCGGGCGTCGCGGCCGCCGGCGTCGCGGCGGGCGGAACCAGGGCGCAGCCGGCCAGCAGGCAGGACAGCAGAACGGCGCGGACGATCGCAAGCATGGGACGGCCTTCGAGCAATGGCGAGGCCGAGTCCATGCCCCGTTCCGGCGCCGCTCGCAACCGGCCGCGGAAATCCCTATCTAGTCGCGCCATGACCGAGACCGCCTTCACCGCCGCCCCGACCCCCGCCGACAACCTCGTCGCCACCTTCCAGATCGAGGGCTGGCCCGTGCGCGGCCGCATCGTGCGGCTGGGCGACGCCGTGCACGAGATCCTGACCCGCCACGACTACCCCGAGGCCGTCGCCAACCTGCTGGGCGAGGCCTGCGCCCTGGCCGCCCTGGTCGGCTCCAGCCTGAAGTTCGACGGCCGGCTGATCGTCCAGGCCCAGGGCGACGGCCCGGTGGCCTATGTGGTGGTTGATTACGACACGGCCGGCGCCCTGCGCGGCTACTGCCGCTTCGACGCCGACCGCCTCGCCGAGGTCAGCACGGGCTTCGCCCGGCCCGGCGCCCGCACGCTGCTGGGCCAGGGCGTGTTCATCATGACCGTGGACCAGGGGCCGGACATGGACCGCTACCAGGGCGTCACGGCCATCGAGGGCGAGACCCTGGCCCTGTGCGCCGAACAGTATTTCGCCCAGTCCGAACAGACCCCCACCCGCATCCGCCTGGCCGTCGGCCAGGCCGACACCGGAGAGGGACTTAGTTGGCGCGCCGGCGGCCTGCTGATCCAGAACATCGCCGGCGACGAAACCCGCGGCGACACCGCCGACGCCTGGACCCGCGCCCAGGCCCTGTTCGAAACCACCGGCGAAGACGAACTGATCGACCCGAGTTTGCCGGCGGAGACCCTGCTGTGGCGGCTGTTCAACGAGGACGGCGTGCGCCTGTTCGAGCCGAAGCCGCTGAAGGCCTTCTGCCGCTGTTCGATGGAGCGGATCGCGGGGGTGCTGGAGAGCTTCAGCGACGAGGAGCGGGCGGAGATGGTCGAGGAGGACGGGATGGTGCGGGTGACGTGCGAGTACTGCTCGCGGGTGTATGAACTGGAGGGGTAGGGGTAGGGGTAGGGGTAGGGGGGCAGCGCAAGTCTGGAGAGCGAGGGCGGCTAGTTCTGACCTCGGCGCAAATTTCGATCCGTTCGGTAGCCGACAATCGCACCCAAAACAAAAAGGTCAGATTGGATGATCATCGGCCGCATCAGTCCCAGACGTCAGTTCCGCGTACCTCAATCGTTTGTAAGATCGATGGGGGCGACCCCGACTGTTGCGCACTGACGCAAGGGGATGTTGACTGTTTTTGCCAGCATCTATGGACTGGACAGGAAGAGCGTCATAATCGGTCCGACCGTACGACGGTGTCGCGCAGGAGTCCGGGCACTTATGGCTAAATATCAAAAGCCTCCGATTTTCGAAGCGATTATCGAGTTCCGGACAGCCGACGCTGTGCCCGATAACCTCGTCGATAAAGCTGCCGCATCAATCAAAAAGCGTTATGCGAGGGCCCAAGAACTGCACGAGTTCAAGGTCAAACTCGGGGCAGGCAAGGCACCCGAAACAGACCGCATCGGATATAAACTGGCGTCGGAAACCGGCGAGTTTATCGCTCAGCCACGCCGGCAGGGCCTCGCTTTTTCTAGTCTTGCGCCGTATCCCGGATGGACGGCGTTCACGGCCGAATTCTTCGAAATTTGGAAGCGTTGGAAAAAGGCGGTTGGGCCCCATCGCGTTGGCCGAATTGGGATTCGCTTTCAGAATCGGATCGACGTTCCGATAGGGGAGACTGAGCGGATAGACAGCGACGACTACCTTAGGATTGGTATCAGGCTTCCCGAGTCGAGCGGCAACTTCGCCGACACTTGGCAGGTCGCGGCGGTCTCCCCTGTTAAGGGTACACCCTTCATGGTGATCATGAAGGCTGGTACAGCCGACCGTGCCCTTTTCGGTCACGTCTCCTACAATCTCGACTTAGACTTGTATTGCGATGTTGACGTTCCCCAATCGGATGACGACATAGTCAACCTATTGGCACAAGCTAAGCTGGCCAAAAATCAGGTGTTTGAGGAATGCATCACGGACAAATCCAGGGCCCTCTTGGCCTAGGGCCGATCGTCGAGGGCTTCCCTTTGCTGAGCGATTCGCCGCTGCTATCCGGCTCGTCGTCCTATCGCGGATCAGCTGCCCTAGCACCCTTGGCTTTCTCAAGTGAAAGGGCGACCGGAGGCTCTAGCGAAACCACTGTGCTCCGGCTGCAGCCGGGAACCGAAGCCGAGCAAATCTACGATCGGCTTGTCGATCTGAAGGTGAGTACGGCGCAGCTCGCCATGCATCTCGACGCGGGTTGGCGTTCAGGTATCTTTCGCCAGCTCGACGATCTCCTGGACGCCGATGAGTGGGACTTTGGCGACCAACTGCCCGAGGTCTGGTCGTACAAGACGATGCTGCGAATGCTGTTGGTCTTGAAGGCGCGAAATCGGCCCTCCCTCGGTGCAACATCGACGGGCGAGATCATTGCGGGTTGGGTTGGCGGCGAGGCGCGTTTGACGATCGAGTGTCTTGCGAAGGATCAGGTTCGCTGGATGGTTTCGACCAGCATCTGCGGGCAAGCCGTTAAGGCTGTTGGTCGAAATCGCAGCGACCTTCTTCCGCAGGTGCTGGCACCATACCGTCTGGATGATCTCCTTGGTGGTTAGACCAATTGCGGATGATCAGCACCTACTCCGGTGGGTTCGGAATAGGTCAGTCATCCGCGATCCCAATAGCGGAGCCGTTTTAGGCGTCTTTGCCGACGCATTCCGCTTGCGAGGTAAGGAAAACTACCTGTCGGCAGTTTGGTTGGAATTCCATTCTGGAACTGAGGCGCAACAAAATGCTACTGCCGTCAACGAATTCAGTGCGGTGGTTTCGGTCAAGCCGAAAGACTGCTTCGTTCGCGGTCAGGTCGGAAGGATCAAGGCGGCGTGTGCGGATCACGGCATAGCCATTCGGGTGGTTCACGAGCCAGAGCCGGGGCTCGCAGCGCACGCAGCCGTCCGGCGGTACAGCGATACAAAATCCGAGCTGCTTGAGGCGCTTGCAACGGAGGCTTGGGCGGAAATCGTCTGATGGCCTGTAGCCCCGAAGCGGCTCACGCCCCCACCAACCCCTTCATCTCATGCCGAGATGATCGCCGGACGGTCCAGGTCACTCAAGGGCGCTTCGCGTCGCGGAGCGACAGGCCCGCAGGGCCTGCGTCGGCGGACTGACCTGGACCGTCCGGCAGGCTGGCCTGCATGAGATCAAGGGCGCGGTCCCTTCTCCCCTTGCGGGAGAAGGTGGCCCCGCGGAGCGGGGTCGGATGAGGGGTTGAAGGCTGGCGCCGCGTCGGAACCCGGTCCGCTACTCCGATCCGTCCGCGAGACCCCTCATCCGGCCGCTGCGCGGCCACCTTCTCCCGCAAGGGGAGAAGGCGACCTACGCCCCCAACCGCCTGACCCGCCCCGCGTACCCCGTCCCCGCCACCGCCCGCGCGAACCGCCCATCGTCGGTCACCACCACCGTATCCTCGCGGATCGCGGCGGCCAGGTAGAGGCAGTCGTAGATCGGGTGTTTCAGCGTTGTGG
Source organism: Caulobacter sp. (assembly GCA_030645575.1). Taxonomy (GTDB): domain Bacteria; phylum Pseudomonadota; class Alphaproteobacteria; order Caulobacterales; family Caulobacteraceae; genus Caulobacter. The sequence continues at coordinate 95,761 of JAUSMJ010000077.1, read as the reverse complement.
CGAGCGAGAGGGCGGCGGCCAGGTCGCGTTCGACCGGCGTCGTGCGGACCGGGGCGGCGGCCAGGATGGCCAGCAGGTCGTCGCCCTCGGACGGAGGAAACTCGCCCCGCTGAACCCGCTTCCAGATGGCGTTGCCCGCTTCGAGGAGCCAAAGGCCCGGCGCGGTCAGATCCTCGGACAGCAGGGCCTTGGCCGCGTCCTCCCCGTCTTCCGGGAGCACCCACTTCGCCGCGACCGAGGCATCGACGACGACCGTCACCGCTTCATGCGTTCTTCGTGGATCAGATCGGCCGAGTTGCCCGTGATCTTGCCGCGCAACTCATCGCGCGCCGCCCGCGCCCGTTCCCAGAAATCACTCACGGGGGGCTTGAGCTGTTCCTCGAGGATCAGGCGATGCTCGGCCTCGGCGCTGCGGCCGTGGCTGGCGGCGCGGGCCTTGAGGGCCTTGACCAGATCAGGCGAGATGCCGCGAACGAGGAGCTGGGCCATGCGTGAATGCTATCACATGATAGCATGGGGTTCCAGCGGAACGCTCCCTTCCCCCCTCCAGGGGGAAGGGCTTTCGTGGCCGCGCAGGGCCCGCGTCGGCGGACTGACCTGGGCCGTCCGGCAGGCTGGCCTGCGTGAGATCAAGGGCTTCCTCTCCCTCTTGGGAGAGGGGGACCAGCCGAAGGCTGGTGGAGAGGGAGGCGGAGGCGGTTGCCGGGAGGTCCGGATCGATCGTGTGCGGCCTGCCGCCACCGCGCATCCCTCTCCACCATGCTTCGCATGGTCCCCCTCTCCCAAACGGGAGAGGAAGGTCCGGGGGCTTGCCGGCGATCTCCGCGCGTAACCGGCTGAAATCCCACACCTTCGCGCCGTCTTTCCGGCCGCGCGAAACAATCTGTCCATCACCCCTCCAAACCGCCCCCATACTCTCCCTCGTCCCGCTGCAGGGGAGGGCGCTACGGCCAGGCGATCCGATGCGGCGGCGGGATGGAGTTCGAGCGGGATGTCCGCCCGGCGCCAGTCGTTCAGGTCCCTTTGTCGCCGGCGTTGGAGCAGGGCGCGGAGCGGGAAGCGGAGCGACCCCTGGCCGGACGGGCGACAGGTGGGCGGGGGTTACGCTCACGGTCCGGGGAGGGCTTCGCCGCCCCCCGCCCGCCGGAGGCTTCTGCCGGCCAAGCCCTAAGAGGGCTGCCTACCGGCGGCCACCGGAAAACGGACTTCGCGGCGCGTGACGGTCCTGTCCACTCTTGCACCCTCTACAAACAGACATCCGGGCAAGACCGGAGCGCGCCGCATCCTCCCTGCCTTCACCCCCCGTGAAGCGGCGTCGCCATGCGCGGGGACGCGCGGGAATTCCGAATTCACCGCAGTTGCGAGGAGACCGCCATGACAAAATCCAGGGACCGCCGGCCGAAACCCGAGCCCGTGAGTTCGGAGGAAGAGGCCGAGATCGAGGCGAAGTACCGGCTGCTGCACCGGCAGCTCAAGCGCTACGCGGCGCGGATGACCGCGCATGACCCCGACTACTTCACGCGGGTACAGGCCGAGGCCGAGGCGCGGGCGGACCGTCCGCCCCCCACTGCACCCAGTTCCTAGTTCAGCCGCCGCCGCGCGCCCGGCAGGTGCAGCGAGAATTCGGGGATCGTCACCTCGAACGCCTCGCCGCCGGCCGTGACCATCTGGTAGGTCCCGCGCATGGCCCCCGACGGCGTCGTCAGCGGGCAGCCGGACTGGTAGCGGAACGCCTCGCGCGGGCCGAGCACCGGCTGTTCGCCGACCACGCCGGCGCCGCGCACTTCCTCGATCCGGTTGCGGCCGTCGGTGATCACCCAGTGGCGAGAGGTCAGGGTGACGGTGTCGGCGCCATGGTTCTCGATCTCGATGGTGTAGATCCAGATCCAGCGGCCGTTCGCGGGGCTCGATTCCTCGGGCGTATAGCTGGGCGAGACCCGCACCAGGATGTCTCCCGTGCGGGCTTCGTAGACCGGACTGTCCGGGCTGCCCCGGCGGTTGATGCGAGCCATGGCCTCTTGCTCAGGCGGCGGCGTCCAGCGCCCTTTCGACGTCGCGGGAGAGGTCCTTGACGTCCTCCAGCCCGACCGACATGCGCACGTAGCCCTCGGTCAGGCCGATCTCCAGACGATTCGCCTCTGGCATGGCCCGGTGAGTCGTCGTTGACGGGTGCGTGGCCATCGACTTGGCGTCGCCCAGGTTGTTGGAGATGTCGATGATCTCCAGCGCGTCGAGGAACCGCCAGGCGGCCTCGCGGCTGCCCAGGTCGAAGGCCAGCAGGTTGGAAAAGCCGCTCATCTGCGCCCGGGCGACAGCCGCCTGGGGGTGGTCGGCGCGGCCCGGATAGAGCACGCGTTTGACCGCCCGGTGGTCGCCGACCAGGTCGGCCAGGGCGGCGGCGGTCTCGGTTTCCCGACGCACGCGCAGGTCCAGCGTCTCCAGCCCCTTGATCAGCACCCAGGCGTTGAAGGGCGACAGCGCCGGGCCCGTGTGGCGGATGATGTCGCGATAGGCGTCCTCCAGCAGGGCCTTGTCCCCGAGGATCGCCCCGCCCAGCACCCGGCCCTGGCCGTCGATGTGCTTGGTCGCCGAATAGACCACCACGTCGGCGCCCAGCGTCAGCGGCTTCTGGAAGATCGGCGTGGCGAAGACGTTGTCCACCACCACCTTCGCGCCGGCGGCGTGGGCGATGGCGGCCACCGCGGCGATGTCGGTGATCTCCAGCAGCGGGTTGGCCGGGCTCTCCAGCAGCACGACCTTCGTGTTCGGCCGCATGGCCGCTTCCCAGGCCTTCAGATCGGTCGCGTCCACGAGCGTGGTCTCGACGCCGAAGCGCGGCAGCCAGGTCTGGACGATCCAGTTGCACGAGCCGAACAGCGCCCGGCCGGCCACCAGATGGTCGCCCGCGCGCAGCAGGCCGGTCAGGGCCACATGCACGGCCGCCATGCCCGAGGCCAGGGCCCGGCAGTACTGCGCGCCCTCCAGCAGGGCCAGCTTGTCCTCGAAGATCTGCGTCGTCGGGTTGGCGTAGCGCGAATAGACGTAGCCGGGGTCCTCGCCGGAGAACCGCCGGTCGGCCGCGCCGGCGCTCTCGTAGGCGAAGCTCTGCGTCAGATAGAGGGCCTCGGAGATCTCGCCCTGGTTGCTGCGCGCCAGGCCGCCGCGGATCAGACGGGTGGCGGGCTCCCAGGCATTGGGGTCTTCGGCCATGGCTACGGCTTTCTCGTCAAAGGTGGCGGCATCAACAGGAAAGGGCCCTGTCAGGTCAAGAGCGAGGGGAATTCGGTGACAGTTTGCGAATTGCCGCCGTCACGCCGTCGGCCGCCCGCGCGATCGCAATTCGCAAACTGTCACCGAATTCCCGGAACGCCGTTCCGTGGAACCTCGACAGAGTCCGTGTTTTTCAGGCTATGGTTAAGCCATGAGGCTCGGAGGGGAGGGTTCCCATGATTGCGATGGTGTTCCGCGTGTTCGCCGCCATTCTCGGTGTTCTGGGGGCGATCAACATCGTCCTGCTGGTGCTGGGCGAGGCGATCGCCCGGTGGTCGCCCGTCGAGATGCGGGCCATCGGCACGCTGACGGAGGCGCTGATGCTGTTCGGAGTGGGGGCCGGGATCTATGTGCTCTCGCCGGGCGGCGCCAGGGCGCATTCCTAAAAGCGGCGGTTCGGGGCCAGCGGGCCCTTGCCTTTGTCGCCCCGGGTCGTGAGTAATGGCCCGACGATGAATGACGCTCACGCCGCCGGGATTCTTCCCTGCCAATCGATCGAGGACCTGATCGCCCAGGGGGCCATCGGATCGCTCACGCCGTTCGACTCCGACCAGGTCCAGCCGGCCAGTCTCGACCTGAGGCTGGGCGAACGCTGCTGGCGGGTGCGGGCCTCCTTCCTGCCCGGGCGGCGCAAGGTCATGGACCGCCTGCCGGACGTGGCCATGCACGAGCTGGACCTGACCAGGGGCGCGGTGCTCGAGCGCGGCTGCGTCTATATCGCCGAGGTGCAGGAGCGGCTGGCCCTGCCGCCGGGCATCTCCGCGCGCGGCAATCCCAAGAGCTCCAGCGGCCGGGTCGATGTGTTCGTGCGACTGCTGACCGACCACGGCCCGGCCTTCGACGACGTGGCCGAGGGCTATACCGGCCCGCTGTATATCGAGGTCGCGCCCCAGACCTTCTCGGTGCTGGTCCGGTCCGGCACGCGGCTGAACCAGCTGCGGCTCAAGCGCGGCACGCCGGCCAAGCTGTCGATGCGTAACGTCGGGGTCGATCTGTCGAGCGGCATGGCCGGCTTCCGCGGCCGGCGCCACGCCGGGGTCATCGACCTGGACAAGGAAGACGGCCACGACCCGCGCGACTTCTGGGAGCTGCTGGAGTCGCCCAAGGGCGAGCTGCTGCTCGATCCCAACGAGTTCTACATCCTGGCCTCCAAGGACGACATCGAGATCCCCGTCGATCAGGCGGCCGAGATGACCCCGATCGACCCGGCCGTCGGCGAGTTCCGCGTCCACTACGCCGGCTTCTTCGATCCGGGCTTTGGCACGGACGAGACCCGTTCGCGCGGTTCCAAGGGGGTGCTCGAGGTGCGCAGCCACGAGACGCCGTTCCTGCTGGAGGACGGCCAGACCGTGGCCCGGCTGGTCTACGAGCCGCTGACCGCCCGCCCGACGCGGCTCTACGGCGAGGACGGCTCCCACTACCTGCGGCAGGGGCTGAAGCTGTCGAAACACTTCCGGGCCTGGAAGTAGGGGCGGACAAGCTCACAAAACTTTTTGTATGGCGACCTTGACACTTTCTGCGCGCCTGTGAGACAAGTTACCTTGTCATCAAGACAAGGAAGCCGACGTGACCGCCGCACCTTCAGCACCTCGCCGCATGGGCCTGCCGACCCTGTTTCTGGCCGCCACGGGCCTGGGCCTTCTGGCCGGAGGCGTTGCCGTCGTCGCCGCGGCCTTTGGACTGGCGCCCGTGGCGATCACCAAGGCCGTCGCCGTGCTGGTCGCCGGCCTGGCGGGCCTGGTTCTTACCGGCCGCTGGTGGAAACGCGCCGACGAGGCGGTCCGGGAGGCCCACAAGTCCAGCTGGTACTGGGGCGGCAGCACGGGGCTGCTGGTTGCCGGGTCCATTGCGGTCGCCCTGGCGAGCGTGGCCTTTGGCGGAGGCGGCGACCAGTTCGGGCTGTCGCCGGCCGAGGCCGGTCTGGTCGTTTTCGGCGTCGCCATGACTGTAGCCCTGATGCTGCTCGGCTACGGTCTGTTCTGGGCCATCTGGTGGCTGCGCCGCGGCCGCTGATCCGTCTCATCGAAAAGGAAGCCGTTATGGCCAACACCGCCAGCCCCGCCGGGCGTCGCTACATCAAACGCTTCATTCCGGCGATGTTCGCCTATCTCGTGGCGATCTTCGGGGCGTCCTTCGCCTTCCGGGATCCGGGGCTGTCGGGGCCGCTGGCCTGGGCGATCGCCGTGGCGCCGGCCCTGCCGATCGTGGCGGTGATCGCCATCATGGGCCTCTACATCAAGGAAGAGACCGACGAGTTCCAGCGCAACGTGCTCGTCGAGGCGATGATCTGGGGCTTCGGCGTCACCATGACGGTGACCACCGTCTGGGGTTTCCTGGAGATCTACGTGCATACGCCCGGGCTGCAGTCGTTCTGGGCCTTCCCGATCTTCTGCCTGGCCATGGGCCTGTCGCAGCCCTTCATCCGGGCGCGCTACAAATGAAGAACCGCCTCAAGGTCCTGCGGGCCGAGCGCGACTGGAGCCAGGCGGACCTGGCCGAGCGGCTCGAGGTCTCGCGCCAGACCATCAACGCGCTGGAGACGGGGAAGTACGATCCCAGCCTGCCGCTGGCCTTCCGCATCGCGCGCCTGTTCGGCCAGCCCATCGAAGCCATTTTTGACGGCGGCCAGGCCTGAGCGCCGCACGCCCGTCACGGAGACACTCCATGCTGAAGACCATGAAACGCATCCTCGCCCTGTTGAGCCTGATCCTGCCGCTCGGCGCCGGCGTGGCGCACGCTGAGCCGACCCGCTTCTCCGTCGAGGTGCGGGGGCAGGGGCCCGACGTGATCCTGATCCCCGGCCTGACCTCGTCGGCGGCGGTCTGGCGCGACACGGCCGCCCGGCTCGAGGGCCGCTACCGCGTGCACCTGGTCCAGGTGGCCGGGTTCGCCGGCGCGCCGGTCGCCGGCAACGCCGAGGGGCCGGTCGTCGCCCCGCTGGCCGATGAGGTCCTGGCCTACATCGCCGGGCAAAAGCTCGATCATCCGGCGATCATCGGCCATTCGATGGGCGGGTTCACCGCCCTGCTGATCGCCGCCCGCCATCCCGACTCGGTGGGTCGGGTGATGGTCGTCGATGCCCTGCCGTTCTTCAGCGTGCTGATCAATCCGGCGGCCACGGCGACGGCGATCGAGCCGCAGGCCGCCGCCTTCCGCGACAGCCTGCTGGGCCAGTCCGACGCGGCCTTCGCCGCCAGCCAGCCGCGGGTCGTGGCGGGGCTGGCCAAGACCGACGCCGCCCGCGCCGAGGCCCTGGCCTGGTCGCTGGCCAGCGACCGCGGCGTCATGGCCCGCGCCACCTACGACGTGATGACGACCGATCTGCGCGGCGAGCTGACGACCATCAGGACGCCAGTGACGGTGGTCTACGCCCGCGACACGGCCATGGGCTTCTTCTACGGGGTGGTCGATCAGGTCTACGCCACCAACTACGCGGCGCTGCCCGGCGTAGCGCTGAGGCGCGTCGATGGCGCCTTCCACTACCTGATGCTGGACCAGCCGGAGCCGTTCGCGGCCGAGGTGGAGACGTTTTTGAAGTAATCCTCCCCATCGGGGGAGGTGGACCGGCGATAGCCGGGCCGGAGGGGGTCCGCTCAGATCTGGGGTGACCCCCTCAGTCGGCTTCGCCGACAGCTCCCCCGAAGGGGAGCATCCCTACTCCGCCGCCGGGCGCAGGTAGATCGACCGCTTGGGCGTGCTCATCACCCGTTGAAGCATCGGCTCGAAGGCCTCCAGCGGCATCGACTCATAGCTCGGGTCGAATGCCGACTGGTCGTACAGGTGGCAGAACTGGGCCGTGTATTCGAAGTGCGGATGGCCGCGGAACTGCTCGCGCATGTCGCGGTCCAGGCCCAGGTGGTGGAAGAAGTAGTAGCCCTGGAAGACGCCATGCTGCTGGACCATCCAGTGGTTGGCCTCGGACACGAACGGAAACACCATCGCCGCCCCGATGTCCGGGTGATTGCGCGGGCAGAGCACGTCGCCGATGTCGTGCAGCAGGGCGCAGACGACGTATTCCTCGTCGCGGCCGTCGCGAAAGGCCCGGGTGGCGGTCTGCAGGCTGTGCTCCAGCCGGTCGACGACGAAGCCGCCGCAGTCGCCCTTGAGCAGTTGCAGATGGGCGATCACCCGGCCCGGCAACTCGCGGCCGTACGCGGCGGATGCCGTGGCGATCCTGGCCCAGTCCTGCGCCGTGCTCTCGACCATGGAGTGGAACGTCGCCCGATCTTCCGTCCCGTGCGCGCCGTCGGCCATGACCTGATCCCCCAACATCTGTTTGAACCGATGGTGCGGGAGGCGCGGGCGGGCGTCAACGGCGCTTGCGGGCGGCCGGAGTTTGGCTATGGTCCGCCCCGCTCCTGAGCGCGGCCGTAGTTCAGAGGTAGAACGTCAGCTTCCCAAGCTGAATGTCGCGGGTTCGATTCCCGCCGGCCGCTCCATCAGCCCCTTTCCTCGATGTCCTTGCCCTTCCCGTCGGCGGTCGAGGCGCCGCCGTCCGCGAACGATTGATCTTTGCCGCGAAAGGCGGGATCGAGGAGGAATGTTGGCGCGCGCGATGATCGTTGGACTGGCGTCGGCGTCGGCGCTGGCCGTGCCCGCGCCGGCGCCGAAGGGGCTGGTCGGGGTTTGCCTGCGCTGGGGCGGCTCGCCCGACCATGCGCAGGACGTCGTGGTCGTGCGGCCGTCGGGCAATCCGGTGCTCGACGGGGCCCTGCCCGATTCCGTGCGGCAGATGCAGTGGCGCCGGCCGGCCGGTCTCAAGGCGGCTGGCGCCTGGCTCGGCGTCTGGATGTCGATCGACGGGACGCCGGTCCCGTCCGGCCCGCCGCCCGGCTGCGCCGATGCCGACCGCCTGCTGCCCAAACCCCAGCTCGACACCAGAAGCGCGTAAGGACTCCCCATGACCCGCAAGGCAATCGTGATCACCGGCGGCTTCGGCGTGCTGGGCCAGGCCGTGGCGCGGGCGGCGCTGGCCGGCGGCGCGAAGGTGGCCCTGATCGACTTCGCGCCGGAGGGCCGGGACCTGCCCCAGGGAGCCGTCCCCTTCGGCGGCGTCGATCTGTCGGACCCGGGACAGGCCGAGGCGGCGATGAAGCGTGTCGCCGAGGCGCTGGGCGGGCTCGACGTGCTGGTCAACGTGGCCGGCGGCTTCGTCTGGCAGACGCTGCGGGACGGCGACCTGGCGGCCTGGAGCCGGATGTTCACGCTCAACACCCTGACCTGCGCCGCCGCCTGCCGGGCTGCCCTGCCGCATCTGCTGGCCTCGCCGGCCGGGCGGATCGTCAGCGTCGGGGCGGGCGGGGCGGTCAAGGCCGCCGCCGGCATGGGCGCCTATGCCGCGTCCAAGGCCGGGGTGCATCGCCTGACCGAGAGCCTGGCCGAGGAACTGAAGGGCCGGGTAACGGTCAACGCGGTGCTGCCCTCGATCATCGACACCCCGGCCAATCGCGCCGACATGCCCGACGCCGACGTCGCCGCCTGGGTCACGCCGGGCGAGGTGGCGCAGGCGATCCTGTGGCTGGCCTCCGACGCGGCCAGCGGCGTCACCGGCGCCCTGCTGCCCGTCTCCGGCCGGGTCTGAAATCGGCGTTTTCGTGGGCGTGACCGCCGGTCGCGAACGCGCTAAGCCCGTGCTTCGATGTCCGACTCCGAACACGCCCCCCGCATCTCCGAAATCCTCGACGGCATCGCCTCGTCCCGGCGCAAGACCGTGGCGGTGCAGGATGTGCTCGAGGCCTTCGGCGACCGGGCGTTCGGGGCGCTGATGGTCGTCTTCGCCGCGCCCGTCGCCCTGCCGATGCCACCGGGCGTGTCGGCCATCCTCGGCGTGCCGCTGCTGTTCATCACCGCCCAGCTGATGGTCGGGCGGCGCACGCTGTGGCTGCCCCGGGTGCTGGCCGACCGGACCATGACCCGCGCCGACTTCGTCGCCCTGATGGGCAAGCTGTCGCCCTACCTGGCCTGGCTGGAGCGGCGGCTGCGGCCGCGCATGACCTTCCTGTACAATCCCTGGCTCGACCGGGTGACCGGCCTGCTGTGCCTGGTGCTGGCGATCATCGTCTTCCTGCCCATTCCGTTCGGCAACATGCTGCCGGCCCTGGCCATCGCCGCCTTTGGCCTGGGCGTGGCCGAGCGCGACGGCGTGCTGGGCCTTGTGGGCGGCGTGGCCGCCACGATCAGCATCGCGGTGCTGGTGGTGCTGTCCAAGGCGCTGATCGCCGGCGTCACCGCCTTCGTGGTGACCCTGCTGCGGATGTTTTGATCTGGGGCGTGCGGTGACAGGGACAGATAGCCAGGGTGTCTGTCCCCTTGTTCACGCCACCTCATAGTCGGCAAACGCGGGCGACCGCATCAGGCGCATGTAGGTCGCCGTGTCGTTCGACCAGTTGTTGGTGATCTTGCCCGAGGCGGTCTTGTACCAGCTGGAGCAGGACCCGGCCCAGGCGGTCTTCGTCAGGTCCTGTTGTAGTTCAGCGTTGAACCGCTTGAGCGCCTGATCCGTCACGGTCAGGGACCGGGCGCCGCGGCGCTTCAGTTCCTTCATCGCCTCGACCAGATAGCCGACCTGGGATTCGATCATCACGATGATCGAGTTGTGGCCCAGATTCGTGTTGGGGCCGTAGAGCATGAACAGGTTGGGGAAGCCGGCGACCGTGACGCCCAGATAGGCCTCGGCCCCGTCCTTCCAGGCCGCGCTCAGACTCCTGCCGCCGGCGCCGACGATCTCGACCGGCGAGACGAAGTCGGTGGTGACGAAGCCGGTGCCATAGACCAGCACGTCGCAGGCGTGCTCGGCGCCGTCGGCCGTCTTCACCCCGGCCGGCGTGACCTCGGCGACGGCCTCGGTGACCAGCTCGACACTGGGCCGCGTCAGGGTCTGGTAGTAGTCGTCCGAGACCAGGATGCGCTTGCAGCCGATCGGGTAGTCGGGCGTCAGCTTCGCCTTCAGCGCCGGGTCGGTGACTACCGCGTCGAGGTATTTCAGGGCCAGCCCGCGGAAGTTCTCCGCCGACTTCGTGCCGGTTTTGAACGCCTGGAAGCGCAGGTCCATCATCCGCCAGATGAACCAGCGATTGAGCCGGTCGATCGCCGGGACGGCGCGGAACAGCCACTTCTCAAAGGCGCTGAAGGCCCGATCCAGGCGCGGCACGATGTAGTTGGGCGTGCGCTGGAAGACGATGACCTTGCCGGCCGTCCTGGCGATCTCGGGGATGTACTGGATGGCGCTGGCCCCGGCGCCGATGCAGCCGACGGTCTTGCCGGTCAGGTCGATGTCGTGCCGCCAGCCGGCCGAATGCCAGCTGTCGCCCTTGAACGCGTCGCGGCCGGGGATGCCGGCGTAGCCCGGCTTGTTCAGCTGGCCGAGGCCGGACACCAGCACCGGCGCCGACAGCGTCTCGCCGCCCTTGACGGTGACGGTCCACTGGCCGGCGGCCTCGTCCCAGACAGCCTTCTCGACCTCGGTGTTGAAGCGGAACAGGCCCATCATGCCGAACTGCTTCGCCACCCGCTCCATGTAGTCGCGGATTTCGGCCTGGGGCGAGAAGGCCCGGCTCCACTCGGGGTTCAGGGCGAAGGACAGCGAATAGAGCCGCGATGGCACATCGCAGCAGGCGCCGGGATAGGTGTTCTCGCGCCAGGTCCCGCCGATCCGGTCGGCCTTTTCCAGCATCACCAGCCGGCCGAAGCCCGCTTCCTTCAGCTTGATCGCGGCGGTCAGACCGCCGAAGCCCGCCCCGATGATGATGGCGTCCAGATCGTCGGCCATGCCGCTGTTTCCTCCGTCTTTTCACAAAGTATTGCGCAGGGTCCGGGGTGGGGAAAGCCTGACCCCGGGTCACTTTGGCTTGCCCTCGCCGCGCGCCGGGTGTTCGATCACCTCGTGGGGCCCGGGTCTCGCGCCCCCTGAACCTGAAACGACGCGGCGAGGCCGCGCGTCTCGCCGCCGAACGGTGGGAGAACGCGCATGTCTGCAAGGAAATCGGGCGCGGTTCGGGCGATCGGTCTGGTCGGCCCGAACGGCGCCGGTAAAACGACCCTGTTCGAGGCCCTGCTGCACGCGGCCGGGGCGACCGACCGCCAGGGCGTGGTCGGACAGCCCGGCGCCGTCGGCGACGCCTCGCCCGAAGCCCGCCAGGCTGGCCAGTCGGTCGAGCTGAACCTGGCCGGGTTCGCGTTCATGGGCGACCGCTACGCCCTGATCGACTATCCGGGATCGGTCGAATTCCGCGCCGAGTGCGACCACGGTCTGGCGGCGCTGGACCTGGCGATCGTGGTCATCGACCCCGATCCGGACAAGGCCGTGCTGATCCAGCCCTGGCTACGGGACCTTGAGCGGCTCGGGGTCCCGCGCGCCTTCTTTGTCAACAAGATCGACCAGGCCCGGGGCCATGTCGATGAGCTGCTCAAGGCGCTGCAGCCGGTCAGCGCCATCCCGCTGGTCGCGCGCCAGCTGCCGATCTGGAAGGACGAGCATGTCGCCGGCTTCATCGACCTGGCGCTCGAGCGGGCCTTCGTCTACCGCGCCGGCAAGCCGTCGGAACAGGTCGAGATACCGGCCGATCTGATCGACGAGGAGGCGGCCGCCCGCTTCCACATGCTCGAACAGATGGCCGACTTCGACGACGGTCTGATGGAGCTTTTGCTGGAGGACGGCACGCCCAGCCAGGACACCATCTTCGCCGACCTGATCGCCGAGACCCGCGCCGCCCAGATCGCCCCGGTGTTCTTCGGCGTCGCCCTGCAGGGCAACGGCGTGCGCCGCCTGCTCAAGGCTCTGCGGCACGATGCGCCGGGGCCGGACGCGGCCGCCGAACGGCTCGGCGCAAGCGGGCCGTCGGCCTACGTCCTGAAAACGTCCCACGCGGGTCAGGCTGGCAAGATGGCCTATGCCCGTGTGCTCGGCAGCCCGCTGGCGGACGGCGCGGAACTCACCTTGCCGGACGGGAACCGGGCCCGGGTGAGCGGACTCTTCGACGTCCAGGGCCAGGCCACGAAGAAGGTCAATGTGGCCGACATCGGCGACGTCGTGGCGCTGGGCAAGCTCGAGGGCGCCCACGCCGGCGACCTGCTGTCGGCCGGCAAGACCGCCGTGTCGGCAAGGGTGGCGCCCGCGCCGCGTCCGCCGGTGTTCGAGCTGGCCATCGCCACCCGCGACCGCAAGGACGACGTGCGGCTGTCGGGCGCGCTGCAAAAGCTGCTGGAGGAGGATCCGGGCCTGCGCCTGTCGCAGGACGCGGCCCTGCACGAGATGCGGCTGGGCGGGCAGGGGGAGACCCATCTGCGCGTCACCCTGGAGCGGCTGAAGCGGCGCTACCAGGTCGAGGTCGCGACCCACACCCCGGCCACGCCGTATCGCGAGACCATCCGCAAGGCTGTGACCCAGCGCGGGCGGCACAAGAAGCAGTCGGGCGGCCATGGCCAGTTCGGCGACACCCTGCTGGAGATCCGGCCGCTGGCGCGGGGCGAGGGCTTCCAGTTCAACGACAGGATCACCGGCGGCGTGGTGCCCAAACAGTGGATCCCGGCCGTCGAGCAGGGCGTGCGCGACGCCATGGAGCGGGGTCCGCTCGGCTTCCCGGTGGTGGACGTGGCGGTGACCCTGATCGACGGCTCGTTCCACGCCGTGGACTCTTCGGAAATGGCCTTCCGAACGGCCGGCCGCATTGGCATGCAGGAGGCGATGGCCCAGGCCGGGTCGATCCTGCTGGAGCCGATCGAGAAGCTGATCATCCACGCGCCCAACGCCGCGACCGCGCGGATCACCTCCTCGATCGCCAACCGGCGGGGCCGGATGCTCGGCTTCGACGCGCGGCCAGACTGGCCCGGCTGGGACAGTATCGAGGTCTACATGCCGCATGACGAGCGGCAGGATTTCATCCTCGACCTGCGCTCGATGACCCAGGGCCTGGGCACCTTCGAGACCGCCTACGACCACATGGTCGAGCTGGGCGGCCGCAAGGCCGAGGAGGTCAGCCAGAGGGCGCGGGCGGCGGCTTAGGGTGTGCGTGGTTCGAGACGCGCTCTTCGAGCGCTCCTCACCATGACGAACAGTTTTGCCAGCCATCCCCGCCCGTCATCCTGAGGAGCCCTCGAAGAGGGCGTCTCGAAGGACGCAAGGTCGATTTGCCAGTCATCACCCCTCGCGAGAGGGGGGGCGAACCCTTAGGGTTGCTCAATAGATCTGAGGTGAGGACGCCATGAAATACCGTCAGCTGGGCCGGACCGGCCTCTATGTCTCCGAGATCTGCCTCGGCGCCATGACCTTCGCCAGCGAGAACAGCGGCATGTGGGGCGCCATCGGCGCGGTCGACCAGAAGGGCGTCGATGACATGATCGGCCGGGCCCTGGCCAGCGGGGTCAACTTCATCGACACGGCCGACGTCTACTCCAACGGCCAGTCGGAACAGATGGTCGGCGCCGCCCTGCGCAACCTGGGGGTCAAGCGCAGCGACGTGGTCATCGCCACCAAATGCTTCGGCGAGATGGGCCGGGGTCCCAACGACAAGGGCGCCTCGCGCGGCCACATCATGGACGCGGTGCGGGCCAGCCTCGACCGCATGCAGCTCGACTACATCGACCTCTACCAGATCCACGCCAACGACCCGGTGACCCCGGTCGAGGAGACGCTGCGCGCGCTGGACGATCTCGTCAGCCAGGGGCTGGTCCGCTACGCCGGCTGCTCCAACTGGCCGGCCTGGAAGATGATGAAGGCGCATGGCATCGCCGACGCGCGCGGCTACGCCCGGTTCGAGACGGTACAGGCCTACTACTCCATCGCCGGCCGCGACCTGGAGCGCGAGATCGTGCCGATGATGGCCGACCAGGGCATGGGCCTGATGGTCTGGTCGCCGATGGCCGGGGGCCTGTTGTCGGGCAAGTTCACGCGCGACGGCGCCGGGCCGAACGGCGCGCGCCGGGTCAGCTTCGACTTCCCGCCGGTCAACCGCGACCGGGCCTGGGACTGCATCGACGCGATGAAGTTGATCGCCGACGCCCGCGGCGTCTCGGTGGCCCGCATCGCGCTGGCCTATGTGCTGGCCAAGCCGTTCGTCACCACGGTGATCATCGGGGCCAAGACCGTCGAGCAGCTCGACGACAACCTCGCCGCCGCCGAGATCGACCTGACGGCGGACGAGATGGCGGCGCTGGACGCGGCCAGCAAACTGCCGCCCGAGTACCCGGGCTGGATGCTCGAGCGCCAGGGCGGCCGGCGGGCGCCGGAGCCGTTCGTGAAGAAGGGGTAGGGGCTGGGCGCGTATCCGTTCACGGGACAGGCTTTCCTGTCCCTTGGGACTGGATAGCCTGTCCTAGACAGCGCCGACGGGGACTGTTCTAGCAGTCCCAAGGGACAGCTAGAACAGCCCCCTCCTAAACCCCGTACCTCTGCCGGAACGCCGCCATCGCCGCGTTTGCTTCGATGGTGAAGGTTTCCAGCACCTCGGCCTCGTCGGGGCCGTTGGTGAAGATGAAGAACTCGTCCGTCTCTACCTGGTCGGCGATGCGTTCGCCGGCCGTGGCGGCGGGCAGACCGTGGGCCATCGGGTGGGGGCCGGGGCGCTCCAGCGAGCGCGGGCCGCCGAAGGTGTCGTGGCGGTTGCGGAAGGCGTTCCAGATGTCGCTCTGCACCACGCCGGGGCAGATCACGCCGGCGGACAGGCTGGTGCCCTCGAAGTCGCGCCGCATGCACAGGCTGTAGCCCATCACCGCATGCTTGGCGGCCGTATAGGGCGCAACGATGCCCCCCCGCAGGTTGGGCGGCAGGCCAAGCGCGTGCTCGGAGGCGGTGTTGACGATCCTGCCCGGCAGGCCGCTTTCCAGCATGCGCGGGGCGAAGGTCTTCACCCCCAGATAGACGCCGCGGATATTGACCGAGAACACCCAGTCCCAGATGCGCTCGGGCGTCTCATGGACCGTGGTCCCGCCGCCGACGCCGGCGTTGTTGAACAGCAGCTGCGGGGCCTGGTCCCAGTGGCCGAAGGCGACGTCGGCCGTTGCGTCCCAGCTGGCCGGGTCGATCACGTCGAGATAGCAGCTGGTCGCCTCCAGCCCCTGGCCGCGCAGGACTTCCGCCGCCGCCAGGGCGCGCTCGGCCTCGATATCGGCCAGCACCACCTTCGCGCTGCGCCTGGCCAGCGCAGAGGCGATGCCGAAGCCGATGCCCGAGGCGCCGCCCGTGATGACCGCGACGGTTCCGTTGACGTCCATCTCTAAAAGCCCAGCACGCTGGCGTAGCGGTCGCGGTGATAACCGGCCCCGCCGAACAGCTGCTCGGCCACCCTGGCGCGCTTGAGATAGAGGCCCGCGTCATGCACGTCGGTCATGCCGATGCCGCCGTGCATCTGGACCATTTCGTTGCTGACCAGATGGGCCAGCTCACTGGCCTTGCATTTGGCGAGGGACGCGGCGGCGCGGTTGTCGGCGGCGCCCGAGTCGATCTGTTCCAGGGCGGCCTCGACACAGGAGCGGGTGGTTTCCAGATCGGTGAACATCTTGGCTGCCCGGTGCTGCAGGCTCTGGAACGTGCCGATCACCTGGCCGAACTGGGTGCGGGTCTTGAGGTAGTCGAGGGTGATCTCGAAGGCCTGCAGCGCGCTGCCGAGCATCTCGGCGGCGAGACCGGCGCGGGCGCGGTCGAGCACCGGCTCCAGCACGGCCCAGCCCTTGCCGACCTCGCCCAGCACCTCGCCCTTCGCGCCGGCGAAGGTGATTTCCGCCGCGCCCCGGCTGTCAGCCAGGGCCAGGTGCTTGCGCGTGACGCCCGCCGCGCCGCCCTCGACGAGGAACAGGGTGATGCCGTCCGTCTCGCCCGGCTTGCCTGACGTGCGAGCGGCGACGATCAGCAGGTCGGCGGCCTCGCCGTCGATGACGAAGGTCTTGGTTCCATTTAACGTGAAACCATCTCCGCTCCGGTCGGCCTTGAGGGCGGTCATCTCGGGGGCGTGGTGGGCCTTTTCGTCGATGGCCAGGGCGGTGACGATCTCGCCGGCGGCGATCTTCGGCAGCCAGGCGGCCATCTGGGCGTCCGAGCCACCTAGCGTCAGGGCCGCCGCGCCGATCAGGGCGGTCGACAGCAGCGGGGAGGCGACCAGGGTGCGGCCGGTCTCTTCCAAGATCAGGCCCAGGCTCAGATAGCCGAAGGCCGTGCCGTCATGCTCTTCCGGCACGATCACCCCGGCCCAGCCCATCTGGCCCATCTCGGCCCAGGCCGCGGGATCGAAACTCTGGCCGGACTTGCCGTCGCGCAGCGCGCGCAGCTTCGTCACCGGCGAGGACTCCTGCGCCCAGCTCTTGGCCGCGTCGCGCAGCATGGTCTGTTCTTCGTTCAGGACGGCCATCAGAAGTTCCTCTTGGTGCGTGCTTCGACACGCGGCCGCTGGCCGCTGCTCAGCATGACGTAGTGGGGTTGGAGGCTCGGATGCACGTCATCCTGAGCAGGCCCGCAGGGCCGTGTCGAAGGACGCACGCTCATGCCGTGGCCTTCGCGTGATGAAGTGCCCAGGCGAGGGCCTGTTCCAGGCGGTCGTTGCCCCAGAACAGCTCGCCGTCGGCGGTGATGAAGCTGGGCGAGCCGAACACCCCGCGCGCCTTGGCCAGGCTCACATGGTCCTTCAGCCGCGCCTTGACGGGCTCGGATTGGGCCGCCTCGAGCGCCTCGTCCGGCGCGCCGCCGGCTTCGGCGATCAGCGGGGCCAGCACCCCGGGATCAGAGATGTCCTGGTCGGCGACGAAATTGGCCTCATAGACCTTGCGGCTGAAGTCCGGCGTCCAGCCGTCGTCCAGACCGGCGATGGCCACCCGCGCGGCCAGCAGGCCGTTGCGCGGGAACTGCGAGGGATGGTTCAGCGGTAAACCTTCCTCCGCGCAGACCCGTTCCATGTCGCGCCACATGTACCTGCCCTTGACCGGGAAGGCGTTGAACGGGCTGTCGGTCAGCCCCTGCTGGGCGTGGAACAACGGCCCGAGCAGGAACGGCCGCCATTCGACCCGAACGCCGGCCGCCTCGGCCAGACGCTCGACCCGCATGGCCGCCGGATAGCTGTAGGTCGAGGCGAACTCGTACCAGAACTCGATCATGATCCCTTCTCCCACAGGGAGAAGGAGGGGCCCGCGCCCGCAAGGGCGTGGGAGGTTGAGGGGTTAGGGACTGGGGTGACTGGCCGGCCGACGCCGTAACCCCTCACCCTCCCGTCGCCGCGCGACGGGCCCCTCCCTCTCCCGCTGGGAGAGGGCATCATCACTGGTGATCCAGCAGGCCCAGCACCCGCTTAGCGACGACGTTGAGGTTGATCTCGCTGGTGCCGCCCTCGATCGAATTGGCCTTGGCCCGCAGCATCGACCGCATGGCGCCGATCTCGCCGGCGGAGAAGCTCTCGCCCTCCCAGCCCAGGCCCTGCAGGCCCAGCGCCTCGACGGTCAGTTCGGTGCGCTCCTGGTTCAGCTTGGCGGCGGCGTATTTGATGATCGAGGTGGCGGCGCTGGGGCCCTTGCTGGCCTTGGCCTCGGCCTCGGCCCGGCGGATGGTCAGCATGAAGGCGTGCTGGTCCATCTTGTGGGCGGCGATGCGGGTCCGCAGGTCGCCGTCGGCGATGCGGCCCTGCGCGTCGAGGCCGACATGCTCCTTCGCGGCCTCGACCACGTCGATGCCCGCGCCGCCGCCGAAGCCGCCGGCGGAGATGTTCTGGCGTTCATACTGCAACAGGCGCTTGGCGATCTCCCAGCCGCCGTTGAGCTTGCCGACCAGCTGGCCCTTGGGGACCTTCACGTCGGTGAAGAAGGTCTCGCAGAACGGCGAGTTGCCGCTGATCAGCTTGATCGGCCGGGTCTCGACGCCCTGGGTGGTCATGTCGAACAGCACGAAGCTGATGCCCTCATGCTTCTTCGAGGTGTCCGTGCGCACCAGGCAGAAGATCCAGTCGGCCTGGTCGGCGTAGCTGGTCCAGACCTTCTGGCCGTTGATCAGGAAGTGATCGCCCTTATCCTCGCAGCGCGTCTGCAGACCGGCCAGGTCGGACCCGGCGCCCGGCTCGGAATAACCCTGGCACCAACGGATCTCGCCCTTGACGATGCCGGGCAGGAACTTCTGCTTCTGCTCTTCGGTGGCGTACTCCAGCAGCACGGGCCCAAGCATCCAGATGCCGAAACTCATCAGGGCCGGGCGGGCCTTGATGCGGCGCAGTTCCGACTCAAGCACCTTGTTCTGCTCGCGGCTCAGGCCGCCGCCGCCGTATTGCGTCGGCCACATCGGCGCGGTCCAGCCCCTGGCGGCCATGCGGTCGAGCCACAGCTTGGCGTCCTTGTTGGTCGGGTTGAACCGGCGGCCGCCCCAGGGCGCCTCGGTCTCGTCGTCCATCGGCGCGTTCAGCGACGGCGGATAGTTCGCCGCCAGCCAGTCGCGGACCTCCGCGCGGAAGGCCTCAAGATCGCCGCCGCCAAAATCCGCCATGGCCGTTCTCCCGTGAAATCCCGTTTGGTCCAGCTTAACGCGCGCGCCCGGTGGAGCAAGCCAGTTCAAACGCTCGTTCGATTTGGCCGCTCGCGCGAGCGCCGCCTACCGGTCGTGATGCAGGCCCAGCAGGCTGGCCAGGTGCACCAGCAGCATCAGGGCGCCAGCGGCGCCGGTGACCATGATCGTCCGCCAGGGGATCATGCGCGGCCCCTTCAGCAGGTCGGGCGGCCGGGCCCCGCGCCAGGCGGCCAGGGCTGTCAGGCCGACGAAGGCGGCGGTGGTCGCCAGGGTCGTGGATATATCCATCCGGGCCAGATGGCCGCCTGACCGACCCGATGCAAGCTTCGTCCACAGCTAATCGTCGCGCCCGCTAGATTTAGTGTTAACGCCGCGTTTACACACAAAGTCTTGCTGGTTAGCGTCCTCTATGAGTGCCGGAGACACGATTCGTATGACGTCGGGGGCGCCCTGGAGCGTGAAGGGTATTGACCCAAAGACGCGGGAGATCGCCAAGGATCTCGCCCGTCGGTCCGGCATGACGCTGGGCGAATGGCTCAACCGCATGATCGGCGAGGGCGAGCAGGGTTTGCAGGCCGCGCCTGACCCGGCTTTCGTGTCGCCGCCGGAGCCGGTGGTGATCGGCACGCCGCGTCCCGGCGCCGCGCCCCGCTACGAGGTCGCCGGCCATCCCGCCGACGAGGTCAGCCGGGTCGCCGAGGCCGTCGAACGCCTGACCGCGCGCATCGAGGCCGCCGAGCAGCGCTCGACCCTGGCCATCACCGGCATCGACCAGTCGGTTCGCGGCGCCCTGTCGCGGCTGGAGACGGCCGAGCGCGAACAGATCGCCGTCGCGGCGCGTTTCGAAGGCGCCGTGGAAGAGCTTGGCAGCCAGTATGGCGGCATTGGCGAGCGCCTGCGCCGCGTGGAGCTGGAGTCGACCGGCCCACGGTCGGCCGAGGCCCTGCGCGCGATCGAGGGCATGCTCGGCAAGGTCGCCGGCCAACTCTACGAGGGCGAGGCCCGCACCCGCGAGACCCTGGCGACCGTCGAGGCGCGCATCGCGGCGGTGGAGACCGCGCCCGCCGCCGATCCCGCGGAACTGGCCGAGGCCGTGGTGGCGCGGGTCGAGGAGGCCGAGAGTCGCACGACCGACGCCCTGCGCGACCTGGGCGCCTCGTTCGTGGCCCTCGACCGCCGCCTGCGCACCGTCGAGAGCGGGGCGGGCGACGGCGGGGCGCGGCTGGAAGCGCTGGCGGCCGACCTGACCCGCAAGATGGAAACGACCCGGACGGAGCTGGCCGAAGGGCTGCGAACCGCCTCCGAAGGCCGGTTCGATCGCATGGACCGCAAGCTGTCGGAGATGGCCTCGCACATCCAGACGGCGGAGACCCGCTCGGCCCAGGCCATCGAGCGGATGGGGCGGGAGGTGGTCAACATGGCCGACAGTCTGAGCCGGCGGGTGCAGACCGTGGAAAACCATGGCTCCGACGCGATCGAGCAGATCGGCGGCGAGGTGGCGCGCATCGCCACCGCCGTCGAGCAGAAGCTCAACCGCGCCGATGGCGTCCAGGCCCAGGCGCTGGAGAAGCTCGGCGGCGAGATCGCCCGCATCACAGAGCGGCTGGCCGAGCGGATCGCCAACTCCGAGCGGCGCGGCGCCCTGGCCATCGACGAGGTCGGCGAGCAGGTGGCCCGCGTCACCGAACGCATCAACCAGCGCCAGGAACGGGCGTCGGCCGACCTGGCCGAGCGCATCCGTCAGAGCGAGGAGCGCACCGCCCGTCTGCTGGAAGAGGCGCGCGAGAAGATCGACGCGAGCCTCAACATTTCCCATCGCCGGCTGGCCGAGCAGGTGGCCCAGGGGCCCATCGCGGCCGCCGCCCCGGCGCCGGTCCAGCCGCGGGCCGAGCCGCCGCGCGAGCCTTTCGGCGATCCCTTCGCCGCCGAACCGTTCCCTTCGCCGGGCCGGACCATTCCCGAAGACGCCTTCGCGCCCCAGGCGCTGACCCGGCCGACGACCGCCGCGCCGCTGGGCGAGCCGGAGCCCTTCCCCGTCGCCGAGCGGGGGCCGCCGGCGTTTTCCGACGAGGACTTCGAGGCCGCCGACGGCTTCGCGCCGATCGCCGAGGACGTCGATATTCCAGACGCGCCGGAAATTCCGCCCGCGCCGGAAGTCTCGCCCTTCGATGTCGAGGAACCGCAGCGCCCGCGCACGACCCGCGAAGTGCTCGAACAGGCCCGCATGGCCGCCCGCCAGGCCAGCAGCCCCGAAGCCCGTCCTGCCGCGACCGAGAAGCGCGGCCTGTTCGGCGGTGGGGCGAAGAAGCCCAAGCGTCGCGCGGGCTCGGCCCTGCAGTCGGCCCTGGTGGTCGCGGCCGGCGCGGCGACCCTCGCCTCGATGACGGCCTATGGCGTGATCCAGTTCGCAGGGCATGGCGATGGATCCGTCTCCGACCGGGTCGCCAGGGCGCTGCAGATCCACAGCGCCGACGACCAGGGCGAGATCAAGTCCGCCGAGGCGGACACCACTCCGGCCTCGCCGGGGGCGGCGACCTCGCGTGTCGCCGTGGCCATCGCCCCGGGCGTCGCCCCGATCGATCCGGCCCTCGCCGGCGCGCCCCCCGCGGTCGATCCGGCGGCGGTCCCGGTCGAGAGCCCGGCGACGCTGTATGCCGACGCCGTCCGCCGCATCGAGGCCCGCGACACGACCGGCATGGCCGGCCTCAAGCGCGCGGCCAACCTGGGCTACGCCCCGGCCCAGTTCTATCTGGCCAAGCTCTACGAGAACGGCGAAGGCGGACTGCGCAAGGACCCCGCCGAGGCGCGCCGCTGGACTGAACGCGCGGCCCAGGGCGGCGACCGCAAGGCCATGCACAACCTCGGTCTCTACTATTTCGAGGGTCAGGGCGGGCCGAAGAACACCACCTCGGCCGCCCAGTGGTTCCGCAAGGCCGCGGACCTGGGCCTGTCGGACAGCCAGTACAACCTCGGCCGCCTCTACGAGGAAGGCTTCGGCGTCAGCCAGAACCCCGCCGAGGCCTACAAGTGGTACCTGATCGCCGCCCGCGCCGGCGACGCGGAGGCCAGGTCCAGCGCCGAACGGGTCAAGCGAGACCTGAGCCCGGAAGCCCGCGGCGTCGCGGAACGGTCGGCGCTCGGCTTCCGCGCCAGCGGTCCGGCCGCCGGCCCCGCCGCCCCGGCCCAGGCCTCGGTCGGCGGCGGCGCCAGCGACGTCGTCGCGGCCCAGCGGGCGCTTTCGACGCTCGGCTACTATCGCGGGCCGCGGGATGGCGTGCCGTCCCAAGGGCTGAAGGGCGCCATCGCCGCCTTCCAGCGCGAGCAGGGGCTGGCGCCGACGGGGATGCTCGATTCCCAGACGATGCTGAAACTGTCGACCTACGCCCGGTGACGCCCGGCCCGCGCGCCGCGCGCGTTTTCGGGTTCCGCCGGGGCGAACCAAGGGCATAGGTAGGACGTGGACCTCTACCTTCCCATCGCCGAGATGTCGGTCAACGCGCCGCTGCTGATCGCGCTGGGCGCTGTCGTGGGCTTCATTTCCGGTCTGTTCGGCATCGGTGGCGGCTTCCTGATGACGCCGGTGCTGGTGTTCATGGGCATTCCGCCGGCCGTCGCGGTGGCCAGCCTGTCCAGCCATGTGGCCGCCTCCTCCTTTTCCAGTGTCACGGCCTACAGCCGCCGGCGGATGGTCGATTTCCGCATGGGCGGGATCCTCGCCGGCGGCGGGATCGTCGGGGCCTTCTTCGGGGTTGAGGCGTTCCGGGTCCTGCGGCTGCTCGGTCAGGCCGACCTGGTGGTCGCGGTGTCCTACCTGCTGTTCCTGGGCGTCATCGGGGCGTTGATGCTGTGGGAGTCGCTGGGAACCATCCTGCGCCGCCGCCGCGGCGAGACCCCGCAGCCCCGCCGCGACCGCCGGCCGATCCTGCTCTACGCCCTGCCGTGGAAGATGCGGTTTCCCAAGTCGCGGCTGTATATCAGCGTCATTCCGCCGATCGTGCTCGGCGTCTTCGTCGGCGTGCTGTCGGCCATCATGGGCGTGGGCGGCGGCTTCATCCTCGTGCCGGCCATGGTCTATCTGCTGCGCATGCCCGCCAGCGTGGTGGTCGGCACCAGCCTGTTCCAGATCGTCATCACCACGGCCCTGACCAGCGTGCTGCAGGCCGGCCGCAACCAGACGGTCGATATCGTGCTGGCCACCCTGCTGCTGGTCGGCGGAGTGCTGGGCGCCCAGCTGGGGGCCCGGGCGTCGGCGCGTTTCCGGGCCGAGGAGCTGCGGGCTCTGCTGGCGCTGGTGGTGCTGCTGGTCGGACTGCGCATGGGGCTGGGACTGTTCATCCAGCCAGACGATCCGTTCGTGCTCGTGTCGGGGGTCGGCTGATGGCGATCGCCCTGCCGCCGCCCCAGCCGCCGGCCTCCGTCTCGGCCACCCTGACCGAGACGGACGTGCGGGTCACCTCGGGCTTTCGCGGCGCGAAGATCTCGGTCTATGGCGCGGTGTTCGACCCCTCGGGCCGGCCCAGCGACGTGGTGGTCGTGGTGCGCGGCCCGGTCCAGCCCGTGCGCATCGCCCGCAAGGTCCGCGTCGGCGGGGTCTGGCTCAACAGCCGCCCGGTGGTGTTCGAGGGCGCGCCCGGCTTCTACCGCGCCGCCTCGACACGGCCGCTGGGCGACATCGCCCGTTTCGGCCAGCTGCGGAAGCTGGGCCTGGGCCTCGACCATCTGGCCATCGCCGCCCCGGCCGAGCGCCGCGTCGAGACCCGCTATGGCGTGCGCGACATGGTCGTCAGCGCGCTGGGCGCGGACTACTACGCCTGGCGGGCGGCGGTGGTGCGGCTGAAACAGACCGCCGGACTCTACAGCGCCGACGCCGGCGGGGTGGCCTTTGTCGACCGAGGCCTGTTCCATGCGCGCGTCGATCTGCCGGCCCAGGCGCCGATCGGTCAGTACACGGCGCGGGTCATCCTGTTTCAGGACGGCCGCCCGGTCTCGGATCGCACCCTGCCGCTCAAGGTCGAGAAGGTCGGGATGGAGCGTGCGCTTTACCTCTTCGCGCATCAGCGTCCGTGGTCGTATGGTCTGGTTTCGGCGCTCATCGCTCTTTGCGCCGGCTGGGCGGCCTCGCGGGCGTTTCGCAGGAGTTGAGGGGGATGAGGCAGGCGAGCGCGCGGGTGCCCGCGTCGGCGTGGACGCTTGGGCTGTTCAGCCTGGCGCCGTTCTATGTCACCTCGGCGATCTACTGTTACGGGCCGGACCGCTTTGGCGCGGTGGCCCTGCTGGCGCTGGGCGCCTGGTCGGCGGCCATGCTCAGCTACCTGGGCGGCATCCGCGCGGGGCTGGAGCTGGGCGCCGACCACCCGCCGCGATGGTCGAGCCTGTCGCTGTCGCTGCTGACTCCGATCGCCGGCTTCGGCCTGCTGTACGGCGCGCTGGCGCACCGTTTCGATCCGGTATGGGAGGTTTCCGGCTTCCTCACCGCCTTCCTGCTGGTCTGGCTGTGGGACGTCCGCGACATCGAGGGGCCCGCTTGGCGGCCGCGCTACCGCACCCTGATAACCGCCGGCGCCGCCATCGCCCTGTCCTTCGCCCTGGAACAGGCGATGAGTATGTAGGAAGGGGACGGGCTTAGCTGTCCCTTGGGACTGCTTAGCTTGCCCATGCAGTCCCCGTCTCAGTCTTCCACCAGCGACGGCCAGCCGATGGCGTGCACCCGGTCCGCGCCCAGCGCCGCGGCTAGCGGCCGGGCGGTGAACAGGCCCGCGAACGCCGCGTCCTTCACGTTCAGCCCGCCCGCATAGGCGCCGAACGCCGGCAAGACGATCCGCGAGCCGTCGGTCAGGAAGCAGCGTCGTCGCACCCGCCCGCCCCGCCCGGCCACCTTCGCGGCCGGATGCAGATGGCCCGAGGCCTCTCCGGGTTGAGGACCTTCGCGGGGTTCGTGGCGCAGGACCAGGGCGCCCAGGGTCATTTCATCGACGGTCTCGCCAGGCAGGTCGCGCGGGCCGTCGGCGTCATGGTTGCCGACCACCCAGACCAGCCGGCGGCCGCCGGCCAGCGCCGCCAGCCGCGCCGCGTCTTCGCCGGCCAGCCGGTCTTCGGCCGCGCCGTCGTGGAAGCTGTCGCCGAGAAAGATCAGCAGGTCAGGCGTCGTCCCGGCGATCTCCCGCTCCAGCCGGTTCAGGGTCTCGCGCGTGTCGAAGGGCGGCAGCAGCTGGCCGCGCCGGGCGTAGGCCGAGCCCTTCTCGAAATGCAGGTCGGCGACGACCAGGGCCCGGTGGCCGGGCAGCCACAGCGCGCCGGACGCGCGCAGCACGGTCGCCTCGCCGTTGACCGCGATGGCCAGGCCGCCGCAGGGGGAGGCGGCGAAGGTCGGCGCGAACGTGGCGGGCGCGTTCACGACATCGCCTCCGCGATCAACGCTTCCGCCGCCTCGGCCAGCATCATCTCGCCGGCCCCGCCCGGCGCGCGCTCGCGGCCCAGCTCCATGAACATCGGCACGGCGAACGGAGAAACGTGGTCGAGACTCATGTGACGGATATGGCCCCTGATGCGCCCCAGCATCTGGGCCACCCGGCCGACCTCGACCAGCCCCGTCGCCGCGTCCGACCGGGCGCAGCGCAACAACAGGTGGTCGGGCTGATGACGGCGCAGCACGTCGTAGATCAGGTCGGTGGAAAAGGTCACCTGGCGGCCTGTCTTCTCCAGCCCCGGCATGCGCCGCTCGATCAGCCCCGAGATCAGCGCCACGCCCTTGAACGCCCGCTTCATCAGGAAGCTCTCGTCCAGCCAGGCTTCGAGGTCGTCGCCCAGCATGTCCTCCTCGAACAGGGCGTCGAGGTCGAGCCCGTCCATCGGCCGCAGCGACCAGATAGCCATCGAATAGTCATTGCAGACGAACCCCAGCGGCCCGATGCCCAGCCGGTCGAGCCGGCGGGTCAGCAGCATGGCCAGAGTCGTGTGCGCATGGCGCCCGTCGAACGGATAGCAGGTCAGGAAATGCCGCTTTCCCTGGGGAAAGGTCTCCACCAGCATCTCGTCGGGCCGGGGCAGGGCCGAATGCAGCCGCTGAGCCTCGAGCCATTCGCGCACCTCGTCGGGAAACACGCCCCAGCCGCTGTCGTCCGACATCATCCGCCGCACCTTGCCGGCCAGAAAGGTGGAGATGGCGAACTTGCTGCTGCCCCAGCTGGGCATCTTCGGGTCGATATGCGGGGCGGGCGTGACGAGCACATCGACGCCCGTCACCGCGTGCAGCCGCCAGACCTGGCCCGCGAAGATGAAGGTGTCGCCGGGCGAGAGCATCTCCAGGAAGCCCTCCTCCATCTCGCCCAGCTTGCGTCCGGGCCGACCGCCCCGGCCGGTCAGCCGCACGCTGAGCATGGCCGGCGAGACGATCGCCCCGACGTTCATGCGATGGCGGCGCACGGTCTCGGCGTTGCGCGCGGTCCACAGGCCGTCCGCGTTCCTGACGATGCGCCGGAACCGGTCGTAGGTCTTCAGCGCATAGCCGCCGGTCGAGACGAACTCGACGACGGCCTCGAAGTCCTCCCAGGCCAGGTCGAGATAGGGGCCCGCGCCGCGCACCTCGTCGTACAGGGCCAGCAGGTCGAACGGCTCGGAACAGGCGCGGCCCATGACGTGTTGGGCCAGCACGTCGAGCGCGCCGGTGCGCGGCGGGTCGCCGTCCAGGGCGTTCTCGGCGATGGCCTCGATGGCCGCCTGGCATTCCAGCACCTCGAAGCGGTTGGCCGGCACGAACAGCGCCCTGGACGGCTCGTCCATGCGGTGGTTGGCCCGGCCGATGCGCTGGACCATCCGCGCGGCGCCCTTCGGCGCGGCCAGCTGGATGACCAGGTCCACGTCGCCCCAGTCTATCCCCAGGTCCAGCGTCGAGGTGCAGACCACGGCCTTCAGCTCGCCCCGGGCCATGGCCGCCTCGACCCGGCGGCGCTGTTCGGCGGCCAGGCTGCCGTGATGCAGGGCGATCGGCAGGCTGTCCTCGTTCAGCTTCCACAGCTCCTGGAATGCGAACTCGGCCTGGAACCGGGTGTTGACGAAGATCAGGGTGGTCCTGTGACGCTTGATGATCTCGTAGACCTGACCCATCGCGTGCTGCGCCGTATGCCCCGCCCAGGGCACGCCGCCCTCGGCGATCAGCACGTCCACGACCGGGGAAGGGCCGGGCGGTCCGCGGACCAGATCAACCGATCCTCCCCCACCGGGGGAGGGGGACCAAGCGAAGCTTGGTGGAGGGGGCCTGCCGCCGCGCGGGCCCCCTCCGTCGTCGCTCGCGTCCGCTCGCGCCGCCACCTCCCCCAAGGGGGGAGGATCATGACCGAGCCATCTCAGAATAATCTCCGGATCGTCCACCGTCGCCGACAGCCCGACGCGCCGCATCCGGGGCG
This sequence comes from Caulobacter sp., assembly GCA_030645575.1. GTDB lineage: Bacteria > Pseudomonadota > Alphaproteobacteria > Caulobacterales > Caulobacteraceae > Caulobacter. The sequence goes on along the minus strand of JAUSMJ010000077.1, from coordinate 68,623 downwards.
CCAGCGCCTGCAGCCGGGCCAGGCCCAACGCCAGCAGGTCGCCGCGCTTGGATGGCCAGAGGGTGTGGATCTCGTCGATGACCACGCAGCGTAGGTCCTCGAACAGCCCGCGCGCGCCCTCCCAGGCCAGCAGCAGGGCCAGCTGCTCTGGCGTGGTCAGCAGCATGTCGGGCGGCCGGATCTTCTGCCGCTGCTTGCGCGACACGCCCGTGTCGCCGGTGCGGGACTCGGCGACGATGTCCAGGCCCATCTCGTTGATCGGGCTGAGCAGGTTGCGTTCCACATCTACCGCTAGCGCCTTCAGCGGCGAGAGATAGAGGGTGTGGACGCCGCGTGGGCCGTTGGCCGGCGGTCGTTCGCTGAGCTCGATCAGGCTGGGCAGGAACCCGGCCAGGGTCTTGCCGCCGCCGGTCGGTGCGATCAGCAGCGCGTCGCGTCCGGCGCGGGACTTCTCGATCATCGCCAGCTGATGCTCGCGCGCCTGCCAGCCCCGGCTGGCGAACCAGTCGGCGAAGCGGGGAGGCAGCAGCGTTACAGGAGGGGATTGGCCGTCCATTGCGGGCAACCCATCATCATGGCGTCGTCAGGTCAACGTTCCCGTTCCGTTTCGCTGTAATTCGGGTAGTGGGTCACTTTGAAATAGGCATGAATTACCGAGAGCTTGCGCGTGATTTCGCCGCGCAGGGGAAGCCGATAACGTTGTCGGCGGATCACGATGAAAGAATTTTTTCGCTTGGCCCCGCCAGCCCGGCGCGGGCAAGCGATCAAGCCGGGAAGAGCGACTTGCTCGTGCCAGAGAAATCGCCGCATGTCAAGAGTTGGTGTCATTGACACCGAACACGCAATTCCGACTTACATCATCACTACGATGACCATCGCGTCATCCGTCTGAGCGAAAGGAGGTTCGAAATGGCATCTATCAATCTACGCTTCTTCGATCGCCTCAAGCCGCAGGCTTCGCGGCCTACGCAGCTCGAAAAGTTTATTAGCGCGTCCGGATCGCGAGGTCCTACGCCCGATTTGATCCGGGTGTTGCGCGCATATCAGGATACCCAGAAGAAGCGCACCTAGGGCAGTGCTGCCCTTCGATCCCGGCGACTTGAGCTATGCGCCCCTCTCTGACGGATGTCAGAGAGGGGCGTTTTCGTGTGGGGCCGACATAGTGGACCGATGGTTTCACGAGAAGGCGCATACGCATCACGACAAACACCACTGCCGCGTAACGACCATCCATGCTCCAGGCGACGAGGTCCCGGTCGCCTTCTATGCGCTCGCTATCGTGGCTGAGCGGCTGATCGACAAGAAGTCTCTCATCCCCAGTTTCCTTCTGGGAGGTTCGGGCCACTTTCCCTCCCTTCGCCTGGAATGGGCGGCCGTCCGCCATGACCTTCAAGGCAAGGGGCTGGGCACCATCGTGATGGGCCGGGTCCTGACGGTGTTTAGCGACATGGTCGCTGAAACCGGAATGCCGGCCCTGACCCTCAAGCCACTCAATGACCGCGCCGCCACTTTCTACAGAAGGCTAGGGTTCATCGCGTTCGGGCCGAACGTTCTTGGACGCCGGATGATGTTGCCAGCAGAAAAAGTCATCGAGATCTAAGCCGGCCGCTTCTTGTAGGGGCCACGCTTGCCCGGCTGGGCTTCCGCAGCTTCAACAACCGCGACCAGATCGGCCATTTCCCAAAGACGGTCAGTGACGCCGGCAGCCATAGCCGGGGAGATTTTCAGCGTCTGGTGGATGCGGACGAAGTTGTAGTAGGCGAAGTGCAGGGCCACGGCGTTGACGTGGTTTTCAATCTTCTTGGAGAAGCCGTTCGTCAGGCGGGTGAACCGGCGCATGTGCATCCGCATGGTCAGGTTCTGGCGCTCAACATAGGACGTCGAGGCCGCCGCCATGTTCGGGCGCCCGCTGATCCGGTTCTTCTTGATCCCGGTGCATTCGGCGGGGCTGTAGCGGCCCTGCGAAGCCTTGTCCCCGACATTGCCGTAAATCTTGATCAGTTGGGCGTAGTCCACGTCGCCGTCGAAGGCGCGGCGGACGGCCCGCAGGTAGGTCTTGTGGCCGTCTGACGTGAGCTGCACCCGGTTGGACAGCCGGCTCGCCACGTCCTTCATGAACGCGTCGGCGTATTCCGCATCGCGACCGCCCACCAGGACGGAAAAGACCAGCTTGCTGTCAGAGCAGATTGCGGTCCACGTCCACGTATCGCCCGCCTCTTCCGGGGCGGCCTTGGCGGTCGGGACGTTCTTTTGCTTGGCGTAGGTGAACGTCCAGATTTCATCGACCTGCACGTTTTCGCATTTCAGGTTCCGGAAGACTTGGTCCTGATAGACGCCGAGGGCCGCGCCCGCGTCGTTGAGCAGCTTCACCACGGTGTTCTTGCTGACGCCCGTGGTCCGGGTGATCGCGCGGATGCTCATGCCCTCACAGAGAAGGTGGAGGATGCGCGCGCGTTCTTCCGATGAGAGCTTGTTCATGCCCTCATTTATAATGACCCTTATGCTTGAGCGTCAAGCTTTATCGGTCAGTTTCAACGCCGTCGTGAGCCGCGCCGACAGAGCACGGGCGACGCGGGCGCCCACGCGCGCCGCCGTCTCGTCCGCCACGCGTGAGAGCTTGCCTTCCAGAACCCGATCAACCGCACGAGCATCGCTCGGGGGGTTACTTCGGAGCTCGCCTGTCCACCGATTCATTTTGGACCTCCCAAGTTCCCATGAGATTGAATTTGCGCCAGAAATAGCGGGGGTTCAAGCTCTGATTGAAGTAGTGTTTGCGCTTGATCCACACGAAGCCTTCGTGACGCGTTATGAATCCGACATCCACCGGCCCGCCGACAGTAGCCTGTTCCGATGATGCCTTTCGCTCTATTGCCGTGATGCTGACAAGTGCTTCCGCCAGCTCAATTATGTCTTGCTTAGGCATCATGGCGACCATCTGATTGAAGTCGTCCTCAAATTCGGCGCGCGCCGTCACCGCAAAGGTCTGCCCAAAGCCGCCAGAGACGCCGCTGGCCACGCCGTCAATAAGCGCCTCCGCAGTCTTTGCATCAACGCCCGCGCGGGCGAACAGTTGCGACAGCCCCTTGGCGGACTCCACGATAGCCCCGTGAATATATTCTTCCGACTTTTGGATGAATCTACTGTCGGCTCCGGACAGAAGTCTTTCGACCACGTCGGTTTGAGCGAACGAAATAACCCGCCCTGGGTTGTCAGTCCGGTCAATTACAACGTGTTCGCCGTGGGTATACTTAAGGTGTCCAGCGAGCGCACCCTCGACCTCTGCGATGGCAATGGATGGAAACATGTCTCCGTCGCCATATCCGGCAACAATAATGCCGGTGCTCATTGGCGACGGGACGGAGGTAAATAGGCCATCTACTACGACCTTTCGCAGTATCATTCTCAGTTTTGTTGACACAACAACTGGCGCGAACTGCTCGGTGATAACTTTATTCAACAATGGTGCGTACTTCTTCCTGACCGCGTCCCTTGAGACGCTCGCAAGGCTTTCCGCGACGCCGACATCGGCATAGGATTTCCGGCGCTTTTCCGCTTCTTGTTCAACGACTTCCGCCACGTCAAACTTCGTGTTGGGGGAGCCAAAAATCACCCCCTGCACGAGCCTCTTGATGTGAGTGAACTCGTCAATGGCGATTGCCAGGACGAACCGCTCCTCCGCCCCCTCAGTCCGTGTCGGATGCTTCGCGACGAAGTCTAGAAGACACTGCATCCAGTCCTTCATAGACTGCGATTTGATTTCGGGGCGGCTGGCCCGGAAATCCTTGATCACGAGCTCCCACGGCACCCCGAGAAGGTCCATGTTGCCGTTGATCATGACGCCAATGGGGGCGGTTTCGTGCAGCTCGAAAAGCTTGTCGCCGGTATCGAAGACCTTTTGGGCATGGTGGCCACTGATCGTGACGGCGCTGTCGGTCGCGAGCGCGACACCTAGGCGGTTAATTACCGCTATTTCCGTCGTCATTCTTCCCCCAGCGGGCGGCAGCGGCCTTGGCCGCTATCTCTGCCCGTCTTTCGGGGGAAAGCTTGCTTGCTCTGGCGAGGCCACCCTTGAGTCCCCCAGATCGCCCGAGAGTCGCCATGTCGGAGGTTGCGCTCTCATCGGGAGAGTTGGCAACCTCTCCAGTTGCAAGGCCGACAATCATCCGGGCGAGTTCGTTGGTGTCGCGGGGGCGCTTGGGCGTCTTGGTCATGGCGGCAGTATACCCCGACCAACGAATGACGCGACAGGGCGGTCAAGAGATGACTATTTCAAAGTGACCCACTACCGTAATTCGCGCTAGTCGTTTCAGGTGAACGCGCCGACTCCCGTCCTCGATCTGGCCCCAGCCCTCGTCGTCCTGCCCGGCGCGCGGTCGGCCGTGGCCGATGCGGTCGAGGCCAGGGATCTGCGGCCGCCCTATGCCCGCGAGCTGCTTGAGCGAGGGCCGGTGCTGGTGGCCCACGCCGGGATGACGGCCCGGCGGCTGGGGCTGCATGCGCCGCCGCGCTCGCGGTCGATCTTCGACGCCCTGGAGCTGTTCGCCTTCGCGCGGCCGGCGAAGTTCACCGCCCCTTCGGCGGCGGGCCTGGCGCAAGCGCTGGGTCTGGAGGAGCCGAAGGGAGCCGCCGCCCAGGCGACCACGCTGCGGGCCGCCTGCGCCCAGCTGCTGGCCGAACTCGGCGCCGCGCCCTGGCCGTCGCGCGAGGAGGCCCTGGCCCTGGCCGAAACCCTGGAGGGGGCCGGCTGGGCCTGGGGTCCCGCCTGTATCGCCGCCCTGCGCGCCGGCGGGCCGATCGCCCGGCCCCATCGCGGCTCGGGCCTGGAGGTCTGGAGCCGCATTCCCGAATGGGAGGACCAGGCTCCGCCGGGCGAGCCCGGAACCCGCGCCATCGCCCCCGAGGACGCCGAGCAGCGCCTGGCCGACCTCCTCCAGCGGGCCGGCCTCGACGAGGCCCGCACCCTGCAGCGCGTCTATGCCGCCGAGACCGCCTACGCCTTCCAGCCGCGCGAGCGGGAAGGGGAGCCGCGCATGATGCTGGCCGAGGCCGGCACGGGCGTCGGCAAGACCCTCGGCTACCTCGCCCCCGCCTCCGTCTGGGCCGAAGCCAACGGCCCGTCCGTCTGGATCTCGACCTACACCCGCGCGCTGCAGCGGCAGATCGAGCGCGAGAGCGCGGCCATCTATCCCGACCCCGAGGTGCGCGCCCGCAAGGCGGTTGTGCGAAAAGGTCGCGAGAACTATCTGTGTTTGCTGAATTTTCACGAGGCTGTCCAAGCGGCCCAGCTGGGCAATGGCGACCTGATCGGCCTGGGTCTGGCCGCCCGCTGGGTGCGCGCCAGCCGCGACGGCGACATGACCGGCGGCGACTTCCCGGCCTGGCTGCCGACCCTGTTCGCGGTCGGCCTGGCCCACGCGGCCAGCGCCGGCAACCTCGTCGACCGGCGTGGCGAATGCGTCCACGCCGGCTGTGTCCACTACCGCGCCTGTTTCGTCGAGAAGGCCGTGCGCGGCAGCAAGCGCGCCGACATCGTCATCGCCAACCACGCCCTCGTCATGACCCAGGCGGCCTTCGACGGCGCCCGCACGGCCCGGGGCCTGAAGGGCGACAACGAGACGACCACCCTGCGCCGCATCGTCTTCGACGAGGGTCACCACCTGTTCGACGCGGCCGACAGCGCGTTTTCCACCGCCCTCAGCGGCGCCGAGTCGGCCGAGATGCGCCGCTGGATCCGCGGGCCCGAGGGCCGCGGCCGGCGCGGCCGGGGGCTGGAGCAGCGGCTGCTGGAGATCGTCGGCGACCGCGAGGACGCCCGGCACGCGCTGCAGGACGTGGTCCGCGCGGCCGGGGCCCTGCCGGGCGAGGGCTGGTCGGGCCGCATCGCCCCGCCCGACGGCGGCGTCAATCCGCAGGGGCCGGTCGAGGCCTTCCTCGTGGCGGTGATGGAACAGATGCGCGCCCGCGCCTCCCAGAGCGACCAGGGCATGGAATGCGCGGCCCGCCCGGCCACCGATCTGGTGCGCGAGACCGCCGCCGCCGCCGCCTGCGCCCTGGCCGCCGTCGAGGCGCCGCTGCTGGCCCTGGCCCGCCATCTGGAAGACGTGCTCGACCAGGAGACCGACGAACTGCAGTCCAGCGACCGCGCCCGCATCGAAGGCGCCCTGCGCGGGCTCGACCGGCGCGCCCGCATGACCCTGCCGGCCTGGCGCTCGATGCTCAAGGCCATCGAGGAAGACGCCGAGGACGACCCCGACTTCGTCGATTGGTTCGACGCCACCTTCCTCTATGGCCGGGTGGTCGACGCGGCCTGCCGCCGCCACTGGGTCGATCCGACCGAGCCGCTGACCGCCGCCGTCATCGCCCCGGCGCACGGCATTCTCGTCACCAGCGCCACCCTGGCCGACAGCACCCTGGCCGACCCGTTCGCCCTGGCCGAGATGCGCACGGGCGCCGCCCGGCTGCCGGAGCGGCCCCAGACCCTGCGCCTGGCCTCGCCGTTCGACTACGCCGCCAACAGCCGCGCCTTCGTGGTCACCGACGTCGGCAAGGACGACCCGCGCCAGGTGGCCGCCGCCATGCGCGAGCTGTTCCTCGCCGCCGGGGGCGGGGGGCTGGGCCTGTTCACCGCCATCCGCCGGCTGAAGGCCGTGCACGAGCGCATCGCCGCCCCGCTGGCCGACAAGGGCTTGGCCCTCTACGCCCAGCATGTCGATCCGCTGGAGGCCGGGGCCCTGGTCGATATCTTCCGCGCCGAGGAGAACGCCTGCCTGCTCGGCACCGACGCGGTGCGCGACGGCATCGACGTGCCCGGCCGCTCGCTGCGCCTGCTGGTCTTCGACCGCGTGCCCTGGCCGCGCCCCGACATCCTGCACAAGGCGCGGCGCCTGCGCTTCGGCGGCAAGGGCTACGACGACGGCCTGGCCAGAGCCCGCATCGCCCAGGCCTTCGGCCGCCTGATCCGCCGGGCGGATGACAAGGGCGTGTTCGTCATGCTGGATGCGGCGGCCCCGACGCGGCTGTTCAGCAGCCTGCCGGAAGGGGTGGAGTTGCAGCGCATGGGGCTGGTCGAGGCCATTGAAGCGACGGCGGAATTCCTGAAGACGCCGCAAGCTCCCAATTGAAACTCCGCTCATCCTCGCGGAAGCGAGGACCCAGGTTTACGGCCGGTGCACGCACGGCAGCCGCTGTTTGCCAACACCGCGATGAGCCACTGCATCGAAAAGCCTGGGCCCCCGCTTCCGCGAGGATGAGCGAGGGGAGGGCTCAGCAGATCTCCGGAAACAGGTCCCGCCATCCGGGATTGGCTTTCTCGATCAGTTCGATCTTCCAGGCCCGGCGCCAGACCTTCATCTGCCGCTCCCGGCGGAATGCGTCGTCGCGGGTGTCGAAAGCCTCGTACCAGACCAGCATCTTCACGCGGTAGCGGCTGGTGAACCCCGGGATCAGGCCCTCGCGATGTTCGCCGACCCGTCGCACGACGCTGTCGGTGGACCCGATGTAGAGCGTCCCGTTCCGCTGGCTCGCGAGGATGTAGACGTAGAAGGCCATGGGGGCACGGGGGAGTTTACCAATTAAGCAATTATAACGAGTATCACTCAAATGATCAATCTAAGGGAATTCGCGGCTCGGGGAGCCAGACATCCCTTGAGGTGCGTGCACCGGTCGTAAACCTGGGTCCTCGCTTCCGCGAGGATGAGCGGGGAGAAGGGGGCTGGCCTCGCGCTGGCGATGGAACGGGCGGGCGGGTTCCAGGGGCGTTCGATGTCCACAACCGACCCATTGCGGACCTCGGCGCAAAGAATATATTCGCCCTATGAGCGAACTTCGCATTTCTCTCCCGAGTCCCTGCAGCGAGAATTGGGATGAGATGGAGCCAGCAGGTTGCAACCGTTTTTGCGCCGCCTGTTCGGAGACGATTCACGATCTTGCTGAGCTGACAGCGCAAGAAGCAGAGGCGCTTCTGCGAAAGCCTGGAAAACACTGCGTCCGAGCACAGGTTGGGCCTGATGGTGCCCTGGCCCTGAGGCCGAGCCACTTAGGCCAATCGCAGAAAATGATAGTGGTGGTGGGCGCCTCAATCAGTCTGCTCGTCTCCGCCTGTGCGACCTTGCCGAAGGTCGCATCTCCCACTGGAGTCATCGCCGGAAAAGTTGATCCTTGGAGTAACGTGCAATCCGTCGAGGCCATCGGCGACAATGGCCGCACCTACAGGACGATAGTCCGGGCGGACGGTAGTTACCGCTTCAAACGGCTTCCCTACGGAACATACTCACTGAAATTCACAGATCCTTGCGGAGTCTGGGACGGTGAGCGGGTAGTTCTCCGTGAAAGTGCGCACTCCCTTACAGAGCCGTCGCATTCGCAGGACTGTATCGTAGTTGGCATGGCAAAGTTTGAGGATGATCGCAGCTAACTTGCTGGCTAACGTCCGCTAACCACGCCAAGCCGACATCGCGGGCGCCCCCCAGCCCCGCCTTCCCGGGGGGAACGGGGCGGTGAGCACCGATCACCCACAAGTCACCCCCGTCCGGACTCCCCGCCGTCTTATTCCTGCAACGCTGACGGCCTACAGGCGTTGCGGCGGGGCTTGAGTTGCGTAACGGAGGCATCCAGTGATCAGCGATATCCCCGGGGAACCCCGGTCCTTCCTGCCCCGCCAGACCCCGGCAGCCACCCTGGCCCGCAAAGTCCGCTGGCATGTCGGGCTGTCGCAGCAGGCCTTCGCGGTGACCTTCGGCATCGATCCCGAGCGCCTCGGCTGGATCGAGCGCGGCGAGCTCGAGCCCGATCCGGTGCTGGAAGCCTATCTGCGCGTCATCGACCGCGCGCCGCACATGGTGCTGGCGGCCCTTGCCGAGCGGCGGGGGTGAGCGCGTCCCGCCGGAGTCGCGCCACTGTCGCAAACGCACGCTAGTCCCGCCTTCCGACGCGCCGCCTGCGGCCCGACCGGGAGATCTGATGATGCGCCTCATCCTCTGCGCCGCCGCCCTGGCCCTCGCCGCCGCGACGTCCGCCCTGGCCGCGCCGTCCGCTGATCAGCCCTGGGTCTCGGTGACGCTCGATCCGGATGGCGAGTCGGCGCTGATCAACGCGACCATCGATATCCCCGCGCCGGCGCGGAAGGTCTGGCTGGCCATGACCGACTGCAACGCCACCCGGGCGATGATCCGCAGCCTGATCCAGTGCCGCGTGGTGAAGGCCGGCGACGGCTGGGACGTTCGCGAGCACATCACGCGCGGCGGACCGCTGTGGCCGAGTTTTCGCTACGTCTTCCGCTCCGACTACGAGGCGGGCCGGCGGATCCGCTTCCGCAAGCTGGACGGCAACCTGAAGACCTTCGAGGGCGAGTGGGATCTCGCGCCGCTGGGCGGCGGCCAGGCCACGCGCGTGACCTACCGCACCCGCATGGGCGCGCCGGTTTTCGCCCCGCCGATGCTGGTCCGCGCCGGCCTGCGCAAGGACACGCCTCGGGTGCTGGAGAGTCTGCGCCGGGTGGCGACGGGGGGCTAGCGCCCGACTGTGGCGGCGCCGATCCGGTACCAGCCGGCGGCGCTCAGGACGTTCATCAGACCCATGAAAGTCTCATAGGCCATCGTCGGAGCGCTCACGATGATCACGGTCTGGTCTGCCCGGCCACCCTCGGCGCCCATGGCCTTGAAGGCGGCGTCGAGGTCGGCGGGCAGGCGGTCCAGCGTGGTCGGCTTGCCTGCCACGCTGAGCACGCCGTCGGCAGCCACCACAATCTCCTGCCGTGGTGATTGCGACGCCGGGCCCGGCGGCTGGACAAGGACGGTCGGAGGGCGTGCGCAGGCCGACACGCCGGTCAGGACGAGCAGCAGTGCGGCCGTTGTCAGGATGCGCGCAGCCCGATCCATCAGTGCTTCCCCCGGTCCCGCCCGAAGTTCGGTTCCGCGCTTTCCTGGCCCAGCGCGATGACGCCGCGGCGGATGGCGCGGGTGCGGGTGAACAGGTCGTGCAGCTTGTCGGCCTCGCCCCAGCGGATCGCCCGGCTGAGCGCCTGCAGATCCTCGGTGAAACGGCCCAGCACCTCCAGCACCGCGTCCTTGTTGGCCACGAAGATGTCGCGCCACATGGTCGGGTCGCTGGCGGCGATGCGGGTGAAGTCGCGGAAGCCGCCGGCCGAGTATTTCATCACCTCGCCCTCGGTGACACCCTCGAGGTCCGAGGCCGTGCCGACGATGTTGTAGGCGATCAGGTGGGGCAGGTGGCTGGTGATGGCCAGCACCAGGTCGTGGTGCGACGCCTCCATCAGCTCGACCTGGGCCCCCAGGGCGCGCCAGAAGGCCGACAGCTTCGCCACCGCCTCGGCATAGGCGGGATTGTCGTTGGGCAGCGGGGTCAGGATGGTCCAGCGGCCGTCGAACAGCTCGGCGAAGCCGGCGTCGGGGCCCGAGTGCTCGGTGCCGGCGATCGGATGGCCGGGGATGACGAACACATTGTCCGGCGCGTGAGCCATCAGGGCGTCGCTGACCGTGCCCTTGACCGAACCGACGTCGGTGACGATGGCGCCGGGCTTCAGATGGCCGGCGGCGGCGGCCATGGCCTCGCCGATGGCCAGCACGGGCGTGGCGAAGATCACCAGGTCCGCGCCTGTCACGCCCTCGCCAATGTCGCCGGTCACCCGGTCGGCCAGGCCCAGCTCGGTCACCCGCGCGCGCACGAACTCGGACGGGTCGGCGACGACGATGGCCGCGGCCGCGCCTTTTTCTCGCACGACCCGGGCGATCGACGAGCCGATCAGGCCGCAGCCGACGATGGTCAGCTGGTTGAACAGGGGGGCGGGCATCAGCGGGCCATGAACGCGGCCAGGGCCTCGACCACGGCGCGGTTGTGCGCTTCCAGGCCGATGGTGATGCGCAGATGGTCGGGCAGGCCGTAGTTGCCCACGCCGCGGGTCAGCAGGCCCTTGGAGGCCAGAAACGTCTCGGCCTCGGCGGCGGTCCGGCCCGGCGACTTCGGAAAGCCGACCAGCACGAAGTTGGCCGCCGAGGGTGCGACGTTCAGGCCCAGGCCACTCAGCTGCTGCGTCAGCCACGGTCGCCAGGTCTCGACCAGATCGATCGACCGCTGCTGGAAGTCGTCATCGGAAAGGGCTGCAACAGCAGCTAGTTGTGCCGGAATATTAATGTTGAACGGCAGGCGGATGCGATCGACCGCCTCGGCCATCTCCGCCGGCAGGTAGCCCCAGCCGACGCGCAGGGCGGCCAGGCCGTGCAGCTTGGAGAAGGTCCGGGTGACGACGACATTGTGCTCGTGGCGGGCCGGGTCGAAGTCCTCGCGGTTGGCGGCGCCGGTCTGGAATTCGGCATAGGCGCCGTCCAGCACCAGCACGACGGAGGGCGGCAGGGCCTCGTGCAGCCGGCGGACTTCGCTGAACGGGATCCAGGTGCCGGTCGGGTTGGCCGGGTTGGCGATGAACACCAGCCGGGTGCGCTCATCGACCATGTCGAGGATCGCATCGACATCGACGTGCAGGTCCTTCTCCGGGGCGTAGCGCACCTCGCCGCCACAGGCTCTGGCGCCGATGGCCCAGGCCGCGAAGCCGTGCGCGGGCTGGACGATGTTGTCGCCCGGTTCGAGGAAGGTCTGGTTGAGCAGCTGGAACACCTCGTCCGAGCCGCAGCCGAACAGCAGCCGCTCGGGCTCCAGGTGATACTTTTCCGCGATCGCCGCGCGCAGGATGCTGGCCCGGCCTTCCGGGTAGAGGTTCAGCTTGCCGGCCGCCTCGGCATAGGCCGCCCGGGCCAGGTCCGAACAGCCGAGGATGTTCTCATTGGCCGACAGCTTGATCGGGTTCTCGACGCCCTCGGCCTTCGCCTTGCCGGGTTTGTAGGCCTGGATGTCGAGGATGCCCGGCTTGGGCACGGGGCGGTCGGCGTTGAAGCGGTCGCCAGAGGAAGCGTTGGGGGGCAACGGGGTCATGTCAGGGGTCCGATTTGAACGGGCCTCTTACACGAAGAGGCCTAAAGGTCGAAGGGTTCGGGAGCCGCGCCGATGACGCCATGCAGCCGCCCCGGCGCGCGGGCCAGCCTGGCGTCCTCGTGCTGATAATAGCCCGCCAGCGCATAGAGGGTCAGGCCGCCATGCTGGGCCAGCGGCCCGCCGGCGACGCCGTCGCGGCTCAGCGCCTCGATGGTCTTGCCGATGTCGGGGGCGTCGGTGACCCACAGGGTCTGGTCGGCGCCGGTGGGGCCCACCTCGACCTGGGCCACGGCGACGGCGGCCGTCGGGCCCCAGGCGGCCAGGCAGGGCAGGGTGGCGAACACCTTCAGCGTCGGCTCGGCCAGCAGCCGGCCCCACCAGCTGGAGTCGGGAGTCAGGGCCAGCACGCCGACGCCGCCCGGCGTCCGGGCCGCCGCCAGGGCGTCCTCGGGCCTGGCCGCCAGGGTCAGTTTCGGCGCCACGCCGAAACGCAGGCGCGCCAGTTCGACGGCGCGGCTCTCCAGCTTGCCGCCCCAGACGGTCAGATGGAACGGCCCCTGCTGGCTCAGGCTGTCGCCGATGATCTCGCGCCAGATGCGCACCACCAGGGCGGCGCTGGCCGCCGGATCGCGGTCCTTCAGCAGCCGGCGCATGATCTGCGCTTCGCGGGCCGGACGCAGGCCGAACCTGCCGCCGTCGCCGGCCGCCGCCTTGGCCTGGGCCACGGCGCGGGCCAGCGCCGCCCGCTCGCCGATCAGCGCCAGCAGCTCGGCGTCCACGGCGTCGATGCGGGCGCGCACGGCGTCCAGCGAGAGCGGCGATGTGGGCGCGTCCTTGCCCATTTTTGTCCCCGAAGCGAGGATGCGGACCTATGGCATTGCGGCGGATCGGGCAATACCCCTCATGCCGCGCAAGAAAATTGCGTCAATACAGGCGCGGCGACGGGCCCAGATCGAGCGGCCCCAGCGTCGCCCGGCCGTCTTCCAGCGACACCCGCCCGCCGAGGCCCTGGCCGGTTCCGTCGGAATTCTTGAGCCTGGTGTCGAGCCGGCCCTCGAGCCGGCCGTCGAGACCGACCCGCAGCGGGCCGCCCTGGCCGGTCAGCAGGGCGTCGCCGCCCCGCAGCTCGGCGGCGCGCACGGTCATCACCCCGCCGCCGTCGCGCCAGCGGCGCACGGCCGAGGGCCAGCTGTCGCCCCGGAAGGCGCTCATTTTCGACAGCACCAGGTCCCAGCTCATCGACACCGGCCGGTCCTGCGCCACGCGCGCGGGCAGGCCCTTGAGCCGCAGGCGGGCGCCATCGACACGGAACAGCACCCCGCCCTGGTCGTCGGGCCCGGGCCGCAGGTGCAGCTCCAGCCGCTCTGCCGACTTGATCAGATAGGGCGTCGCGCCGGGCGTGGCGTCGAAGTCCAGCCCCACGCCTTCGATGGACAGCCGCGGCGGGCGGGCGTTCATGCCGCCCAGGCTGGCGCGCAGAGCGCGGGCGCGCACCACCACCTGGCCGCCGTCCGGCCGGCTCAGGGTCACGCCGTCGGGGGCCACCAGCATCCAGTGGTCCAGGCGATAGATCCACGCCTCGGACTTCAGCAGCGGCGCGGCGATGGCCCAGCCCGACGGCTCGGCGATGCGCGCGCCGGTCAGGGTCACGTCGAGGCGGAAGGGAAAGCCGGTCACCGTCCGCGTCGTCCAGACCACCGGATAGCCACGGTCGCGCAGCTGGGCCACGGCCGCGTCCATGCGGTGCACGGCCTCGTCCCGCAGCTTGAACCAGGCGACGCTCCAGCCGCCGACCAGCAGAAGAAGCGCAAGCCACGGCAGAAAAAGTCCGAGCCGGCGGGATTTACGGGCGGGCGGTCGATCGGGCAGGGTCATCGGACGGGGCGCTTTGCGGAAGGGTCGAATGGACGGCGCGGATCAGGACCGCTGGGTGTTCGGATACGGATCGCTGATGTGGCGGCCCGGCTTCCCGTTCATAGACCGGCGCCGTGCAACGCTCCACGGGCGGCGACGGGCGTTCTGCATATATTCGGTGCATCATCGCGGCACCTACGAGCGGCCGGGCCTGGTGCTGGGCCTGGCCCCGGGCGGCTCGACGCGGGGCGTGGCCTATCGCGTGGCCGCCGCCGACTGGGCCGAAACCTTTGCCTATCTGCGCGAGCGCGAACAGCCGACCGAGACCTATGTGGAAGCCTGGCGCGATGTGCGCATCGATGGAAACGGGCCGGCCGCGTCGCTGGTGTTCCTCTCCGACCCGCATCATCAGCAGTGGGCCGGGACCCTGACCCTGGAACGACAGGCCGAGCTGATCGACGGCGCGACCGGCCTGTCGGGCCGCAACATCGACTACCTGCGCGACCTGGTCCTGCACCTGCGCGAGGAAGGGGTGCGGGACCACGGCATGGAGCGACTGCTGACGATGGTCGAGGCGCGTGAGGGGTAGTGGGGTCCAGTTTTGACAATGTCCGGCCATTTGCCGTACAAATGGCGCATGGAAGGAGCTCCGCGATGACCACCACATCCAACAGGACCGCGCGGCTCGAAGCGCGGATCGCGCCCGACGCCCTGGCGGTGGTCAGGCGCGCCGCCGAGCTCGAGGGACGCAGCGTCAGCGACTTCGTGGTCGCCGCCGCCCGCGACGCGGCCCAGCGCACGCTTGAAGACGCCAGCCTGATCCGCCTGTCGCTGGACGATCAGCGGCGGTTCGTCGATCTGCTGCTCGATCCGCCCGACCTGACGCCGGCGATGCGGCGCGCCCGGGACGCGCACGGAAAGCTGCTCCGTGAGCCCGGATGACCCCGGCGTATACGGTCGAGCCCCTCGACGCGGCGCACGACCGCCAGGCTTTCACCAGCGGCGTCGCCGCGCTGGATCGCTATTTCCGGGATCAGGCCGGCCAGGACATGCGCCGCCGCGCGGCGGCCTGCTATGTCGCCAGGGAGACGGTCGGAGCGGGCCGGATCGCGGGCTTCTACACCCTGTCGGCGGCCGGCGTTCCCCTGGGCGAGGTCCCGCCGGAGCTGGCTAGGCGCCTGCCGCGGTATGGAGCCGTGCCGGTCGCCCGCCTTGGCCGCCTCGCCGTGGATCAGGCCTTCCGCGGTATCGGCCTCGGCGGCGCGCTGTTGTGGGATGCTGTCCAGCGCGCCCTGCGATCCGAGGTCATGGTGTTCGCCATGATCGTTGAGGCCAAGGACGACGGCGCGGAGGCTTTCTACCGCCACCACGGCTTCCTGCCGTTCGGAGATCGCCGGCTGATCCTGCCGCTGACCGGCGCCGGAGGGCGGTGAGAATGGCCCACTCGGCGACGCACGTTCCGTTTCGAAATGGGGACGCACACTCTTTCGTCGCTCCGCACGCAGAAATTCGAAACAAGCAAGCGGTTCTCATTTTACGCGTGTGTCACTGACCCGACACAACTTGAGCTTTGACGGCAGGCGAATCCCGTTGTCTGCTGGGATGTCGGCGGTCGCCGATAGCGCGGACCGTCGGCGAGGAGGGAGCGGTGAGGGTGCTTTGGCTTGCGATGTTTGTCGCACTCACTGCCTGTGACGCTGGCGGTTGGCGGGTCGAGGTGACTGGTCCGCGCGTCGGATTCTCTGAATGGCGCCAACCCTGCGCCGAAGAGCGACGCGCCGAGACGCCTGCTGATTTCATCCGCCGCGGGTTCGAGGCGAGGGTCCGGGGCGGAAAAATTGTGCGGCCCGCGCCGCTGAACTGCGTCATCGGCCTCTTCAGCAGGGCGGAACTTCAGGACTATGCCGAGGCCGACGATCCGGCTGCCGCGCTGGCCCTGATCTACCTGGATTTTGTCGAGAGCAAGGACACATGCGGCGCACTGCGCCGGCATGAGGCGGAGCTCCTTCAGATCGCCGATGCGCCCTATGAGCCGCCCGAGGGACACGCCGTGGGCTACCGTATCAGCCTGTTGCCCGATGCCCTGCTGGTCGTCGCCGAGGCGCGTGGCGTTTGCGGTGGCGACGAGGACCAAGCCTACGTCCAAGCGTGGGAAAAAGGACTGGATATTCAGACCATCAACGGCGGCGTGGTCAGGCCACACTAGGTCGAGGGGATCATGAACTACTACACACTTGGAACTGGCGGGCGACTCCTCCTTGAAGCCCGCCGCTACCCCGCCCGCTTCCAAACCTGCGTCTGGCACAGCGGCGCGACCACGCAGCCCTTGAGCTTGAGGGTGCGCGCATCGACCAGGTCGATGGTCCCCTGGTAGACGCCGCCGTCCTGCGGGCGGTAGAGGGCGCCGCCGGTCCAGCGGGCCGGGCCGCCGTTGAAGCCGGTCATGATCACCAGGCCCTTCAGCGGCCGGTCGCGCAGGGCGGGATCCTTGTTGGCGGCGTCCTTCAGGCCCGGATTGGCCCGGAGCTTGTCGGAGGTCAGGATCTTGCCGCACAGCTTGCCGCCGCAGGGAAAGATCTCGATCTGCCCATGGTCGTCCGGGGTCAGCCAGACGCCGACGGGTGAGGCGGAGCCGGCGGCGACGGACGAGGACGCCGCGCCGGCGGTCAGCAGCAGGGTGGCGGTCAGGGCGAGGAGGGGCCGGGGCAGGGACATGGTTGGTCTCCGGTCGGGCGTGATTGCATGGAGGTTGTACCTGAAACCGTCTCCCCGGCGAAGGCCGGGGTCCGGATTCAGCGACGGCGTCCAGCGGTCGGGGACACGTACCGGCTGTCGCCGGAACATGCCCCCTATAGTCCTTCGGCGATCAGCGCGTTCGTCGCCGCCTCGATCCGCGTTTCCATCTCGCGCATGAACTCGC
This sequence comes from Caulobacter sp., assembly GCA_030645575.1. Classification (GTDB taxonomy): domain Bacteria; phylum Pseudomonadota; class Alphaproteobacteria; order Caulobacterales; family Caulobacteraceae; genus Caulobacter. The sequence goes on along the minus strand of JAUSMJ010000077.1, from coordinate 51,906 downwards.
CGCGCTTGAGGCCCGGTGGGATGGCCGGCAGGAACTCGAACACAATGGTTCCCGGGTAGCGCATCACCCCGTGGGCCGGCCAGTGGACGCCGGTGTTCAGGGCCATGGGAATGACCGGCATCTCCAGGTCGCGGTAGAGGGCGGCGATGCCGGGCTTGTAGTCAGGCGTGGCGCCCGGCGCCTTGCGGGTGCCCTCGGCGAAGATCACCAGCTGGCGGGCGGCCTTGAAGCGGTCGCGGGCATCCTTGACCAGTTTGCGCAGGGCGGTGGAATGACCCCCGCGATCGACGACGATCATGCCCCCCTTGGTGGCATACCAGCCGAGGAATGGGATCCACATCAGATCCTTCTTGGTCACGAAACAGGCGTCCGGCAGGAAGGCGAAGCTGCCGAAGATGTCGAACATGCACTGGTGCTTGGCGGCGATCAGGGCTGCGCCCCTGGGCAGGTTTTCGCGCCCGCGCACCTCCACCCTGATGCCGCAGATCAGGCGGAGCAGCAGCGTCGTACCCTTGCCGTACCAGGTCAGGGTCGATGTCACCCAGGCTCGCGGCGCCAGGAACAGCGGGATCATCGCCAGCGCGACGAGGGTCGAGTAGAGGTAGTAGGCGAGGGTAAAGGTCAGCGACCGGACCAGGATCAAGGTTTCGTCCCTTTCGCGTCCGCCCTGGCTGGCGGCGTCTCTTGTGATTTCGGTTCCGCGCCGCGCACGCGCGCGCGCGCCAGGACCGCCAGATACTTGCAGTATTCGATCGCCAGCCGCCGCGCATCCCCGCTGCGCCGCCACCAGTGGCGCACATCGACCGGCGGGGTGACCACCGGATAGGGCGTCAGGGTCGCGTCCGGCATGGCCGCCCGGATCAGCAGCATGGCCCGCGGCATGTGGTAGTCGGAGGTCACCACGATCAGGCTGTCATAGCCCTTGCCGTCCGCCCATTCGGCGATCTCGCGGGCGTTGCCCAGGGTGTCGGCGGCCGTGAAGCCCAGATCGACGCAGCAGTCGTAGACCGGCTTGGCGGCGCGGCTGACGGTCAGGATATCGTCGCGGCTGGCCTCCTTGTTGACCCCGGAGATCAGCAGCCGGCGGCCCTTGCCGCGCTCGAGCAGGCGCACGGCCGCCTCCAGCCGCAGGTCCGAGGCGCCAGTCAGGGCGACCACGGCGTCGGCCGTCGGCGGCTCGGTCGCCGGCGTCAGCCGCTCGACGCGCTGGGCGAAGGCGAGAAGGCCCACGGCCCAGATCAGGGCCAGGACCAGGATGGCGGCAAGGACGCGTCTCACGCCAGTTCTCCAATCAGCCCCCGGGCGGCCAGGCGGGCGGCGACGGCCGCCACCAGCGCCGCCAGCAACGGCGTCGGAACGACCGCCAGCAGGTCGATCCAGGCCACGGGCAGCACCGGCGTCAAACCCTGACCGCCGCCGGCGAGTCTGGCCAGCGCCCCGATGATGGTCGCCCCGGCCGCCCCGAACAAGCCCGCCAATGCGGCGGCCTGCGCGAAACGCGCCTGGAAAAGCCGCACCACGAAGCTGGCCTGGGCGCCGGACAGGTGCAGCACCTCGATCGTCTCGCGGTGGGCCGCCATGGCCGCGCGGGTGGCGAAGGCGATCACCGCCCCGGCCGCCGAGGCGATCAGCAGGAACACGCTCAGGGCCGACCAGCGGGCGATGCCGGCGCCGCGCTCGATGTCGGCGATCCACAGGCTGTGGTCATCGACCGTGGCGTCGATGCCGGCGGCCTTGAGCGCCTGGTCGAGCGCCGCGGCGCGGGCGGGGGCCTTGGGATCGAGATCCACGGCGACCAGGCGCGGGATCGGCAGGTCGTCCAGCAGGGCCTCGTGACCCAGCCACGGCTCCAGCAGGGCCTCGGCCTTTTCCTTTTCCAGCGCCCTTGCCTCGCTGACGCCCTTGACCCCGGCCAGGGTCTCCGCCGCGCGGCCGGCGGCGGCGTCGGGCGACTCCGCGCCCTGGGCCCGCACCACGACCGTGGCCGAGCCGGTCAGCTGGCTGGTCCAGCCGTGGGCCGCGCGGTTGGCCGCCAGGGCCCCCAGCGCCGTCAGACAGGCCAGGAAACACAGCACGGCGACGACGAACACCAACGACCCGTCGCGCGGGTCCCGCTTCGGCAGCAGCGGCCCGGGCTTCCAGCGGCCGGCGTCGAACATCTCGCTCACGAGGCGCCCTCCGTCCGCACATTGCGGCCGAAGGCGCGCAGGCGGCCCTTGTCGAGGTGCAGCACCGGCTGGCCGGACCGGGCCACCAGGTCCTCGTCGTGGCTGGCGATCAGCACGGTGGTGCCCAGCCGGTTCAGCTCGACGAACAGCTTGAGAATGCGCAGGGCGTGGGCGTCATCGACGTTGCCCGTCGGCTCGTCGGCCAGCAGGATGTCGGGCCGGCCCACCACCGCCCGGGCGATCGCCAGCCGCTGCTTCTCGCCGCCCGACAGGGTCGGGGGCAGGGCGTGCATGCGCGCCTTCAGCCCCACCCAGGCCAGCAGCTCGGCGACGTCATGGCGATAGGCCTCCGGCTTGCCGCCGGCGATGCGCAGCGGCAGGGCGACGTTGTCGAACGCCGACAGATGGTCGAGCAGCTTGAACTCCTGGAACACCACCCCGATGCGCCGGCGCAGGAACGGCCGGTCGGCCGGAGCGATCGCCTCCACATCGCGGCCAAACAGCTCGATGGTCCCACGCGACGGCCGTTCGGCCAGGTAGATCAGCTTCAACAGACTGCTCTTGCCGGCTCCCGACGGGCCGGTGAGGAAGTGGAACGAGCCCGGCGCCAGCGCGAAATTGACGTCGCGCAACACCTCGGCCGCGCGGCCATAGCGCATGCCTACGCCGTCGAAGCGCAGGATGGGGCCGGCGAGGGGCTCACCGGTTGGTGCGGCGTCTCGGTTTCTGGACATGGGAGCCGAAATCGGCGACCTCAGTGGAGGAGCGGGAGCGTCCGATTCGCCGGCATGATACTGACCTGTCCAGAGTGCGCTACCCGCTATTTCGTCCCCGACGACAAGGTCGGGCCTGACGGACGAACGGTAAAGTGCTCGTCCTGCGGCAACCGCTGGACCGCCCACGGCGAACCCGCCCTGGAACTGTTCGTTGACGCCCACGAGGGCGCGACGGTCCGCGAGGCCTCCGACCCCGTCGCCGCCGACCCGCCGGTCAGCGCCCTGCCGGGCGAGGAGCTGCCCAGGGTCTTCCGCCAGAAGGCCGACACCGACCGCAGGGTGCGCGAGGCGATGACCACGGGCGTGGTCTGGGCCGGCATGGCCGTGGCCCTGGTCGGGCTGGTCGCCTCGGCGATCGTCTTCCGCGTCCATGTGGTCCAGCTTTGGCCGGGCAGCGCGGCCGCCTACGCCGGCGTCGGCCTGCCGGTGAACCGCCTGGGCCTGGCTATCGAGGACGTGCGGGCCGAGGCGGCGCTGCAGGACGGCCATGCCGCCCTGGCCGTCACCGGCGTGATCCGCAATGTCGAGGACAGGGCCGCCGCCGCCCCGCCGCTGCGCGTCTCGCTGATCAACAAGGCCGGCAAGGTGGTGGCGGTGAAGCTGGCCGCTCCGGCCGATCCGCTGATCCCGCCGGGCGGCGTGCGCCATTTCGTGGTCACCCTGCTCGATCCGCCGACGACCGCTGCCGACCTGGAAGTGGCCTTCGACCTGGATCACCGCCCGGCCCCGCCGTCGGCCGGCCGGGCGCCCGGGACGAAGCGGCTCGAACTGCGGGGCGCGACAGAGCCCACGGCGCCGCCGGCCGCCCCGGTGGCCGAGGCCAAACCCCTGCCGGACGCCTCGCCCTACGCCCTGCCCAAGGAAGGCCACTGATGAGCGCCCAGCCCGCCGTGCTGATCACCGAGGCGGAGGTCGCCCAACGGGTGGCCGCGGTGGCCGCGCTGATCGCGCCGCGCATCGACGACGAGACGGTCATGGTCTGCCTGCTGACCGGCGGAATCTGGTTCGCCGCTGACCTGACCCGCGCCCTGGCCCGGCTGGGCCGGCATGTGCATTTCGACGCCCTGTGGCTGTCGTCCTATCGCGACGAGCGCCAGAGCTATGGCCGCTGCGAGGTCCGCGCCGACCTGCAGCGCCCGGTGCTGGGCCGCAAGGCGCTGATCGTCGATGACGTGTTCGACACCGGCCTGTCGCTCAGCGAGGCCGCCCGCCTGGTCAAGGACGCCGGCGCCGCCCAGGTCCTGACCGCCGTCTTCGCCAGCAAGCCCTGGCCAACCGAACGCGCGCTAAAGGTCGATTTCGTCGCCTGGGAGGCCCCGGCCCGGTTCCTCGTCGGCTACGGCATGGACGTGGCGGGGACGATGCGCGGGTTGCCGTATGTCGGGGCGATGGACTGAGCTATCGCAGCCAGTTTTCGATGAGCAGACCGGGCACGCGCCGAAACTCGCGTTCATTGGCCGTCACCAGCACCATGCCTTCTGACAGGGCATGGGCTGCGATCAGGTAGTCATGAGCACCCAAGGGCGTTCCCGCGCGTTCAAGTTCGCTTCGGATGGCCGCATAGGCTTCGTCGGCGGGGTGCTCGAAGGCGAGCACCGGGATGGTCTCAAGAACCGCGTCAATCTTTGCCGCGAGAGTTGGGTGGCGCTTTTTCGCCGCGCCGAAACGAAGCTCGAGGGCGACGATGATGCTTGTGCAGACTTCGGCTTCGCCAACGATCGCAAGCTGTTGGGCGGCCGGTCCCAACCTGTCGCCGATCAGGTCCGATATGACGTTCGTGTCGAGCATGTAGCGCACTAGAGATCGACCGGGTCGGCGGGCAGATCGTCATCGAAGTCGAATGTTTCATTCATCGGCTCGAAGGTGGCGAGTAGCGCCAGGAGCGATTTGGGACGAGCGGGCTCAAGGATCAGCCGCGCCCCCTCCTTCCTCATAACGGCTTCGTCGCCCGGCAACTCGAATTCACGGGGAATCCTCACAGCCTGGTTGCGGCCGTTCCGGAAGAGGCTGACCTTGCGCTCGATGCTCATGACTAACGTATAGCATATGCCGAAGCATATGTCACGATTAGCCGGCTTACGGTCACGAGGCTTACCCCTCCCACTGAAACACATCCTCCACCCCCACGCCGAACACACGGGATATGCGGAAGGCCGCCTTGAGCGAGGGAGAGTACTTGCCCTGCTCGATGGCGACGATGGTCTGGCGGGTCATGCCGATGGCGTCGGCCAGCGCCTGCCGCGGCGACCGCAAACTCCACTGACGGCGCGAGCGATCCTCCCCAGCAAGCTGGGGAGGATCGATATTGCTACTTCCGCTCCCCCGCCGTCTGCGCGCGGATGGCTTTGAACTCCGAGCCGTCGTTCCAGTCCGGCCACAGCCGCGAGTTGGCCAGCTCGCCGCCGACGAACAGCAGCAGATCGACGTCGGCCGCCGCGCCGCGCAGGTCCCAGGCGGGGCTCCAGTTGTCGCAGGGCTGGTGGTAGCAGCGGGTGGTGTAGTCGGTGACCCAGCGGTCGCCGGCCTCGCGGCCGCCCTCGACCAGGTCCGGCCCGCCGCCGATGCCCATCAGCAGCAGCACCGGCACGCCGCGCTTGGCGACGCTGAAATGGTCGGCGCGGAAGAACAGCGCCCGTTCGGGATGGGCGTCGGGCGTGACCACGCGGCCCTGGCGGGCGGCGGCGCGGACCAGGTCCTGCTCCAGACTGTTCTGGCCGGCGCCGACCAGCACGACGTCGCGGCTCGGGCCGGCCGTCTGCAGCACGTCCATGGTGAAGTTGGCCACGGTCGTCGCCAGCGGCAGGGCCGGGTGGTCGGCATAGTATTCCGAGCCCAGCAGCCCGCGCTCCTCGGCCGTCCACAGGGCGAACACCAGGGTCCGCCGCGGCCGGGGGCCGGCCGCGAAGGCGCGGGCCAGCTCGATGACCCCGGCCACGCCGATCGCGTCGTCGGCCGCGCCGTGCCGCACGGTGTCGCCCGAGGCGTCGGCCGGGCCGATGCCGAAGGCGTCCCAGTGGGCGCTGAACATGATGCTCTCGTCGGGGTGCGTCGCGCCGGGGATTTTCGCCAGCACATTGCGGCTGACCAGGCGGTCGACCTGCAGCGGATAGTTGGCGGAGAAGCTGGCCCCGGCCAGGGGCACGGGCCGGAAGCCGGCCGTGCGGGCGCGCAGCTTCTCGGCCTCGAAATCGAGCCCGGCCTTGCGGAACAGCTCAACCGCGACGTCGCGTTGCAGCCAGCCCTGCAGCAGCAGACGCGCGGCCGCCGGATCGTCGCGCACCACGTCGAAGCTCTCGCCGTTGGACGCCACCACCGTGGTCCAGGGGTAGGCCGCGCCGGCCGTCTCGTGGACGATCAGGGCGCCGATGGCGCCGCGGCGCACGGCCTCCTCGTACTTGTAGCTCCAGCGGGCGTAGTAGGTCGCCGCCTGGCCGCCGAACTTGCCGGCGACCGCATCGCCCGGCTGGGCCTCGAAGTCGGGGTCGTTGATCAGGAAGACGGCGATCTTGCCCTTCAGGTCGACGCCCTTGAAGTCGTCCCAGCCGCGCTCGGGCGCGCTGACGCCGTAGCCGACGAACACCAGTGGGGCCTTGTCGATGGTCACGCGGTCCACCGGTCGCTGGCTGGCGGCCATCACCTCGCGGGTCTGGATCAGCGGGCGGGTCTCGCCGCCGACGGTCAGGGAGATGGCCGCGTCGCCGGGCACGACGAAGCGGTTGAGGGCCACCTCCTGAGTCCAGCCGCCGTTGTCGCCGGCCGGCTCGAGGCCCAGCGCCCTGAACTGGCCGACCAGGTAGTCGATCGTCGCCGGCTCGCCCGGACCGCCGGGCGCGCGGCCGGCCAGTGCCGGGGCGGCCAGGGCCTTCACATGCAGGGCCAGCTGGTCGGGAGCGATCGCCCCCGGCGTCTGGGCCAGGGCGGGCGCCGCCAGCAGCGCGGCCGCGGCGAGCGCGGCGAGGGATTTAAAGGTCATGGAGGTCACCGCCATTGCGCCGGCGTTTCGAGCGCCAGCATTTCATCGTAGGTCGGCCGCCGCCGGATCACCGCGAACCGGTCGCCATCGACCAGCACCTCGGGAACCAGGGGGCGGGAATTGTACTCGCTGGCCATGGCCGCGCCGTAGGCCCCCGCGCTCATGAAGGCCACCAGGTCGCCGGCCTTGAGCGGCGGCAGCAGCCGGTCGCGGGTGAAGGTGTCGCCGGTCTCGCAGACGGGGCCGACCACATCGCAGGCCACGGGCGCGGCGTCGGTCGCCTTGACCGGCCGGATGTCGTGATAGGCCTCGTACATCGCCGGGCGGATCAGGTCGTTCATCGCCGCGTCGAGCACCAGGAAGCGCCGCCCTTCCGGCCGTACGTTCAGGTGTGTCACGCTGGCCAGCAGCACCCCGGCGTTGGCCGCGATCACCCGGCCCGGCTCGAAGGCGAAGCGCACCCCGTCCAGCCCGGCCATCACCCGCCCGACCATCGCCGCATAGGCCTCCGGCCCCGGCGGATCGGGCATGTCGAAATAGGGCACGCCCAGCCCGCCGCCGAGGTCCAGCCGCTCGACGGTCATGCCTTCGCCGCGCAGGGCCTCGACCAGGCCGCGCATGCGCGTGAAGGCCGCCTCGAACGGGGCCAGGTCGGTGATCTGGCTGCCGATGTGACAGGCCACGCCCAGCGGCTTGAGGTGCGGATGGTTCGAGGCGTTGGCGTACAGCCGGGCGGCTTCGTCGAACGACACGCCGAACTTGTTCTCGGCCTTGCCGGTGGCGATCTTGGCGTGGCCGCCAGCGGCCACGTCGGGATTGACCCGGAACACGATCGGCGCGCGCAGGCCGAGCGCCTCGGCCACGTCCGCCACCAGCGTCAGCTCGGGCTCGGACTCGACGTTGATCTCCGACACCCCGGCCGTCAGCGCGAACGCGATTTCACCGCGGGTCTTGCCGACGCCGGAGAAGACGATCCGCTCGCCCGGGATGCCGGCGGCCAGCGCCCGGCGGATCTCGCCCTCGGAGACGGTGTCGGCGCCCGCGCCCAGGTCGCCCAGCACCCGCAGCACCGCCACGTTGCTGTTGGCCTTGACCGCGTAGGCGACCAGCGGGTCGCCAAGGCCGGCCGCGACCAGCGAGTCGCGGAACACGGTATAGTGCCGCTCCAGCGTGGCGCGGGAATAGACATAGACGGGGGTCCCGACGCTCTCCGCGATCCGGGACAGGGGCGTGTCTTCACAATGGAGCTCGCCGCCCCGGACCTCGAAATGGTTCACCGCGCGCCCGGTCTAGTGGGAATTGGAGCCGGGGATCGGCGCGTCGCGCGGCGTGCGCGTGTCGGTGGCCGGATCCATGACCGTGCCGGTGGTTCTGGTCGGCGAGGGCCGCGGGCCCGGTCGCTCCAGCTCGCCCAGCCGGCCGCAGCCGGCCAGCGCCACGGCCGCGAGGACCATCGACAGGATCGGGGCCTTGGTCTTCATCGCAGGATATCCTTCCAGCGCTTGATCTGGGACCGGACCTGGTCCGGGGCGGTTCCGCCATAGCTTACGCGGCTTGCCGACGAGGCGGCAGGGGTCAGCACGGTGAAAACGTCCTCGCCGATGCCCTGGTTCAGCGCCCGCAGCTCGACCAGCGGCAGATCGGCCAGATCGACGCCCAGCTGTTCGGCCCGTTTGACGGCCGCGCCGGTGATGTGGTGGGCGTCGCGGAACGGCAGGTCGAGTTCGCGCACCAGCCAGTCGGCCAAGTCCGTGGCGGTCGAAAAGCCCGCGCCAGCGGCGGCGGCCATCCGCTCCACGTTCGGCTCCAGGTCGCTGATCATGCCGGTCATCGCCAGCAGGCTCAGCTCCAGCGCGTCGAACGCCTCGAACGTGGGAACCTTGTCCTCCTGCATGTCCTTCGAATAGGCCAGCGGCAGGCCCTTCATGACCACCGTCAGCGTGGTCAGGGACCCCAGGATCCGCCCGACCTTGGCCCGGACCAGCTCGGCCGCGTCGGGGTTCTTCTTCTGCGGCATGATCGAGCTGCCGGTGGTGAAGGCGTCGCTGAGGGTGATGAAGCCGAACTGCGGCGTCATCCACAGCACGATCTCCTCGGCCAGGCGCGACAGGTGCGTCGCCGCGATGCTGGCCGCCGACAGGGCCTCCAGCGCGAAGTCGCGGGCCGAGACGCTGTCCAGCGAATTGGCCGTCGGCCGGTCGAAGCCCAGCGCCCTGGCGGTCATCTCGCGGTCGATGGGGAAGGGCGATCCGGCCAGCGCCGCCGCGCCCAGCGGGCATTCGTTCATCCGCGCCCGCGCGTCGCGGAAGCGGCTGGCGTCGCGGCCGAACATTTCCACATAGGCCATCAGGTGGTGGCCGAAGGTCACCGGCTGGGCCGGCTGCAGATGGGTGAAGCCGGGCATCAGGGTGTCGGCATGGGCCCCGGCCTTGGCGATCAGGGCGCCTTGCAGGCCTTCCAGCTGGGCCGCCGAGCGGTCGCAGGCCTCGCGCACCCACAGCCGGAAATCGAGCGCCACCTGGTCGTTGCGCGAGCGGGCGGTGTGCAGCCGGCCGGCCACCGGGCCGATCAGCTCGCGCAGGCGCGCCTCCACATTCATGTGGATGTCCTCGAACTCGTCGCGGAACGGGAAGGTTCCGGCCTCCATCTCATCGGCGATGGCCGAAAGGCCGCTCTGGATTTGCGCGCCATCCTCGCTAGATATGACCCCCGTCTTCGCCAGCATGGCGGCGTGGGCCTGCGATCCGGCGATGTCCTGGCTCGCCAGGCGCTTGTCGAAGCTGATCGAGACGTTGATCGCCTGCATCAGGGCGTTGGGACTGGCGGAGAACCGCCCGCCCCACATCGCCTGACCGACCTGCCCCGCGCCGGGCTTTTTCGAGGATTTGTCCGTCATATGAGCGAAGTCCAGCCGGAGAAGCCCAGCCCCGACCTGTTGAAGTGGGCGATCCGGGGCGCCGCCCTGATCGGCGTCGCGGCGGTTCTATACGTCATCGTCAGCGCCTCCATCAAACCCAAGAGCGACGCGGACTTGCGACAATTCGCGACGGGCGAGCTGGTCAAGCTGGTCGTGCCCGCCGCGCCGGCGCCCGCGCCGACCGCTGGCTTCACCGACGCCGACGGCAAGGCCCTGACCCTGGCCGACTTCAAGGGCCAGGTGGTGGTGGTCAACCTGTGGGCCACCTGGTGCGCCCCATGCCGGCTGGAGATGCCCACCCTGGCGGCGCTGCAGGCCGCCTATCTGACCCAGCCGGTGCAGGTGGTGGCGATCAGCGTCGATCGCGACGCCGACCTCAATCTGGCGAAGGCGGACATCGCGAGGAACGCGCCGCTGAAGCTGTACCGCGACCCGGGCTACAAGGTCGCCTTCGGCATGAAGCCGGCGGCGGCCGGCTTCCCGACGACCGTCATCTACGACAAGCAGGGCCGCGAACGCGCCCGCCTCAGCGGCGGCGCCGACTGGAACGGCAAGGAAGCCCGGGCGCTGATCGAGGCGCTGCTCAGGGAAGGGTAGGAGCGGAGGCCGCCCCCCTTCCGTCATCGTCGAACTTGTTCCGACGACCCATGCGCGAGGCGTGGGCCGGCGGGCGCGGGGGGCGTTCAGCCTTCCTGTCCATCAACGGTGTTCATGGGTCGTCGGAACAAGTCCGACGATGACGGTTGAGGTACTACCGCCCTGTCCACACCGGCTTGCGCTTGCCGACAAACGCGTCGATGCCCTCGCCGGCGTCCTGCGCCATCATGTTCCGCGCCATCACCTCGGCCGCGTAGGCATAGGCCTGGTCCAACGGCAGGGCGGCCTGGCGGGCGAACATGGCCTTGCCGGTGCGGATGGCGACGGGGCTTTTGGCGGCGATCTCGCCGGTCAGGGCGTCGATGGCGGCGTCGAGCCCGGTGTCCGGCGCGACGCGGCTGACAAGGCCGTGGGCCAGGGCCTCGGCGGCGCCGATGAACCGGCCGGTGAACAGCATGTCGAGCGCCAGCTTCGAACCGACCGCCCGTGACAGCGGCACGGCCGGCGTCGAACAGAACAGGCCGACATTGATGCCCGAGACGGCGAACCGCGCGCTCTCGGCGGCCACCGCCAGGTCGCAGGCTGCGACCAGCTGGCAGCCCGCCGCCGTCGCCACGCCATGCACCTTCGCGACCACCGGAACGGGGAACGCGGCGATGGCCAGCATCACCGCGCCGCAGCGGGCGAACAGCGCCCGGTAGTAGGTCTCGTCCGGCTTGCCGCGCATCTGCCGCAGGTCATGCCCGGCGCAGAAGGCCCGGCCGGCCCCGGCGATGACCAGGCAGCGCAGGCTGTCGTCTCCGGCCAGGTCCGCGAGCGCCTCGGCCAGCGCCGCCAGCAGCTCGTCCGACAGGGCGTTGAACTGGTCGGGGCGGTTGAGGGTCAGGGTGACAACGTCGCCGACGCGGTCGCTGAGCAGGATCGAGGCGGCGGCGTCGTCGTTGCACTCAAGGGTCATGGGTCGGGCCTTCCTGCTCTGACGTCCCCTGTTTAAGCCGGTCCGCCAACGCCCCCAAACCCCGTCATCGTCGGACTTGTTCCGACGACCCATGATCGCGATGATCCGCGACGACCCGTGCGACGGGGGACAGCGTATCCTGTCCCTTGGGACTGGATACGCTGTCCCCTTCGGCGCGGACGGGGACAGGACATCAAGTCCCAAGGGACATGAAGTCCAATCCCCTGCTTGACGACGGGGCGGGGGTGGTGGTTTTGACGACGCGCCGCAAGGCCGTGACGGTGGATCGGCGACCTATGGACATCATGGCATTGGCGGGGCAGGGGGCAGCCTTTCCTGTCCCTTGGGACTGGATGGGCTGTTCCCTTCGGCGCGGACGGGACTGGACATCAAGTCCCAAGGGACATGAAGTCCAGTTCCCCTGACTGCCGAGCGGTGGAGGCGAGTTTGGACATCATCGCGCTGGAAGACGTCTCGGCCAGGGCCTGGCCGGCGCTGCACACCGCGCGGCTGGGCGGCTGGCGGCTGAACGCATCGACCGGGCACACCGGGCGGGCCAACACCTGCTGGGCGCTGGAGCCGCCGGACCGGCCGGTCGATGAGGCGATCGAGGCCGCCCAGGCCTGGTACGCCGGCCACGGCCTGGCGCCGAAGTTCAAGACGGTCGATGGCGCGACGGCGCCGGCCGACCTGCCGGCGCGGCTGATCGCCCGCGGCTACGCCCCCAACACCGAGACCTGTGTGATGGTCGGCCCCGTCGGCGGGATGAACGACGGCGTGACCCTGCTTTCCGCGCCCGACGAGGGCTTTCTGGCCGTGATGTTCGAGGCCCTCTATCGCGACGCGGCCGACGCGCGGGAGCGGATCGAGACCTTGAGCCGCATCGCCCCGCCGATGTTTTTCGCCCGAATCAGCGTGGACGGCGAGCCGGCGGCCATCGGCGCCTGCGCGGTCGGCGACGGCTGGGGCGGGATCTCGGTGATGCGCACCGCGCCGAAACATCGCCGCAAGGGTCTGGCCAGCCGGATCGTCGCGGCCCTGCTCGGCGCGGCGGAGGACGCCGGCGCGACGCGCGGCTACCTGCAGGTCGAGGCGGCCAATGTCACGGCCATCGGGCTCTACGAGGCGCTCGGCTTTCGCGAGGCCTACCGCTACCGCTACTGGGCGCGCTGAGCCGGGGCGGCCACGATCGGCGCGCGCTGGGCGATGACCACGCCGATCAGGGTCAGGACGCCGCCGGCCATCTGCAGCGGCGTCAGGATCTCCCTGAACAGGAAGAAGGCGACGATCGCCGCCACCACCGGCTGGGCCAGCACCACCACCGAGGCGGTGGCGGTCGGCAGCCGGCCCAGGGCCCAGGCGATGGCCCCCTGGCCGGTGACATGAGCCACGGCCAGACCCAGACAGGCCAGCCAGCCGCCCATCGAGGCCGGGGCCAGCGGCTCCCCGAGCGCGATGGCGACCACCAGCAGAATCGGGACCGCCCCGGCCGTGGACCAGAACATCGCCCGGCCGGCGCCCTCGCCCTGGCGAGCCTGGCGCATGGCGATGAAATAGAGGCCGTACCAGAGCGCCGTGGTCACCGACAGCAGGTCGCCCAGCAGGGCGCCGGGCCGTCCGCCCTGGGCCGCGGCGGCCATGGTCCAGGCCCCGCTCAGGGCCAGCACCAGTCCTGTCAGGAAAACGCGGCCGGGGCGTTCCTTGAAGGCGAACCAGGCGACGGCCGTGACCACCACCGGCGACAGATTGGCCAGCACCGTGGCGTTGGCCACCGAGGTGTAGCGGATGCCGTAGTGCCAGAAGGCCAGGTCGCCGGCGAAGAACAGCCCGGCCAGCAGGCTGGCGTTCGACGGCCGAAGCGCCAGTCCACGGCCGTCGCGCAGCATCATCGGCAGCAGAATCGGCAACGACAGGGCCATGCGCCAGAACCCGGCCGCCGCCGGTCCCGTGTCGGCCAGCCGCACGAGGTTGGGCACGAAGCCGATGGCGCAGGCGCCCAGGATCAGGGCGACGAAGGGCAGGGCGCGGCTGTTCATGGCGCGAACCCCAGCTCGGCCCGCAGCTGCGCGGCGGTCACGCCGGCCGCCCGAAGCGTGCCCAGCGTCTCGCCGCCCTTGCGCTTGGCCAGCCGCTCGCCGCTGGCGTCGAGGATCAGCCGGTGGTGCCGATAGACCGGCGTCGGCAGGTCCAGCAGCGCCTGCAGCAGCCGCTGGATATGGCAGGCCTCGAACAGGTCGGCGCCGCGGATCACGTCGGTCACGCCCTGCAGCGCGTCATCGACGACGCAGGCCAGGTGATAGGCGACCCCGACATCCTTGCGCGCCAGCACCACGTCGCCGGCCCGTTCGGGTTTGGCCTCGATGCGGCCATGCTCGCCGTTCGGGCCCTCGCCCTTTTCCTGGAACCGCAGCCGGTGGAACCCGCCCAGCGTCTCGCGGGCCGCGTCGAGCGACAGTCGCCAGGCGAAGGGTTTGCCCTCCGACAGCCAGCGGTCTTCCTCGTTGGGATGGATCGGCCCGCCGCGGAACGCCTCGGCCGGCCCGTGCGGCGCGCTCAGCGCGGCCTGGGCCAGGTCTTTGCGCGTGCGGAAACAGCGATAGACCAGGCCCCGGGCGCGCAGGGTCTCCAGCGCCGCCTCGTAGTCGGCGAGATGTTCGGATTGCCGGCGCACCGGCTGCTCCCACTCAAGGCCCAGCCAGGCCAGATCGTCGAGAATCGCCGCTTCATGCGCCGGCCGGCAGCGAGTCGCGTCGATGTCCTCGATACGCAGCAGGAACCGTCCGCTCGCCCTCCGCGCCGCCGAGAAGGCGGTCAGGGCCGAAAAGGCGTGGCCGCGATGCAGCGGGCCCGTCGGGGACGGGGCGAAACGGGTGACAAATGAGGCGCTCACCGGCCGTCTGTAGACCGGCGCGCGCCTTTCCGCATCAGGTTGGGCGTCAGTTGTTGGCCGGGGCCTCGGAAATATCCTCCAGCACCGCTCCGGCCTTGCGGGCGGAGGCCTCCTGGGCGACGTCGCCGAGCGAGACGATGCCGGTCAGCTTGTCGGCGCCATCGACGATCAGGATGCGGCGGACCTGCCTGTCGGTCATCTGGAAGATCACGTCGGCGATCGAGGCGTCCTCGCGGCAGGTCTGGACATCTGTGCTCATCACGTCCGCGACCCTGGTGTCGAAGCTGCGCTGCTCGCCGACCACGCGCAGGACGATGTCGCGGTCGGTGATGATGCCCAGGATGCGGCCGTCCTCGACGACGGGAATGGCCCCGGCATCGACCTGGTTCATGCGGCGGGCGACGTCGGCGACGGTGTCGGACGGTTTAGCGACCTGCGGGTTGGCGGTCATCACTTCGGAGATCAACATGGGACTGACTTTCGGGCTGGGGGTCAGCACGCCTAACGGCTCGGGTCAGCGCCCGTTCCCGACCTCTATTCAGGGGACAGCTTACTTATTTCGCCGCGCGCCAAACGGCGGGCGGTCAGACTCCCGGAGCGAAATAAGTAAGCTGTCCCCTGAATAGACCCTCAGCCGTCGCCGTCGCCATTCGCCTTGGCCCGGGCCGCGGGGAACATTCCCAGGTGGCTGAGCACGGCGCGCAGGAAGCCTTCCTCGCCGCCGAGACCCTCCTTCAGAGGGTCGAACTGCCGGAAACTGCTCATCTCGGCCAGGCCGTGGGCGGCGCACCAGGCGGCGATGGTCGCCAGCTCGACGTCGTGGTCGCTGATCGCCGGGGCGGCCATCCTGCGAAAGCTCTCCCGCACCAGGCAGTAGGCGCTGTCCTCGTTGTTCTCCATCCCCTCGGGCAGGGAATCCTTGTCGCGGGAACAGTCGTACATCACCCGGTACAGCGCCGGATGCTGCTGGGCGAACAGGACGTAGGCCACGCCGATCTCGGTCATCAGGGTGCTGACGTCGGTCGCCCGCTCCTTGGCCGCGGTCATCGTCTCGCCCAGGGCCTCCCAGCCCACATGGGCGACCGCGTCGAGCAGCTCGCCCTTGTCCTTGAAGTGGTGATAGGGCGCGGCCGGGCTGACCCCGGCCTCCCGCGCGACCGCCCGCAACGACAGGGCGCTGGGCCCCTCGTTCTCCAGAATCCGGCGCGCGGCGTCCACGAGGGCGCGCCTCAGGTCGCCGTGGTGATAGGGCCGATTCTCGGCGGTTGCAGCTTCTCTCATAATGCTCACGATAAAACTCTATCCGAACGCTGTAAAGATCATCTTGACGGCGTTTAGATAGGGTGTATTTAAGCACTGTCCAGATCGGGCAACCCCCGCTCCCCCGGGGGTCTAATTGGGGGGCTCCGGCACAACGGGGCCCAAACTTAGGATGTGTGTCATGACCGTTTCCAAACTGATCGTCTTCGAACGCTTCTTCGACCGTTCGGTCGTCGTCTTCCTGCTGGTGCTCGGCGCGACCGCGGCCGGCGCCACGGCCCTTGTCGGCGGCTGACGCGCCGCAAGATCGCTCGATCCAGTCGCCCCCGCCCCGATCCCCCGGGACGGGTGGCGACAAGATCCTCGACCGGGGGCGCCGAAAGCGCCCCTTTTTCTTTGTCTGTCTTGGTTCCGTCGCCGATCCGGGTCTATCCTGCGAGTCGCGTTCGGGGATGTTGGCGATCCCTGAAGAGACGCGGAAAGCGAGGCAGGTCTTCAGGTCCGTCGCGTATTCATTCCCCAGCGGTTGTCGGGAGGCCCCCGATGACATTGCATAGAGCACAGGTGCTCAAGGCGCCGCCGTCGGGCTGGCCCGCCCTGGTGCTGAACGCCGACTACCGGCCGCTCAGCTACTATCCCCTGTCGCTGTGGCCCTGGCAGGAGGTCATCAAGGCCGTCTTCCTCGACCGGGTCGATGTCATCTCGACCTACGACAAGACGGTCCACAGCCCCTCGTTCGAGATGCGACTGCCCAGCGTGGTCTGCCTCAAGTCCTATGTCGCCCAGGACCGGCCGCCGGCCTTCACCCGATTCAACCTGTTCCTGCGCGACAGCTTCTGCTGCCAGTACTGCGGCGCGGGCTCGGACCTGACCTTCGACCACGTCGTCCCGCGCTCGCGGGGCGGGCGCACGACCTGGGAAAACATCGTCACCGCCTGCGCGCGCTGCAACCTGACCAAGGGCGGCCGCACGCCGAAGGAGGCGCATATGCACCCGCACCGCTATCCGCGCCGGCCGTCGATGCACGAGCTGCAGGATCACGGCCGGCGGTTCCCGCCCGGGTTCCTGCACGAAAGCTGGCTTGATTACCTGTACTGGGACATCGAACTGGAGGCTTAGGGGCGACCACGCTACCCTGTCGCGCGATGGTGCCCGGGAGGTCATTGGTGAGCCGCTTTCGAGTATTGCTGATCCTGATCGTTGTGCTGACCGCGGGTTGGGCCCAGTCCGCCGCCGCGGAGGTCAGGGTGACTTTCTACAGCCACGGCTGGGCCGTCGGGTCCGGTGGCGAGACCTATTTCCCGCACGCCTACATCCGTATCGAGGGCAGCACGGCCGATGGACCGCCGGTCGACAGGACCTTTGGCTTCTCGGCCGAGAATCTGTCCACGGCGGTGAAGAACCTGCCGGGCCTCGTCCAGCCGGCCAACCCTCGCTTCCCCGGCGCCAGCGTGGCGCATTTCTGGCTCGTGATCAGCGACGAGCAATACCGGACCCTGATGGCCCGAATTGCCTGGTGGCGGACGCCGGACGGCTCGCTCTACAACCTGCGCAGCCGCAACTGCATCGACTTCGTCGCCGACATGGCCAGCACACTGGGGCTGGAGCCCGGCCAGACGCGGACCTGGAAGCCCAACGTCTTCATGGCCGATACGATGAAGCGAAACCCAGGGCGGGTCGTCGTTTCCGTCGGGCTGGCGGCGACTCGCGCGCCGCCTTCCGTGCCCGCCGGGGCCGCGGCGGCGGCGAACCGGTAGTCGGTGTGATGTGCGCGGCCCCGACGACCCGTCCCGGGGCATCGAACTTTTGGCAGGATCTGGCCGGGGCGGCGGCAACTCAACCGCCCGAAAGGCGTTGGACCATCAGGCTGTTCACCCCAAGGGGGCAGGGATGATGCGGATTTTCGACGTGATCAAGCTGCCGTTCGCGGTCGCCGGCGCCTTCATCGGCGCGCTGGGCCTGCCGGGCTGCTGGGACGCCATCAAGGGCTGTCTGGCCGAGGCGCGGGAACTGTCGCGGACCTGAGCGGGGACAACCGTCTGTAAACCCATGTGGCGCAATGTCGCGGCATGACCCGATCGACCGCCGCCAAGCCCCTCGAGCGCCGCCGCGCCAATCGCCAGCGCGCGCTGCTGGCTGGCAAGCTGGCCAACGAGGACGCGACCACCACGATCGACTGCATCATCCGCAACATCAGCGCCGACGGCGCGATGATCGAAACGACCTCGCCGCACCTGATCCCCGGCCGCCTGCATCTGGTCCAGATCAAGGAGGGCATCGCCTGGGACGCGGAGGTCATCTGGCGGCGCGGCGCCCGCGTCGGGCTGTCGCTCGGCGCGCGCCGTGACCTGCGCGAAACCACCGAAAAGCAGCTACGGGCCCTGCGCGCCATCTGGGGCCAGATGGCGCTGCGTTAGTTGTTCGCGCCGCCATGGCCCGGACGGCCCTGAAACAGGTCGGGCCCTGACGACGTCAGTGTTCACGACACCGTCGGCGGTTCAGGCGGGTCGTAGGCGGGCGCGGGATCGGGCTCGCCGGGCAAGTCGGGATCGATTTGCGGCGGCGCCGGCTCGGGCGGCGGCGCGGGATCAGGTTCGGTTGGCGGGTTTGGATCGGGCATGGGCCTTCAACCCGTGACCGTCCTGGTGGTTCCTGGACCTCCCGCATCCCCGGGGACAGACGCCCCGGTGTCTGTCCCTCAGACCTTCTCGCTGATGCGGATCGCGGCCTTGCAGCCGGCGCGGATCACAGCCGCCAGCAGCGGATAGCCCGGCGCCTCGCGCGCGCCCTCGTCGCGGGCGATGTCGCGGTGCATCAGCTCCTCATCGCGGAACGCCGACAGCTCGGCGGCCAGGGCCGGGTCGCGATCGGCCAGTTCGGCGATCTGGCTGGCGTAGTGACCCTCGATGACCGTCTCGACGGCTTCGGTGCAGGCATGGGCGGCCTTGTCGCCCATCAGCGCCGTGCCGGCGCCCAGCGCGAAGGCCGCGGCCCGCCACAGCGGGGCCATCAGCGTCGGGCGCACCTGGTATTCGTTCAGCAGGGCGTCGAAACGGGCCAGGTGAACGGCCTCGTGGCCCTCCATCTCGGCCAGCTGGCCGGTCACCCGCTCATGGCCGCGCGCCTTGCCCAGCACCGCCTGCTGGCCGCGATAGATATGCACCGCGCCCAGCTCACCGGCGTGATCGACGCGCAGGATCTCGGCCAGGCGGGCGCGGCCGGCGCCCCGGCCGGGACGGGCGGGAAGGGGACGGTCAGTCACGGCGCAGCCTCGTTGCCAGCACGCTGAAGACCAGCAGCTTGAGAGAAATCAGGGCGTTCCAGCCGGCCATCGACAGGCCCAGGAACACCCAGGCGGGGGTGTCGCAGGCCGGGGCCTTGATGCTGCCGCCCTTGAGCACGGCGCTCAGGTCGGTCAGCTGGGGAATGGCGCCGGTCGCGCAGGTCTTGGGCCCGGGCCAGAACTTCCATTCGGCCCCCGCGTGATAGACGGCCACGCCGACGCCGACGAGGAAGACGGCCGCCAGCAGCAGGCTGCCGAGCCGTCGAACGCGGTCGTCCCTGAGCAGGCTCTGGCCGGCGACGGCGATCAGGGCGACGGTCAAGGCGACCCAATAGACCTCCCGCGCCTTCAGGCAGAGGGTGCAGGGCGCCAGATGGCCGAACGTCTCGAACGCGTGGGCGATGGCCAGCATCAGGGCCGCCGAGAGGGCCGCGACCAGCGGCCAGTGGCGCAGACAGCGGTCGATCAGGGCTTTCAGCGTGGCGGGCATGTCAGCAGGCGCTCGTTCCGGACCCGAGGAAATGGCTGGCCACCAGTCCTATCACAACCAGGGCCACGGCAAGGCCGGCGAACAGCGCCAGCCGCCGCTCGATCACCGGCAGCATGGCCGGCCCGAACTTCTTGACCACCCCGGCGACGAGGAAGAACCGCGCGCCGCGCGTCGCCACCGAGGCGGCGATGAATACCGGAAACGCGAACTGGGCCAGGCCCGAGGCGATGGTCACCAGCTTGTAGGGGATGGGCGTCAGGCCCTTGATCAGGATGACCCAAACGCCCCACTCGGCGTACCAGCAGCGGAACTGGTCCAGGCCCCCGGCATGGCCGGTCAGCGACATCAGCCACAGGGCGACGTCCTGCAGATAGAAACCAATCGCGTAGCCGAGGCAGCCGCCCAGCACCGAGGCCAGGGTGCACAGGCCCGCGTAGCGCCAGGCCCGGTCGGGCCGGGCCAGCACCATCGGCGCCAGCATCACGTCCGGCGGCACCGGAAAGAACGAGCTCTCGGCGAACGAGACCGCGAACAGGGCGGAGGGGGCGTGGCGGGAGGCGGAGAGCCTCATCACCCAGTCGTAAAGTCGGCGCAGCATCTGGCTGTGCTATCAGGGCCCATCGGCCTTGTCTCGCGCCTGCACCGAAAAGGGATGCCCCGATGACGACACGGACCGCGACCTGCCAGTGCGGCGGTCTGACGGCGACCTGCGAAGGGGAGCCCAATGTGGTGTCGCTGTGCAGTTGCCTCGACTGCCAGAGACGCACCGGGTCCGCCTTCGGCCTGGTCGCGATGTATCCGCGCGAGGCGGTCAGGCTGAACGGCGCTTCGAGCGAGTACGACCGCGTCGCCGAAAGCGGAAACACGAGCACCATGCACTTCTGCCCGGCCTGCGGATCGACCGTGTACTGGCGCCCCCACGCCCGGCCGGAGATCATCGGTGTCGCCGTCGGCGCCTTCGCCGACCCGACGTTTCCCGCGCCGGTCCGCACCGTCTACGACGAGCACCGCCATCCGTGGATCGGTTTCGAGGCGGCTACCCGACTTTAGTTTCATCTGTTACTAACGCGCCCGAACGCGAAGGAGACTTACGATGAACGCCCAACCCAAGGCCGACCTGTTTGACAACCCGCTCGGCACCGACGGCTTCGAGTTCGTCGAATTCACCTCGCCCGAGCCCGAGAAGCTCAAGGCCCTGTTCGAGGTCATGGGCTTCACGGCGGTCGGCAAGCACCGCTCGAAGAACGTGCTGCGCTTCCGCCAGGGCGATATCAACTTCATCCTCAACATGGAGCCGGACGGCCAGCCGGCCGCGTTCCGCCAGGCGCATGGCCCCTCGGCCAACGCCATGGCCTTCCGCGTGCGCGACGCCGCCAGGGCCCTGAAGATGGCCGTCGAGCGCGGCGCCACGCCGGTGCAGGGCCTGGTCGGCCCGATGGAGCTGAACATCCCGGCCATCGAGGGCATCGGCGGCACCAACCTCTACCTCGTCGATCGCTATGGCGCGCAGGAGATCTACGACATCGACTTCGTGCCGATCGAGGGCGCGGCGGCGAAGGAAAAGGTCAACGGCGTCGGCCTGACCTATCTCGACCACCTGACGCACAACGTGTTCCGCGGCGGCATGGCCAAATGGGCGGAGTTCTACGAGCGGGTCTTCAATTTCCGCGAGATCCGCTACTTCGACATCGAGGGCAAGGTGACGGGCCTGTTCTCCAAGGCCATGACCAGCCCGGACGGCAAGATCCGCATTCCGCTCAACGAGAGCCAGGACGACCAGAGCCAGATCGAGGAGTTCCTGCGCGATTACCACGGCGAGGGCATCCAGCACCTGGCCTTCGGCACGGACGACATCTTCGCCACGGTCGAGACCCTGCGGGCCCGGGGGGTGAACTTCCAGTCGACCCCGGACAGCTACTACGACCTGCTCGACGCGCGGGTGAAGGATCACGGCGAGGACACCGCCCGCCTGAAGGCCCAGCACATCCTGCTCGACGGCGCCCCGACCGAGGGCCAGGGCCTGCTGCTGCAGATCTTCACCGAGAACCAGGTCGGCCCGATCTTCTTCGAGATCATCCAGCGCAAGGGCAACGAGGGCTTCGGCGAGGGCAACTTCAAGGCCCTGTTCGAGTCGATCGAGCTCGACCAGATCCGCAGGGGCGTGGTGAAGGAGGCCTAGACCTCGATCAGGTCGAGGCGGCGCTCGATGCGTTCAAGCCGGCCATCGAAGCGGTCCATGTGTCGGTTCATTGAGGTCAGATTTTCCTCGACGGACGACAGGCGCACCTTCACGTGGCGCATGTCCTCCTTCAGGGTCGAGATATCGACCTCCATGCGAGACTGGCTCGCCTGGATGCGCTGCAGCATCGGAACGATGATGTCGGTCACATCAGACATAGCGTGAACATAGGGCATTCGGGTTGATGAGACAATATCAAAAGCTCGCAATAGTTGCGTTGGGTATTTTTGCCCTCTCGGCCACCCCCGCCCTCGCCAAGCCCAAGTGGGCCATCGCCATCCACGGCGGCGCCGGGGTCATCGAGCGCAAGGACCTGACGCCGGAGGTCGAGGCGGCCTATCGCGCGGCCATGGCCCGGGCGGTGGCCACCGGCACGGCCGTCCTGGAGAGGGGCGGCTCGTCGATGGACGCGGTCGAGGCGGTGATCCGCGAGTTCGAGGACGATCCCCTGTTCAACGCCGGCCGTGGCGCCGTCTTCACCGCCGAGGGCCAGAACTCGCTGGACTCTTCGATCATGGATGGAGCGACGCTGAATGCCGGCGCAGTGGCCGGGGTCACCCGCACCCGCCACCCGATCAGCCTGGCCCGCGCGGTGATGGAAAAGTCGAAGCATGTGATGCTGGTCGGGCCCGGGGCCGACGCCTTCTCCGTCTCCGCCGGGCTGGAGCAGGCCGAGCCGGCCTGGTTCTTCACCGAGCGCCGCTGGGCCCAGCTGGTCAAGGAACTGACGGCCCAGGGCCTGCCGGTCCCGCCGAGGCCGCGGGGCGCGCCCGCGCCACACGCCTTCATCGCCATCCCCGACGACCGCAAGTTCGGCACGGTCGGCGTGGTGGCCCTCGACAGCAGCGGCAATGTCGCGGCCGGCACCTCCACCGGCGGCACCACGGCCAAGCGCTGGGGCCGGGTTGGCGACAGCCCGATCATCGGCGCGGGCACCTACGCCGCCAACCAGTCCTGCGCCGTCTCCGGCACCGGGACCGGTGAGTATTTCATCCGCCTGACGGTCGCCCGCGAGATCTGCGCCCTGGTTCAGTACCAGGGGATGAGCCTGCAGCAGGCCGCCGACGAGGTGATCCAGACGCGGCTGACGGCGCTCGGCGGCGACGGTGGCATCGTCGCCCTGGCCCCCGACGGCCAGATCGCCTGGAGCTACAACACCAGCGGCATGTACCGCGCCCGCGCCGCCCAGGGGCAGGCGCCGGTGATCTCGATCTACAAGGACGAACCCTGATCATGGCCAATCGTAACTGGATCCCCGTCCGCGGCGCGCAGGGGCTGCACAGCAAACAGGCGCACACCGACCTGCCCGAAGGAACCTTTGAGCGGGAGATGTCCAAGGAGGGCTTCTTCGGCCCGGCGGCCTTCCTCTATCACCGCAAGCCGCCCACCGCCTGGACCAGTTTCGAGGGGCCGCTGCGCCCGCGCGCCTTCGACCTGAACGGTCTGAACCAGGCCGCGCCCTCGCCGTGGGACGCCCCGGTCATCCTGCACAACGCCGCCTGCGAGATGCGCTTCTGGAAGCTGACGGCGGCTATGCCGGGCCTGGCTCGCAACGCCGACGGCGACCAGCTGCTGTTCGTGCACGCCGGCGCCGGCGACCTCTTCTGCGACTTCGGCCGGCTTCCCTACGAGGCCGGCGACTACCTGTATCTGCCGCGCGGCACGATGTGGCGGCTCGGCCCCACGGCCCCGACCGCGATCCTGACCATCCAGGCGACCAACGGCCACTTCACCCTGCCGGACAAGGGTCTGCTGGGGAATCACGCCCTGTTCGACCCGGCGATGCTGGTCACCCCGGTCATGGACGAGCCGTTCCGCGCCCATCAGGCGGAGGAGGGGACCTTCCCGGTGGCGATCAAAAGGCGTGGCCAGGTGTCGGTGGCGACCTATGACTACAACCCGCTGGACGCCGTCGGCTGGCATGGCGAACTGGCCCCGGTGAAGATCAACGTGCGCGACTTCCGGCCGCTGAACAGCCACCGCTATCACCTGCCGCCCAGCGCCCACACGACCTTCCTGGCCGACCGGTTCGTGGTCTGCACCTTCGCCCCGCGCCCGTTCGAGACCGATCCGGGCGCGATCAAGATCCCGTTCTTCCACAACAACGACGACTACGATGAGGTGCTGTTCTATCACGCCGGCGACTTCTTCAGCCGCGACGGCATCGACGCGGGCATGATGACCTTCCACCCGAGCGGCTTCACCCATGGCCCGCACCCCAAGGCGCTGAAGAACATGCTGGTCCAGCCCAAGCCGGCGACCGACGAATACGCCGTGATGATCGACACCCGCGATCCGCTCGAGGTCGGCGACGGCGCGGCGACGGTCGAGAATACCGCCTATGTCGATAGCTGGAAGAGCGCATGACGGACGCCGCCGACCCCCACCTCCTCGCCATGGCCGAGGACGAGCTGACCCGCGCCGTCACCATCCGCTACCGCGACCTCGCCAAGGTCACCCCGTGGGGCGACACCTTCGAGGGAATTTCGCCTGACGGGAGAAATGTCGAGGTCGAGCGAAACTATCTGTGGGCGAGCGAGCCGGGAGGGGACATTCTGGTCGAGATTGCGGTGTTCGGCGGACCGTCGCGCTACGACGCGGGCGCGAAGGCCAGTCGGCTGATCCCAAAGAGCGCCTGACGGGCGTCTGGATCTTCGAGGGGGTGCGAGGATGACGGACCATAGCGAGTTTCCCTGGGGGCCGCAGTATGAGCCGGGCCTGCTGACGCCGCTGGGCGCGATCGGTTGGGTCGTGGCGGCGGCGCTGCTGCTGGCGCTGATCCTGGGCATGGCGGGTCCGCCGGCGCGCCGGGCCGGCGCGGCCCATCTGGACGAGGTCTACAAAGTCATCCTGACGGCCGCGCGCTTCGCCCTGAAACAGGACGAGTTCGGCATCCTGCGCGGGGCGGACGTGCTGCGCCGGGTGATCAAGTCCTATCTCGGCGGCCTGTTGCTGGCCGGCGGATCGCTGGGCAAACAGGTCAAGGCGCTGAACACCGCGCTCGGCGAGAAGGACGACAAGGACAAGAAGAAGGGCGACAAGCACGGCAAGGACGCCCAAGGCAAAGGTGGCCACGGCGGTGGCGGGCATGGCGCCCACGCCGCCCCGGCGGCCCACGGCGGCGGTCACGGCGACCCGCCCTCGGCGGTCGCCAACACCGTCCAGGGCCACAGCATCACGGTCAATGTTGGCGGCGATGGCCACGGCGGCCACGAGGAAGAGCATGAGGAGGAAGAGGAAAAACCCCTCAGCCTCGAGGAGCAGCTGGTGGCCCTGCGCAAGGCGGTGCGCGAGTTCGAAACCTGGTGGAGCGACAAGCCCTCCCGCATAGCTGAACTGCGCGCCGCTCATGACGACCTGACGATACCCAAGAAGCCCGACCCGGCCCTGGTGGCCCTTTTCGAAGAGAAAAAATGAAGCTCGCGTCCCTCAAGGGCGGCCGGGATGGCCGCCTCGTCGTCGTCTCCAATGATCTCGCCTGGTGCGTATCGGCGGAGGCTGTCGCGCCCACCCTGCAGGCGGCGCTCGACGACTGGGCGCGTTGCGAACCGCTGTTGCGCGGTCTGGCCGAGAGCCTAGAGCACGGCGCCCTGCCCAGGGATCGGTTCCACGAGCACGACGCCGCCTCGCCCCTGCCCCGCGCCTATCAATGGGCCGACGGCAGCGCCTATGTGAACCACGTCGCCCTGGTGCGGCAGGCCCGGGCGGCGGAGATGCCGGCCAGCTTCTGGACCGACCCGCTGATGTACCAGGGCGGCTCGGACGGCTTCCTCGGCCCGCGCGACCCGATCCCTCTGAAAGACGAGGCCTGGGGCTGCGACATGGAGGGCGAGATCGCGGTGATCACCGGCGACGTGCCGCTGGGCGCGACGCGGGAGCAGGGGCTGGCCGCCGTGCGGCTGGTCATGCTGTGCAACGACGTCTCGCTGCGCAACCTGATCCCCGGCGAGATCGGCAAGAGCTTCGGCTTCTTCCAGTCCAAGCCGGCCAGCGCCTTTTCGCCGGTGGCGGTGACCCCCGCTGCCCTGGGCGACCGCTGGAAGGACGGCCGGCTGCACGGCGCGCTGGAGGTCGAGCTGAACGGCAAGCCGTTCGGCCAGGCCGACGCCGGCGTCGACATGACCTTCGACTTCGGGACCCTCATTGCCCACGCGGCGAAGACCCGCGCGCTGGGCGCCGGCACAATCATCGGCTCGGGCACCGTGTCCAACCGCGACGCCGACGGCGGTCCAGGCAAACCGGTCGATCAGGGCGGCCTGGGCTACAGTTGCATCGCCGAAGTGCGCACGGTGGAGACGCTGCTCGCGGGAGAGGCGAAAACGCCCTTCCTGCGCCATGGCGACACGGTCCGCATTGAGATGCGCGACGAGAAGCGCCACTCGATCTTCGGGGCCATCGAACAGGCGGTCGCCGCCATTTGATGGGAAGGAAAAAGGTCATGGGCGCAGACGTGACGCCGCTGCCGCGCAAGCGGTCGCCCGACACGCTCGTGCTCGACGACTACCTGCCCTATCGCCTGTCGATCGCCTCGAACGGGGTTTCGGGCCTGATCGCCCGGGCCTACCAGGACCGCTTCGGCCTTTCGATCCCGCAGTGGCGTCTGATGGCCGTTCTGGCCGAGGGCGGCCTGACGCCCCAGGCGCTGGTCGCGCGCACGGCGATGGACAAGGTCACGGTCAGCCGCGCGGCCCAGGGCCTGGTCAGCCGCAACCTGGTCGAGCGGACGGCCAGTCCGTCGGATGGCCGTTCTCACACCCTGGCCCTGACCGACATGGGCCGCCGCCTGCACGGTGAGATCGCGCCCCTGGCGCTGGCCTACGAGGCGGCCCTGCTGGCCGGCCTGGCTCCGGCGGAGGTGGCGACCCTCAAGCGCCTGCTCTCCCGGCTCGAGGCCGCCGCCGCCCGCCTGTCGGGCGAGGGACGATAGACGCGCCATCGACGCGTTGACCTGCCGCCCGTCCTCGCTAGATTGCCGCCTCCCGCAGGCCCCTGTGGTGGAATTGGTAGACGCGCCGGACTCAAAATCCGGTTCCGCAAGGAGTGTCGGTTCGAGCCCGACCGGGGGCACCATCCTGCTTCGCCCTGCTGGCTTCGCGGGACAAGTCACACTGTTTCATTCGAAGCAGGATGCCCTTCGAAGCCTTGGCGAAGGAGGGCGAAGACGCCGGATCCGGAGATGGAGTGACCCTCATGGCCAATACGAAGATCGGCGCGGCGGCGGCCCTGGCGCGGCTCAACGGCTGGGGCGCCTCGACCGATGGTCGGGACGCGATCGTCAAATCCTTCCGCTTCGAGGACTTCAACGCCGCCTTCGGCTTCATGACCCGCGTGGCCCTGATGGCCGACAAGCTCGACCATCACCCCGAATGGTCCAACGTCTACAACCGGGTCGAGGTGCTGCTGGCGACCCACGACGCCGACGGGGTCACGGAGCTGGACGTGACGCTGGCGGCGTTCATGGACGCGATCGCCGGCTGATCCCCGCTTGCGCCCGTCGCCGGTCGCCGGAACAATGCTCCCCGGGGCGGGCAGCGGAGCGTTCATGACCATCGAGACGGCAGCGCCGCGGCGTCTGAGCAACTGGCGGCTGGCGGCCTTCGCCACGCCCTGCGTGCCGCTGGCGGCGATGCTGATGCCGGTCACGGCCTATCTGCCCAACTACTACGCCACCGATCTGGGTGTCAGCTTTGTCGAGCTGGCCTGGGCCTTCATGATGGTGCGGTTCTTCGACCTGTGGTTCGACCCGGCGTTCGGCCTGATCATGGACCGGACCCGCACCCGCTGGGGCCGGTTCCGCCCGTGGTTCGTCGCCGGCGCGCCGATCGCCATGGTCGCGGTCTATATGTTATTCATGGCCCGGCCGGGGATCGGCGGGAGCTACATCCTGCTGTGGCTGGTCGTCGGCTTCGTCGGCCAGTCGATGGCCCAGTTGGGGCACATGGCCTGGGCCAGCGCCGTGGCGCCCGGCTACGACGACCGCTCGCGCATCTTCGGCTGGTGGCAGGCGCTGTCGGTGATCGGCATGATCAGCATCCTGCTGCTGCCGCCGCTGGTGAAGTTCGTCTTCCGCGCCGATTTCGCCACGGGCATCCGGGCGATGGGCTGGTTCGCGATCATCAGCCTGCCGCTGACGGCCGCCCTGGCCCTGCTGACCCTGCCCGAGCCGCCGGTCCGCCCCCCGGCGCGGCACGCCACGATGGCCGACGTCCTGGCCCTGGCGCGGCGCGGCTCGGTGCTGCGGGTGCTGGCGGCGGACATCTGCTGGGGCACGGCCCTGTCCATCAGCGGCACCCTGCTGTTCTTCTTCTTCGACGCCGTGCGCGGCATCGAGCGCGGCATGGCCGGGCTGATGCTGATCGTCTATTTCCTCGGCGCCCTGGTTGGCGCGCCGATCTGGACGCGGCTGGCCCGGCGCGTCGGCAAGTACAGGGCCCTGATGGTCGGGGGTTGTGTCTGGGCGGTGATGCAGCTGTCGGTGCTGATCGCGCCGAACAACCTGGCGTTCGGCTTCGCCACCATGGCGCTCGCGGGCCTGCCGTTCGCCGCCGGCCCGATCCTGCTCAAGGCGATGATGGGCGACGTCGGCGACGAGGAGCGGCTGGCCAGCGGGGTGGACCGCACCGGCCTGCTGTTCTCGCTGCTGACCGGTTCGATCAAGATCGGCTCGATGCTGGCGGTCGGCGGCAGCCAGTTCGCGCTGGACGCCATCGGCTTCGACGCGAAGCTGGGCGGCGGCAACAGCCCGGGGGCCCTGACGGTGCTGGCGGCGATGTTCACCCTGGGGCCGGCGGCGCTGGCGCTGACGGCGGTCTGGGCGATCAGCGGCTACCGGCTCGACGCCGCGGCCCATGCTGGCATCCGCCGCGACCTGGACGCGCGCGACGCCGCCTGACGGACAAACGCCCGACGCGCCGATCGCGCGGCGGCCGGGCGTCCATCACGGTGCGGTCGGACGGTCCGAAGACGAACCGCCCTGGCCGGTCTTCAGTAGCCGATGAAGGTCGAGAAGGTCGGAACCACCAGCAGCCAGGTGTCGAGGGCGTAGGCCATCGACTCGGAGGTGTAACCCTTGGCCACGTCGATGTCGTAGCGCGTGTAGGGGTCCATCTCGTCGTCCAGCGCGCAGCGGCCGAAGCGCTTGGTGTAGTTCCACTCGTTGCACTTGGCGTAGGTCATCCCGTTGTCGAGGTCGAAGCCCGCCGAGAACTGGATGCTGGTGCAGCGGTTGGCCTTGCAGTCGTAAAAGTAGATGCGCCAGTTCAGGTCGTCCGACGAGCTCTTGATCATGGGATCGCCGGCGTCGTCGGTGGTGATCTCGACCGGCAGGCTCTTGGCGCGGAGCACGGCGGCGACTTCCTGGGCGCTGACGCCGGCCGTCGGGTAGACGGAGGCGGCGGCCGGAAGGGCGGTCAGGGCAACCGCGCTGAGCGCGGCGGCGGCGGCGATGATTTTCTTCACGATGGTATTCCCCCAAGTGAAACAGCAATGGAGACCATATGAGGCCTCCCCGCATCAACGCCATACCCCAAATAGGGGGTTGGGTGGAGGCCGTAGGAAGTAGGGGCGGGCGCCGGCGGCCACACCGCTCGGCTACGCCCTACGCCCGGCACACCGCCACGCACCGCTCGGCCAGCGTCTGGCCGGCGTCGATCAGAGGGATGTCCAGATCCTCGGCCGACAGGACCAGCGGCGCCTCGGTGCAGCCGGCGATCACGGCCTCAGCGCCGGCCTGCGCCAGCGACCGGGCGATGGCGGCCATCTCGTCCTGGACCTCCGCGCCCAGGTCGCCGCCCTTGATGCGGTAGAGCAGGCTCATGAACCACTCCTGCTTGGCCTTCGACAGCGCGACGGGCTCCAGGCCCATGCCGGTCAGCCGCTCGGCGTAGAGGCCCAGCGCCAGGCCCGTGGCCAGCACCCCGACCCGGGTCGCCCCGCCGCGCCGGGCCGCCTCGCAGGCGATGCCGATCATGTCGACCAGCGGTAGGCCCGAGGCGTCCCGCACCGCGTCGGCATAGGCGTGGGCCGTGTTGCAGGCGATCGCCAGGACATCGGCGCCCGCGTCGCGCAGGCCGACGGCCATGGCCGCCAGCACCGGCCCTGGCGTGTCGTCCTCGCCATTGCGGTCGGGCACCTGCGGATTGATATCGACAAGCACGCGGATGTGGTCCTGGTCCCGCGCGGCCGGCGTCGCCGCCTGCAGCTTGGCGAGGAAGTCGAGGGTCGCGGCCGGCCCCATGCCGCCCAGAACGCCGAGGGTTTTCATGGTCGGTGCTCGCTTTCCTTCATTGCGTCCTTCGAGACGCTCGCTCAAGGCTCGCTCCTCAGGATGACGAAGAGGGGTGGGTTTCAAAGGTATTCGTCATGGTGAGGAGCGATCCCTCGGGATCGCGTCTCGAACCACGCAAACCCTCACAGCAGCGCCGGTTCCAGTTCGCCGTGGTAGCCGAACAGCCCCTGGGCCCCGCCGGTGTGCAGGAAGACCACGGTCTGGCCCTCGAAGGCGCCGGCCCTGGCCAGCGCGATCAGGCCCTTCATCGCCTTGCCGGTATAGACCGGATCCAGCAGCAGGCCCTCGGTGCGGGCGGCCAGCTTGAGGGCGTCGATGACGGCCTCGTCGATCAGGCCGTAGCCGGCGCCGACGTAATCGCAGTCGGCGACGACCATCTCCCGCGTCACGCGCTCGGCATGGCCCAGCAGGGCGGCCGTCTCGACGGCCAGGTTGAACACGTTGGTCTCCTGCTTGTCCTTCGGGGCCCGCACGCCGATGCCCAGCACCGGGATGTCCGCCCCGCTGACGGCCATGCCGGCGACGAGGCCCGCCTGGGTTCCCGCGCTGCCGGTGGCGGTGACCAGCCGGTCGATGACCAGGCCCTCGTCGTTGGCCTGGGTCGCCAGCTCCAGCGCGCAGTCGACATAGCCCAGCGCCCCGACCGCGTTGCTGCCGCCGCCCGGGATGACATAGGGCGCGCCGCCCCGCTTGCGCACGGCCGCGGCGTTGACCTCCATCTCGGCGTTCATGTCCAGGCCCGCGGGGACCATCCGCAGGCTGGCGCCCAGCAGCCGGTCGAGCAGCGCATTGCCCGAGCCGACATAGTCGATCGCCTGGTTGCCCGTGCGGTTCTCCAGCACGACCTCGCAGGCCATGCCGAAACTGGCCGCCGCCGCCGCCGTCTGGCGCACGTGGTTGGACTGGATGGCCCCCTGGGTGATCAGGGTGTCGGCGCCCTGTTCCAGCGCCTCGCCGAGCAGGAACTCCAGCTTGCGGGTCTTGTTGCCGCCGCCGGCCAGGCCCGTGCAGTCGTCGCGCTTGATCCACAGGTCGATGCCGAGCGCCGCGCTCAGCCGCGGCGCGGGCTCCAGCGGGGTGGGCAGGTGCGCGAAGCGGGCGCGGGCGAACTTGGCGAGATTCATCGGGCATCCCTCGGTCTGGAGAGTCGTGCTATCATGCCTGTCTCAAAGCTTCACGCCGGGGAGGAGATTTCCAATGACCCCCAAAGTCGTGTTCGCGTCCGCCGTCCTGGTCCTGTCCCTCGCCATCGCCGCTCCAGCCGCGTCGGCGGTCTATGTCCTCGGCGGCGGTCTGGCCGACGCCTGCTCCCGTTTCGCGCTCGATGGCCGGTCGGACGACTATTCGCTCAACACCTGCACCTACGCCCTGGAGACCGAGACCCTGGTCAAGCGCGACCGGGCGGCGACCTTCGTCAATCGCGGCGTGATCCAGCTGCGGCGCAAGAAGTACGACGCCGCCAACCACGACTTCGACACCGCCATCCGGCTGGCGCCGGCGATGGGCGAGGCCTTCGTCAACCGCGGCGCGGCGCTGATCGCCCAGCGGCGCTGGCGCGAGGGCATGGCCGACATCGACCGGGGCCTGGCGCTGGCCCCCGACGAGCCGGAGAAGGCCTATTTCAACCGCGCCCTGGCCTGGGAGGCGCTCGACGACATGGCGGCCGCCTGGCGCGACTACACCCAGGCCGCGACGCTGAAGCCGGAATGGGAAGCCCCGCGCAAGGAGCTGGCCCGCTTCACGGTGACGCCCCGATAGGGTGACGGGGAGGGGCTGTTTCGGGTTTGCGTGGTTCGAGACGCGCTCTGCGAGCGCTCCTCACCATGACGCATATCCTTGAGGCCCACCCCCGCACGTCATCCTGAGGAGCCGGCAAAGCCGGCGTCTCGAAGGACGCACGAACCACGCAACTTGCCCCCGCATTCCCCCCGGCCTAGTCTCGCGCCGTTCTCCGGGGTGCGCCGCTCAAGGCGCTGAGAGGCGGCTGAGGCCGTGACCCGCCGAACCTGATCCGGGTCATGCCGGCGAAGGGAGAGACGCGTTCCCCGCCCCAAAAGGCAAAAGGGGGAGCCTTCCAGCGCCGTCAGGCCCTCGCACATCGAGGACCGCGCCATGAACATCCACGCTCCCGTCCCGCCGAAAACCGACGACGTCGCCGTCGGCCCGCGTCTGGGCAGCCGCAAGGTCTATGCCTCGGGCGCGCTGTTCCCCGACATCCGCGTGCCGTTCCGCGAGGTGGCGCTGCACCCGACGTCGGGCGAGCCGCCGCTGACGATCTACGACCCCTCGGGGCCCTACACCGACCCGGACGCGGTGATCGACATCGACAGGGGCCTGCCCCGCATCCGCGAGGCCTGGGTCACGGCGCGCGGCGATGTCGAGGTCGTGGCCGACCCGCGTCAGGTCAAGCCGGAGGACAACGGCTTCGCCCGCGGCAAGCACCTGGCCCCGCAATTCCACGACGAGACCCGCCGCGTCTATCGCGCCAAGACCGGCGCCGCCGTCACCCAGCTGGAATACGCCCGCGCCGGCAAGATCACGCCGGAGATGGAATACGTCGCCATCCGCGAAAACCTGCGCCGCGAACAGACCTCGCCCTGTGTCCGCGACGGCGAGGACTTCGGCGCCAGCATCCCCGACTTCGTCACCCCCGAGTTCGTCCGCCAGGAGATCGCGCGCGGCCGCGCCATCATCCCGGCCAACATCAACCACGCCGAGCTGGAGCCGATGGCCATCGGCCGCAACTTCCTGGTCAAGATCAACGCCAACATCGGCAACAGCGCCGTGCTCTCCACCGTCGCCGACGAGGTCGACAAGATGGTCTGGGCCACGCGCTGGGGCGCCGACACGGTCATGGACCTGTCGACCGGCCGCAACATCCACAACATCCGCGACTGGATCGTGCGCAACAGCCCCGTGCCGATCGGCACCGTGCCGATCTACCAGGCGCTGGAGAAGGTCAATGGCGTGGCCGAGGACCTGACCTGGGAAGTCTTCCGCGACACCCTGATCGAACAGGCCGAGCAGGGGGTGGACTACTTCACCATCCACGCCGGCGTGCGCCTGCCGTTCATCCCGCTGACGGCCAAACGCGTCACGGGCATCGTCTCCCGCGGCGGCTCGATCATGGCCAAATGGTGCCTGGCCCACCACCGCGAGAGCTTCCTCTACGACCATTTCGAGGACATCTGCGACATCATGCGGGCCTATGACGTGTCATTCAGCCTCGGCGACGGCCTGCGCCCTGGCAGCACGCGCGACGCCAACGACGAGGCCCAGTTCGCCGAGCTGCGCACGCTTGGCGAGCTCACGAAGGTCGCCTGGAACCACGGCTGCCAGGTGATGATCGAGGGCCCCGGCCACGTGGCCATGCACAAGATCAAGGCCAACATGGACGAGCAGCTCAAACACTGCCACGAGGCGCCGTTCTACACCCTCGGCCCGCTGACCACCGACATCGCCCCGGGCTACGACCACATCACCAGCGCCATCGGGGCGGCCATGATCGGCTGGTTCGGCACGGCCATGCTCTGCTACGTCACGCCCAAGGAGCACTTGGGCCTGCCCGACCGCGACGACGTCAAGACGGGCGTGATCACCTACAAACTGGCCGCCCACGCCGCGGACCTGGCCAAGGGCCACCCGGCCGCGCACCTGCGCGACGACGCGGTCAGCCGCGCGAGATTCGAGTTCCGCTGGGAAGACCAGTTCAACCTCGGCCTGGACCCCGAGACGGCCCAGAAGTTCCACGACGCGACCCTGCCGAAGGAGGCGCACAAGACGGCCCACTTCTGCAGCATGTGCGGGCCGAAGTTCTGCAGCATGAAGATTTCGCAGGAGGTCAGGGACTTCGCGGCGGGCGTGGCCCCGAACGAGGCGGTGGAAGGGATGGCGGCGATGTCGCGGAAGTTCCGGGCGCTGGGCGGGGAGATTGAGGTGAAGGTGGAGTAGGGCGCGCGACACCCTTCTCCCCTTGCGGGAGAAGGTGGCCCGAAGGGCCGGATGAGGGGTGTTCCCCCGCCTTGCCAAAAAGTATCGAATTTGATACACTACAGCCATGAAGCCTATCGTCTTCCTCGGCGACAGTCTGGCCCGGGTTCGCGACTTTCCGGACCTGGCGCGATCCGAGGCGGGCTATCAGCTTCGCGAGGTCCAGAAGGGCTCCGATCCGGCGGACTGGAAGCCGATGAAGACGGTCGGCCCGGGGGTGCGGGAAATCCGCATCCGCGAGGCCGGCGGGGCGTTCCGGATCATCTATCTGGCGACGGTGGGCGACAGTGTCGTCGTCCTCCACGCCTTTCAGAAGAAGACGCAGGCGACGCCGGTGAAGGACATAGCCCTGGCGGCGAGCCGCCTGCGGGCATGGAAGGGCAAGTGATGGAAACGCAGACCTTCGACGACGTGTTCGACGCCCTGTCGGACACCCCGGCCGAAGCCGCCAACATGAAGGCCCGCGCCGATCTGCTGGCGGTGCTGGTCGATCAGGTGAAGTCCTGGGGCCTGCCCCAGGAAGCCGCCGCCGCCCGCCTCGGCATCACCCGCCCCCGCCTCAACGACCTCCTGCGCGGCAAACTCGGCAAGTTCTCGCTCGACGCCCTGGTCAACCTCGCCACGGCGGCGGGCCTGACGCTGGAGATCAGGGCGGGGGTGGCGGCGTAAGGGGCGGTTGGCGTTGCCAACCCCTGACCGCCTCCCCACCACCGCTCATCCCGGCGAAGGCCGGGACCCAGGCTTTTTTTTCGACCCATGCGGCCCCGGGTTTCGCCGCCTGAAGATCACCCGGGACGTCCGCGCGTTCGCCGCCGGCCTGGCCCCGAACGAGGCGGCGGAGGGGATGGCGGCGATGTCGCGGAAGTTCAGGGACCTGGGCGGGGAGATTGAGGTGAAGGTGTGAGGCGTTAGAACGGCTCCACGCCGAGTACCGCACGCCTTTCGTGGGTGAGTTCGGCCACCACTCTGGCACCCAGCACGCCCTCGAGGAGCCGCTTCACGTGTTCGGCCTTCAACGCCGTCAACCGGCCAACAAAGCTGTCGAGATCCGCGACATGAGCCATTGATCGGGCGTGTCCGGCGATCATGGCGTCAATGGTGCTCATCATATCGGGAATAGTCCGCCGGTGCCTTAGGCAATATTCAAAGCTTGAAATTTTAGACAAGCTCTCGTCTATCTTTCTAATTTTGTCCTTCGGGATGCAGAACCGATATCCATCCGAGAATTGACGTATCGCGACACCAAGAAATTCTACATCTTCGGTGGGACCGGCAATGTTCGTCTTTGTTGCTTCTGAAAGCTCGGGAATTTCCAACTTAAGCTTATGAAGCTCTGATTTGACGAATGTCAGGGCATCGAGGCATTCGCTTTGGGTTTTGCCGAAGATCGCTATGTCATCCGCATATCGAATTGCGTGGAAGCCGGCCTGAGATAACGCTTGGTCAAATTCCTTGAGCAGGAGATTGGAGAGCATTGGCGAAGCGGGCATTCCTTGGCGAAGCCCTGTTCCCCGCTTGATTTGATTTTCCACCGCAAGCGACGCAGCTTTGGGGTCAGACTCGTCAAGCTCACAGTTGATGATCTGAAGCAGTATTTCCCGGACGATCTTGCTTCGAACTGCGTTAGTGACTTTCCGCCTTAGAATTCGTCGATCAATCCTGTCGAAGAAGCTAACGATATCGGCTTGGAGGACCCAAGGGTATTT
Source organism: Caulobacter sp. (assembly GCA_030645575.1). GTDB lineage: Bacteria > Pseudomonadota > Alphaproteobacteria > Caulobacterales > Caulobacteraceae > Caulobacter. Next base: position 16,372 of record JAUSMJ010000077.1, on the reverse strand, counting down.
GGTCCTCAAGCTGAGCGCTGCTGACTGAGCGGCGGCAAGAGTCCGGCCTTTCGAAAAGCCGTACGCGATGTGGGATGCGGCGTTGAATCGAGGATCGTTCTCAAGGTGACGGAGGACGACGCGTTGAAGGAAGCGGTCTCGTACGGTCGGAACCGCGATGATGCGCTCGCCGCCGCTCTTCTTCGGAATTGGGAAAACGCGAAGCTTGCTGAACTGGTAAGTCTGGCGCTGCAGTTGAAGCCGGGTGCGCGCGATCTGAAATTTGAGATCGGAAGAGAATTCTGGCGCCGTGACGCCGTCAATTCCCGGGCTGCCTGCAGTTCCGGGCGACCGGTCGCGAGAGTTCGCCCACACGATCCGCATCGTGTCTTCGGAGAAGGCCTTGGGCAGTCTTCGTGTCATGCCTTCCCCCCGGTGTGCTCGGGATGCGCCCCGGGGCAGTCAATGGCATTGCGATCCCGACACGCCACCATCATCTGGCAACGGGCCTGAACCGGTCTCCGGGTCCCCAGCCTGCGCGCTTACGCACACAGGTGACGACACCGCACCAAAGTGGCGGCCCCCGCTCATCTCGACCAGGGCAGAACCCTGACCTGAGAAGGTCACCGCAGCAACCACTAAGATAGTGGCCCACTTGGCGGTGGCAACCCTCCACGAGGCCTCCAGTTGGAGAACAAAACGTGAACGGATCGCAACCTTGGCGCGAAGTGGCTCCCCGCCCTCCCGGCCGCCGTCATTTAAGCTGATGGCCCGATCCGAGCTTAGCGCTTCGAGCATCTCGCTTCCTCCGTGTTGTTGCGATCCCGACACGCCACCATCATCTGGCAACGGGCCTGAACCGGTCTCCGGGTCCCCAGCCTGCGCGCTTACGCACACAGGTGACGACACCGCACGAAGGCGTCGAAGGCCGCGACGTGGGATACACATCGGGCTTGCGGAGCATCTGGGAAACCGAGGGTCGTTTAGCAACCCGGCTGCGTACTTTTCCTCAAACTACTGTTTGAGTTGATCCCGTCATCTCATGCCAAGACGATCGGCGACCGGCCCAGTTTCGGCGCGGCGTCGGCCGGTGGCCGCCGCATGCGGCGCGAAGGGCGGGCCGTCGCGCCTCAGCTCCACCGACCCGGGCCTGCGCCCCCTCCGCCGCGCGCGGGCACCCGCAGGGCGCGCCTTGACTGACCTGGACCGGTCGGCAGGCTGGCCTGCATGAGATCGAAGGCGCGCTCCCTTCCCCCTGGAGGGGGGAAGGGCCGGGGATGGGGGTGGAGGTTGTTGCTGTGTGCGTGGTTCGACACGCGCTGCCCGCTGCTCACCATGACGTACACTTTTAAGCCCACCCCTCCACGTCATCCTGAGCAGCCGCCGCAGGCGGCGTGTCGAAGGACGCACGGGCTGAACCGGCGCCACGGATGCCAAACCCTTCCCCCCTTCCAGGGCGAAGGGCTTTCGTCGCGAGCGGGCGTCGTGGTAAATTACCCCCATGCCGACAGTCCTGATCATCGCCGGACCGAACGGGGCGGGGAAGACCACCTTCGCCAACGAAATCCTGCGCCGGCGGTCGGAGGCCTTCGAATTCGTCAATGCTGACGAGATCGCGCGGCGGATTACCGGGTCCATAACGGAAGGCGCTCGTGATCTTCTGGCCGGGCGGGCGATGCTCCGGCGGTTGGACGAACTCACGGCTCTGCGTTGTGACATCGCTCTGGAGACGACCCTCGCCACCCTGTCCCATGCGCGTCGGATAGGGGCCTGGCGCGCCAAGGGTTACCGGGTGGAGCTGATCTATCTCAGGCTCGCCGCCGTTGAGGATTCACTGGCCCGGGTTCGCCGGCGGGTGGCCATGGGCGGGCACGACATTCGAGAGGCCGATATCCGTCGTCGGTTCCAGAGAAGCCTCGACTACCTCGACGCGGTCTACAAGCCGGTCGTTGATCGCTGGCAGGTCTGGTCCAATGGCGACGATGGTCTGAAGCTGCTAGACTGGTCACCGCGATGAAGACCCCGCCTGACATCAAGCTCGTCGAAGACTCCCTCCGCGCCGCCGCTCACAAGGCGACGCATGGCACGCGGGACGAGCGCGCCGGAAAGTTCCTCGCGCCTCTCGCCCGGACGCTCGCCGCCGGGCTCGAGATCGCCCCGCGCGCGGTGGCGCGAAGCGCCAGGTCGGTTGACTGACCCGGGCCGGTCGGCAGGCTGGCCTGCATGAGATCGAATGGGGTTTCCCTTCTCCCCTTGCGGGAGAAGGTGGCCCTGCGGAGCAGGGTCGGATGAGGGGTTGATGACGGGGGCCGCTTCAAGCGGCGGGTCGGCCTCTCTGACAGGCCGGGGAACACCCCTCATCCGTCGGCTTCGCCGACACCTTCTCCCGCAAGGGGAGAAGGAGGCTAAGCGCCCTTCGCCCGCCGACCGGCCTTCAGCGGTTCGGGGCGGTCCGCGCCTTCCGCCGGCTCCACGAACAGTTCCGACAGCGCCGCGCCCAGCTGCGCGGCCAGCCGGTCGAGCACGTCCACGGTCGGGTTTTCCTGGGCTCGTTCCAGGCCGCTGAGGTAGGCGCGGTCCACGGCGGCGTCGAGCGCCAGCCGCTCCTGCGACAGGCCGCGCGCGACGCGCAGCCGCCGCAGATTCCATGCCACCAGTGACCGCCCGTCCATGCCCTGAGACGACCGGTACGATGTCTATTAAACCACTGGCTATAGACCACATATTGTGGTTGCATGCCGGGGCGATGCACGACGCCCGCCATCCTCGCCGCCCCCACCCCATCGATCGCCACGTCGGCCGGCAGGCCTTTGTGAGATCGAAGGGTCTTTCCTTCTCCTGCCAGGGAGAAGGGCGGTTAACTTCCGCTTGCCGCGATCAGATCCCGCGGCTCGGCCCCCAGCGCCTGGGCCAGTTCGAACAGGCTGACCACCGTAGGGTTGCGCCGGCCGCGTTCGAGGTCGCTGATGTATTGCTGGCTGAAGCCGGAGCGTTCGGCGAACTGCTCCTGGGTCAGGCCGCGCGCCAGTCGCAATCGCTTCACGTTCTCCCCGACGAGGCGGCGCATGTCCATGCGGCCAGCCTTGACGGCTCGCGCCGGCGTTGAGTATCAACTATAGTATGTAATTGGAGCCTATCTCGGAGGCGGTGCGAACTCATGAAGCGGACTGAACGCGGCCTTGCCCACCCCCACCCCGTCGACCGCCACGTCGGCCTGGCCATCCGGCTGCGCCGGCGGGCGTTGCGGGTGAGCCAGGCGGCGCTGGGGGCGCGGGTCGGGGTGACCTTTCAGCAGATCCAGAAGTACGAGCGGGGGACCAACCGGGTCAGCGCCTCGGTGCTGCACGGCCTGGCCCGGGCGCTGGCCTGCGCGCCGGGCGACTTCTTCGACGGGCTGGACGGGGCGGAGGAGGCGGCGCCCGCCCGCGCCCTGCTGGCCGAGATGCTGGCCGCGCCGGGCGGCATGGCCCTGGCCGCCGCCTGGCTGGCCATCCCGCCCGGCCCGGTGCGGTCGCGCGTGACCGCCCTGGTGCTGGCGGTCGGCGACGCGGGCGGTCCGTGAGGGCGCGGCGGCCTTGGAATTCGGTGACAGTTTACGAATTGCAGTCGCGCGGACGGCGGCGGCATGACGGCGGCAATTCGTAAACTGTCACCGAATTCCTGGAGGAAAGACGTTCCCCTTGCCGCCTCCGTCCCCTCAACCTATCACCGTTCACATGGCCGCCTCCGACCTGCCGACCGTCCCGCCGGAGGACCCGCCGACCGCGCCGCGGTTCGCGGCGGCGTCGCTGATCGGGGTGGTGTTCATCAACATGGTCGGCTTCGGGATCATCGTCCCGCTGCTGCCGTTCTACGCCAGGTCGTTCGGGGCCCCGGCCTGGCAGATGGCGCTGATCTTCTCGGCCTATTCGGTCGGGGCCTTCTTTGGCGAGCCGTTCTGGGGCCGGCTGTCGGACCGCTATGGCCGCAAGCCGGTGCTGATCTCGACGATCACGGCCAACGGCCTGTGCTACCTGTTCCTGGCCTTCGCGCCAAGCATCGGGGCGGCCTTCGTCATCCGGCTGCTGGGCGGGCTGGCGGCCGGCAACGGGGCGGTGATCCAGGGCTATATCGCCGACGTCACGCCGGTCGAGAAACGCGCGCGGCAGCTCGGCTACCAGGGCGCGGCGTGGAACGTGGGCCTGATCGTCGGGCCGTCGATCGGCGGGCTGTTCGCGCACACCGGCATGGGGCCGGCGGGCTTCCGCATCCCGCTGTTCATCGCCTCGGGCCTGGCCTTTCTGTGCGTCGCCGCCGTGATCACCGTGATCCGCGAGAGCCGCGTGCGCGAGACCAGCTTCTCGCACCGGGCCAGCCGCTGGGCGGCGGCGGGCGAGGCGCTGGGCCACCCCGTGATCGGCCGGCTGATCCTGCTGACCTTTCTGGTCGGGTTCGCCTTCACCGGCATCGAGTCGGTGTTCGGCCTGTGGGCCCAGGCGCGGTTCGACTGGACGCCGCGCGACATCGGCTTTTCCTTCGCCTGCGTCGGGGTCTGCGCGTTTCTGACCCAGACCCTGGCCACCGGCCGGCTGTCGGAGCGCTTCGGCGAGGGGCCGATGCTGGCCGTCGGCATGGCCATGGCGGTGGTCTCGATGCTGCTGCAGACGGTCTCGACCGGCGGGGTGATGACCACGGTGCTGATGTGTTTCAGCGCGGTCGGGACCTCGGTGGCGTTTCCCAACGTCGGGGCGCTGATCTCTCGCGCCGCCGATCCGCACCGCCAGGGCCAGATCATGGGGCTGAACAACGCCGGCGGGGCCCTGGCCCGGGTGCTCGGGCCGCTCAGCGCGGGGCTGATCTTCGCCCGGGTCATCGATGGCCCGTTCCTGCTCGGCGCGGCCGTGGTGGCCCCGGCCATCGTGCTGGCCCTGTCGGCCAGCCGGCGGGCTCGACGGGACGCGGCGTCTCGCGATACCGTCGGTCCATGACGCCGATCCGCCTGACCGCCGCCCTCGGCCTGACTGTCCTCGCCGCCGCCGCCGCCGCGTCCAAGCCGGCCCGCGCGCAGGACTACGTCTGGCACGCGGCCATCCCCGGAGAGAGCGTGCAGTACGGCGTGCCCGACACCGATGATCGCGGCCTGCGGATAGACTGCGAGGGGCGCGGCCGGCTGTCGATCATGGGGCCGACGGCGTCGGAAGGGGCCGAGGGGTCTGCCTTGGACGTGCGCCTGCGGGTTCCGCCCGCGCCGCCGCGCACCGTGCCGGGCGACGTCATCGCGTTGGGCGACGGGGCCAACTTTCATGTGGTGGTGGCGCCGGGCGACCCGGCCCTGGCCGCCCTGCTGGCGGGAAAAGACCTGACCGTCGGCTCGGCCGGCGATGTCTGGACCGTGCCCGGCGCGGGGGCGCCGCGCGTGCTGGCCGACCTTCTGGCGGCCTGCGCGGCCGCGCCGCCGAGTGCGCCGTGACCGAAGTCGCCATCCGCCGCCTCACCGCCAACGATGTCCACGCCTTCCGCGCCTTGCGGATCGAGGCGATGACCGCCGAGCCCGAGACCTTCGGCACCGACCTTGCCGAGGAACGGGCCAAGTCGGTCGAAACCAGCGCCGCCACCCTGGCCGCGACCGCCCTGTTCGGCAGCTTCGTCGATGGCGAGCTGGTCGGAATGGCCGGCTTCTCGCGGCTCAAGCCGCTGCGCGAGCGGCACAAGGGCCTGGTCTGGAGCATGTATGTGCGCGCCTCGTCCCGCGGCTACGGCCTGGGCGGGACGTTGCTGCGGGCGGTGATCGCGCACGCCCGCAGCGAGGTCGAGACGCTGCAGCTGGTGGTGGTCTCGACCAACACGGCGGCGGTCGCCCTCTACGAACGGCACGGCTTTCGCCGCTGGGGCCTGGAGCCGTTCGCGCTGAAGGTCGGCGAGGGCCGCTATACGACCGACGCCTACTACTGGCTGCCGCTGGCCCAGGCCCCGCCCTAACGCCATGTTAACGCGAAGCATTCCAGGCTGGGGGATATCGGGGCCGCGTCGGCGGTTCGACCCAGGCAGGACGCCATGTCCGTAACCCGCACCAGCAGCTTCCGGCGTCAGAACGACCATTTCGAGCCCGAGGATCAGAGCGATCCCCAGGCCCAGCGGCGCATGCGCGGCGTCCTCGACCACATCGACTACACGGCCTTCGCGGCCAACAAGGCGGTCATCGGCCAGGCGCTGGGGGCGGGCGACGCGCGCAAGTTCCAGCGGTTGGCCGTGGCCGCCGCCGCCGCCCGCGCGACCTGGGTGGCCCAGGCCCTGGCCGTGTCGGCCGCCGGCGGCAAGATGACGCCGCAGGATCTCAGCCAGCTGGTCCACCTGCGGCAGACGTACGAGGAACTGACGGAGGCCTACGAGGCCCTGCGCCGCGTGGTCGAGCGCGGCTACGTCGCCTATACGCCGCCGGCCGATCCGGTCTAGAATTCTACCCGGGTGATATTGACGTCCCGTTTTATCCGGGTAAAAGCCGCGTTCCGTTTCGCTGGAGCGCCGCCATGGCCGACCCCCAAACTCCCTGCGCCGCCTTCGAGGGCGACCGCCTGATCGCCGCCGGCACGCTGGCTCACGTCGCGCCGGCCGTCCGCGCCGTGCTCGACCAGCGGCCCAACGCACCCGTGCTGATCCTCGGCGACGACGACAGCGGCCGGATCGAGGTCGATCTGCGCGGCACGGTCGATGAGGTCGCCGCCCGGCTGGTCGCGGTCGAGGTCAAGGGGCCCGGCCGTCCCAAGCTGGGCGTCGTCCCGCGCGAGGTGACCCTGCTGCCGCGGCACTGGGACTGGCTGTCGGCCCAGTCCGGCGGGGCGTCGGTGGCGCTGCGCAAGCTGGTCGATGCGGCCCGCAAGGACCCGCGCGAGCGGGCCCGGGCGGCGCGGGACAGCGCCTATCGCTTCATGACCACCCTGGCCGGCGACGCGCCGGGCTTCGAGGACGCGGTCCGCGCCCTCTACGCCGGCGACCGCCAGGGCTTCGAGGCGCACACGCGGGCCTGGTCGTCGGATGTCCGGGCGCATGCGCTGAGGCTGGCGGCGCCCGGCCTGGGAGGCGAGTCATGAGCCGCGAACGCCGCAAGGAACTGCTGGCGGCCTACAGGGAACGCAAGCCACGCCCTGGCGTGTTCGCGGTGCGCTGCGCCGCGACGGGCCAGGTCTGGGTCCAGGCCACGCCGAACCTCGACAATTGCCGCAACGGCGTCTGGTTCCCGCTGAAGATCGGATCCCACCCCAACAAGGGGTTGCAGGCCGAATGGAAGGCGCACGGCGAGGCCGCGTTCGCGTTCGAGGAGGTCGAGGCGCTCGAGGAGGAGGAGCTGACCGCCTGGGAACTGACCAGCAGGCTCAAGTCGCGCGAACGTCACTGGCGCGAGGCGCTCGGGGCGACGGCGGTGACGGGCTAGCAGGGGACGCCCGCCCCCTCGGGCAAGCGTCCCCCACGTTGGTCCGGCGTCGAGCGTTTCGCGCTTACGGCTGGAGCTCCGGGGTCGCCACGGGGGTGTCAAAGGTGCGCTCTTTACGCCACGTTCACCGCCGCGAAACGCATGGCCCCTAGGCTTGGCTTGACCCGGATTCGCCCGGCAGGCGAAAGGTCAGGGGCGTTCGGAGGGCGTATCCATGAAGCTGAAGGCGCGGATCGCGCGCGAGGTGAGGTTCATCAAGGGCCTCGGTCGCACGCTCAAATGGGTCAAGCCCATCGCGCCCGAGAGCCGGGAGCTGATCTGCGACGACCTGGAGGCCGCGGTCGACCGGCACCGGGACCGTCCGGCGATCACCTTCGAGGGCCAGACCCTCACCTATGGCGAGATGGACGCCCTGGCCAACCGCTACGCCCACTGGGCCAAGGAACAGGGCATCACCCGCGGCCAGACCGTGGCCCTGTTCATGCCCAACCGCGCCGAATACCTGCCGATCTGGTACGGCCTGACCAAGGTCGGGGTGGCCACGGCCCTGATCAACAACAACCTGACCGGCGCGCCGCTGGCCCACTGCCTGAACATCTCCGGCGCGCTGCACTGCCTGGTCGACGCGGAGACCTGCGGCGCGTTCGAGGCCGTGCGCGGCCAGCTGACGAAGCATGTGGCGCAATGGACCCTCGGCCCGATGGCGGGCGACCGGCGCGACCTGGTCACGGCGCTGAAGAGCTGCAGCGGCCTGCGGCCCGACCGCCTGACCGCCCGCGGCGATCTGCGGGGCAAGGACACGGCGCTGTGGATCTACACCAGCGGCACCACGGGCCTGCCCAAGGCCGCCCGCATCAACCACATGCGCGCCCAGCTCTATATGCGCGGGTTCGCCGGCGCGACGGGGGCGGTCGAGACCGACCGCATCTATCAGGTGCTGCCGCTGTACCACGCCACCGGCGGCCTGTGCGGCATGGGCGCGGCCCTGCTGACCGGCGGCTCGATCGTGCTGCGCAAGAAGTTCTCGACCAGCCAGTTCTGGCGCGACGTGCATGACGAAGGCTGCACGATGTTCGTCTACATCGGCGAGCTCTGCCGCTATCTGGTCAACGCGCCGGAAGACCCGCTGGAGCGCGGCCACAAGCTGCGCCTGGCCTTCGGCAACGGCTTGCGGGGCGATGTCTGGGAACAGATGGTCGCGCGGTTCGCCATCCCCCAGGTGCTGGAATTCTACGGCGCCACCGAAGGCAATGTGTCGATGTTCAACTTCGACGGCCACGTCGGGGCGATCGGCCGGCTGCCGAAGTGGCTGAAGAAGCGGGTCAACGCCCGGCTGGTGCGGTTCGACATCGAGACCGAACAGCCGATCCGCGGCCCCGACGGCCGCTGCATCGAGTGCGGTCCCGACCAGATCGGCGAATGCATCGGCAAGATCGACACCAGCGACCCGCGCACCAACTTCACCGGCTACGCCGACAAGGCCGCCACCGAGAAGAAGGTGCTGCGCGACGTGTTCGAAAAGGGCGACGCCTGGTTCCGCACGGGCGACCTGATGCGCCAGGACGCCGAGGGCTATTTCTATTTCATCGACCGCATCGGCGACACCTTCCGCTGGAAGGGCGAGAACGTCTCGACCGGCGAGGTCGCCGACCGCCTGGCCGAGGCGCCGGGCGTGGTCGAGGCCAATGTCTACGGCGTCGCGGTCCCCGGCCAGGACGGCCGGGCCGGCATGGTCGCCCTGACCATCGACGACAGCTTCAGCCTGCCCGACTTCTGGGCCCAGGTGGACAAGGCGCTGCCGCCCTACGCCCAGCCCCTGTTCCTGCGCCTGCAGCGGCAGATCGAGACCACGGGCACGTTCAAATACCGCAAGGTCGACCTGGTCCAGGAAGGCTACGACCCCGCCAGGGTCCGCGACCCGCTGTATTTCCGCAATCCGGTCAAGAAGGCCTGGACCAGGATCAGCAAGGCCGCGTTCGACAAGATCAACGACGGCGGGTTCCGGCTGTAGAATCCTCCCCATCGGGGGAGGTGGTCCCGCGTGGCCGCGGGCGAAGCGGGGCCGGAGGGGGTCACCCGAGACCCGAGCGGACCCCCTTGTTTCCGCCACCGGAAGGGCCGGGAGTCCCGCCCTCCCGTTCTGAAGTTTCCCCGCCGTGCGGCAGCGGTATCCGGCCCCATCGCTCATGCCCCATTGTACGTCCGTGCGAGGGGGTGGGGACTGGTGCGGGAAAGTTTTGAGATTTCAGGGAGTTGGTCGCCGGGAAGGGCGAGGAGTTCTCGGGGGGTGGCGAGCTGGCGCGGGCGGTTTTCCGGGTGATCCCGCTGGTAAGGCGGCGGCGATGAGGACATTTTGAGGGGGGGCGAATGTCTCGCGATGTCCCGGGATTATTGGTCTTGAGAGTCTTCGTGGCGCCAATAAGGGACGTCAGGCAGCGGCCAGGAAGCGGACGTTTGAGATTCTTCGGGTTCGGAGTCCGCTTCCGACCCGAAGGGGGCGTTGGTCGCGGCCGCGTGGACAACTCTGAGACCCTATGGGTCTGAGACGGTTTTCCCTTTTGCGATCACGTTGCTGGCGGTCGTGTGGCCAACAGGAGTTGGTCCCCGAACTTGGGCTGCCGTTACAATTGATTGATGCTTCGGCTTCATCCGACGATTCGCTGAGTTGATGGACCGTGCCGGTCATCAGCTTCGGCGGCTGCCCAGGCCAATGCCAAAATCGCCATGCTCATCATTGAGAAGAAGAGTGCGATGACAGATGCGGACAGCTCTCCGGAGAGCCAATCCCGCCAACCGATGTGCATGATCGGGGCAAACCAGAGGCTGAACCCGCACGTCGCCAAACCTGCGGCGGTTCCAGCAGCCATGGGCCATTTAATGTGACGCTGTCGGGATGGCAGCTGATCCATCACCCGATCGCAAAAGCCCCCATCCGGCACCGGCCCTTCGAAACGTTCGGGCAGCCTGATATCAAAAACGTCTTCCATCTCCTCGTTCATGCCCCAAGTCCCTCCTGAGATGTCGCTTGGCGGTCCGCAAGCAGCGCGCGCAGCTTGGCTTTCGCGCGCCTCGTATGGGATTTCACGGTGCCGAGCGGCATTGCCAGCACATAGGCTACCTCATCGTGGCTCAATCCGAGCTGCACAACGTGCAACAGCACGATCCGCTCGGTCGCGGACAAGTGGCGGATCGCGCGCTCGACATCAAGCCGCAGCTCGACTGCATCATATGGCGATCTTCGCTCATCGAGTGCGTCGCCATCAAAGTCAGCTGAAGAACGTTTTCGGTGGGCCTGAAGAAAGCAGGAATAGGCGATGCGGTGAAGCCAGGTGGAAAAACGTGCTTCGCCGCGAAACTGATGCAGTTTGCGCCATGCCAGCAGGAAGGTCTCCTGAGCGAGATCATCGGCCTTGGCATCGTTGCCATAGAGAAGGCGGCGCAGCTGCGCGCGCACCATGCCTTGATGGCGCCGCATGAGCTGTTCGAACGCGCGCCTATCATCCGTCAGTAGAACGCGGGCCACCAACGCATGATCGACTTGCAACGGGTCAATCGGGTCAACCACGCATGTCATCGCGCCGGTTGAGCCACCAGCTCGCGAAGTAGCCAAGGCCTGTCATTAGCGGCAACAAACCGAGTCCCCAGAGGCTCGCGATGCGCTGTCCGCTGTGGAGCTCAAACGGTAGTGCAATAAACATTGCCATCAATCCGAGACCGCCGCTTATGAGCACCAGTGCCCGCCGCCGCTCGGAGTCAGTGGCGTGTGGGTCCACTAGCAACTCATGCGGTAATTCAACCCCCTTTTCCGCAAGCTGAAGCAGTGCGCGATAGCGCTCTCTCGCCAGCTCAGCGCGGTGGCGCAAGAAGATCAGTAAGATCGCAACAGGCGTCATCATCACCAGAGCGGGAATAAATATCATTGAAAATTCCATCAAGGTAACCCCTGTAGAATGTCTACGAGACTCACATATTTACTGTCGGGCGTCATGACTACTAGTCTTGTCGGGCGAGGAGATCAGCAATGCGCTCGCTCAGCAGCATCGCGGTCGGCGTGTCGCCTTGATTGGATGTCACGGCGACCGTCGCCCCGGTTTCCCAAACCATTGCAAGATTTGCGCTCATCCCTGGCGCACCGCCCGCATGCCCCCGGATATGGCGGCCGTTCGACTGGCGATCGCCGAACCCCGCCGCATATGCGCCAGGCCCCACCGGCACGCCATCGTCAAACATCTTCTGCAAGGTCGCGGTCCCGACCAATCTTCCGGCGCGCAGCGCACCTGCAAATCTCAGCAGATCGCGATTGGTTGAATATCCGCCCCCGGCCGGACTTCCCTTGAATGGAAGGGTCATCCAGTTGGCTTTCCAGGAGGTCGCAAAGGCCCCCTCTCTAAAGTAGCCGATCGCCAGGTTCTGTGTGATGTCTTCCTGACTATCGAAGCCACTGGAAGTCATGCCTGCGGGCGTGAAAATGTGACGCTGTATGTAGTCGAAATAATCCTCCCCTGAGACGTTTTCGACGATCCGCCCCAGTAGGACATAACCTGCGTTGCTGTAGCTCCAGTCAGTGCCCGGCTCGAAAATGCTTGGCTGGCGGGCAATGAGGTCGAGGTAGTCGCCCGGATTGATGAAGTTTTCGCGGTTCTGAAAGAACTCTGTAACGAAAAAGTCTCCCAACCCGGCGGTATGGTGCAGGAGCTGCCATACGGTGATGTTCGCCGCCGCCGCCTGATCGGGATACTCCGGCATAAGCTCGGCGAGCGTTGTATCCCAAGATAACTCGCCCGCCTCTACAAGCTGGCCGATCGCGACCGCGGTGAACATCTTGTTCATCGACCCAATGTGAAATTTCGTCCGCTGATCGGCTTCCACGCCAAACGTGCGGTCCGCCGAGCCGCGACACTCATCGAAAAACGTATCCATACCGTCCGAAATGCTCAGGCATCCGGAAAAATCTGTCGTGCGCTCAAGCTGGTTCAGCGCATCTTCAGCAAGCCGAGCGATCTCAGCGTACGACGCGCCAGTTTCAGGCCAAGCAGCATATAATGTTGGATCATCGACCGGCACCATGTCGACCATGGCCAGCTTTCCGGGCTGTTCCGGATCGGGGAGCAGCACGAGAGCGACCCGTTGCCCGGTCCGCCGTCCTTTGATCGTCACGACGAGCATTCCGGGCGGCCCTTGGGTTCGCGCATCGACAAAATCGACCCCGCCGCTATCGCGCGCTGATACGGCAAGCTGCTTCAGAATGGCTGCCCGTGCATCGGCTTCGACTGACGTGGACAGGATCGCAGGCGCCCATTGCTGGATGGCCCCAGGAGTATCGGTATTGATATGCGCTATCAGCATCTTGGCGACCGCGCCCGCGACTGTATCCGGGAGAGTTGTGCTCACAGGATCGGCGCTCGCGGACGAACCGGCGACGGCGATCGTCAATGCGAGGGTTGGGGCCAGAAGCGACGATACGAATTGGGTGGTCCGAAGTGATACCTTCATTGTCGAAATCCTGAGGGAAGCCCAAGGGCAGCTGATGATGATCTCGACAGGTTGGATGCGGCATTGGACGCATCTGGATGCAACGAATTTCGCAGCGGACTTTTGGGGCCTGGCCAGCCCGCCCGCCAGCCCGTGAAAAAGTGCTTTACATCACAAAGGTCACCCGCTATCCACGCCGTCACAGACCCTGAAGGCCGGGAGAGCCTGCGATGACCGATGACAAGATCCAGACCCTGAAGGACGACATCGCCTTCATGCGGGCGTTGGCTCAGGAGGGCAGCAGTGTGCCGATGCTGTTCGGCGGCAATCTGGTGGCGGCCGGCGTGATCTTTGGCGCCGGGGCGGTCGGCCACTGGTTGATCTTGTCTGGCGTGCTGCGGGTTTCGCCCTGGTTCTACATGGTCAACTGGCTGGGCGCCGGCGCGGTCTTCGCCGTGGTTTGCACCCTGATGATCCAGCGCGCCAAGCGCCAGCCCGGGTACAACGCCGGGGTCAACAGGGCCACTGGCGCGGCCTGGTCGGGCGTCGGCTTCGCGGTTTTCGCCAGCTGGGTGGGGATGACCGCCACCGGCCTGACCACCGGCGACTGGGCGGTGATGGACGCCTTTCCGGTGCTGATTCTCGCCCTCTACGGCGCCGCCTGGTTCGTGGCCGGGGTGCTGAGCGGCAAGGGCTGGATCCGTCTGGTCGCCCTGGGTTCCTTCGTCGGCGCGGCGCTGATGGGCGTCCTCAGCGGCACGCCCTACCTGATGCTCGGCTACGCCGTCTGCCTGATCCTGTTGGCGGTGGTCCCTGGACTGGTGCTGATGCGTCAGGAACCGACGGACATCGTGTAGGAGCCCCGCGTCATGGACGGCTTCGACATCGACCGGATCGACGAGGTGATCCACGGCCGCATCCGCCTGGGGATCATGGCCTTCCTGTCGGGCGCCGGCTCGGCCGACTTCAATACGCTCAAGGCCCGGCTGCAGGCGACCGACGGCAACCTGTCGGCCCATCTGCGCAAGCTGGAGGACGTCGGCTACGTGGCCGTCGGCAAGAGCTTTGTCGACCGCAAGCCGCTGACCACCCTGACCCTGACCGACGCCGGCCGGACGGCGTTCACGGCCTATCTCGATGCGATCGGCAAGCTGGTCGAGGGGCGGGGCTAGCGCGACGGGCCCGGCTTCCCTACCTGCTCCGCATGCGTCTGAACCAGGTCACCGCCTCCGCCCGCGATCTCGCCGCCTCGATCGCCTTCTATGAAACCCTCGGATTGCGGCTGATCGTGCGCAGCGATCACTACGCCCGGTTCGAATGCCCGGACGCCGACGGCGGCGAGCCGCCGACCTTCTCGCTGCATCTCGATCCGGGCGCGCGGGGCGTGTCCGAAACGGTGGTCTATTTCGAGGACGACGACCTCGACGCCACCGTGGCCCGGCTCAAGGCCGCGGGTCTGGTCTTCGACAGCGATCCGGCCGACCAGACCTGGCAGTGGCGCGAGGCGCGGCTGCGCGATCCGGCCGGCAACGCGGTCTGTCTCTATCGGGCCGGATCCATCCGTCGGTTCCCGCCCTGGAGACTCGGTTAGATCCCGCCAGCCAAGCCGTACTTCAGCGCCAGCGACAGGGTCCAGGGCGCCTCGCCGAGGGATGCCACGTCGTCGAGCTTCCACTGGCCGCCGAGCTTCTCGAAATAGAACTGGATGGCCTCGTTACGGTCCATGTCGCGGAACCGCGCGACGACGATCATCCGGTCGTCGTCGTGGCCATCGACATAGGCGCTGGCGATCGTGACGTCCGAGATCGTCCAGTCCTGGGAATTGGTCCAGTAGTTGGCGTCCAGCCGCCCGACCTCGCCGCCGGCGTCCTGTTCCATGTCCTTCCACAGGGCCAGCAGGCGCGGAGTATAGAGGGCGTCGGGCGCCTCGAACGCTTCGCCCTTCGCCAGCCGGTCATAGACGCTGGCCACATAGACCGGCGGCGCGTCGTCCAGGGACTGGGCCCTGGCCGTAACGGGGGCGAGCAGCAGCAGGACGGCGAGGGTCAGCAAACGCATGGCGACTCCGGGAAGGGCGGGGGAGGGGCGGCAGGCTGCGCCGCCCGTCCGCCGGTGTCAAAGCGCCGCGCCGCCCGACCCCCACAATGGGCCGGGGCGCTGTAGTTGCTCGACTTTTCGCGCGCCCGCCTCGCGATCGGCCGCGGACCGGTCATAAGTGAACGATGTTCATGATGCGGCGCAATTGAACAGCAAGGCCTTAGTCGCTATATTCCGGGCCTCCCAACGGGCCGCGATGTTTGTGCGGCGCCGCGAATTTCCCGAGTAGAGGGACGACGCCATGCTGCTGACCATGATGAAGGCCAAGCTGCACCGCGCAACGGTGACCCAGGCCGATCTGGACTACGAGGGCTCGATCGCCATCGACCGCGATCTGCTCGATCAATCCGGGATCCTGCCGCACGAACAGGTCGATGTGCTGAACATCACCAACGGCGCGCGCTTCACCACCTACGCCATTGAGGCCCCGCGCGGGTCGAAGGTGATCGGCGTCAACGGCGCCGCCGCCCGTCTGGTGCAGAAGGGCGACAAGGTCATCGTCGTGACCTACTGCCAGATGCCGGCCGAAGAGGCCCGCAACTACAATCCCACCGTCGTGCTGCTTGACGACGCCAACCACGTCAAGCACGCGGCCTGATCCAGCGGATTGAGTGCGGGCGCGGGATGGCGCAGGGTTCCTCCGACAGGAGGACTCCATGCGCACGCCCCTTACGCTTCTCGCCGTTTCCGCCGCCTCCCTGGCCCTGGCCGCCTGCGAGCCGACCGGCCCCAGGGGGATCGACGCCGAGCTGCTGGCCCAACAGGTCAGCCGCGCCGTGGGCGACCCCAACACCTGTGTGTTGATCGTCGAAAAGGGCTCGGGCAAGGTCGTCTGGCGCTATGGCGACCATTCGACCTGCTCCAGCGCCATGCCGTCCTGCCAGGGCGCGGCGATGCTCAGCCCCGACGGACTGGCCAGGCTGGCCGCGGCCGGCGAAACGCGCACCCTCAGCTGCGACAGCGCCCCGGACGGCGCCAGCCGGGTCGGCTGGGCCTCCGGGCCGATCACCCCCTCGGCCGGCGCCAAATACGGCGACCTGGCCTACGCCGCCGCCATGGAAGGCCCGACGGTCCTGCCCGGCCGCGAGATCAAGGTTCGGCTGGAGGGGGCGTTCCGCAGGGCGGGGATGTGAGGGCAGGCTGTAGGGAGTAGGGAGTAGCAAGAGGGGCCAGGGGCCAGGGACTAGGGGCTAGGGGTTAGGGGTTAGTAGGCCGGCATGATCGCCGCCACACCGCTCGACTAATCCCTAGCCCCTAGTCCCTAGCCCCTAACCCCTAGAGCGCGTTAGGTTTTGATTGAATCGAGGATTCCGTTGTTTGGCGGATCGTGATTCAAGATGTGGGCTGGGCGGAGGCCAGCCTGCATGGTTCGACCCTACGGCATGGATTTGCGGGAACGGGTGGTTGCCGCGGTTG
>JAUSMJ010000069.1 GCA_030645575.1 Caulobacter sp. | reverse complement strand
TGGATGTTCTCGCTGTTTGCGCTGCCCATCACCTCGCCTAAAGCGCCTTTGTTGACGGCCTGGCTGATGCTCTTGCAGGCGCGGGCCACGACTTCAAGCAGCAGGCGCAACTGCGACGGGATATGACCGTCCATGCGTTGCTGTTCCACCAGGTAGCGGGTGAGAGAAATTTTCTGGGTCATAACTGTTTTCCTTTGCTGTTTGCTCTGTTCTTGGGCGAACGGGTCAATCGGCCAGCGCGCGGCTGACGACCTCGCGTACGTCGTTGCTCAAATCGCTTCTGGCCGCAACGCGCCCGATGGCATCGCGCGCGGCGCTGCGATAGGGTTCGGCCAGTTTTTTCCAACGGTCCAGGGCTCGTGCCAATCGCGCGGCGACTTGCGGGTTGATGCCGTCGAGCTCAATCACACGCTCGCTCCAGAACAGATAGCCTGCGCCATCGGTACGGTGAAAGGCGCCGGGGTTGGCATTGCAATAGCTCAAGATGACGCTGCGCGCCCGGTTCGGGTTGCGCAGATGGAAGTCAGGGTGGGCCATCAATTGGCGCACGGCCGGCAGCACCTGGCCGCCACGGTCGCAGGCGCCGGCCTGCAGGGCAAACCATTTGTCGAGCACGAGTTCTTCGTTTTTGAACTGGCTGTGAAAGCGCGCCAGTGCCGGGGTGGCGAGCGCGTGGCCGCTGCCCAGCAGGGCCGACAGCGCGTTGGCGCGGTCGGTCATGTTGCCGGCATCCTTGAAGCGCTGGTAGGTCTTGCCCGGCCACACGTTGTCGGCGTTGTCACGGGCGGCCAGGCACAGCTGACTCAGCGCCATGCCGGCCAGGGCGCGGCGGCCGGCGGACAAGGCATCGGGCCGGTAGCTGCCGTTGTCGCTGTGCGCCTCAAACGCCCACTGCCAGTCCTCGGCCAGGGCCGTGGCCAGCTGGGCGCGCATGGCTTCGCGCACGGCGTGGATGCGCTGCGGGTCCACCACGTCGAGCTGCTCGGCGATGTAGGTCTCGGAGGGCAGGGTGAGCACCAGTTCCTTGAAGGCCGCATCCAGGGTCGGATGACGCAGCACGCTGCGCATCGCCGCGATATAGGCATCATTTAGGCCTCTAGCCCCCGTGGTATCTCCGGTAGTAGCTATTGAATTAATAGCACTTCGCAGCGCCAGGCGTTGCCCGGCTTCCCAGCGGCTGAACGGGTCGGGGTCGTTGGCCAGCAGGGTCAGCAGCTGGGCGTCGCTGTAGTCAAAGTCCAGCACCACCGGTGCGGTGAAGCCGCGCAGGATCGAGGGCACGGGTTCCTCGTCGACGTTGACGAAGGTGATGGATTCGCTGGCCTGCGTCAGCACAAACAGGTGGCTGTCACCGGACGGCGTCGCGCTGTCCTGCACTTGCATCGGCAGGGCCGCACCGCTGGTGCCTACCAGGCCCAGGCTCACCGGAATCACAAACGGTTCTTTGGCTGACTGGCCGGGCGTGGCGGCGCAGCTCTGGCTGAAGTTCAGCGTGTAGCTGCGTGCCGCAGCGTCGTATTGACCCGTGGCTTGCAGGCGCGGCGTGCCGGCTTGGCTGTACCAGCGCTTGAACTGCTGGAGCAGGCGCGCCAGTGCCGAGTCCGGGTTGGCGTCGGCAATGGCCTGGGCGAAATCGTCGCAGGTCACAGCCTGGCCATCATGGCGGGCAAAGTACAAGGTCATGCCCTTGGCAAAGCCTTCGCGGCCCACCAGGGTCTGCATCATGCGCACGACCTCGGCCCCTTTTTCGTAAATGGTGACGGTGTAGAAGTTGTTGATCTCGATGTAGCTGTCGGGCCGCACCGGGTGCGCCATCGGGCCGGCGTCTTCCGGGAACTGGGCGGTGCGCAGCACGCGCACGTCTTCAATGCGCTTGACGGCGCGGGCTGAAGGCGCGCTGCACAAGTCCTGTGAAAACTCCTGGTCGCGGAACACGGTCAGGCCTTCCTTCAGACTGAGCTGGAACCAATCGCGGCAGGTGACGCGGTTGCCGGTCCAGTTGTGGAAATACTCGTGGCCGACCACGCTTTCGATATTGGAATAGTCCGCATCGGTGGCCGTCGCCTGGTTCGCCAGCACGTATTTGGTGTTGAAGATGTTGAGGCCCTTGTTCTCCATGGCGCCCATGTTGAAGTCGCTGGTGGCGACGATCATGAAGCGTTCCAGATCGAGCGGCAGACCAAAGCGGGCTTCGTCCCACACCACCGAGGCCATCAGCGAGTTCATGGCGTGTTCGGTCTTGTCCATGTCGCCGGGGCGCACATAAACCTGCAGCAAATGCTCTTTGCCGGCGCGCGAGGTGATGCGCTGCTCGCGGCACACCAGCTGCCCGGCCACCAGCGCAAACAGGTAGGACGGCTTCTTATGCGGGTCAACCCAGGTCGCAAAGTGGCGGCCTTCGTTGCCGGCACCCTCCAGCATGCCTTGGGCGATCAGGTTGCCGTTGCTCAGGAGCACCGGGTATTTCTGTTTGTCGGCGCGCAGTGTCACGATGTAGCTGGCCATCACATCCGGGCGGTCCAGAAAATAGGTGATGCGGCGAAAGCCCTCGGCTTCACACTGGGTGAAGAAGGATTCGTTGCTGACATAGAGGCCGGTCAGGCTGGTGTTCTTCACCGGGGCGCAGGTGGTGAAGATCTCCAGCTCGAAGTCGCCCTCGGCCGGCAGGTTGTCCAGCACCAGCCGGTTGTCCTCCATCTTGAACGAGGCGCCCTGGCCGTTGACCAGCACGCGCGCCAGGTTGAGCTCTTCGCCGTCGAGCTTCAGCGGCTGGGCGGCAACGTCCGGGTTGCGGCGCAGCGTCATCTTGTTGAGCACGCGGGTCTTGGCCGGGTCCAGATCAAACGTCAGGTTGACGCTGTCGATCCAGAACGCGGGAGGCGAGTACTCTTCACGGCGGATCACCGTGGTTTGTCCTTCACGCAGCATGTCTCTATACCCCTTGTTTCAGTGAAGCTTCAATAAACGGATCGAGGTCACCGTCCAGCACTTTCTGGGTGGCGGAGGTCTCGTAATTGGTGCGCAAATCCTTGATGCGGCTGTTGTCCAGCACATAGCTGCGGATCTGGTGGCCCCAGCCCACATCGGTCTTGGTGTCTTCGAGCTTCTGCTGGGCTTCCTGCTGCTTGCGCAACTCGAAGTCATACAGGCGCGAGCGCAGGCGCTTCCAGGCCACGTCCCGGTTGCTGTGCTGGCTGCGGCCGTCCTGACACTGCACCACGATGCCGGTGGGGATGTGCGTCAGGCGCACGGCCGAGTCGGTCTTGTTGATGTGCTGGCCGCCGGCGCCGCTGGCGCGATAGGTGTCGGTGCGCACGTCGGCCGGATTGATCTCGATCTCGATGGTGTCATCGACCACCGGATAGACCCAGGCCGAGGCGAAGCTGGTGTGGCGCTTGGCGGCCGCGTCATAGGGGCTGATGCGCACCAGCCGATGCACCCCGGCCTCGGTCTTCAGCCAGCCGTAGGCGTTGGGGCCCTTGACCTGCAGCGTGGCGGACTTGATGCCGACCTGGTCGCCGCTGGTTTCCTCGACAAGATCGACGCTGTAGCCGTGGGCCGTGGCCCAGCGCGTGTACATGCGCAGCAGCATGTTGGCCCAGTCGCAGGACTCGGTGCCCCCAGCGCCGGAGTTGATCTCGATATAGGCGTCGTTGCCGTCGGCCTCGCCCGACAGCAGGGCTTCCAGCTCGGCCTTGCCGGCCCGGGCCCTGATGTCCTTCAACTGGGCGCGCGCGTCCTCCAGCGAGGCCTCGTCGCTCTCCGCGTCGGCCATCTCGGCGTAGTCCAGGGCGTCGCCAAGGTCGCGCTCGATCGCGCGCACCGCCTCGACTCGATCGGCGAGGTTCTGACGCTCGCGCATCAGGGCCTGGGCCTCCGTCGGGCGGTCCCACAGCGTGGGGTCTTCGGAACGAGCGTCCAGCTCGTGCAGGCGTCTTAGGGCTGCATCCCAGTCAAAGACGCCTCCTGAGCAGTCCGACGGACTGCTCGATGTCGGCCTTGGCGGCCTCGACATCCGGTCTCATGAAATTCTCCGATCAAGCGGGCGGGGGACGTAACCCGCGCGACGCCTCAATACAATCCCGACAGGTCGTCGGGGATCCTGGGCTTGGGCGCCGGTTTGGGCGGCGGGGGTTGCGACTGGTCGCTGCTGAGCTGTCCGCCGGGCCAGGCCTGCTGGTAGGTCTGGGGGCCAGCCGGGTTGACCGGCGCGACGGGACCCACGGGGCCGCGCGGCTCGGTGCCGGGCCGGAAGGCCTCGCGCTGGCCGCCGACCACCATGAACTTGGCGGTCTTCGGCGGCTTGAACGCCTGAGGCGGCACGCCCTTCACCGCTTCGGTCATGAAATCGATGAACACCGGCAGGGCCGAAACGCCCCCGACCTCGCCCTCGCCCAGCGAGCGGTTGTCGTCGAAGCCGACGAACACGCCGACCACGACCTGGGGCGTGAAGCCGACGAACCAGGCGCTGCGATATTCGTTGGTCGTGCCGGTCTTGCCGCCGACGGGCCGGCCCAGCACCCGGGCCTGGGTGGCCGTGCCGCGCTGGACCACGCCCTCGAGCATCGAGGAAATCTGGTAGGCGGTGATCGGGTCGATGACCTGCTCGCCGGCCGACGCCACCCGCGGGCTCTCCTCGCCGCCGAAGCCGGCCGTGCAGCGCGGACAGTCGCGCTTGTCGGCGCGGTAGATCACCCGACCTTCGCGGTCCTGGACCAGCTCGATCAGGTGCGGCTCGACCTTGCGGCCGCCGTTGACGAAGGCGGTGTAGGCGGCCGTCAGCCTGAACGGCGTGGTCTCCCCCGCCCCCAGCGCCATGGCCAGCACCGGCTGCATCGACCGGACGATGCCGAACTTCACGCACAGGTCGGCGATCTTCTTCATGCCCACGCCCTGGGCCAGGCGCACGGTCATGGCGTTGCGCGACAGCTCCAGCCCCCGACGCAGCGGCATCGAGCCGTAGTATTTCTTGTTGTAGTTCTCGGGCGACCAGTCCTCGCCCTTGACCGCGCTCTTGAAGCTGATCTGGGCGTCGGTGACGTAGCTGGCGGGCGTATAGCCGCCGTCCGGCTCCAGCGCGGCCGCATAGACGAACGGCTTGATGGCCGAACCCGGCTGGCGCATCGCCTGGGTCGCGCGGTTGAAGCTGGACAGCGAGAAGGAATAGCCCCCGACCATGGCCAGCACCCGGCCCGAGTGCGGCTCCATCGCCACCAGGGCGCCGTTGACGGCGGGCACCTGACGCAGGCGATAGCCGCCGGCCGCGGCCGGCTCGACGAACACCAGGTCTCCGACCTTCAGGCCCTTGCCCGCCCTGGCCCAGGCGACGTCCTCGGACGCCAGGGCGCCCGGCGCATAGTCCTTGGCCGGCACGACGCGGACGCCGCCGGTGACGCTGGCGACCACGGCCGCGCGCCAGCCCCGGCGTTCCGACGGCGGCGTCTTCTTCAGCGCCGCCTTCTCCCAGCCCGGCGCCATGTCGGTCGTTCCCCAGGCGCCGCGCCAGCCGTGGCGGCGGTCGTAGGTCTCCAGACCGTCCATCAGGGCCACCCGGGCTGCCGTCTGCAGACGCGGGTCGAGGGTCGTGCGCATGTAGTAGCCGCCCTCGCTCAGGCGTGGGCCCAGGGTGACCAGGCCGCGGCGGCGGACCTCCTCGACGAAATAGTCGGCGTCCTTGTACTTGGCGCGCGAGGGGGCGGCCTGGACCTTGAGGTCTTCCTTCATCGCCGCCTGGGCGGCGGCGCGGCTGACCCAGCCCAGCTCCGCCATCTCGCCGAGAATCCAGTTTCGGCGATCCATCGCGTTCTGTTTGCGCCGGATCGGATGGTAGTTGTCCGGCCCCTTGGGCAGGGCCGCCAGATAGGCGCATTCGGCCAGCGTCAGCTCGTTCACGGGTTTGCCGAAGTAGTTGTAGGCCGCCGCGCCGACGCCGTAGGAGCGGTAGCCCAGCCAGATTTCGTTGAGATACAGCTCGAGGATGCGGTCCTTGGTCAGCGTCTGTTCCAGCCGCCGGGCGAGAATCGCCTCCTTCAGCTTGCGGCCGACCGTCGCGTCGCTGGTCAGCAGGACGTTCTTGGCCACCTGCTGGGTGATCGTCGAGCCGCCCTCGAGCCGGCGGCCCTGGAGGGCGTTGAGCACGTTCTTGACCATGGCCCGCGACAGGCCCTGCACATCGACGCCGCTGTGCTGGAAAAAGTTGCGGTCCTCGGCGGCCAGGAAGGCCTGCACCAGGCGGGGCGGAATCTGGTCGTAGGGGATGAAAATCCGCCGCTCGCGCGAGAATTCGCCGATCAGCGTGCCGTCCCAGGCATAAACCCGCGTCGCCGTCGGCGGCCGGTAGTCGGTCAGGTCGCCCGCGTCCGGCATGTCGTGGAACAGCCAGGCCGCATAGATGGCGAGCGTGAACCCGGCCACCGCGATGACACTGAGCACACTGACGCCGACGACGGCCACCCAGCGCTCGGGCGGCTCCTCGAACGGCCAAAGACGCAGTAGGGCCTTCTCAAGCATGGGCCTGCTGTAGCCTGACAATGGCCGGGCGCCAACGGGCCCCTCGCCGGAGGCCGCCTAGCGGCTGGCGATCCTCGCCTGGTTGGCGAACCAGGCGTCCACGGCGTCGCCCACGGCGTTCATCAGCCTTTTGCGGCTGGCCGAATCGGTCAGCTGGCGCTCGTCGTCGATGTTGTTGATAAAGCCCATTTCCAGCAGCACGGCGGGCACGTCGGGGGCCAGCAGCACCATCAGATTTCCGTCCCGGTGGCTGCGGCGCAACAGGGTGGTCTCGTCGGCGATGTGTTCCAGCAGCATTTCGGCGAACTCGGCCGAGCGGTTGCGGGTCGAGCGCTGCGTCAGGTCGAGGATGATCTCGCCCACCGTGCGATCCGCGCCGGGGTAGTTGACCGGCATCAGCCAGTCGTCCTTGCGCAGCACCTTGGTCACCCGGCTCTCGCCGCGTTCGGACAGGGTGTAGACGCTGGCCCCGCGCATCGCGGTGGTCGGGCCCGAATCGGCGTGCAGCGAGATGAACAGGTCGGCGTCGGCGCCGCGGGCGATGCGCACGCGGCTTTCCAGCGGGATATAGGCGTCGCTCGACCGGGTCAGCACCACGCGGTAGCGGCCCGTGCGTTCGAGCCGCGCCTTGAGCGCCCTGGCCGCGGCCAGGGTGACGTCCTTTTCGTGCGCCGCGCTGCCCGGCGCGCCGGGATCCTTGCCGCCGTGGCCCGGGTCGATGACCACGATGCGCGGTCCGCTACGCCCGGCGCGGGCGGCGACCACCGGCGCGGGCGAGGCCGGCCGCCGGCCAGGCGCCGCGATGGGCCCCCGGCCGGTCGCCTTCAGGTCGATGACATAGCGATAGGTCGTGACCCCGTCGCCGGGCGGCAGCAGGAAGCGCCGGCGGACTTCCGCGCCGCGCGACAGGTCGATGTTCAGCTTCAGGGTCGTCGGGCCGCGTTCAAGGGACCAGCGCCGCACCAGGCCCTGGCCGCCACCGCTGAGGTCGCCGGCGGTGTCCAGTCGCGGCAGCGAAACCACGATCTTGCCGTCGGCGCCGTCGGACACCAGCTTGGCCGTCACGGAACGATCGAGGTCCAGCACAATCCGGGTCTCGGTCTGGTCCCCGCCGAGGCGGACCTTGAGCAGGCCGGAATTGGACGAGCCGCGCGCGACGCTGCCCAGGCCGAGCACCGCCAGACTCAGGCAGGTCAGGGCCGCATAGCCCCTCCATCCCGCGAGAAATCCACCGGTCGCCAACGCCCGCATTCTAGGCCTCACACATCGCTTTGCGATTGATCGATCACCATCGCACGCCGCAGGTGTCGAATTAGTTAAGCCTTTGCCTACGACCGACGATTGCGACGCGCTTTCCTTTTGCGCCCGGATAAGCGTAATGTCGCCCTGCGCGCCGGTCACCGCGACTGACGGGGATTCTCCGCGCACGAGACACTGAACAAGGCCGTGCGTCCGGCCCATCGCCTTGCGGCGACCGACGCGACCATCCGATCCCGCGCCGATCCTGGCGCGACAGGGAATTAACCTCATGGGCTGCGCACACGCCCTGGCCTGGCATTCGCCCCTTCGCATCGCCGATCGCGGCGCGTTGGACGGCCACACGGAGCGCGCCTTCACATCATGCCGGCGACCGGGCCCTGCGCCCGCCGCGCGCCGGGGAGACGCTTTCAATGACCAAGAAAATGCTTATCGACGCCGCCCACCCGGAAGAAACCCGGGTTGTCGTCGTGGACGGAACCCGGGTTGAAGAGTTCGATTTCGAAAGCCAGTCCAAGAAACAGCTTCGCGGGAACATCTATCTCGCCAAGGTGACCCGGGTCGAACCCAGCCTGCAGGCGGCGTTCATCGAGTACGGCGGCAATCGTCACGGCTTCCTGGCCTTCAACGAAATCCACCCGGACTACTATCAGATCCCCCTCGCCGACCGCGAGGCGCTGATGCGCGCCCAGGCCGAGGACGACGATGAACCGGAAACCCGCGGGCGGGGCCGTTCGGCCGCCGCCCCGTCCGAAAACGGCGACGACGACGACGATCACGAGGTCTCCGAAGACGAAGACGACGTGATGGACGAGGAGGTGGCCCGCCGCCGCCGCCGCCTGATGCGCAACTACAAGATCCAGGAAGTGATCCGCCGCCGGCAGATCATGCTGGTCCAGGTCGTCAAGGAAGAGCGCGGCAACAAGGGCGCGGCCCTGACCACCTATCTGTCGCTGGCCGGCCGCTACGGCGTGCTGATGCCCAACACCGCCCGCGGCGGCGGCATCAGCCGCAAGATCACCACCGTCACCGACCGCAAGAAGCTCAAGGGCATCGTCCAGAGCCTGGACGTGCCCAAGGGCATGGGCCTGATCGTGCGCACGGCCGGCGCCAAGCGGACCAAGACCGAGATCAAGCGCGACTACGACTATCTGCTGCGCGCCTGGGAAAACATTCGCGAGACGACGCTGCACTCGATCGCCCCGGCGCTGATCTACGAGGAGGAAGACCTCGTCAAACGCGCCATCCGCGACCTGTTCGACAAGGACATCGACGGCGTCTGGGTCGAGGGCGAGCGCGGCTACAAGGACGCGCGCGACTTCATGCGCATGCTGATGCCGTCCCAGGCCAAGAAGGTGCAGCTGTACCGCGAGCCCACGCCGCTGTTCGTGGCGCACAAGGTCGAGGGCCACCTGTCACAGATCTACACTCCGGTCGTGCCGCTGAAGTCGGGCGGCTATCTGGTGATCAACCAGACCGAGGCGCTGGTCGCGGTGGACGTCAACTCCGGCAAATCGACCCGCGAGCGCAACGTCGAGGCCACCGCGCTGAAGACCAACATGGAGGCGGCCGAGGAAGCCGCCCGCCAGCTGCGCCTGCGCGACCTGGCCGGCCTGGTGGTCATCGACTTCATCGACATGGAGGAGTCGAAGAACAACCGCGCCGTCGAGAAGAAGCTGAAGGACGCCCTCAAGGACGACCGCGCCCGCATCCAGATGGGCAAGATCAGCTCGTTCGGCCTGATGGAAATCAGCCGCCAGCGCCGCCGCAGCGGCGTGCTGGAGGGCACCACCCATGTCTGCGAGCACTGCGCCGGCACCGGCCGCATGCGGTCGGCCGAATCGAGCGCCCTGGCCGCCCTGCGCGCGGTCGAGATGGAAGCCCTGCACGGCGGCGGCGAGGTGACCCTGAAGGTGTCGCCGGCTGTCGGCCTGTACATCCTCAACGAAAAGCGCGCCTACCTGACCCGCGTGCACCAGACGCATCATCTGTTCGTCACCGTGCAGATCGACGCGGCCCTGGGCCAGGCCGACCACGAGATCGAGCGCACGGCCAGCGGCGAGCATTCGCTGCACGATCTGGAGCCGGCGCCCGCCGCCGGCCGCGTCGCCTATGACCCCGAGGACGACCTCGTCGATGACGGCTCGGACATCGAGGACGAGGAAGACGAAGACGAGGACGAAGAGGCCGAAGAGGACGAGGGCGCCCTCGCCTCCGACGACGACGACGACGAGGATGGCGACGAAGACGCCCGCCCCGCGCGCGAGGCGCGTGACGACGGCGACGCTGGCGACGAGGCCGGCCGGCGCGGTCGTGGCCGCCGCCGCCGCCGGCGCGGCGGTCGCCGTGAGGATGGCGATACGGTCGAGGCCGGCGCCGCTCCGGCGGCGGTCCCCGCCCCCGCCCGTGACGATGAGGACGCCGAGGGCGAGGCCCAGCGCCGCCGCCGTCGCGGTCGTCGCGGCGGTCGCCGCATGCGCGACGACGCCCGGCCCCAGGACGGCTTCTCCTGGACCCGTCCGCGCGTGCCGTTCGGCGACGATCCCTTTGTCTGGCACGATCCGGCGACCCTGTCCGAGGGCGGCGCGCCCGCCCCGGCCGGCGACGCCCGTCCGCCCCGCCGCGAACCGGCGCCGCGCGCCGAGGCCGTCGTCGCCGAGGCCGCTCCGGTCATCGCGCCGGCGCCCGTCACCGGCGACGAGATGTGGGTCGAACTGCCGGCCGAGCCCGAGGCCGGCGGCAAGCGCCGTCCGCGCAGGCCGCGTGGCGGCAAGGCCGCCGCGGCGCCTGTCGAAGAGGCTCCCGAGGTCGTGACCGAAGCGGTCGCCGAGCCGGTCGTCGAAGCGCCGGTCGAGGTCGCCCCCGAACCGGAAGCGCCGCCGCCCGCCAAGCCGAAGGCCCGCTCGCGCGCCAAGGCCAAGCCGGCGGCCGAGCCGGAAGCGGTGGTCCAGGAGGTCGCGCCCGAACCCGCGCCCGAACCGGTCCCCGAAACCGTGGCCGCCGAACCGGCCGCCATCGTTTCGCCCGATCCGGCCGAGATCGTCGCGCCGCCAGAAAAGCCCAAGCGCGGCTGGTGGCGCCGCGGCTGACGAATGCTACATTGATGGAGCGCGGGGGCGCGACGGAGCGTAACGAGGCATGACCTCCCTTTTCCGGAAGCCGTTCCAGACCATCGGTCTCGTCGCCGCGCTCGGCGCGGCGATGGCCGCCCCCGCCGCGCCTGTCCTGGCGCAGTCGGCCAACCGCGGGCCGACCCTGCTGCGCGACACGGAGATCGAGGAAATCCTCCACCACGAGGCCGACCCGATCTTCGTCGTCGCGGGGCTCAATCCCAAGGACGTGCGGATCATGCTGATCGGCGATCCGACGCTCAACGCCTTCGCCACCCAGGGCCAGCAGCTGGGGCTGCACACGGGCCTGATCCTCGAGGCGCAGAACCCCAACGAACTCAAGGGTGTCATCGCCCACGAGACCGGCCACATCGCCGGCGGGCACCCGATCCGTTCGGGCGAGCTGATGCGGGCCGGCCTGCGGCCGATGCTGCTGACCATGGGCCTGGGCGTGCTGGCGATGTTCGCCGGGGCGCCCGACGCCGGCGCCATCCTGCTGGCCAACTCGCAGTATTTCGGAACCCTGGGCGCGCTGGGCTACAGCCGCGAGCAGGAAGGCCGCGCCGACCAGGCCGCCGTCGGCTTCCTCGAAAAGACCGGCCAGTCCGGCAAGGGCCTGGTCGAGTTCTTCGACCGTTTCCGCTACCAGGAGGTATTCTCCCAGGAGCGGCGCTTCCCCTATTTCCGCAGCCACCCGCTGTCGTCGCAGCGGATCGAGCTGCTGCGCACGCGGGTCGAGGCCCAGCCCGGCTTCGAGGCCGTCGATCCGGCCGAGGACATCCTCGCGTTCGAGACCATGAAGGCCAAGATCGACGGCTTCATGAACCCGCAGCTGTCGCTGACCAAGTACAAGGAAACCGACACCAGCTATCCGGCGCGCTACGCCCGGGCGATCGCCTATTACCAGATCAAGGATCCGGACCGGGCGATCCGGCTGATCGACGCCATGCTCGTGGACCAGCCGGACAACCCCTATCTGTGGGAGCTCAAGGGCCAGATCCTGTTCGAATTCGGCCGCGTGGCCGAGGCCGAGACGCCGCAACGCAAGTCGGTCGAGCTCAAGCCCGACGCGCCGCTGCTGCGCATCAACCTGGGCCAGACGCTGATCAACCTGCCCGACCCGAAGAAGCGCGACGAGGGCATCGCCGAACTCAAGCGGGTGACCCTGCTGGAGGACGACAACGCCGAGGCCTGGCGCCTGCTGGCGGTGGCCTATGAGGCGCGCGGCGACGAAGGCCTGGCCCGCCTGGCCACGGCCGAGCAGTATTTCGCCATCGGCGCCCTGGGCGAGTCGCGCAACTTCGCCATCCGCGCGCGCGAGATGTTCGACCGTCAGAGCGTCGAATGGCTGCGCGCCACCGATATCGTCATGGCCTCCAATCCGACCGACCAGGACCTTCGGGTGCTGTCCGACGAGGGTTCGGCCCCGCGCCGCCGTTGACGCCCGCCCTTCCCGCCACCCAGACCGCCCTGTCCCGCCGGAGTATCCCGATGCGTTCGATGATCATCGCCGCCCTCGCCGCCCTCGTGGCCGCCTGCGGCCAGCCCACGGGCGAGCCGAAGGTCGATGCCGCCTTCGGCCAGAAGGTGCGCGCCTATCTGCTGGCCAATCCGGAAATCCTGATCGAGGTCAGCAACGCCCTGAAGACTAAGCAGGCGCGCGAATCGATCGGCGCCTATCGCAAGCAGCTCGAGCGCGACCCGCGCGACAAGGTGCTCAATCCGGACGGCAAGATCACGGTGGTCGAGATGTTCGACTACAACTGCGGCTACTGCAAACTGATCGCGCCCCAGGTTCTCGAGCTGGCCCGCACGCACCCGCAGGTGCGGTTCGTGTTCAAGGACATGGTCATCTTCGGCGAGACCAGCGAATACACCGCCGCCGCCACGGCCCTGACGACCACCTCCGAGCAGTACATCGCCCTGCACAAGGCGTTCATGGCCGCCAAGCCGCTGAACGACGCGGTCGCCACGCGGATCATCATCGCCCACGGTCTGGACCCGGCGGCCGTGCGCCGCGAACAGGCCTCGGCCGCGCGCAAACGCTACCTGCAGGACGTGCACGCCATCGCCGGCGGCCTGGGCATCGAGGGCACGCCGGCCTTCATCGTCGGCGACACCCTGATCCCGGGCGCCGACCCCGAGGCGCTGAAGGCCGCCATCGCGGCGGAGCTGCGGAAGAAGGGCTAGATCCCGGTCAGGGCCGGATCGAGCCGACGACAACCCCCGCGACGGCGGCCCCGCGAGCAGACCGATCCGCATGCGGCCCCCCTGTGCTGAACGCGAGGCCATGGGGCCGACGGCAGAGGGCCGCCGCCACCTTGCGTTGCGCGAGACCAGAGTCGCGTTATAGTTATATTTCTCCCTGACAGAACTACGGCGAGGTCAGGTATGTCACGCTCAGCGCGGTGAACGCGTCGCCTGCTCAGCGTGAGTTACACAATCAGAAGCGACCGCATCCGCATCATTTCCGCGCGCGGGGCCGACCCGCGAGAACACGGACGCTACCATGAGCAAGACACCTGAAGACCCGGAGCACGACTGGACCCGCTTCGACGCCATGACCCCTGAAGAGCGTCATGCGGCGGCCCTGGCCGATCCCGACGCCCAGCCCCTGACCGACGCTGACATGGCGCGGATGAAACCCACGCCGCGCGTCAGCATCATCCGCCGCGCGTTCGGGCTGACGCAGGAGGAATTCAGTCAGCGGTTCCGCATCCCGCTGGGCACGCTGCGCGACTGGGAACAGGGCCGCAAGGAGCCGGACGCCGCGACCCGCGCCTATCTTCTGGTCATCGCGCGCAACCCGACAGCCGTGGCCGAGGCGCTCGATCCGGCGGCATAGTCGTGGCAACGGGACTCCCGGGACGAATACTCCCGGGACATCGCGAGACAATCGGCGACGCTAGATCAGCCCCGCCAGCGGCGAACTCGGGTCGGCGTACATCCGCCGCGCCATGCGGCCGGCGAGGTAGGCCTCGCGGCCGGCGATGACCGCGTGTTTCATCGCCCGGGCCATGCGGATCGGGTCCCTGGCCTCGGCGATGGCGGTGTTCATCAGGATGCCGTCGCAGCCCAGCTCCATGCCGATGGCCGCGTCCGAGGCCGTGCCGACGCCGGCGTCGACCAGCACCGGCACCTTCGACTGTTCGACGATCAGCCGGATATTGACCCGGTTCTGGATGCCCAGGCCCGAGCCGATCGGCGCGCCCAGCGGCATGATGGCGGCGGCGCCGGCCTCTTCCAGCTTGCGGGCGTAGACGATGTCGTCGGTGCAGTAGACCATCACGTCGAAGCCCTCCTTCACCAGCAGTTTCAACGCCTTCAGCGTCTCTTCCATGTCCGGATAGAGGGTCTTGGGGTCGCTCAGCACCTCCAGCTTGACCAGCGACCAGTCGCCGGCCTCCCGGGCCAGCCGCAGCGTCCGCACCGCCTCCTCGCCGGTGAAACAGCCGGCCGTGTTGGGCAGGTAGGTGAAGCGGTCGGGCTTCACATAGTCCATCAGCAGCGGCTGGCTGGGATCGGAGATGTTCACCCGCCGCACGGCCACCGTGACGATCTCGGCCCCGGCCGCCTCGGCCGCGGCGGCGTTGGTGGCGTAGTCCTTGTACTTCCCCGTGCCGACGATCAGGCGCGAGCGAAAGGTGCGGCCGGCGACGGTCCAGGCGTCTTCGGCGGGAGTCGGAATGGGCGCGGTCATGGCGGCGGTTTACGCCGGGAGACGGGATGGGGGAAGGCGGTTCACGCCGCCTCATCGTCCCTGCTCAGGTCTCCGAACCCGGTCAATCGCACCGGCTCCAGACCCGGCATTTCGACGATCAGGTCCAGACGCCCGCCGGCGGCCTCAATGTACTGACGCAGGGTCGAGAGGTAGACATCCGTGCGCTTCTCCATCTGGGCGACGGCCGGCTGTTTTACGCCCAGCGCCCGCGCCACATAAGCCTGACTATGACCGGTCAGCTTGCGAAGGGCGCGCAGTCCCTCGACCTCGGCGATCCGTTCCGCCGTGGCGACTTCGATCCGGGCTCGACGGGCGGGCGGCAGGCCGGCGAGAATTTCGGCGCGGGTGCGGGCCATGATCAGGTCTCCGGTTCAAAACTTCAGCGGCCCTGCGAACTCAAGCACCCGCGAGGCGTTCAGTTTATAAGCTCGGCATTATATGCATCAAGAGCGCCTTGCCTGGCGCCCCCTGCACGGCTTCTGCATCACAGCCGTTCGCCCCCTGCACCCCTCCCCCGTTGACCCCGCGCGCCACGGGCGGAAGATGCCCCCATGACCCGTTCGATCCTGATCGTCGATGACGACCCGCACATCCGCCAGCTGCTGGCCTTCGCCCTGACCAGGGCCGGGCTGGAGGCGCGGGAGGCCGAGGACGGCGAGGCGGCGCTGGCCGCGGTGGCGGCCAACCCGCCGGACCTGGTCATCCTCGACATCAACATGCCGCGCCTCAACGGACTTGAGGTCTGCCGCCGGCTGCGGGCCCAGGGCGACCTGCCGATCCTGTTTCTGTCTTCGCGGGACGATGAGATCGACCGGGTGCTGGGCATCGAGCTGGGCGCCGACGACTATGTGGTCAAGCCGTTCAGCCCCCGCGAGGTGACCGCCCGGGTCCAGGCCATCCTGCGCCGGTCGGGCAGCCAGAAGCCGCCGCCGCCGGCCGAGACCGCCGGGGCCCTCGTGCGCGGCCGGCTGACGCTCAACACCGAGGGCTGGACCGCCCTGTGGGACGACCGCGAGGCGGCGCTGACGGTGACCGAGTTCGGCATCCTGCGCACCCTCGCCTCCACCCCGACCAAGGTGTTCAGCCGCGACGCCATCATCGACCGGCTGCATGGCCCGGGCTTCGCCATCACCGACCGGACCATCGACAGCCATGTGCGCAACCTGCGCGGCAAGTTCGCCGGCCTGGGCGGCCATGACGTGATCGAGACGCGGGCGGGCGTGGGCTATCGCCTGGGAGCCTGCACCGGCCAGGCCGCGTGATCGCGGCGGCCAAGACCCTGATCAAGCGGCACTGGCCGATCCTGCGCCTGCGCACCATTCTGCTGATCGTGCTGCTGTCGGTCGCGGCCATGCCGGTGGCCGGGGCGGTGTTCCTGCGCGTCTACGAGAACACCCTGGTGCGCCAGACCGAGGTCGAGCTGGTGTCGCAGGGCGCGGCCCTGGCCGCCGCCGCCGCCGCCCTGTGGCCCGGCCGGGCGCCGCCGGCCGGCCCGCCTGACAAGGCCCGGCCCGGCTACTACCGGCCCGAAAGCACGACCATCGACCTCAGCGCCTCGCGAGCCTTGCCGGCGCGACCGCCCGCCGCGCGCGACGCGCCGCCGGCCGATCCCGCCGCTCTGGCCGTGCTGCCGGCCCTGCGGCCGGTGATCGACGAGACGACCCGCGTCACCCTGGCCTCGGTGGTGGTCCTTGATCGCAACGGCGTGGTGGTCCAGGGCCTGGGCCTGGGCGGCGGCCAGAAACGCCTGCCGGAGGTCGCCGCCGCCCTGAGTGGCCGAACGCGCACGGTCTTGCGCCGCCAGTCCGACTATCGTCCGCGTTACTCGTTCGAATGGCTGAGCCGCGCCTCGGGCATCCGCCTGCATCACGCCCGGCCGATCGTGGTCAATGGACGGGTCGAGGGCGTGTTGCTGCTGTCCCGTTCGCCCCGGGCCCTGTTCAGCGGTCTCTATGAGGATCGCGGCAAGTTCCTGATCGGCCTGGCCGGGCTGATCCTGATCCTGGTCCTGCTGTCGGGCCTGGTCTCGCGCGGCATCACCCGGCCGATCGTCGCCCTGAGCCGCGCCTCGCGCGACGTGGCCATCGGCCAGGGCGACATCCCCGAGACGCCGCGCACGGCGGCCGTGGAGATTCGCCAGCTCTACGAGGACTTCCGCGCCATGGCCGAGGCCATCGCTCGCCGCTCGCGCTATCTGCGCGACTTCGCCGCCGCCGTCAGCCACGAGTTCAAGACGCCGCTGGCCGGCATCGGCGGGGCCGTGGAGCTGCTGCAGGACCACGGCGAGTCGATGAGTCCCGAGGACCGCGCGCGGTTCCTGGCCAACATCTCGGCCGACAACGCCCGCCTGGCCCAGCTGGTGACCCGGCTGCTGGACCTGGCCCGCGCCGACATGGCCCGGCCCGGTCATGACGTGGCCGCCGATGTGGCCCGGACCGTCCATCGCGTCGTCGACGCCCAGGGCGGAACCCGCCTGGCCATCGAGACCGCCCTGCCCGCGACCCTGCCGCCCGTGGCAGTGCCCGAGGAGGCCATCGAGACGGTGCTGACGGTCCTGCTCGAAAACAGCCGCCAGGCCGGCGCCGCCCACGCCGTGGTGTCGGCGGAGGCGACGGCCGGCGCCGTCGTCCTGGCCGTGTCCGACGACGGGCCGGGCGTCGCCGGGTCGGACCGCGAGCGCCTGTTCGAGCCGTTCTTCACCAGTCATCGCGCCGACGGCGGCACGGGCCTGGGCCTGCCCATCGCTCGCTCGCTGCTGGCCGCCAGCGGCGGACGGATCAGCCTGGCGCCCTCGGCGGGCGGCGCGCGGTTCGAGGTGGTCCTGCCGCTGGCGGAAAGCCCCGGCTGACCGCCGTTGCGTCCTTCGACACGCCCGCTGCGCGGGCTGCTCGGGATGACGTGGAGGGGTGGGTTTCAAGGTCTACGTCATGGTGAGCAGCGGCCGCGGGCCGCGTGTCGAACCACGCACCCCGCCCCTGCACCCCATCTTCACATCGCCTGCGTCACCCCTCGGCACGGCCGGTCCAGGCTCGGAACAAAGGGGACCATCCGCCATGCCGCAGCCCGAGCCCGCCCAGAGCGGTTACGCCATCGTCGTCCAGCCGGAACAGGACCGCTGGATCTGGGCCCTGATGGACCTGGACGCGGTGATCGCCGCCAGCGGAACGGCCGACAACAGGGACAGCGCCTGGCGCTGCGGGACCCTGGCGGCGGCGACCATCGCGGCCCTGCGGCGCGGCGCGCGGCGCGGGACCTGAACGCCATTCGACCGATAGAACTGGCCCGCGCGGCGCTCAGGGCGCATGGTCGCCCATCGCCGCGCTGTGTCCGGGCCGCGGCGGCTGGGAGAGGCCATCGCGCTCCCGCCCTGAACATCCGGGAGACGCGATTGCCACCGTCCGACAAGCCAGAACCGCCGAAGCCGCCCAAGGGCCCGGGTTTCGGCTCGCGGCGCGGCAAGCGGTCGCTCAAGCTGCTCAGGACCCTGCGCGGCGACGGCATGCTGCTGGCCGCCGGCCGCAGCCTGGCCGTCAGCTATCAGCTGGATCTCTACGCCGACGGCGACCGCACGGTCGGCAGCGGCTCGCTGGACGGCGATTTCACCGGGCTGGCGGAAGACCTTGAGGGCGGCGAGGCGATGCTGACGCTCGAGGACGGCGATCCCACGCCCGTGACCCTGGAAACCGTCGAGGACGACGGCGCGGAATTCCAGATGCGGACCGACGGCGCGTAACGGTCCCAACGCGGCAAACCGCGCGGCGCGCGGCGCGCCGTTGGCTCCGCGCCGTCCGCCAGACCCGGTGACGCGTTAGAGGCCGCCCAGGGCGCTGACGGTGACCGAGCCGACCTCGACCTTTACGCCAAGGAAGCGCATCTCGCCGCCGAGGAAGCTGATCTCCTCCATCGCCACGGCCGGGCTGCGCTTGAGCAGGGCCGCGTCGCGATGGGTCAGATGCAGGGTCAGGCCGGCGCGGTCGGCCCCCTGGCCGTCGGCGTCGGCGATCGCGGCCCGAAGGGAAAGGATCGTGTCCGACTTGGGGACGGGACGGGGTTGCTGACTCATGGTCTTCGCCTTTCTCCCCCGCGGCCCCGCGGACGGCGGGGCGCTGGACGGGCAGGACGGCGGATGGGCGAGTCGCCGGCAGGGCTCTCTCGGGAGCGTTGTTCCGTATAGCACGGACGGCCGCCGGGCGGCGGACAAAAGAAAACGGGCCGGCGCGAGCCGACCCGTCGTCAGTGTCTGAATGAAGCTGAAAGCCTCAGTCGGCCGACGTCAGCTGGCCAGCGGACGTCTTGCCGCTGCGCTGGTCGCGCTCGAGCTCATAGTTGAGCTTTTGACCTTCATGGATGGAGCCGAGCGACGAACGCTCGACCGCCGAGATGTGGACGAACACGTCGCCGCCGCCAGCGTCAGGCGCGATGAAGCCGAAGCCCTTGGTCGCGTTGAACCACTTCACAGTTCCGGTAGCCATAGTTTGTAGCCTTGTAGACATAATTTCAGCCCGCGAGATGCGGCTGCGTGATCAAATTCTCAGAGGTTTTGGAAGGCAACTTCGGGCATCCCGTGATGGGTTTCCGAAACGGCTGGCCGCGCCAGATCGAACTTCGATTTATCGGAAGTCTCACGGAAACGGGAAAGCGGCAAGGAATTATTTCGCGCTCTACTCGAACGCCCGTTCGAAATTCTGGGAACGCGCCCTCACCCACCCCCGATAAACGTCACGATCTCGAAGCGGTCGCCGTCATGCACGGGCGTGGCCGCATGCAGGCCGCGCGGCACGATTTCGAGGTTGCGCTCGACCGCCACCTTGCGGGTTTCGAGCCCCAGCGCGGCGACCAGCTCGGCGACATTCGCCACCGGCTCCAGCACCCGTTCCTCGCCATTGATATACACGCGCATGACGCTGCGCTTGTGACGCCGGCCCGGCGAAGATACAAGGGCCGCCGAAACGACGGCGGGGCCTGATGGCGAAACCGATCCATGTGCTGAGCGGACCGAACCTCAACCTGTTGGGGGTCCGCGAGCCGGAGATCTACGGACGAGAGACGCTGGCCGATATCCAGGCCCGCTGCGAAGCCCGGGCGAAAGGCCTCGGCTGCTCGATCGTGTTCCGGCAATCCAACCACGAGGGCGAACTGATCGACTGGGTCCAGCAGGCCCGGACCGAGGCGTCCGCCCTGGTCATCAACCCGGCCGGCTATGGTCACACTTCCGTGGCGCTGCTCGACGCGCTCAAGACTCTCGATATACCCATCGTCGAGTGCCATCTGTCGAACCCTGCGGCGCGGGAGACGTTTCGCAGGAAGACCTACGTGTCGCTGGCCGCCACCGGGATCGTTTCCGGGTTCGGCGGCGCCAGCTATGAACTGGCGGTCGAGGCCGCCGCCGGCCTGATCGGCGCCACCGGCGCCTCGGCCTGATCCGCAGACAAGGTAACGCTTCATGTCCAGTCCCAAGGCCGCTTCCGAGTCCGGCGATTCCCAGGCCATCGACACCCGCGTGGTCCGCAAGCTGGCGGACATCCTGCGCGACACGGGCCTGACCGAGATCGAGGTCGAGCGCGGCGGCCTGAAAATCCGCGTCGCCCGCGAAGTGACCGTCGCCGCGCCGATGAGCGCCATGGTCCAGGCCGCCCCGCCAGTCGCCATGGCCGCCGCCCCGGTCGCCGCCGCGCCCGCGCCCGTGGCCGACGCGCCCGCCGCCGCCCCGGCTCACAACGGTGAAACGGTCAAGTCGCCGATGGTCGGCACCATCTATCTGCAGGCGACGCCCGGCGCCGACCCGTTCGTCAAGGTCGGCCAGACGGTGACCGAGGGCCAGACCCTGCTGATCGTCGAGGCGATGAAGACGATGAACCCGATCCCGGCCCCGAAGGCCGGCAAGATCGTCGAGATCCTGGTCTCGGACGCCCAGCCCGTCGAGTTCGGCGAGCCGCTGGTCGTGATCGCGTAGGCCGGCCGGTGTTCGACAAGATCCTGATCGCCAACCGGGGCGAGATCGCCCTTCGGGTGCACCGCGCCTGCAAGGAAATGGGCATCGCCACCGTGGCGGTCCATTCCGAGGCCGACGCCAACGGCATGTGGGTGCGGCTGGCGGACGAGAGCGTCTGCATCGGCCCCGCCCCGGCCGCCAAGAGCTATCTCAACATCCCCTCGATCATCGCCGCCTGCGAGATCACCGGGGCCCAGGCCGTCCATCCGGGCTACGGCTTCCTGTCGGAAAACGCCCGCTTCGCCGAGATCGTCGGCGCGCACGGCTTCACCTTCATCGGGCCAAAGCCGGAGCATATCCGGATGATGGGCGACAAGATCACCGCCAAACAGGCCGTCATGGCCGCGGGGATTCCCGTGGTGCCCGGCTCCGAAGGGGCCCTGACCACCGAGGAACAGGCCTTCGCCGCCGCCGACGAGATCGGCTTTCCCGTGCTGATCAAGGCCGCCGCCGGCGGCGGCGGTCGCGGCCTGAATGTCGCCGAGACCCGCGAGGACCTGTCCGAAGCGGTGGCCACCGCCCAGAGCGAGGCCCGCGCGGCCTTCGGCGACGACGCGGTCTATATGGAGCGCTACCTCCAGACGCCGCGGCACATCGAGATCCAGGTCATCGCCGACAGCTTCGGCAACGTGGTGCATCTGGGCGAGCGCGACTGTTCGCTGCAGCGCCGCCACCAGAAGGTCATGGAAGAGGCGCCCTCCCCGGCCCTCGACGCGGCCGCCCGGGCGAAAATCGGCGAGGTGGTCGTCGAGGCCATCCGCGCCATCGGTTATCTCGGCGTCGGCACGATCGAGTTCCTGTGGGAAAAGGGCGAGTTCTTCTTCATCGAGATGAACACCCGCCTGCAGGTCGAGCATCCGGTCACCGAGGCGATCACCGGCATCGATCTGGTGCGCGAGCAGATCCGCATCGCCGCCGGCCTGCCGCTGAGCTTTTCGCAGGCGGACGTGGTCTTCGAGGGCCACGCCATCGAGTGCCGCATCAACGCCGAGAACGCCCGCACCTTCGCGCCCTCGCCCGGCACGATCAACGGCTTCCATGCCCCCGGCGGCCTGGGCGTGCGGCTCGATTCGGCCCTCTACGACGGCTATTCGATCCCGCCCTATTACGACAGCCTGATCGGCAAGCTGATCGTGCACGGTCGCGACCGGGCCGAGTGCATCGCCCGCACCCAGCGCTGCCTGGGCGAGATCGTCGTCAGCGGCGTGGACACGACCATCCCGCTATTCCAGGACCTGCTGCAGCAGGAAGACATCCGCAACGGGGACTACAACATCCACTGGCTGGAGCAGTGGATCAAAGCCCAGGGCTGACGGGGCCACGACAATTCAGGGGACAGGATACTCATTTCCGCCCCTGATGGTTCCGCGGCCCGGGAAATGAGTATCCTGTCCCCTGAATTGGCAGCAGAGCTCGCTCCTTGCCCCACGACGCCTTCGACACCGACGAGCTGCTCGACTGCTATCGTCGCGGCGTGTTTCCGATGGCGGACTCCCGCGAGGACGAGCGGGTCTTCCTGATCGATCCCCAGCGGCGCGGCGTGATCCCGCTGGACGGCCTTCATGTCGCCGCGCGGCTGGCCCGCACCGTGCGCTCGGGCCGCTTCCAGGTCAGCGTCGACGCCGACTTCCGCGGCGTGGTCGAGGCCTGCGCCCAGGCGCGGCCCGGCCGACTGGAGACCTGGATCAACCACCCCATCCAGCAGCTCTATGAGCGGCTGCACCGCGCTGGCCAGGCGCACAGCGTCGAATGCCGCCTGGACGGCGCCCTGGTCGGGGGCCTCTACGGCGTGTCGCTGGGCGGGGCCTTCTTTGGCGAAAGCATGTTCAGCACGGCCCGCGACGCCAGCAAGGTGGCCCTGGTGCATCTGGTCGGGCGGCTGGTCGTCGGCGGCTACCGGCTGCTGGACACCCAGTTCATGACCGAGCATCTGGCCCAGTTCGGCGCGGTCGAGATTTCCCGGGCGGTCTACCGGCGGCGGCTGGCCGAGGCGCTGACCGCGCCGGCGGACTTCTATTGTTTCGCGGAGTCGGGCCCGGGGGCCCTGCAGGCGATCAGCCAGGCGTCGTAGACCGGGTGCTCCAGCGGGTTGAGGCCCGGCGAGGAGGCGAACATCCAGCCGCGGAACACCTGCCTGGGCGGCGGCGGCGCGCGCCCGGTCAGGGACCTGGGCTGGGAGTCGATGGTCATATAGGCCATCGAGTCAGGGGCCTCCTCGTCCGGCGCGGTGGTCTCGCAGGCGCGGACGGTGAACACCAGGGTCTTGTAGCGGATCGGCTGGCCGACCGGGGCCTCGAAGCGCAGCGTCTCGGCCGTCACCTTGTCGATCGCCTGGATGATGGCCGCGCCAGAGCGGATGCGCAGAGCCGGCTCGGCCGGCTTCTCGACGGCCTGGGTCTTTGGCTTGGCGCTGGTCACCGGCGTCTCGGCGGCGGTCGGGGCCGGCTGTGGCGGCGACGGCGGCGCGGCAAGGGCGGGCGGCGCCTCTTCGACCTGGGGCGGCCCGGGCGCGTTTGCGTTGTCGCCCGGCCCCGGACCTGTCTGCTGAACAGGCGGCGGCGTCTGTTGCGCCAGCGCCAGGCCGGCCGCGCCCAGGGCCGCCAGCGCCGCCAGCAGGGAGAGTTTCAGCCGCATCGGCGTGCTACTCGGGCGTCCAGGGCAGATAGTCGCCGGTGGCCCGGTCACGCTCGCCGCCCCGGCTGATCGCGCCCTTGGGCCGCCAGGCGTGAACCGTCCCGGTGAGGTTGGGACGGTGGTCCTTCTCCCACGACCGGCGCGGCAGCGGATCGGTGGTCGGCGGCTCATCGAAGGTGTAGCGCAGCCAGCCGTGCCAGTCGGGGGTCACCTTCGAGGCCTCGGCATAGCCGTTGTAGATCACCCAGCGGCGCTTGCGGTCGTCATAGCTGTCGCGGTTGTCCCGGGCCTCATAGTAGCGGTTGCCCAGTTCGTCCTGGCCGACGAACACGCCACGGCGGCCGATGTGGAACTTCTGGCCGATCGTGGCGCCGTTCCACCAGGTGAAGATCGCTTTGAGCACGCGCAAATCCGCTTAGAGACAAGGCCTTGAGGTCGGGCGGACCATAGCCATGCCCGTCGCCCCCGTCCAGCAGCCTGATCCCGGACGGCCGCCGAAGGGAGCGCGTCGAGGAACGCAACATGTTGTGGATGGGTGACCTGTCGCACGCCATATCTATTGCCCAGGCCCCGCCCCGTCTCTAGCCTCGGGGGCAGGTGCAGTGGAGAGTCGGGTCGATGCGTTTCGCCAAGCGGCTGGCCAGGGCCGTCGCGCCGGAAGTCGAACTCCGCACGGTGGAGACCGCCGACGCCCTGACCGGGGTGCTGGCGCCGCGCGGCTGGACCGGCGCCCGTGTCGAGGCCTGGCTGGACTGGTCCGAAACCGTCGCCCCGCATGTCGATGACCGCGACACCGACGGCGCGGCCGTGCTGGCCGGTGGCCCGGCCCGTTTCGCCGGGCGTCTGTCGCGCGAGGCGCTC
The DNA here is from genome assembly GCA_030645575.1 of Caulobacter sp. Classification (GTDB taxonomy): domain Bacteria; phylum Pseudomonadota; class Alphaproteobacteria; order Caulobacterales; family Caulobacteraceae; genus Caulobacter. Next base: position 446 of record JAUSMJ010000069.1, on the reverse strand, counting down.
GCGCTCAAGGTCCTCGACCGCCGCCCGGACATGCTGGCCTTCGAGGCCGAGCTGACCGCGGCCATGATCCAGGGTCTCGTCGCCTTCGGCCGGGCCCGCCAAACCTTCGCCGACGGCCCGGTCCTCGACATCGCCACGCCGGCCTTCCGCGTCGCCGCCGACCGGCTGGCCGCCGAATGCCTGGGCCAGAGCCTCGCCGAGCGGGCGGCCACGACCCTGGCGGCCCGGCTGAACGCGGTGTCCGACGCCGTGCGGCGCTGCGAGGGCGACGCCGTCGCCTGCGCCGATCCGGCCGGCAATCCGGCTCTCGCCCGCGCGGCGCACCGGGCCCGCCTCGCCGGCGCCGACGACGCCGCCCTCGCCGACGCCATCGCCCTGGGCTTCGCGGGCGAGGACGCCGGGCCGGCGCTGATCGCGGCGCCCGCCCCGCCCCTGCTGCTCGCCGC
>JAUSMJ010000067.1 GCA_030645575.1 Caulobacter sp. | reverse complement strand
TGCTCAAAAAGGCTGACGAGCGAACAGTCGAGGACGTCTGGCGACGCATCGGCAGCCTGCTCGACTGCTTCAGCCCCGCAGAATGCTCAAACTACCTTCGGCATGCCGGATATGCGTAGGAGAAAACCTAACGTGCTCTAGGACCCAGGAATTCGGTGACAGTTTGCGAATTGCAGGGACGCTGCCGCTGGCGGCGTCTCGGGCGGCAATTCGCAAACTGTCACCGAATTCCCCGCGCTAATCCCGGTTCTTCAGCGGGGCGAAGCCTTCGCCGAGGATCAGCGTTTCGCGGCGCAGGCAGCGGTGGTTGTACGTCTTCTCGTCGTCGCGATAGCGGGCCGCGCATTTGATGCTGAGGATCTGGCGCAGCACGCCGACCGTCGGAGCCCTGGCGAAATCGGCGGTGATGCGCGGCGCCTGGTTACCCTCAAGACTGACCACCAGCACCCGCCGGCCCAGCGCCGGCGTCAGCGGGGCGACGGTCTCGGCCTGGTTGCCCGCGTGGCCGCGCCGCAGCCAGATGGCCAGCGGCGGCGCGTCCGGCGTGCCGATGTAGTCGCGGCCGTAATAGGCCAGGGCGTTGAACAGGAAGCGGTCGTCCACGGCGATGGCCGACAGGCCGCCGTTGATCTGCTCGACCTGGGCCCGCTGCACGACCTGCTCGGCCATCTGTTTCCAGCCGCGCACGCGCTTGATGTCGTTGGACCGGCCGAGCGCATCGACGATGGCGGGATGGGCGACGGCCAGCAGCATGAAGACGGCCAGGGCCGCCTGCAGGCCGAGGCCGGCGATCAGCCACCATTTTGCCCGCCAGCGCACCAGCAGGGCGGCGGCCAGCACCGCACCGGCGACATAGGCGCTGGCGGCCCAGTTGTCGTTGGCCCGCGACAGCAGGGCGCCGACGGTCACCACCGCCAGCGGCGGAACCGCGAAGCACAGCAGCAGCAGGTCCTGCGGCCGCAGCCGGCGGCGCCAGGCCAGCACCGCCCCGCCGCCGGCCAGCACACCGAACGGGACCGGTCCGAACACGCCGAACTGCCCGCCCAGGAAGCCGAGCATCTCGCCCGGATTGAACAGCTTGCCGCCGAGGTTGGCGTTGGCCGCCGTGTGGCCGACGGTGGCGAAGTGGTGGTTGGCGTTCCAGATCAGGTTGGGGGCCAGCACGGCGGCGAAGGCCAGCAGCGCCAGGCCGGCGGTCTTCAGGTCCCAGGCTCGCCGCGCGTCCTTCGACAGGACCAGGTGCAGGCCGATGCCGATCACGGCGTACAGCGCCGCGTATTTCGACAGCATGGCCAGGCCGAGCGCGGCGCCCAGGCCGGCGGCGGGAAGCAGCCGGCGCCCGCCCGCCTGGACCTCGACATAGGCCAGCAGCGCCAGCGCCAGGAAGCAGAGCAGCGGCGCGTCGGTGGCCAGGATAAAGGACGACAGCGCCACGCCCGGCATCAGCATGTAGACGGCCGCGGCCGCCACGCCCGACCACTCGTCGTAGAGCTTCCGGCCGACCGCATATAGCGACAGTCCGGCCACGGCGTGGAACAGCGGCGCGGAGAATCGCACCCAGGACTCGGCGTTCCCGCCGATCGCCGTCGTCGCCCAGATCGCCCAGGCGATCATCGGCGGCTTGGAGAAGTAGCCGAAGTCCAGCGTCCGCGACCACAGCCAGTACTGGGCCTCCTCCGGATTGAGCTCCAGCGGGCTGGCGAAGATCGCGGCCAGCCGCAGGACCGTCAGCACAAGGACGAGTGTCGCCGCGACACGCAGGGGGTGGCGATCGGTGGCGGACGGCGGCGGAGGGGTGGGGTCGGGAGTGGTCATGGGCGGCGGGACGCTGACCCGCGTTCGGGGTCCTGTAAAGGCGATCCATGCCCGGAGGTGTCGCAATCTTGCGACAAACCGCCCCAAAAGAGTCGCAAACCTTAACGCCGCCTTGCTTCAACGGGGACGGTCTTTAGACTGCGACATCAGGCGTTCAGGACCCGTTCGGGCATCGTCACCGTAGCTTCGCATTGGCGCGCTATTTCGTGTGACCGTTGCCCGGGCCGGATCTTTTCCAGGTTTCAAGCCGGCGTCGGGATGAGAGGGGATACTCACACTATGATCAAGAACAAGCTCGCCTTTGTGGCGACGAGCGCGCTCGTGGGCAGCATGCTGCTGGCCTCCAGCGCCTATGCGCAATCCACCGGCACCACGGAAGTCGAAGAAGTCGTCGTCGTCGGGGCGTCGGGCCCCAACTCGGTTGGCGGCGCCATCACCGCCGAAACCGCGCCCAAGTCCAAATCTTCGGTGACCCAGGAATTCATCGCCACCCAGGCGAGCGGCCAGACGATCATCGAGACGCTGAATCTGACGCCGGGTCTGAACTTCGTGAACAACGACCCCTACGGGTCCTCGGGCGGCAACGTCCGCCTGCGCGGCTTCGACGGCGCCCGCGTTTCGCTGACGTTCGACGGCATGCCGCTGAACGACACCGGCAACTACGCCATCTACACCAACCAGCAGATGGACGGCGAACTGATCAGCGGCGCCAGCGTCAACATGGGCACGACCGACGTCGACAGCCCGACGGCCTCGGCGACCGGCGGCACGATCAACTACGTCACCCGCAAGCCTGCGACCGAGATGGGCGGCATCTTCACCGGCTCGGTGGGATCGTTCAACTATGGCCGGGTCTTCGGCCTGCTCGACACCGGCGAGATCGGCCCCTGGGGCACCAGGGCGTTCGTCGCCGCGTCCTACCAGAACTACGACAAGTGGAAGGGTTCGGGCGAACTCGAGAAGACGCAGTACAACGCCCGCATCTATCAGCCGCTGGGCGACAACGGCGACTTCCTCAGTCTCGCTTTCCACTACAACGAGAACCGCAACGCCTTCTATCGCAACATCACGCTGGCCCAGTGGCTGGCTGATCCCGAAACCGAGAACGACCGGTCCTGCACCCTGCCGACCCCGGTCAATGGCACGGCCCAGAACGCACTGACCGGGTCGGCCATCGTCCGCTATGACGGATCGACCGGCACGGGCAGCTGCACCAGCTACTACGAGCTGCGCAATAACCCGTCGAACACCGGCAACATTCGCGGTCAGTCCAAGTTCACCCTGACCGACAACCTGGTGCTGACGGTCGATCCCTCGTTCCAGTACGTGCTGGCCAACGGCGGCGGTTTCGGCACCTTTTCGGAGCGGGACGACCGCCTCGACCTGGGCGGCGCGGTCGGCGTGGACCTGAACGGCGACGGCGACACGCTGGACACCTGGGCGCTCTACACCCCCAACACCACCAACACCCGCCGCTATGGCGTGACCAGTTCGCTGATCTGGGACCTGGACGACAACAACCGCATCCGCGCCGCCTATACCTATGACTACGGCCGTCACCGCCAGACCGGCGACTACGGCTTCATCAGCATGAGCGGCAAACCCCAGAACGTGTTCGGCGGCAAGGACGGCTATGGCCGCCCGGTCGAGGCGATCGACGGCGCCAACATGCGTGGCCGCGACCGTTACTCGGTGGCCATCCTGAGCCAGCTCGCCGTCGAGTATCGCGGCCAGTTCTTCGACGACACGGTGCTGGTCAGCATCGGCGTGCGGGCGCCGTTCTTCAAGCGCGAGCTGAACCAGTACTGCTATTCGCAGAACGCCAGCAGCAACGTGCTCTGCACCACCATGGCTTCCAACGCGCCCCTGGCCAACGGCAATGTGACGTTCGGGGCCTCCGCGACCCAGTACATCCCGCCCTACGCCACGACCAAGGAGTACGAGGACATTCTGCCGAACGTCGGGGTCAGCTGGAACTTCGCCGACAACCAGTTCGTCTACGCCAGCTACGCCGAAGGCCTCTCGGCGCCGCGGACCGACAACCTCTACACGCCGTCGCGGCTGGCCAGCGGGGCCATCGCCCTGCCGGGCGCCGAGCCGGAAACGACCAAGACCTTCGATCTCGGCTACCGCTACCAGAGCCCGATGATCACCGGTCAGGCCGCGATCTGGACGACCAAGTTCGAGAACTACATCGTCTCGTCCTTCGACGACGTGCTGGGCATTTTCCTCGACCGCAACGTCGGCAGCGTGGATCTGTGGGGCGTCGAGGCGCAGGTCGGTTTCGAGCCGACCGAGAACTGGTCGATCTATGGCTTCACCTCCTACACCAACAGCGAACTGCAGGACGACATCCCGCTTTCGGCCACCACCTTCCTGCCGACCACCGGCAAGCAACTGGTCGAGACCCCGGAATGGACGGCCGGCTTCTACGTCCGCTGGGAAGCCACGGAAAACCTCAGCCTGTCCTTCGAGGGCAAGCATGTCGGCGACCGCTTCTCGACCGACGTGAATGACGAGGCCACCCCGGCCTACGACCTGTACAAGTTCGGCGCCCGCTACGACCTGCCCTTCCTGGGCAAGGACGGCTCCTACATCCAGGTCAACGTCATCAACCTGTTCGACGAGGAATACCTGGGCAACATCAGCTCGCGGAACAACGCCAAGACCGTCGATGTCCTGCCCGGACCCGGCGTGACGAACCGGTCCGGCTCCGCGCCGTCCTATTCGGTCGGCGCCCCGCGGACCCTGCAGGTGACCTTCCGGGCGAACTTCTGATCGCACGGTAGTCCATAGCACTTGGGGAAGGGCGGCCTGAGCGATCGGGCCGCCCTTCTTCGTTTTCGCCGCACTTGACGCAACCCCCTGTCAGGGCCACTTCCCCCGACCCATGAGCACGCCCCTCGTTCCCGCCGAATGGTCCCCGCACCGCGCCATGTGGCTGGGCTTTCCCAGCCACGCCGATCTGTGGCGCGAGGACCTCGACCAGGCCCAGGACGAGGTCGTCACCCTGGCCCGCGCCCTGGCCGGACCGGGTGAGGAGCGGGTGCGGCTGATGGTCTGCGGCGACGAGGCCGAGGCCGCCGCCCGCGCGCGGCTGGACGGCATGGCCGGGATCGAGATCGTCCGCGCCCTGTTCGGTGACATCTGGCTGCGCGACACTGGCCCGATCTTCCGCGATGACGGCCGCGCCGCCGGCTTCCGCTTCAACGGCTGGGGCGGCAAGTACGAGCTGGAGGGCGACGACCAGGTGGCCGCCCAGATCGCCGCCGCCTCCGGCGCGCCGCTCGACGCCAACGCCTTCGTCCTCGAGGGCGGGGCGGTCGAGCACGACGGGCTTGGCACCCTGCTGACCACGACGCAGTGCCTGCTCAATCCCAACCGCAACCCCGGCTGGACGCAGGAGGCCGCCGAGGTCGCCCTGGCCGCCAGCCTGGGCGCGCGCAAGGTGCTGTGGCTGGGCGATGGCCTGCGCAACGACCATACCGACGGCCATGTCGACAACCTGGCCCGGTTCGTCGCGCCCGGCGTGGTCGCCTGTCCGATCGCCTGGGGCAGGGCCGACCCGAACGCCAGGCTCTACGACGACACGGCCCGCGCCCTGGCCGGCATGACCGACGCCCGCGGCGGTCAACTGCAGGTCATGCGCATCCCCTCGCCGGGCTGGATCGACGGCGACGACGGCCCGGCCCCGGCCAGCCACATGAACTTCATCGTCGCCAACGGCGCGGTCATCGTGCCACTTTATGACGACGCCCGGGCCGGCGCGTTCGCGGTGGACGCGGTGCAGAGCCTGTTTCCCGAGCGCAAGGCCATCGGCCTGCCCTCGCGCGCCATCCTGACCGGCGGCGGCGCGTTCCACTGCATCACCCAGCAGGAGCCCGCCTGATGGCCCGGACGCTCAGCCTCGCGGCGATCCAGACGTCCTACGGCATGGATCTGGACGCCAATATCAAACGGACCGAGGGCTTCATCCGCCAGGCCGCCGCGGCCGGGGCGCAGGTGATCCTGCCGTCGGAACTGTTCCAGGGGCCGTATTTCTGCGTCGCCCAGGAGGAGCGCTGGTTCGCCACGGCCCATCCCTGGCGCGAGCATCCGTGCGTCAAGGCGCTGGCCCCGCTGGCCGGCGAACTGGGCGTGGTCCTGCCGATCTCGATCTTCGAGAAGGAAGGCCCGCACTATTTCAACAGCCTGGTGATGGCCGACGCCGACGGCTCGCTGCTCGGCGTCTATCGCAAGAGCCACATCCCCGACGGCCCCGGCTATCAGGAAAAGTACTATTTCCGGCCGGGCGACACGGGCTTCCGCGTCTGGGACACGCGCCACGGCCGCATCGGCGTCGGCATCTGCTGGGACCAGTGGTATCCGGAGGCGGCCCGCGCCATGGCCCTGATGGGCGCCGAGGCGCTGCTCTATCCCACGGCCATCGGCAGCGAGCCGCATGACGCCAGCCTGGACACGGCCCTGCCCTGGCGCCGCGCGATGCAGGGCCACGCGGTCAGCAACATCATCCCCGTGGTCGGGGCCAACCGCACCGGCTTCGAGCCGTGGGACGGCTATCCGAACGGCGGCCAGAGCTTCTATGGCTCGTCGTTCATCGCCGACCATCGCGGGGATCTGGTCTCCGAGCTCGGCCGCGACGACGAAGGGCTGGTCAGCACCACGGTCGACCTCGACTTCCTCGCTACCCACCGCGCGGCCTGGGGTTTCTTCCGCGACCGCCGGCCGGACCTCTACGGCGCCCTGACGGGGCCGAGGCCGGCGTAGTGCTTTTCCCTTCCCCCTGGAGGGGGGAAGGGTCGGGGATGGGGGTGGCGCTGGCTGCGAAGCCCCCTCTCCACGTCATCCTGAGCAGGCCCGAAGGGCCGTGTCGAAGGACGCAGGGACAGCTTGCGTGGTTCGACACGCGCCTTCGGCGCTGCTCACCATGACGTAGGTCGCGCAGGCCGAACCTTCACCACCTCCATCCCCAACCCTTTCCCCATCGAGGGGGAAGGGAGTAGATCAGCGCTTTCCGGGGGCGCCTGCCATGCTCGAAACCGAACGACTCATCCTGCGCCGCTGGCGGTTCGGGGACCGCGAGGCCTGGGCCGCGATGAACGCCGACCCGCAGGTCATGCGCCACTACGAAAGGCCGCTCACGGCGGCGGAAAGCAACGCAGGCATCGATCGGCTTGAGCGCCACATCGATGATCACGGGTTTGGCGAGTATGCCGTGGAGCGCCGGGCGGATGGCGTCTTCCTCGGCATGGTCGGGCTTGCGACGCTCGACGCGCCGATCCCGCTCGCGCCGGGCGTCGAGGTGGGCTGGCGGCTGGCCCGCCACGCCTGGGGCCAGGGCTACGCCACCGAGGCCGCGCGGGCGGCCATGGACGACGGCTTCGCGCGGATCGGCCTGGACCGGATCGTCACCTTCACGGCGCGGCCCAACCTGCCGTCACAGGCGGTGATGGCGCGGCTGGGCATGACCCGCCGGCCGGATCTCGATTTCGACCATCCGGCGCTGCCGCCAGGCCATGTCCTGCGGCCGCACCTGGTCTGGTCGCAGGACCGGCCCTAGCTGTCGCAGCCCTGCGCCGGCGGGGCCTTGGCCAGTTCGGCCCGCGCCGCCGCCAGGTCCTCGAGGAAGGCGGGGTCGGCATGCAGACGGGCCACCGTCGCCGCGCCCATGGTCTGGCCGGCCGCGACATCGCTGGGGAAGTGCACGCCGCAGATCACCCGGCTTTCGCCGAACGCCCTGCCCCGGGCGATGATCGACGAGGCCTTCGCCGGCGCGATCTCGGCCAGCGTCAGCGCCCAGGCCCAGCCGATCGCCGCGTGGCCGGACGGATAGGAGCCGTTGGTCTTCATCCAGTCCTCGCGGGCGACGCAGATCGGCGCGTCGTCGTGGCCGATCAGCGGCCGGTCGCGCATGAAATGATCCTTGGCCGCCGATACGCTGCGGCCGGCGTCCATCACCATCCGGTCCATCATACGAGCCAGGGTCGGGGTGTCCTGGATCGTGATCGCCGCCCCGGCGGCGCAGGCGAAGCCGGCGTGGGCCTTGTCGCCGAACAGCTCGGCATCGGCGGTCGCCTGGTTCCAGCGCGCCGACCCGTCCAGCGCGCGGGTCGCGAGGAAGTTGGCCCGCTCCGCCTGCGCCGTCGGCGAATCGGCGGCCGGCGGCGGTCCGACGATCAGCAGACTGTCGGGCAGGGCCTCGACGGGCAGATAGCCGGTCGGCCGGGCGTCCCGGGCCATCACGCCCGCGGTCAGGGCCAGGGTGATGGCGGCCCCCGCCGCGATGGTCCGAATGCCGATCATGTCCAGCCTCCCCCGGGCGCTCCCGCTGTGTCCGGAGTCGGCGAACCCGCGCCGCCCGTCAAGACGAAACCCGGGAGAAGAGGCTTGACGGTGAGATATGTTATTTCATAACACTGATTGGCAGTATCATTTCTCCTAGGGCTCCTGAATGCGTAGTCGTCTCCTCCTGCTCGCCGCCGTCAGCGGCTCCACCCTGATCGCCGCCGGCGCGGCGATGGCGGACGAGGCGCCGGCCCCCAGCACCGTCGCCGAGGTGGTGGTCACCGCGGCGCCCTATGCGGTGTCGCTCGATTCCGTCACGACCAGCATCAACATCGTCGGCCAGGAAGAACTCGACCGGGCCCCGCCGGCCGGCCTCGGCGACGTGCTCAACGGCCTGCCCGGCGTGCGCTCGACCTTCTTCGGCCCCGGCGCCAGCCGGCCGGTCATCCGCGGCCTTTCCGGCCCCCGGGTGCTGATCCTGCAGAACGGCGTCGGCATGGTGGACGTCAGCGCGGTGTCGCCCGATCACGCGGTGGCCTCCGAGCCCGGCGGCGCCACGCGTATCGAGGTGCTGCGCGGCCCATCGACCCTGGCCTACGGCGGTTCGGCCATCGGCGGCGTGGTCAACATCCTCGACGAGCGGGTGCCGACGACGCCCGCCTCCGCCGGACCCGAGGGCCGGTTGGTGGTCTCGGGCGGCACGGTCGATGACAGCTATTCGGTCTCGGGCGCCATCAAGATTGGCGCCGGCCCCTGGGTGTTCTCGGCGGACGCGGTCAAGCGCGAAAGCGGCGACTACGATGTGCCCGTCGATCCGGTCTCCGACCGGCTCGCGACGGCCTCTGGCGAGACCCCGCTCGCCGACCGCACCCAGCGCAACACCGACGTCAAGCTGCAGACCTATGGCGCGGGCGTTTCCTATATCGGCGACGATGGCTACGTCGGCGTGTCGGCCCGTCGGCTCGAAACGCAGTACGGCGTGCCCTATGCGCAGGTCGTCATCGTCGGCCCGCCGCCCGCCGAGGGACCGGTCTATCTGGACGTGCAGCAGACCCGTTACGACATCCGCGGCGAATCGGCCGTGCCGCTGGGCTGGTTCGACCGCGCCCGGTTCTCGGTGGGCTACGCGGACTACGAGCACGCCGAGATCGAGGTCGCCACCGGCGCCGTCGGCACCCGCTTCCTGTCCACCGGGACCGAGGGCCGCTTCGAACTGGTCCAGCCCGAACGGGACGGCTGGCAGGGCGCGGTGGGCGCCCAGGGCCTCGCGCGCGAGTCCGAGGCCATCGGCGCCGAGGCCTTCGTGCCGCCCGCCGAGATCAAGGAATTCGGCATCTTCACGCTGCAGCGCCTGGACCGGGAGGCCTGGGGCATCGAGGGCGGGCTGCGCCTCGACCGCCGCACCATCGACGCGTCCCTCACCGGCCGGCCGACCAGCGGCGCGGCCACGTCCTACGGTCTCGACTGGTCGACGACCGAGAACAGCCAGGATTTCACCAACATCTCGGCCTCCGTGGCGGTGTTCTGGCGTCCGGTGGAGGGCTGGTTCCTCGGCCTCAGCGTCTCGCGCAATGGCCGCGCGCCGACGGAATTCGAGCTGTTCGCCGACGGCCCGCACGCGGGCACCGGGTCCTACGAAATCGGCGATCCGACGCTCGATTCGGAAGAAGTCACCTCCTACGAGGGCACGGTGCGCTACACCCGGTCCGGCTCGCGGGCCGAACTTCACCTCTATACCGCCCGCTACGACGGCTTCATCCAGGAGCTGCCGACGGGCGATTTCGTCGCGGACGATGGCACGCTCGACCCGACCGGCGAGTTGCCGGTGTTCCGCTACAGCCAGACCGGCGCGACCTTCAACGGCGCGGAGTTCGAGGCCTCGCGGGAGATCTGGCGCAGTGGCGAACAGTCGGTGTCGCTGGAGGGCGTCTTCGATCTGGTGCGCGGCAAGACCGACCTCGGCGTCCCCGCCCGCATCCCGTCCTACTCGGTGACGGGGCGCGTCGTCTGGACGGGCGAACGCACGGACGGCGAGTTCGAAGTCCGCCATGTCGGCGATCAGGACCGGGTGGCCGCGTTCGAACTGCCGACCGACGGCTATACGATGATCGACGCCCAGTTCGGCTTCAGGCCGTTCGCCGAGCACGACCTGACGCTGTTCGTCGAGGGTCGTAACCTGGGCGACGTGGAAGCGCGGGAGCACACCTCGTTCCTCAAGGACATCGCGCCGCTGCCCGGCCGCACCGTCCGCGCGGGCGTGCGCTACGAGTTCTGACGGTCGCCGGGGACATGCACTTTAAGTGCATGTCCCTGTGCCCCTACCCCAGCAGCGTCTTGCCGTTCTTCACCACGGTGACGCCGCGTGACTTCACGCGGGCCTCGAACGAGACGACGTCGCCGTCCTTCCACAGGTCGACGGTGATGGTCTCGCCCGGGAACACCGGGCTGGAGAAGCGCACCTGGTGACTCTTGATCTTCGTCGGATCGAAGTCGCAGTAGCTCTGCAGCACCGCCCGGCAGGTCACGCCGTAAGTGCACAGGCCATGCAGGATCGGGCGCGGGAATCCGGCCGCCGCGGCGATCTTCGGATCGGCGTGCAGCGGGTTGCGGTCGCCGCTGAGGCGGTAGATCAGCGCCTGGTCCGGCCGGGTGGCGATGTCCACCGACAGGTCCGGCGCGCGGGCCGGGACCTCGTGCGGCTCGGGCGCGCCCTCCGAGGGCCCGCCGAAGTTGCCGTCGCCGCGAGCGAAGGTCGAACCGGTCAGGGTGGCGATCTTGTCGCCGGTCTTCGCATCGGCCAGCACCGTCTCGCTGTAGATCACCGCGCCCTTGTCGCCCTTGTCGTAGGCGCCGATGACCCGGCTGGTGGCGAGGACCGAGGCCTCCGTCGGCAGCGGCTTGTGGAACTCGACCTTCTGCTCGCCGTGGACCACCAGCAGGAAGTTGATGCCCATCTTGCCGATGCCGGGGCCGGCGCCCCAGGCGACGGTCGTGGCCATGGTTGGCACCGCCTTCAATCCGCTCTCGTAGACGAACGGCAGTTCCTTCTCGTTCATCGGGTCGGAGCCCATGCCGATGCCCAGGGCGTAGAGCATGGAGTCCTTGTCGGTCCAGCTGAACGGCTGGGGTTCGCTGGCGAGCGCCAGAATCTCGGGGTAGGCGATAGGCATGGACGGCTCCCGGGGTTTTCTTCTTGCGGTGATTGAAGCGCGTTCGCCCCAGGGACCGCAAGACGGGAGGTCGGATTGCCGGGTTCCGTCCGATCAGCTAGAAGCGCCGGCTCATCCCCATCGCGGCCGCATCCCGCCCGCAGGTTCAAGAGTCTCGAATGGAACAGACCCAAGCCGCCATCGGCCCCATTAGCGGCACCCTTCTCTTTTACTCCACGCCCGAGCCTCTGAGCAAAGACGTCCACAGCGGTCTGGGCGTTCAGCGGATGGAAAAGCCGTTCGGCTTCGCCAAGGGTGGTCATGTCGTGCCTCTGACCGTCGCCGAGTTCACCTTCGCGGCCATCAGCTATCCGATCATCTTCGCTGGCCCCGAGCACCTGCCGCTGGCGGTGATGGGCATCAACACCGGCGAGAACCTGTTCATCAACGAGGACGGCTCGTTCGTCGCGGGCGGCTATGTTCCCGCCTACATCCGCCGCTATCCGTTCGTGCTGGCGGCCGACGAGGCGCAGCAGCGCATGGTCGTCTGCATCGAGCGCAACGCCGCCATCTTCACCGACAAGAAGAAGGCCGATCTGCCGCTGTTCGATGACGCTGGCGAGCCGTCCGAGTACACCCAGAACGCCATCAAGTTCTGCGAGGACTTCGAGGGCGAGCGCCGCCGCACCGAGTCCTTCGTCAAGCTCCTGCTCGACCTGGACCTGTTCGAGCAGCGCGAGTCGATCTTCAACATGCCCAAGGACGACGGCACGTTTGAGCCGGTGAAGCTGGCCGAGTATTTCGCGGTCTCCGAAACCAAGCTCAACGCCCTGCCGGCCGACAAGCTCGTCGAGCTGCGCGACAATGGCGCGCTGGAGAAGATCTACAACCACCTGACCTCGCTGATCGGCTGGGACCGTCTGGTCGCCGTGGCCAGCGATCGCGCCATCAAGCGCTCGGGCGAGGTTCCGGCGAACGCCTGATCCCTGCGGGCCGCGATCGCCATCGGCGGTCGCGGCCTATCGGGCGAAGACGCTCCGCGTCAGGCAGGAGAAGACCAGCCGTCCGGCCTCGTCGAGCAGGTCGTGCTGGGCGATGACGATGCCCTTGTTCTCGCCAACCGGGTCCATGCCCATCACCGTCATGCGGCCGCGCAGCAGCTCCCCGACCGGAGGATTGCGCGCCCAGCGCAAGGCGTCCACGCCCAGCCGCTTGGTCTGGGGCCAGTCGGCGGAGGCATGCTCCTCCAGCCGCGACCACAGGGCGTAGGTCATCGCGTCCGGCGCGCCGCGGTCGGCGTTCCAGCCAGGCGCGAAGGCCCGCACGAAGGCGTCGAGCGCCTGGGCGTCGACCGCCACGGCGCCGAGGTTGACCACCTGGCCGATCGAGATCTCGTCGAAGCTCGCGGGCATGGCTTCAGGGCTCCGGGGCGATGCGGACGGGCAGACATTGCGCGCCGCCGTCGATCATGGCGGCCCCGTCGCCGTTGTCGAGGCCCCCTCGCGGGCCATATAGCTGTGATCATGCGTCTGACCACGATCCTCGCCGTCCTGCTCGCCCTGATCGCCGCCCCCGCGCTCGCCGCGCCGGTGAACACCGGCCATATCGAGGCCGAGCTGGTGGCCCAGGAGGCCGCGGTTCCGGGCGGGACCGTCTATGTCGCCGTGCGCCAGAAGATCGCCCGGGGCTGGCACACCTACTGGCGCAACGCCGGCGACGCGGGTAACGCGACAAAGCTGGGCTGGACCCTGCCGGCGGGCTGGACGGCCGGCGAGATCGTCTGGCCGACGCCCAGGCTGCTGATCGAGGGCAAGGCCCCGAACCAGCTGGGCGTCTACGCCTACGAGGGCGAGGTGCTGCTGCCCGTGCCGGTCGCGGTCCCGGCCTCCGCGCGGCCGGGCAATCCGGTCCCGATCAAGGTCGCCGTCAGCTTCCTGGTCTGCGCCGAGATCTGCATCCCCGAGGACGCGGTGCTGACCCTCGACCTGCCGGTGTCCGGCGGCGCGGCGCGGCCCGACGCGACCTGGGGCCCGCGCATCGCGCGGACGCTGGATCAGGCGCCAAAGCCAGCCGGGCTGACCGCCGTGTTCGCCGCCGCGGGGCCGAGGCTGACCCTGGCCGTGACCGGCGACGCCCTGAAAGGGGCCGACCTGGCCGGGGCCTGGTTCTTCCCCTACAGCGGCACGGTCCTGAACCACGCCGCGCCCCAGGCCGTCGAGCGCGGCCCGGACGGCCTGACGCTGACCCTCGCGGGCGGCTACGACTTCACCGAAGGCGCCGCGCCAGAGGTCCTCGCCGGCGTGCTGGCGCTGGGCGACCGGGCGTTCGAGATCAGCGCCGGGCCCGGGCCGCTCCCCGTCGGCGCGGCCGGTCTGGGTCCCGTGGCGAACCGCGAACCGTTGGGACCGTCCGCCGCGCCTGGCCTGGGCCTTCCGCTGGCGCTGGCGTTCGCCTTTTTCGGCGGGCTGATCCTCAACCTGATGCCCTGCGTCTTCCCGATCCTGTCGATGAAGGCGGCGGCGCTGGCCGGCCACGCCCACGAGGCGAAGGCCGCGCGGGCCCAGGGCCTGGCCTATCTGGCCGGGGTGCTGGCGACCTTCCTGTCGCTGGCCGCCGGGCTGATCGCGCTGAAGGCGGCGGGCGCAGCCATCGGCTGGGGTTTCCAGCTGCAGTCGCCAGCGGTCGTGGCGGCGCTGGCGACGGTCATGCTGCTGGTGGCGCTGAACCTGTCGGGCGTGTTCGAGGCGGGAACCTCGCTGCAGGGCGCGGGCGAGGGCCTGGCCTCCCGGCGCGGCCTCGCCGGCAGCTTCCTGACCGGGGTGCTGGCGGTGGTGGTGGCCGCGCCCTGCACGGCGCCGTTCATGGCCTCGGCCATGGGCTACGCCCTGACCCAGAGCGCCGTCGTCTCGCTGCTGATCTTCGCCGCCCTGGGCCTGGGCCTGGCGGCGCCGTTCGTGGCCCTGTCCTTCGTCCCGGCGCTGCTGCGGCTGATGCCCCGCCCCGGGGCCTGGATGGAGACCCTGCGCCACGTTCTGGCCTTCCCGATGTACGCGGCGGTCGCCTGGCTGGTCTGGGTGCTGGCGCAGCAGACCGGCCCGATCGGCCTGGCCAACGCCCTGGCCGCCGGGGTGCTGGTCGCCTTCGCCGCCTGGCTGTTCGGCTTCGCCCAGCGCCGCGGGCCGGCGCCGGTGGCGCGCGGCCTGGCCGCGGTCATGCTGCTGGCGGCCATCGCCCTGATCGGCCTGCTGGCGCTCGAAAAGCCCGGGGCGCCAGACGCGGCGGCGTCGGACGAGGCGGCGATCGTGCCCCACGAGGCCTGGTCGCCCGCCCGGCTGGCCGCCCTGCGCGTCGAGGGCCGGCCCGTGCTGGTCAACTTCACCGCCGCCTGGTGCGTGACCTGCCAGGTCAACGAGAAGTCGTCGCTATCGACGCAGGCCGTGGCCGCCGCCCTAGCGCGTGACAACGCCGTCTATCTGAAGGCCGACTGGACCAGCCGCGACGCGACCATCGCCGCGGCCCTGGCCGAGCATGGTCGGGCGGGGGTGCCGCTGTATCTGGTCTATCCGGCGGACGGCGGCGCGCCGAAGGTCCTGCCGCAGCTGCTGACCGCGGGGCTGGTGACGCGGGCGCTGGACGAGGCGGCCGGGCGTTAGGTCCCGCTGGTCACCGACGGCGGGGTGGTGATCACCTCGACATTGTCGCGCAGCAGCCAGAACATCTCCTTCAGGGCCATGTCGCGGCTGCGCTGGTCGGGGGCCGTCTCGACCTCCTTGAGCCGCACTGGCAGGTCCTGAGAGATGCCGCGCAGGATGCACTTCAGATCGCCATCCGTGCCGCGTTTGGCCAGCAGCAGGTGGGCCTGCATGTCGAGGCCGGAGAGCTCGGTGATCTGTGCGGCGAAGCCGTCGAAGCCGGGCAGGGGCCCTTCCTTTCCCTTCCAGCCATCGACCTGCGCCTTCAGGGTGTCGGCCCGCTTGACGATGTCGAGGAACAGCGGCTCGCTGGCCACCGACGACGGCGGCGCGCTGACCGCCACGGCGGGCGCGGGGCTCGCCGCCATCGGCGTGGCGGAGGCCATCCACAGGGTGGCGGCAAGGGCGACGGCGTCACAGGACATGGAGCGTCCCTCGATGAATTGGCGATTGCCCTCTGGTAAGCCCGACATGGTAAACGGCGTGTTGCCGCCGGAGCCCTCATGACCGATCTCGCCGCCGCCTGGACCGCCTTTGAAACCGCCGCCCGCGAGGACGGCGAGACCCGCATCATCGACCATTTCGCGGCCGAGCCGGACCGGCTGGAGCGGCTGGTGGTCGAGGCCAGCGGCCTGCGGCTGGACCTCTCCAAACAACCGTGGAGCAAGGCCGGTCTCGCCGCCGCCCTCGATCTGGCCCGCGCGGCTGGCGTCGAGGCCGCCCGCGAGCGGCTGTTCGCCGGTGCGGCGGTCAATGTCACCGAGAACCGCGCGGCCCTGCACATGGCCCTGCGCGCGCCCGACGGCGCCGGTTTCGAGGCGGTCGGCAAGCCGGTGTCGGCGCAGGTCGAGGCTGTCCGCGATCGCATGCGCGCCTTCGCCGAGGCTGTCCGGTCCGGCGAGCGCCGCGGCGCCACGGGCCAGGCCTTCCGCACCATCGTCCATATCGGCATCGGCGGCTCGGACCTCGGCCCCCGACTGGTCTGGCGCGCGCTGAAGCCGCTGGAGCCGCGGATCGAGCTGCGCTTCGTCGGCAACGTCGATCCGGCCGATATCGCCCAGGCCCTGGCCGGGCTGGACGCGGCGACCACGCTGGTGGTGGTCGTCTCCAAGACCTTCACCACCCAGGAGACCATGGCCAACGCCACGGCCGCCCGGGCCTGGCTGCGGGCCTTCCTCGGCGAGGCGGGGGACGGCCATCTGGCGGCCGCCTCGACCAACCTGGAGGCCTGCGCCGCCTTTGGCATCCCGGCGGAGCGGGTGTTCGGCTTCGAGGACTGGGTCGGCGGTCGCTATTCGGTGATGTCGGCGGTCGGCCTCAGCTGCGCCGTCGCCCTGGGCTGGGACGTGTTCGCGGCGCTGCAGGCCGGGGCGGCGGCGATGGACGACCACTTCCGCACAGCGCCGCTGGCGGCCAACGCTCCGGCGCTGCTGGCCCTGGCCCATCTGTTCAACCGCAATGGCCTGGGCCGGCCCGTGCGGGTGGTCGAGCCCTACGCCGAGCGGCTGGGCCTGCTGGCCAGCTATCTGCAGCAGCTGGAGATGGAGTCCAACGGCAAGCGGGTGACCCTGTCCGGCGCGCCCGTCGCCCACGCCACCGCCACGGCCGTGTTCGGCAACGCCGGGACCAACGACCAGCACGCCTTCTTCCAGATGTTGCATCAGGGGACCGACGTCATCCCGGTGGACTTCGTCGCGGTGGCCCAGGCCGCCGAGGGCCCCGCGCCGCAGCAGGCGATCCTGCTGGCCAACGCCATCGCCCAGGCGCAGGCGCTGATGACCGGTTCACCCAACGCCGCCGAGCCGCACCGCCACTTCCCCGGCGACCGGCCCTCCAGCTTCATCCTGATCGACCGCCTGACCCCGGAGACGCTCGGCGCCCTGATCGCGCTCTATGAGCACAAGGTGTTCGTCGAAGGCGTGCTGTGGGACATCAACAGCTTCGACCAGTGGGGCGTGGAGCTGGGCAAGACCCTGGCGACGAAGGTGCTGGCCGAACTGGAGGGCGGGCCGGCGGGCGCGCACGACCCATCGACGGCGGCGCTGATTGAGCGGCTGAAGGGATAGCGCCCGGCTCAGCGCGGCGGCGGTAGCGGACCATGCAGGGCGACCGGCGCGGACGCCAAAATGTCGCCGCAACCTATTGTTGCTCTCCGTTACCAAAGGGAGTGGCCGGATGGTTCGAACGATTCTGGTGCTGACGACGGCGCTGCTCTGCCACGGTGCGGCGCGCAGCGACGAGATAGTCGGCGACCTGCTGTCCGGGCGCGTCGATCCGACGACCTACGACTACGGCGTGTTGCGAGAGAGGCCGGACGCGGACGTCTGGCTCAGGGACGCGGAAACGAGGGCGCAGCGCGGGATTCTGCGTCGCCAAGGCGTGTCCGACGACATCGCCTGGGAGGACGCTCGATTTCCCGACTGCATGGACGAGGCCGAGATAGCGCTGCTCAAGGGGCTGTCCTCGGTTCGTAAGGTGACGACTCATTCGGCCTGGCTGGAGGCGCGGCGTCAGGCCGCCGAGGGAGAGAAGCGTCGCCAGGCCATGGCGGACGCGGTCCTCGCCGGAGAGGCCGCCCCCTACAAGCAGCTCAAGGGCGTCGAGCGTCGGTTGCGCCTGTCTCGGGAAGCCAGCGACCCCGTCGTCTCGGAACTGTTCCGGCGCAATGCCCAGGATCAACTCTGGCGTGCGAGCGTCGGCTTTTCGGCGCGGCAGTTCATGCTCCAGGATCTCTCGGAGGCGGCGCTCGACCTTTATGACGCCAAGGTCTGGCGGGAGACCTGCCTGGTCGATGCGTCCAATCGCGCCTGGATCAAGCAGGCGATAGCCCGGCGCGGATGGTTCAAAATCAGCGTCGATGGTGAACAGGCCGACAGCGCCGCGTGGAACATGGTCCAGCACGCCGACAATGACGTTGCGTTCCAACAGGCGACGCTTGTCGTCCTTGAGCAGGCACTGAAGACCAAGGACACCTCGCCCAGCAACTACGCCTACCTCTGGGACCGGGTGGCGGTGAACACCGGCCGGCCGCAGCGCTACGCCACGCAGGGCCGTTGCGCCGGTCCGGGCGACTGGCGTCCGAACCCTCTGGAAGACGAGGGCGCGGTCAATCGTTGGCGGGCGGAGTTCGGCATCGACTACCCACTGGCCGACTACGTCGCTCTGATGAACACCTTCTGCCGCTAGCCCTTTCGCAAGAGTTCCACTATACCCCCGCCCCGATGACCCGCGACGCGCACCACCATCACGGCCACCACCACGCCATCCCTCGCGGGACGGAACGGGTTCGCGCGGCCTGAAGGCCGGCGCTCCACCCCTCCGGCCCCGCCCGACGCGGATGGGGCTAGACCAGCTCCATCCGGCCCGACCGACCCGATGTAGAGCTGACAGATGACCGACCAGATCTTCCGACCCGAAGCCCGCGCTCCCCGCGGTTTCGCCGACAAACGCGCCGCGACCCTGCGGGCCGAGCGGCGGATCGTCGAGGCCGTGTCGGAGGTCTACGAGCAGTGGGGCTTCGAGCCGCTCGACACCGGCGCCTTCGAATATGCCGACGCCCTGGGCAAGTTCCTGCCCGACAGCGACCGGCCCAACGAGGGCGTGTTCGCGCTGCAGGACGACGACGAACAGTGGATGGCCCTGCGCTACGACCTGACCGCGCCGCTGGCCCGGTTCGCGGCGCAGAACTGGGAGACCCTGGCCAAACCCTATCGCCGCTACGCCTTCGGGCCGGTCTGGCGCAACGAGAAGCCGGGGCCGGGCCGGTTCCGCGAGTTCATCCAGTGCGACGCCGACACGGTCGGCTCGGCCCGGCCCGAGGCGGACGCGGAGATCATCGCCCTGGCCGTGGCGGGCCTCGAGGCCGCCGGCCTGCCGCGCGGTTCGGCCGTGATGAAGATCAACAATCGCAAGCTGCTCAACGGCCTGCTGACGGCGGCGGGCGTGACCACCGAGGGCCAGAAGCTCGGCGTATTGCGCGCGGTGGACAAGCTGGACCGGCTGGGCCGCGAGGGCGTGGCCCTGCTGCTCGGCGAAGGCCGCAAGGACGAGTCCGGCGCCTTCACCAAGGGCGCGGGCCTGGGCGCCAGGGCCATCGAGTCTGTGCTGGCCTTCGTCGCCGCCGGCCAGCCGGACCGGTCGGGCACGCTGGACGCGCTGAGCAAGGTCATCGGCGGCTCGGCCGAGGGCGACGAGGGGCTGGAGGAGCTGGCCAAGATCAGCGCCGCGCTCAAGGGCCTTGGCGTCGGCGACGACCAGGCGAGCTTCGATCCCTCCATCGTGCGCGGCCTCGAGTACTACACCGGCGCGGTGTTCGAGGCCGAGCTGCTGCTGGAGACCACCGACGACAAGGGCCAGCCCGTGCGCTTCGGCTCGATCGGCGGCGGCGGGCGCTATGACGACCTGGTCGCGCGCTTCACCGGCGAGCGGACCCCGGCGACGGGCTTCTCGTTCGGCGTGTCGCGACTGGCGGCGGCGCTCAAGGCGGCGGGACGCGACGAGGCCGGCGAGAGCCGCGGGCCCGTCGTGATCATCGCCTTCGACCAGGCGCGGATGGCCGACTATTTCGCGGTCGCCGGCGAACTGCGCGCGGGCGGCGTCGCCGCCGAGGTTTATCTGGGGACCTCCGGCATGCGGCCGCAGATGAAGTACGCCGACCGCCGCATGGCCCCGGCCGCGGTGATCATCGGCGAGGACGAGTTCGCCGCCGGGACGGTGACGATCAAGGACCTCGACCTTGGCCGCGACCTGTCGAAGGGGATGACCGACAACGCCGCCTGGAAGGCCGAACGGCCGGGCCAGCAGACCATCCCCCGCGCCGACCTGGTGGCCGCCGTGCGCAAGATCGTGGACGCCACGCGATGAGACTGGAGCCTCCCGTTCCGGCGGCGGCGCTGGCGGCCATCCGCGCCCCGTTCGCCCAGGCCGGCGCGACCGCCATCGAGGTGTCGGTGCTGCAGCCGCTGGCCCTGCTGCTGGACCTGTCCGGCGAGGCCATGCGGCCCCGGCTGTTCGTGGTCCAGGCCGAGGGCGGCGAGGAGCTGGCCCTGCGGCCCGACTTCACCATCCCCATCGCCCGGGCGCACATCGACAGCGGCGCGGCGGCCGGACGCTATGCCTATGAGGGCAAGGCCTTCCGCGCGGCGCCGGCCGGCTCGGCCCGGGCCGAGGAGTTCCTGCAGATCGGCGTCGAGGCCTTCGGCGGCGACGACGCGGCGGCGGCGGACGCCGAG
Organism: Caulobacter sp.; assembly: GCA_030645575.1. Taxonomy (GTDB): domain Bacteria; phylum Pseudomonadota; class Alphaproteobacteria; order Caulobacterales; family Caulobacteraceae; genus Caulobacter. Next base: position 7,042 of record JAUSMJ010000067.1, on the reverse strand, counting down.
GTGGTCGGCCTGGCCTGGCGCTCGGCGGCGGCGGGCGGCCGGACCGACCTGTCGCTGATCGTTGGCGACATCGCGCTGTTCGCGGCCTTCGTCGATAGCCTGGCCCTGAGCCCGGCCCTGGCCGCGCGGCTCAAGCGGCTGTTCACCCGGCCGCGCCTGCTGCAGGCCGAGCTCGACCGCGCCGGCGCGCCGCCCGACGAGGCCGCCGCCCGGCTGGTCAATCCGCTCGAAGGCGTGCCGGCCGGCGAGGGCGAGGCGGCCCTGCGCCGTCTGTGGACCATCGCCGGCATCGAGCCGGTCGGCGGTCGCCCGGCGGAAGAGATCGTCCGCCGCCTGGCCGAGCGGGCAGAGGCCGCGCGCACGCCGCCGCTGACCCCGGCGCAGGCCGGGGCGGTGCGCGGCTATCTGACGGTGTCGGCGCCGCCGCGGGCCGCGTTCGACGCGATCCAGGCCCTGGCCGGACCGGCGCCCGGAGCGCTGGAGGCGGCCATCGACGGCTGGCGCCGGCGCCTCGCGGCCTTCGCGGACGAGGGCGTCCCCGCCGACCGGATCACCCTGACCGCCGCCTTTGGCCGGGCGTTCGGTTACTACGACGGCCTGGTGTTCGAGGTGCGCGGCGCGGCGCTGGGCGAGGAACGGCCGGTCGCCGCCGGCGGCCGCTACGACAGCCTGCCCGCCCGCCTCGGCGCGCCGGCCGGCCACGGCGCGGTCGGCTGCATGGTGCGCCCGGCCCGGGCTTTCGCCGGAGGTATGGAATGAGCGGTCCGCTGATCCTGGCGATTCCGTCCAAGGGCCGGCTCAAGGAGCAGGTCGAGGCCTGGCTGGCCGACGCCGGCCTGCCGCTGTCCTCGGCCCCCGGCGGCCGCGGCTATACGGCCGCCATTCCCGCCCTGCCGAAGGTCGAGGTGCGGCTGCTGTCGGCCGCCGACATCGCCGCCGCGCTCGACAGCGGCGAAATCCACCTGGGCGTCACGGGCGAGGACCTGCTGCGGGAACAGGTCGCCGATCTTGACAGCCGGGTCATGCTGCTGCGCGCCCTCGGCTTTGGCCGGGCGGACCTCATCGTCGCCGCGCCGCGCGGCTGGCTCGACGTCGAGACCATGGCCGACCTCGAGGAGGTGGCCCACCTGCACCTGGTGCGCACCGGCAAGCGCCTGCGGGTGGCGACCAAGTATCTGGTGCAGACGCGGGCCTTCTTCGCCCGCTGCGGCGTGGCCGACTATCGCATCGTCGAGTCGGGCGGGGCGACAGAGGGGGCCCCGGCCTCCGGCGCGGCGGAGATCATCGTCGATATCACCACCACCGGCGCGACCCTGGCGGCCAACCATCTGAAGATCATCGGCGACGGCGTGATCCTGAGGAGCCAGGCGCAGCTGGCGGCGTCGCTGTCCGCCGACTGGGACGCGGACCGGCTGGCCGTCGTGCGGCAGCTGCTGGGCGTGGTCGAGGCCCGGGCGCGGGCGCGCAGCTCGATGATGCTGGTCTGGCCGGCCGAGGCGGACGCGGCGGCGCGGTCGGCTCTGGCCGAGCTGGTGGCGCGCGGCGCCCGGCCCCGGGCCAACGGCCTGCTGATCGCCGAGCGCGACCTGCTGGAGGCCCAGGCGCTGCTCACGGCCGGGGGAATCGGTCCAGTCGCGGCGAGTCGGCCCGAGCACCTGTTCGAGCCCGCCTCGCCGGCCGCCGAGGCCCTGGCCGCCCGGTTGGCCGGATAAAACTGGCGGAAACGTCAAAAGTGAGCGTTCTTTTGACTCGCCGGTCCAAGAAACCACCCTTTTTTCGCCCTTTCGGCGTATTTTGTTGCGCGCTCACCCCTCGTGGAGCCTTGACAGGGAAAGGTCATTGCCGTCTTTTGACGGTGCGCGAGGGACACGACCCCCAGAGAGGTCTGCCCTCACGGCGTTTCGGGGAGGAAACGCCCGCTTGGATCGAGTGATCGAGGAATAAACCGGACCCGCCGCGACTATCCCCCGCGGCGGGTCTGTCTTTTTCGACACCGACGTCAAAATTCACCGGCGATCTTCAGTTCATGCGTGGTGCGTGGTTCGACACGCGCTCTTCGCGCGCTGCTCACCATGACGTACGCAAATGCACGTCATCCTGAGCAGCCGCGGCGCGGCGTGTCGAAGGACGCATGCCGCCACGCACCCAAACGAGCCCATCAGGAGGCGTCATGACGCCACCCATCGAGGACGGCTACCTGCCGTCCAACGTCACGGACCGTCGCTGCCGCGCCGTGGTGATCACCGGCTGCTCGGGCGGCGGCAAGTCGACCCTGCTGGCCGAACTGGCTCGGCGCGGCCATCGGGTGTTTCCCGAGCCGGGCCGGCAGATCGTCAAGGAGCAGGACTGGATCGGCGGCGACGCCCTGCCCTGGGACGCGCCGGCGAAGTTCGCCGAGCTGGCGCTGTCGCGCGGGCTGAACCAGCGGATCACGGCCGCCCAGGCCGGGGGGCTGGCCTTCTTCGACCGCGGCATCGTCGAGCCGCTGTCGGGGCTGGAACAGCTGGGCCTGCCGGTCCCGGCGCATTTCCGGCGGGCGGCGCAGGTCTGCCGCTACGACGAGACCGTGTTCGTCGCTCCGCCCTGGCCAGAGATATTCCGCGCCGACGCCGAACGGCGGCATGGATTCGATGAGGCCGTCGCCGAATACGGTCCGCTCACGGGGGCCTATACCCGGCTGGGCTACCGGCTGGTCGAACTGCCGAAGGTCGAGGTCGCGGCGCGCGCGGATTTCGTGCTGGGCGTGCTGGGGGGGTGAGGCCTGGCGCGGGGACATGCACTTCAGTGCGTGTCCCCTGTCAGCGGTCATTCGGAGGGGGGGACACGCACTGAAGTGCATGTCCCCGCGCGGTAGCTACCAGATCCTGACCCGGTCGGCGGGGGCGACGTAGAGCTTGTCGCCGTCCTTGACGCCGAAGGCGTCGTACCAGGCGTCGATGTTCCGGATCGTGCCGTTGACGCGGTAGTAGGCCGGCGAGTGCGGGTCGGTGACCACCTGCTGGCGGACGAAGTCCTCGCGAGACTTCTGGCGCCAGACCTGGGCCCAGCCGAGGAACACCCGCTGCTGGCCGGTGAAGCCGTCGAGGATCGGGGCCGGCTTACCGCCCAGCGACACCAGATAGGCGTCGTAGGCCAGCGACAGGCCGCCCATGTCGCCGATGTTCTCGCCCATGGTCAGGGCGCCCTGGACCTTGGCCCCCGGATAGGGCTCGAAGGCCGAGTACTGGCCGCCGAGGCGGTCGGCCTGGGCCTTGAACTTGGTTGCGTCCTCGGCCGTCCACCAGTCGCGCAGCACGCCGTCGCCGTCGCTCTTGCGGCCCTGGTCGTCGAACCCGTGGCTGATCTCGTGGCCGATCACGCCGCCGATGCCGCCAAAGTTGACCGCCATGTCGGCGTCCGGATGGAAGAACGGCGCCTGCAGGATGGCGGCGGGGAAGACGATCTCGTTCTTGATCGAGCTGTAGTAGGCGTTGACCGTCTGCGGGGTCATGCCCCACTCGCCCTTGTCGACCGGGCCGTTCAGCCGGGCCACGTCGTAGCGCCACTCGAAGGCGCCCGCGCGGATGGCGTTGCCATAGGCGTCGTCGGCGCGGACATCGAGGGCCGAATAGTCGCGCCATTTGTCCGGATAGCCGATCTTGACCCCGAACTTGCCCAGCTTCTCCAGCGCCTTGACCTTGGTCTCGGGGCTCATCCAGGCGAGGTGTTCGATGCGCACCTTGAGCGCCGCGCGGATGTCGGCGACCAGCGCCTCCATCTTGGCCTTGGACTCGGCCGGGAAGTAGCGGGCGACATAGACCTTGCCGACCGACTCCCCGAGCATGCCGTTGACGTAGGCCACGCCACGCTTCCAGCGGGGCTTCTGCTCGGGCTGGCCGGCGAGGGTCTTCGAGCGGAACTCGAAGTTGGCGTCGGCGAAGCGCTTCGACAGCAGCGGCGCGGCCCCGTCCACCAGGTGGAAGGCCTGCCAGGCCTTGAGCGTCTCGACCGGCGTCTCCGAATAGATGGCGGCGAACTTGGGGAAGGCGGTGTTGGTGCCGACGACGAAGCGGTCCACGCCCGTCAGCCCGGTTCCGACCAGATAGCGGTTCCAGGCGAAGCCCGGCGTCGCCGCCTGCAGCTCGGCCAGGGTCATGGGATTGTAGGTCTTGTCGCGGTCGCGGCGCTCGGCGCGGGTCCAGGACGCCTCGGCCAGTCGCGCCTCGAAGGCGACGATGGCCCTGGCCGCCTCGGCGGGCTTCGCCCAGCCGGCCATGGTCAGCATCTGGGTGACATAGGCCTCGTAGGCGGCCTTCTTCGGGCCGAACTTGGGGTCGAGGTAGTAGTCGCGGTCCGGCAGGCCCAGCCCGCCCGTGCCGGCGTAGACGGCGTAATGGGCCGGATCCTTGGCGTCGTCGCCGATGCCCAGACCGAAGATGGCGCTGTAGCCCGAGACGTTGGACAGGCCCATCAGGGCGGTCATGTCGTCGCGGTCGCGGACGGCCCGGATAGCGGCCAGTTCCGGATCGAGCGGCTTGAGGTCGAGGGTTTCGGCCCGCGTCTCGTCCATGAAGGCGGCGTAGGCGGCGCCGATCTTGACCGCGTCGGGGCCGGTGATGCGGCCGGCGGCTGAGTCCTCGATGATCGCCCGCGTGCGGGCTTCCGACAGGATCGACAGGGCGTCGAAATTGCCGAACCGCGAGCGGTCGGCCGGGATTTCGGTGCGCGCGTTCCAGGCGCCGCTGGCCCACATGTAGAAGTCGTCGCCGGGCCGGCCCGAACGGTCCATGCCGCTCAGGTCGAAGCCCCAGGCGCCATAGCGCGGGCTCTCCAGCGACACCGTCCCGCCGCCGCCCGTGGTGTCGGCGGCCGTGAACAGTGACTGGTTGAAGCACAGGACGTCGAGGCAGGCGTGCTGCTCGTGAGCCAGCGCCGGCGTGGCGGCGAAGGCGAGGGCGGCCGCGGCGGCGGCGCGCATCCAGACGGTCTTCATGATCGATTGTTCCCCGGAAACATAACTCACGAACGGGACAGACACCGCGGGTGTCTGTCCCTGAATCGGCGGCTACCAGATGCGGACGCGGTCCTCCGGCTTGACGTACCACTTGTCGCCGTCCTTGACGCCCCAGGCGTCGTACCAGGCATCGACGTTGCGCAGGGTGCCGATGACGCGGAACTCGGCCGGCGAGTGCGGGTCGGACACGACCTGCTGGCGGATGGCGTCGTCGCGGAACTTGCTGCGCCAGATCTGGGCGAAGCCGAGGAAGAACCGCTGGTCGCCGGTCAGGCCGTCGATCACCGGGGCCGGCTGGCCGCCGAGCGACAGGTGGTAGGCGTCGAGCGCGATCAGGATGCCGCCCAGGTCGCCGATGTTCTCGCCCATGGTCAGGTCGCCCTGCACCTTCACGCCGGGCAACGGCTCGAAGGCCGAGTACTGGGCGCCCAGGCGTTTGGTCTGGGCCTCGAACTTGGCCGCGTCGGCCGGCTGCCACCAGTCGCGCAGGGATCCGTCGGCGTCGTACTTGCGGCCCTCGTCGTCGAAGCCGTGGCTGATTTCGTGGCCGATCACCGCGCCGATGCCGGCGTAGTTGACCGCGGCGTCCGCGTCCGGATCGAAGAACGGTGGCTGCAGGATGGCCGCCGGGAAGACGATCTCGTTGAGGGTGGGATTGTAGTAGGCGTTGACCGTCTGCGGGAACATGCCCCACTCGTCACGATCGACCGGCTGGCCCAGCTTGGCCACGTTGAACGCCCATTCGAAGGCCGAGGCGCGCTCGACGTTGCCGTACAGGTCGTCCGGCTTGATGGTCAGGCCGCTGTAGTCGCGCCACTTGTTCGGATAGCCGATCTTGACCGTGAAGCTGGCCAGCTTGGCCTGGGCGCGGGTCTTGGTCTCGGGGCTCATCCAGTCGAGCTTCTCGATGCGCGCCTTGAGGGCCACGCGCAGGTCGGCGACCAGCTTCTCCATCTTGGCCTTGGACTCGGCCGGGAAGTAGGCATCGACATAGAGCTTGCCGACCGCCTCGCCGAGGTTGCCGCTGACCAGGCTGGTGGCGCGCTTCCAGCGGGCGCGCTGCTCGGGCTGGCCCGACAGGGTCCTGGCGCGGAATTCGAAGTTGGCGTCGACGAACCGCTTCGACAGGTAGGGCGCGGCCTGATCGGCCGTGTGGAAGGCCTGCCAGGCCTGCAGGGTGGCGACCGGGGTGTTGGCGTAGATGGCGGCTATCCTGGTGAAGGCCGTCGGCTCGCCGACAATCACCCGCGGCGCCTTGCCCAGGCTCGCGCCCTTCAGCCAGGCCTGCCAGGGGAAGCCGGGGGCCAGGGCCCGCAGCTCGGCGATGGTCTTGGGATTGTAGGTCTTGTCGGCGTCCCGCTGTTCGGCGATCGGCCACTGGGCGTCGGCGATGGAGGATTCCAGGGCGACGATGTCGTCGGCCGCCTTCTCGGCGTTGGCCCAGCCAGCCATGGTTAGCATCTGGGCGACGTAGTTGCGGTAGGCGGTCTTCTTCGCGGCGAACTTGGCGTCGAGGTAGTAGTCGCGGTTGGGCAAGCCCAGGCCCGCCTGGGTCACGTAGGTGACATTGACGCTGGGGTCCTTGGCGTCCTGGCTGATGTAGGCGGCGAAGAAGCTGCCGCCGAATCCGCCGTTGCTCTGACCCATCATGCGGGCGATGGCCGGCAGGGTCTTGGCCTTGCGGATGGCGGCCAGTTCGGCGGCCAGGGGCTTGGCGTCCAGGGCCTCGACGCGGGCCTCGTCCATGAAGCTGTTGTACAGACCGCCGATCTGCTGGGCCTCGCCCTGGGCGTTCGGGGTGGCGGCCGAGCGGTCGATCACCGCCTTGATGCGGGCGTCGGACAGTTCGCGCAGGACCGCGAAGGAGTTCCAGTTGGTCCGGTCGGCCGGGATGTCGAGGCCGGCCAGGTAGGTTCCGGAAGAGAAGCCGACGAAGTCATCGCCCGGCTTGATCGAGCGGTTCATGCCGGAGAGGTCGAAGCCCCAGGGCCCCATTCGCGCGGCCTTGGCGATCTGCGCGTCGGTGATGGGCGCGGGGACGGCGCGGGC
>JAUSMJ010000060.1 GCA_030645575.1 Caulobacter sp. | reverse complement strand
GCCAGGAGGTCTCGATCATCCATACCTCGGCGGCGGCGACGAAGTCCGGCGCCAGCCGCACCGTCCGCAGCAGATCGCTCATCAGGGTGCCGTCGCCGGGGCCCATCTCCACCAGCCTGAAGGCCTCCGGCTTGCCCATGCGGGTCCAGGTCTCGACCGCCCAGACCCCCAGCAGTTCGCCGAACATCTGGCTGATCAGGGGCGAGGTGATGAAGTCGCCGCCTTCGCCCAGGGACGGACGGGTGGCGTAATAGCCGTCCCGCGGATCATGCAGGCAGCGCGTCATGTAGTCGGCCACGGTGATCGGGCCGGTCTGCGCGATTTCGGCGCGCAGGCGTTCCAGCAAGCTCATCAGCCTTCGACCTGCTCCGGCTCGGCGTCGGAGATCAGGGCCGCGTCCTGGCGTGAGCGCCAGACCAGCCAAATGCCGATCAGAAGCATCGGGATCGACAGCAGCGTCCCCATTGTAACGACGTTCTTGAGGAACGGCAGCATCTGGGCGTCCGGCTCGCGGACGCTCTCCAGGGCGATGCGGAACAGGCCGTAGCCGATCATGAACAGGCCGCAGACCGCCCCGCGCCGCTGCAGCCACAGCAGCCGGTGGGTGGCGAAGCGCAGGACGAAGAACAGCACCAGACCTTCCAGCGCCGCTTCATACAGCTGGCTGGGGTGGCGGTATTCAATGCCCGCGGCCGGGAACTGGATGCCCCAGGGCAAGGCCGTCGGGCGACCCCAGAGCTCGCCATTGATGAAGTTGGCGATGCGGCCGAAGAACAGGCCGATGGGCACGGCCGGCGCGACGATGTCGCCCAGCTTGAACATGTCGATCCTGTTGCCCAGGGCGAACAGGATCACCGCCGTGACCACGCCGATGAAGCCGCCGTGGAAGCTCATGCCGCCTTTCCAGACCTGGAATATCTCCAGCGGGTCCGACCAGATCAGATTGGGCGCGTAGAACAGGATGTAGCCGATCCGGCCCCCGACGATGACGCCCAGGGTGATCCACAGGATCAGGTCGTCGATCTGCTCGCCGTTGGCCACCGGCGTCTGTCCGCCCCACAGCCGGGTGTTGCGGACCAGGCCGACGGCGTAGCGCCAGCCGAGCAGGATGCCGGCCACATAGGCCAGGGCGTACCAGCGGATGGCCAGCGGGCCGATGTGAAAAATGACGGGGTCGAAGTTCGGAAACTGCACGTTTCTCTCCGGAGGGGCGTCCTGGCGCCTGTGATAGCGGCGATCCCCTTCGCTTTCACCCCCGGTTTCCCATATTAGAGGTGATGGGCGCGCCAATTCGCGTCCGACAGGGCCCCGATGCAGACCAAGAACCCCATCCTCGACGAGATCGCCAAGTTCACCACCGCCGCGGCGGGTGTCGCCCAGGCCGCCGGCGAGGAGGCGAGGACCGCGCTCCGCGCCCAGGCCGACCGCATGGTGGCCGAGCTGGACCTCGTCCGCCGCGACGACCTCGACGCGCTCAAGGCCGAAATCGCCGCCCTGCGCACCGAGATCGACGCCCTGAAAGCCGCCAAACCCGCCCCGAAGGCCAAACCGGCCAAGAAGGGCGAGTAGGGCTCGCGCCCGGCAAGAACCCCCCTTACGCCCGCCGCGAAGCAGTCTAGGGTCCTTGTTCAAGGACGCTGCTTCCGCCGGGCGCTTCCCCGCCCGGCCACAGGTCGGAGGGATACAGAGGCCCAATGGACACGCCCCATCCCGAAGAAGACGACGCCCTGCTGGCGCTCGATCCGCTCGAAATCGTCGAGCATGTGCTCGCCGCCGAAAACCTGACCTTCGACCGGACCGACGACGGCGACCTCGCCTTCGCCCTGGCCGGCGACTGGAAGGACTACGAGCTGTGGTTCGCCTGGCGGCCGGAAGCCGACTGCCTGCAGCTGTGCCTGTCGATGGGCATGACGACGCCCAGGGCCAAGCGCGCCTCGGCCTACGAACTGCTGTCGCTGATCAATCAGCGGGTCTGGCTCGGCCACTTCGAGGTCTGGGCCGAGGACGGCGAGGTGGTCTTCCGCCACGCCCTCAGCCTGCCGGGCGGCGAGCGGCCGACGCTCGCCCAGGCGGCCTCGATGATCGACGCGGCGGTCGAGGCGGCGGACCGCTTCTATCCGGCCTTCGACTTCCTGCTGGCCGGCGCCAAGACCCCCGACGAGGCGATGGCCGCCTGCATGTTCGAGACCGTCGGCGAAGCCTAGGACCGTTCAGGCATGTCACGGGTTCTTCTGCTCGGCGCCGGACGGATGGGCGGCGCGATGGTTTCCGGCTGGATGTTCGGCGACCCCGCGTTCGCCCGCGACCTGGTCATCCGGGACCCGCATCCTGGCGCCGAGGCGATGGAGGCCGTCGAGGCCGGCGCGACGCTCAATCCCGCCGACGTGGACCTGATGAAGGCCGGCACGGTGGTGCTGGCGGTGAAACCCCAGCTGTGGCGCGAGGCCGCGGCGGCGGTGGAGCCGTGGCTGGCCCGTGACGCCATCATCGTCTCGGTGGTCGCTGGCGTGGGCCTGGACGATCTGCGCGCCGCCTTCGGGGAGCGGTTCGTCGCCCGCGTCATGCCGACCATCGCGGTCGCCATCGCCCAGGGGACCGCGACCATCTATTCCGACGACGACGGCGCGCGCGCGCGGGCGCATCAGCTGTTCGACCGGATTGCCCAGGTGGTCGATGTCGATGACGAGTTACTCATGCACGCCGCCACGGCGGTGTCGGGCTCCGGTCCGGCCTATCTCTACGCCTTTGTCGAGGCGCTCGAGGTCGCCGGCGTCCGGGCCGGGCTTTCGGCGGAAGCCGCCACGACGCTCGCCCGGTCGACCATCGCCGGCGCCGCGTCCCTGATGGCCATGAGCGAGGCCTCGCCGGCCGAGCTGCGCCAGCAGGTCACCTCGCCGGGCGGCACGACCCAGGCGGCGCTGGAGGTGCTGATGGGCGAGCGGGGGCTTTCCGCGCTGCTGGACGAGGCGGTCGCGGCGGCGGTGCGGCGGTCGAAAGAGCTGGGGTAGCGGGACAGGTTCCGTCGGCGACACCCGTGTCGATCCAGGCGTTGCCATGTTCGCCTGGGTGAGCCTACATTGTTCTGTTCTTCTTGAACGAGCCTTACGCCATGAAGCGCGAAATCGTTGAACTCATCGAGAGAACGGTCCGCGAGCAGTTCGCGGGCGTTAAGATCGAGTCCGTAGGCGTGTCTGAAGACACGGACTACGACGGTGAAATGGTCTATCGGGTGCGCGTTGTCTTTGATCAAAAAGGGCCGCTCGATTCTCACAAGACGTCCGCGATTGCGCGGCATCTTCGGCACAAGCTGGTAGCCCGGCAAGAGAACGCATTTCCCATAGTCGCGTTCGTATCGAAGTCGGACGCAATGGGGCAGAAAGCTGCAGCCGCTTGATCTGATCGCCTCATCGAAACTGCTGATTTCGGGCAAAGGCAAACCATCGCAGGCCAATCTGCGGCGCGCGACGAGCACAGCCTATTACGCCCTGTTTCATTGCCTCGCGCGATCCGGTGCAAATCTCATGGTCGGCGGCCAAACCGCGGAGAAGAGCAAGCATGCCTGGAAGCAAGTGTACAGGGCGCTTGATCATGGCCCGGCCAAGTCAGCTTGTACCGATAAGCTAATTCAGAAGTTTCCAAAGGCGATCGAAGACTTCGCCAACAACTTCGCGTCAATGCAGTCCAAGCGGCATGCCGCAGACTATGATCCGACCGTGAAGTTCACAAAATCTGAGGTCGTGCAGGACATTGCCACGGTTGAACGGGCCATTGCGGCATTTACCGACGCCCCCGTGAAGGACCGGCGGGCGTTCTGCACATTTGTGCTCTTCAGGAGACGTCCGTAGAAGCGGCCGAAATTCGTCGCCCCCTATCCCGGCAGCCTTACAACCGCCCTCAGCCCGCCCATCGGCGAGCTGTCCAGCGTCAGCTCGCCGCCGTGGCTGCGGGCCACGTCTCTCGCGATGGCCAGGCCCAGGCCGACGCCCTTCTCGTTCTGGTTCCGCGATTCGTCGAGCCGGCTGAACGGCCGGAACGCCTCCTCGTACTGATCGGCGGGGATGCCGGGGCCGTCGTCATCGACGATGATCTCCGCCCCGCCGGCCGGTGTCTGGCGCGCCGAGATGACGATGCGCTCGCCATGGACGGCGGCGTTCATCACCAGGTTCGACAGGGCCCGCTTGAGCGCGTTGGGCCGCACGGCCAGGGTTAGCGACGGATCGACGTCGATCGCCACCTCCGCGCCCGCCCGCGCGGCGCCTTCGCTGACCTCGCCGATCAGATCGCGCAGGGCCGTCATCTCGACCGCCTCGCCGCCCTCGCCGCGGGCGAAGGCGAGGTATTCGTCGATCATGTGCTCCATTTCGGAGAGGTCGGTCTTCATCGCCTCGACCCGCTTCGACGGCTCGGCCAGCGCCAGCTCCAGCTTCAGCCGGGTCAGCGGCGTGCGCAGGTCGTGGCTGACCGAGGCCAGCATGGCCGTGCGCTGCTCCAGATGGCGCTGGATGCGGCTCTTCATGGCCAGGAAGGCCTGCGCCGCCTGGCGCACCTCGCGCGCGCCATAGGGCTTGAAGTCGGCCACGTCGCCGCCCTTGCCGAAGGCCTCGGCGGCGGCGGCCAGCCGCTCGATGGCGCGCACCTGGTTGCGGATGAACAGGATGGCGATGGCCGTCAGCAGCAGGGTCGCGACGGTCATCCACAGCACGAAGATGCCGCCCTGCGTCGCCCAGGCCCGGTCGGCCGGCGCGATGATCCGCATGACCTGCCCGCCCACCTTGACCCGGATGTCGACATAGCCGGGGAAGCGGACGGTATCGAACCAGTAGGGAACCTCCAGATGTTCGGACAATGCCCGGTCCAGCGACCGGTCGAGCGCGCCGAACACCGAGGTTGGCCGCCGGGGCGGCAGGTCACGCACGGGCGACAGCGCGATCGACAGCGACATCGAGTCCTGCGCCCGGTCGGCGATGCGGGCCAGCGACTCGGGCCTGGGATCGTCCTGATAGCTCTCGACGGCCCAGGCGATGTCGCCGGCCAGGCCATCGGACAGGCGGCTGGTGACCGTCTGCCAGTGGGCGTCGAAGAACACCCAGGTCACCGCGATCTGCATCAGGGCGATGGGCAGGATGATGATCAGCAGGCTGCGGCCGAACAGGCTGGTCGGCAGCCACCGCTTGACCTGCCTGGGGATGATGATCTTGAGCGCGCGCAGCCGCATCAGTCGGGCGCCAGGCGATAGCCGACGCCGCGCACGGTCTGCAGATAGCGGGGGTTCTTCGGGTCCGTCTCGATCTTGCGGCGCAGGCGCGTGACCTGGACATCGACGGCCCGGCCCGTCACGTCGGCGGTGTCGCGGGCCAGCTCCAGCCGGTCGACGGGCGCGTTGGCCGAGCGGGCCAGGCGGCGCATCAGCTCGACCTCGGCCTCGGTCAGGCGGATCTGCGCCCCGTCCCGCGACAGCTCGCCCCGCTCGATGTCGAACGCGCAGTCGCCGAGCGTCAGGCTGGCAGGCCCCACGTCGCGGGGGCCGGCGCGGCGCAGGATGGCCTCGATGCGCAGCAGCAGCTCCTGGGGCTCGAACGGCTTGGCCAGATAGTCATCGACCCCCGCGGTCAGGCCCTCGATGCGGTCGCCGGCCTCGCCACGGGCCGTCAGCATGAGCACCGGCGTGCGGCCCGGCTGGTCGGTGCGGGCGCGCAGACGCCGGGCGAACGACAGGCCGTCCTCGCCGGGCATCATCACGTCCAGCACCACCAGGTCGAAGTCGAGCGTCTCGATCAGCCGCCAGGCCGAGGCGGCGTCGGCCGCGCCGGTGACGCGAAAGCCGGCGCGAGTCAGGAACTCACGCAACAGGTCGCGGATGCGGTCGTCGTCATCGACCACCAGCAGGTGTCGGTCCGGCTGGCTCACGTCACGTCTCCTCCCGGCGAAGACCCACGCCCGTGCGGGGCCCGGCCAGGGCCGCCAGAATCCGCCTTGCGCCGGCCACGCCGTCAAGCCCGCCCGTGCGATAGGCCCGGCCGAGCAGCGCGCGCAGCCGTTCGGCGATGCGGCCCTCGAAGGCGCGCCCGGCCTCGGTCAGCCGGGCCGGCCGGCGCCGCCCGTCCAGGTCGCCCGAGTCAGTCGCCGCCAGATCCAGCCGCACCAGATCGGCGAGGGTCCGGCTGGCCGCCTGTTTCGACAGCCCCGTCAGGCGGGACAGGTCGCGCACGCCCAGGCCTGGCCGCCGCCGCAGCAGGAAGGCGGCGCGCCAGTGGGGCCGGCCCAGGCCCGCTTCGCTCTCCAGCGCCGCGTCCACCGCCGCCCACAGGCTGGCCTCGGCCAGCAGCATCAGCTCAAGACCCGAGTCGAGCTCCTCATCGCGAAGGATCAGCCGTGGATCGGCGGGGAAGGTCACTGCAGTGCACCATTTTGTTTGACGCCAAAGGGCCCCGGGCGTCTAAGGTCGCGGTTCCCTTGAAAGGAGGGTTGCTCCCAATGTCTATCGTTCCCTTCGATGATCGCGACGGATGGATCTGGCTGGATGGCCAGTTCGTGCCCTGGCGCGAGGCGAAGGTGCACGTACTGACACACGCCATGCATTACGCCTCTTCCGTTTTCGAGGGCGAGCGCATGTACGGCGGGGAGATCTACGAGCTGACGGCTCATACCGAGCGGCTGTTCAATTCGGCGGAAATCCTGGACTTCAAGATCCCCTACACGGTGTCGGAGATCGACGAGGCCTGCAAGGCGACCTGCGCGAAGAATGGTCTCACGGATTGTTACGTTCGTCCGATCGCCTGGCGCGGGTCGGAGATGATCGGCGTCTCGGCCCAGAACACGAAGATTCACGTCGCCATCGCGGTGTGGGAGTGGCCCAGCTATTTCGATCCCGAGCAGAAGAAGAAGGGCATCCGCCTGACCTGGGGCAAGTACAAGCGCCCCTCGCCCGAGACCGCCCCCACGGCGTCGAAGGCGGCCGGCCTGTACATGATCTGCACCATCTCCAAACATGCCGCGGAGAAGGAAGGCTACGCCGACGCCCTGATGCTCGACTGGCGCGGCTATGTCGCCGAGGCGACGGGCGCCAACGTGTTCTTCGTGCGTGACGGCGTGATCCACACCCCGACGCCGGACTGCTTCCTTGACGGGATCACGCGCCGCAGCGTGATGCGGCTGGCCCGGCAGCGCGGCTTCGAGGTGGTCGAGCGGCATATCAAGCCGGAAGAGATGACAGGCTTTTCGGAGTGTTTCATCGTCGGCACCGCCGCCGAGGTGACGCCCGTGGCCGAGGTGGGTGAGTACCGCTTCACTCCGGGCAACATCTCCCTGTCGCTGATGGACGACTACGCCCGCCTGGTAAGGCGCGAGCTGGTCGACGCGTAGGACACCCACGGGGACATGCACTTCAGTGCGTGTCCCCCTTCTTCCGAACCTGAATTGCTGGCAGGGGACACGCACTGAAGTGCATGTCCCCGCGCTATCACCTCACCACAGCGCCGACGGTGTCGGCGAATTGGACAGGCGGAGCGGATCGGCCGGCGTCTCCCCATCGTGGTGGGCGTCGAGGTCCGGCAGGGCGTCGAAGTCCACCATCGGCGGCCCCTTGCGCGCGGCCTTCACGTCCGCGCCCTTGGGCAGCACGGCCGACAGCAGCGAGGCGATCCCCAGCGCCAGCAGCCCCCAGCCAATGAACGCCCGATGCCCCTCGAACATCCCCAGATCGAGGGCCGGCAGGCGCGCGCCCGCCGGCCCCTTGGGATCGACGATCGCCCAGCCGATGCCGCCCAGCATCACGCCCAGCACAAAGCTCAGGATTCGCGCGCCCATGGTCTGTCCCCGTTCCGTCCCCAACGCCAGGCGAGGGTTCGGCCTGGCGGGGCCGGGGTCAAAAGGCTGCAACCGTCAGGGGAAGGCGCGGCCGCAAGCCGTTCGTTCGTTGGGCAGGCGCGGGGCGAGCTGCCCTTAAAACAGCCACGCGTCGGGGCGGGGGTAGGGCTCGTCCTGCACCAGATAGATCAGGCCGACGGCCACCCGGACGTAGAACCAGATGTGAACGCCGGCCAGGATCAGCCCGCCGGCGATCAACACCGGAATGCCGATGAGCAGTACGGAGAAGATGCCGCCGACGATCACCAGCACCAGGCCGATCGCCGCCCACCAGATCGACTTCCAGAAGGTCTGGATCAGGAACTGGTAGTGACTGGCCATGCGCGGGCCGGCCGTATCGCGGTTGGCGTAAGCCAGCACCAGCCCGATCAGCACCGCCACCCAGGCCGACGGCAGGCTGAGCAGATAGAGGGCGTACACGGCCGCGGGCAGAACCCGGTCTTCGTGTGGGCGGTCTGTGACTTCGGTCATGAGGAACCTCCAGAGGCGATGCTGGACGGTTTCGGCGACGCTGGCAAACCGTGTTCGGTCACACTCACGGGAGCAGCGAGCGGGGAATGGCGCGCGGGTCGAGGGTCGCGGCGCCGCGCCGGAGCCAGGGCAGGGCGGCGAGCATCAGGATCAGGACGAACAGCAGCCGGGCGGACAGGTCCAGGCCCAGCGACACGGCGCCGGCGCTGATCGAGGCGACCAGCAGCACCGCCGCCCCTGTCCCCAGCAGCCCCATGGTCCAGACGAAGGCCTCGCCCAGCTCCAGGCCGGCCGTGGCGAACCGGGCCCGGGGGGCGAGGTCGGCGGCGGTCGCGGCGATCGCGCGGACCAGCGGCGAAAACGACTCCGTCCGGTCTTCGAAGCGGCCCGGGCCGCGCCAGCTGTGGGAGGCGATCACGCAGCGGCCGCGCGCGAACCGCAGGCTGACCGCGCGTCTCGGGCCGCCCGGCAGGCCGGCGAGGCGCAGCACCCGCAGATCGGACAGGGCCCAGCGCCGCTCCCGGTTTCCGGCGGTCTCAACCAGCGTGTCGCCGGCCAGCATCCAGACCGTCTCGGGCCTCAGCGGCGCGAGGCGGGCGGCGTGCGACGGGCTGGTCGCGGTCAGACCCGGACCGCCGTGATCTCGACCCCGGCGGCTTCGGCGTGCGGGGCCAGGGCCATGGGCTTTTCGACCCGCACCCGCGCGCGCGTCACGCGCGGATCGACCAGGCACCGTTCGGCCAGCCGTTCGGCGAAGGTCTCGACCAATTCGATATGGCCCTCGGCGGCCAGGTCGCGCGCGGCGGCGGCGATGGTCTCGTAGTTGACGGTCTGGGACAGATGTTCGGCGCGGGCCGTGGTGACGTCCAGTTCGACATCGACGACCAGCGGCTGGGTGTGGCCCCGCTCGTGGGCGTAGACCCCGACCTCGGCCTCGACCTTCAGGCCGCGCACGAACACCCTGGCGACGATGATGCGCGCCGCGGCGACGGGTTCGAAGGGCGTTTCGGGAAGGGGGGCGGCCACGACTCCTCGGGGTCAGGGATGGATGACGTCGGGCGTGCGCCAAGCCAGATGCTGCCCGCTGTCCACGGCAATCATCTGGCCCGTCACCGCCCTAGCGTCAATCAGATAGCGCAGCGCGCCGGCGATGTCCTCGGGCGACACGGCCAGGCCCAGCGGCGTGCCGGCCGCCTCCTGCTCGAACTCGCCCGGGGCCTGGTGGATGGAGGCATAGGTCGGGCCGGGACCGATGGCGTTGACCCGGATGCGCGGCGCCAGCGCCTGGGCCATGGTCCGGGTGGCGTGCCAGAGCGCCGCCTTGCTGAGGCTGTAGCCGAAGAACTGCGGGTTCGGTCGCCAGACCCGTTGGTCGAGGATGTTGACGATCAGTCCGGCGCGGTCAGCCGGCAGCCGCGCGGCCATGGCCCGCGCCAGCACCGCCGGCGCCCGGACATTGATAGCCATATGCGCGTCGAGGTCGGCGGCGTCGAAGGTCTCGAGCCGGTCCTCAAGGAACAGGGAGGCGTTGTTGACCAGCAGGGTCACCGGGCCCAGCGCCGTCTCCGCCCGGCCGATCAGGTCGCCGGCGTCGCGGTCGGACAGCTCGCCCGCCAGCACGCAGGCGCGGCGGCCCTCGGCCCGAACCAGGGCGGCGGTCTCCTCGGCGTCGGCGGGGGAATCGCGGTGGTGGACGGCGACATCGAACCCCGACCGGGCGGCCTGGACGGCCAGAACCCGGCCGATGCGCCGCGCCGCGCCGGTTATGACTGCCGCGCCGCCCAAGGCGGGATCAGTCGATCCGGCCGAATTCGAAGACGTTGATGCCGGCCAGAATGACGATGAACAGGGCGATGACGCCGATGGCGAGCATGTCGCGGCTCCGATTGAATGACCGCACGGCTTTAGCCCCCGCTCTCGCGCGCGGCAAGGCGCCGATCTAGGCTGGCGCGATGTCACGCTGGAAACGCTTCCTCGAACCGCACCTTCGGCCCGTCTACCAGACGGTCATGCGCCAGGCGCGCGGCCTGACGCTCGGCGTGCGGGGCCTGGTCACCGATGGCGAGGGCCGGATCCTGCTGGTGGAGCACACCTACATCCACGGCTGGTATCTGCCGGGCGGCGGCGTCGAGAAGCGCGAGACGGCCGAGATGGCGTTGGCGCGGGAACTGGTCGAAGAGGCGGGTGTCAGGCTGACCGCGCCGGCCCGGCTGCTCTCGGTCCATTCCAACGAGCGCCATTACCGGGGCGATCATGTGCTGATCTACCACTGCCCGACGTGGGAGCCCTGTCGGCCGACGTCGCGGGGCGAGATTCGCCGGCGGGACTGGTTCGCGCCCGACGATCTGCCGGAAGGCGCCTCGGCCGGAACCCGTCGCCGCATCACCGAGATGCTGGACGGACGCCCGCCCGACCTGTTCTGGTAGCGCCAACCAGAAAAACAGGGAGGTGCGCATGCCCGATTGGATGAAGCCGGAAGACTTCCACAAGATCGCCGTCGGCATCGACCGGCCCGAGGACGTGGTGGTCGGCAAGGACGGCCGGGTGTTCGCCTCCGACCACCAGTGCGCGGTGGCCGAGATTCATCCGGATGGGTCCTTCGCTCGCATGGGGCCGAAGGGTGGGGCGCCCAACGGCATAAACATGGACCTGCGGGGCCGGGTTCTGATCGCCAACTTCGGCATCTATGACCGGGAGGAAGGGCCGCTGCAGCGGTTCGATCCGGACACCGGCAAGCACGAGACCCTGGTGGCGGAGGTGGACGGCAAGCGGCTGACCAGCGCCAACTATCCGGTGCTCGACCGGGCCGGCAACATCTGGTGCGCCAACTCCACCCACGCCGAGACCTGGCCCCAGGCGCTGGACGGCCGGGCCGATGGCTTCATCTTCGTCCTGCGCCCGGACGGTTCGACCAGCATCGAGGCGCAGGGGCTGAAGTTTCCCAACGGCATGGCCCTGTCGGCCGACGACCGCTGGCTCTACTGCGCCCAGACCAGTGGCGCGGATGTGATGCGCTTTCCGGTGCTGAAGGGCGGCAAGCTGGCCGCGGGCGAGCGTTACGGCCCGGTGCTGGGCCGGCTGATGGCGCCGGATGACGCCGAGGCGGCGGCCGCCGCCGAGCATCATCCGGAGGATCTTGGCTATACCGACGGGGTCGGCATGGACGCGGAGGGCAACCTGTGGGTCTGCCTGCCGGCGGCCAACAAGGTGGTGGCCATCACCCCGTCCGGCGCGGTCGAGACCGTGGTTCACGACCCCGCCGGCGAGATCGTCAACCACCCGACCAACGTCACCTGGGGCGGCCCGGACCTGAAGGACCTCTACATCGGCTCGATCCGCGCCGGTTACGTCCTCAAGGCCCGCAGCCCGGTCGCCGGACAGCCCCATGTGCATCAACTTTGACGTCGGGTCTTTCCGAGGTGATCGGTGGTAACTAAACTAGCGTTTGAAGAGGCCGCTCGGCGGTCCGCCAGGGAGAGACGGTGATGCGCGACTACACGAAATTCTACATCGACGGTAAGTGGGTCCAGCCGACCGGCGTCACGACGCTGGACGTCATCAACCCGGCCACCGAAGAGGTTTGCGGCAAGATCTCGATGGGCACGGCCGACCATGTCGACCAGGCCGCCAAGGCCGCCCGCAAGGCGTTCGAGACCTTCTCCCTGACCACCGTCGATGAGCGCGTCGACCTGCTCGAGCGGATCATCGTCGAGTACCAGAAGCGCTACGGCGACATGGCCGACGCCATCACCGAGGAAATGGGCGCCCCGGCCTCGCTGGCCCAGCGGGCCCAGGCGGCCATGGGCGTGGCCCACCTGCAGACCGCCGTCGGCGTGCTGAAGAGCTTCAAGTTCGTCGAGGATCGCGGCCCGACCCGGCTGGTCAAGGAGCCGATCGGCGTCTGCGGCATGATCACCCCCTGGAACTGGCCGGTGAACCAGATCGCCTGCAAGGTCGCCCCTGCCCTGGCCGTGGGCTGCACCATGGTGCTCAAGCCGTCCGAGATCGCGCCGTTCTCGGCCTATGTCTGGACCGAGATCCTGCATGCCGCCGGCGTGCCGGCCGGGGTGTTCAACCTGGTCAACGGCGACGGGCCGACCGTCGGCGCGGCCATCTCCAGCCATCCCGAGATCGACATGGTCTCGTTCACCGGCTCGACCCGCGCCGGCATCGAGGTGGCCCGCAACGCCGCCCCGACCGTCAAGCGCGTGGCCCAGGAGCTGGGCGGCAAGAGCCCGAACATCATCCTCGACGACGCCGACTTCAAGACGGCCGTCACCGGCGGCGTGCGCTCGGTGATGATGAACTCCGGCCAGTCCTGCAACGCCCCGACCCGCATGCTGGTGCCCGGCAAGCGCATGGACGAGGTCATCGCCATCGCCAAGGCCGCGGCCGATTCCACCACCGTCGGCGACCCCAGGGGCAACGCCCAGATGGGTCCGGTGGTCTCCGAGATCCAGTTCAACAAGATCCAGGGCCTGATCCAGAAGGGCATCGACGAGGGCGCGACGCTGGTCAGCGGCGGCGTCGGCCGTCCGGACGGCATCGAGAAGGGCTATTTCGTCAAGCCGACGATCTTCGCCAACGTGACCAACGACATGACCATCGCCAAGGAAGAGATCTTCGGCCCGGTCGTCTCGATCATCGGCTACAACACGGTCGATGAGGCCGTGAAGGTCGGCAACGACACCGAGTACGGCCTGGCGGCCTATGTCTCGGGCACCGACGTGACCCAGCTGCACGCGGTGGCCAGCAGGCTGCGCGCCGGCCAGGTCAGCATCAACGGCGGCGGCGGGGACCTCATGGCCCCCTTCGGCGGCTACAAGATGAGCGGCAACGGCCGCGAGTGGGGCGACTACGGCTTCCACGAGTTCCTCGAAACCAAGGCCATGCTGGGCTTCAACCCGGCGCAAGCGGCGGAGTAGGGTTTCCATAGACGTCAAAGGCCACCGGGCACGTGCCTCGGTGGCCTCGTTTAGCAAAATACGCAGTGGTGAGCTTGCTATCGCTACTTCGGCTTGGGGATGGCTTTTGTCTTCCGCCCGGTCACCCGTTTCCGAACTTCGCCGATAGGCTCTGCAAGCGGCAAATGCTCGGGCAACGTTCCGCCGCTTTCCTTGATAGTGCGCCGAACGTGTTGGGCAACTTCGAGATTCTTTGCGACGGCGGCACTTTCACTGCGGATATTCTCCTTCGCTAGAATATCCGCTGCCAGATTCATCTGGAAATCATTCGCCGACAACTCCAACGGGCCGGCATGGTCAAAGAGATTGTCTGCTGGCTTCAAGCCCTTGGATCGTTTCACGTCTTTGCTAGAGGCGTTATATAGGCCGCGATAACGCTGCTCGTGGAAAATTCCTTGGTGCTTAGTCGCAACGCCAGCTTCTTTGGCCGCCCCGCTTACTCTCCGGACCGAGGTTGCTACCTTCTCCCGAAGTTCCAAACGCTTTTGATCTTCAGTCAATTGGCTTTCGACCTCCGCCTGCCGTGTGCGTGCGGCAAAATAGATTTGAGCGGTGGCGATCTCCACTTTTGAGGAATCGCCGTTCATTGCGATGAGGTAGCTAGCGCCGCGTGATAGGAAATAGTCTCGACTATCATCCCGTCTCAGAGACGTGCCCGTCTGGACAATATGATGTGACGGGTTTTGACCGCTGGCGCGCAATGCGGCCTCTGCGCGCTGGATCACGGGTTCAAATTTGGCCCAAGTTTGATAGCCCAAAACGGGCCCTAACTCTCGACCCAGCCAGTATTCAACGCCTTCAGGCGTGAATCGCTTGGTTTCGTCCAATCGCCGCATCGTGTCGGGATGTGGCGAGGCGGGAAAAACGTCGCTCATGAGTTGGGCCTTGTCATCAGTGGCGTCACATCACATACCATTCGTCACACAGGGAGTCGATGTAATGAGCGAGAGAGAGGTTATTAGAGAGCGCCTTAGAAAAAAAGAGCAAGAAATTCAAAGCCTTGAAGAGAAATTGCGATCAGCGAAGGTGTACGTCCAGGCCCTTCATGACATCCTCAAGATGGTAGACCGAGCTGTGGGCGAATCACCGAGTGAGACAGTTCTAAAGCCCGGAAGCACGGTTTCTCAGGCTCGCGACGTCATTCTTACGGCAGGGCGTCCCGTTCTTATCGATGAAATTTTGGAAGCTATGGGTAAGGCGGTCACACGAGATAGCCGGGCGTCTCTCACTGGCTCGCTAGCTGCTTATGTGCGGCGCGGTGAGATTTTTACGCGACCGGCCCCCAACACATATGGCTTGGCGGAGCTAGGACACGCTGAAGTCGATGACGAGCCCAAGCCTCCGACTGGATTCGGTATCCAAGAAGACGACGAAATCGATTTCTAAGCGTGCGGTCCAATATCATTGCAAGCATAGCTGCCGGTTGCAGGTAGCAGCGATTTAGGCATGCTCTTTCCGCCAGCGCCCGACAGAGGCCGCGGCGGCCAGAGGAAACCGCATGACCGTTCTCGCCGAAATCCGTTCCGTCGCCGATGTGGCCCGCGTCCAGGCCCGCCTGCGCCCGGACGCCGAGGCCGTCTGGTTCGAGGGCCGGGTGACCACCTTCGGCGAGCTGGACCGGGCCTCGAACCAGTGCGCCCAGGCGCTGCTGGCCCAAGGCCTCCAGCCCGGCGACCGGGTCGGGGTGCTGGCCAAGAACATCGACGACTTCTTCGTGCTGTGGTTCGGCTGTCTCAAGGCGCGGGTGACGTTGGCGCCGGTCAACTGGCGCCTCGCGCCGCCGGAGATCGCCTTCATCCTCAAGGACGCGGCCGCGAAGCTGCTGGTGGTGGGCGCGGACTTCGGCGGCGTGGTCGACATGATCGTCGGCGACCTGCCGGACATCAAGGGCCTGGTGCAGTTCGAACCCGGCCACCCGCGCTGGCCGGCGTTCCGCGACTGGATCGGCGCGCACTCCGCCGTGGACCCTCACCTGCCGGCCGACCCGGACGACGACGTCATCCAGCTCTACACCAGCGGCACCACGGGCCTGCCCAAGGGCGTGCAGCTGACCCAGGCCAACTTCCTCAGCCTGTTCGAGCTGGCGCTGGAGGCCGGCTGGGCCAGGTACGAGGCCGGCAAGACCAACCTGGTGGTCATGCCGCTGTTCCACGTGGCCGGGACCAACTGCGGCCTGCTGGCCCTGTTGCAGGGCGTGCGCAACGTCCTGACCCGCGAGGTCAACGCCGCCGAGATCATCGACCGGCTGCAGGACAAACAGGTCGCCTACGCCTTCCTGGCCCCGACGATCATCAACATGCTGCTGCAGACGCCGGGCGTCGAGCAGGCCGACTTCAGCCGGCTGGAGCGCATCTTCTACGGCGCCTCGCCGATCTCCGAGGCCGTGCTGCGCGAGGCGCAGGAACGGTTCGCCTGCGACTTCACCCAGCTGTACGGCCTGACCGAGACGATCGGCGCCGCCACCTATCTGCCGCCCGAGGACCACGCGCCCGAGCGCGACAAGCTGCGCTCCTGCGGCAAGCCATGGCCGGGGTTCGAGGTGCGGGTCATGACTCCCACCGGCGAGGCCGGCAAGCCCGGCGAGGTCGGCGAGATCCAGATCCGCGCCCGCGGCGTGATGAAGGGCTACTGGAACCGGCCGGAGGCCACGGCCGAGGCCGTCTGCCCCCAGGGCTGGTTCTCCAGCGGCGACGCCGGCTATTTCGACGACGAGGGCTACCTCTACATCTACGACCGGGTGAAGGACATGATCGTCAGCGGCGGCGAGAACGTCTATCCGGCCGAGGTCGAGAACGCCCTGTTCAGCCACCCCGCCGTGGCCGACGCCGCCGTCATCGGCGTGCCGGACGAGCGCTGGGGCGAGGCGGTCAAGGGCCTGGTCGTCCTCAAGCCCGGCGCGACCGCCACCGCCGAGGAGATCATCGCCCACACCCGCGCGCGGATCGCCGGGTTCAAAGCCCCCAAGAGCATCGACTTCATCGACGCCCTGCCGAGGAACCCGTCCGGCAAGGTGCTGCGGCGGGAGCTGAGGAAGCCGTTCTGGGAAGGGCGGGAGAGGCTGGTGGGGTAGTGCTCACTCTGGCCCCCGGGCACCGTGGCGGACTTCGAGGATTCTGACGCTGTCGGCCATCACCCGGTAGCGGATCAGGTATGGCCATACGTGCGTCAGTTCCCGACGCCCTTCGCTGATCGAGCGCCCCCTCGCTGGATAGGTGTCGAGCGCCGCGGCGGCCGCCCGGAGCCTTTCGGCCAGACGTTCGGCGGCGACCGGTCGGTCGTGGGCGACATAGGCCCGGATGCCCTCAAGGTCGAGGAGCGCCTGGAACGTCCAGGTTACCTACGCCACGACCTGGGCAGCGGCTGCTCATCCGGCGTGCCCCAGGTGCGCAGCCACTTGGTCACCTCCTCGTGAGGCACGACCCTGCCTGCCGCGACATCGGCGTCGGCCGCGGCCGAGCGCTCGTCGTAGGTCGCATCGAACTCAACGGGTGCTTCTTCGAAGCCGGGGGGCCGGGGATTGCTCATACATTGAGGCTAGCATGCCTGTGCGGATTTACAAGTGTGTACTTGCAATATGCAACCATGTGGGGTGTCTCTGTTGCCGCCCCTTGCTTGCCGCCACGTCGTCCATGATCGTCTGGGGACAACCGGGGAAACGCCATGCCCAACTTCGTCTCCATCCCGACCAACGGGATCAAGCTGCGCGCCGTGGTCGAGGGCGCCGGGCCGCTGGTCGTGCTTGTGCATGGCTTCCCCGAGAGCTGGTACAGCTGGCGCCACCAGATCGCGCCGATCGCGGCGGCGGGGTTCACCGTCTGCGCCATCGACGTGCGCGGCTATGGCGGGTCGGACAAGCCGGGCCGGGTCGAGGACTACAGCCTCGAACAGATCACCACCGATGTCGCCGGGGTCATCGAGCATCTCTCGCCGAACGAGAAGGCCGTGCTGATCGGCCACGACTGGGGCGCGCCCATCGTCTGGAACACCGCGTTGACCCGGCCCGACCGGGTGCGCGCGGTGGCGGGGCTGTCGGTGCCCTGGACCGGCGTGCCGACCGCGCCCTTTCTGGACACGATCAAGGCCGCCTTCACCGACAAGGGCCGCTTCTTCTACCAGGTGTATTTCCAGGACGTGGGCGTGGCCGAGGCCGAGCTGGAAGCCGATGTGCGCGCCTCGCTGCGCAAGTTCTACTACGCGTTGAGTGGCGACGCGCCCGCAGGCACCTGGCCCAAGGACAAGCCGCATGGCGCCACGCTGCTCGACCGCCTGCCCGACCCGCAGCCCTTCCCAGCCTGGTTCACGCCCGCTGACGAGGACCACTTCGTCGCCGCCTTCGAGGCCTCGGGCTTCTACGGCCCGCTCAACCGCTACCGCAACCATGACATCGACTTTGCCTGGCAGCAGGCCTTCAAAGACCGCCGCATCGAGCAGCCGGCGCTGTTCATCGGTGGTGATCGGGACCTGGCGCTGCGCATGGTGCCGGGCGTAAACCCGGTCGACCTGATGGCGCCGCACCTGCCGGGGCTGCGGGGCGCGCATGTGCTGCCCGGCATCGGCCACTGGACCCAGCAGGAAGCGCCCGTGCAGGTCAACGCACTGCTGTTGCCCTGGCTCAAGGGGCTGTGATCGGGCGCCGCGGCCGGCCGCATCCAGCGTTCAGCAAGCGCGTGGTGTCACCCAGGTGTTAGCCGGCGGCGCGGTGCCGCCACACACTGATCGCGCCTTCACTGCCCGCCACTGCCCTGTGGGACCCACCATGTCGCGACCCTTTGCTGACCTCCCTTCGATGTGCGGGCCATTGCGCCAGCCGCGCCAGATGCTGGCCCACCAGGTCTACGACGGCCACAAGTCGATCCACGACGACACCATGGCCGCCGGCCTGGGCCTGCGCGCCGGCCCGATCGAGGGGCCCACGCACTTCAGCCAGTTCGACCCACTGCTGCACGCGCTGTTCGGCCGGGCCTGGTTCGAGACCGGCTGCATCAGCGCGCATTACCAGACCATGGTGGTCGAGGGCGAAGAGGTGCGCGCCTTCGTGCAGCGGCCCGCGGATGGTGAGCGCTTCACCCGCATTTGGGCCGAGAAGCGCGACGGCGCGCCGGTGCTCACCGGCACCGCCTCGGTCGGCAGTGCCGCGGGCCAGGGCGGGCAGGTCAGCGAGATCACGCAGCGCATCAACAAGCTGCGCCCGCCCACCCAGCTGGTGATCAACCGCGACCTGCGGGTGGGCCAGGTGGGTGCAGGCAACCCCGAGCGGGTGCGCATGGGCTTTAACCAGCACATGGGCCCGCATTACCCGTTCACGCTGGCCGACAAGCTGGCCGTGATCACCGAGCCCTGCCCCTGGTACACACCCGAAGGCGGG
>JAUSMJ010000057.1 GCA_030645575.1 Caulobacter sp. | reverse complement strand
GTACTGGGCCGCTTCGGACACCACCGTCTGGGCTTCCGGCGTCAGCACGTACTGATCGAACGGGAAGTAGACGATGAATTCCCGGGCCTCGTACTGCGGCGGCGGAGGCGGCGGCGGCGGAGGCGGCGGGGGAGGCGGCGGCGGCGGCGGAGGCGGAGGCGGCGGGGGCGCGGCTTCTTCCTGGAAGCTGTAGCGGATGCCGACCGTCACCGACTGGTCGTTGTAGCTGCCCACCAGCGGCGAACCGCCGGTGCCGATGTTGCCGAGATCGAAATCGTCGGTCTGGAAGTAACGGTAGGTCAGGTCCACGTTCATGCGGTCGCTGGCCTTGGCCGTCACGCCGGCGATGCCCTGCCAGGCGAACGCCGTGTCGTCCCAGTCGACCACGAGAGACGGCGCGGACACCGCGCCCACGACCGCCCGGGCCACACCGCCGCCAACGCCGACGAACGGATGCAGATCACCATCGGGCATGAAGTCGAAGATGATGTTTTCCATCAGCGACATGACTTCGTATTCGCCTACGGTATCGACCGTCGGCGTCTGCAGGGCGCCGGGGCGCCAGCCGCCTTCGATTTCGATGCGCCAGCTCGGCGTCAGGCGGTAGCCAAGGCGCGCCAGCCCGGTCCAGTCGTCATCGCCGTCCAGATTGAACGTGCTGAGGGTGGTGTTGAAGTTGGTGTCGTCGGACCAGTGGTAGCCCACGTCCAGCGCGCCGTACCAGCCGCTGTCCTGAGCCGCAGCACCCGTCGCCGCGAGCGTCGTAACGGCAAGAGCCGCACCCGCCAGAAGCTTGAATTTCATAATGAGAGCCCTCTCCTGCCCACGATGCGACCAAAGGTCGCTCGGACTTTTGTTATATCAACCATCCGGCCACCGCCAAGTGTCGGTGAAGACACACCATGGCCTAATTTCTCTTGGCGAACGGTGAACGGCGAGTTTTTCAGTCGAGGGTTGTGCGGTAGCGCGCCATGGCCAGCGAAACGACCACCAGCACGAACACCGCCAGGGCAGCCAGACTGGGCCACAGATCGGCGAACCCCAGCCCCTTGAGCAGGGCGCCGCGGACGACGCGCAGGAAATGCGTCACGGGAATCACGGTTCCCAGCCACTGCGCCCAATCGGGCATGCCCCTGAACGGAAACATGAAGCCCGACAGCAGGATCGACGGCAGCATGTAGAAGAACGACATCTGCATCGCCTGGAGCTGGCTTCGGGCCAACGTCGAAACCAGAAATCCGAGCGCCAGGCTGCCGAAGATGAACAGCAGGATGCCGGCCGAAAGGGGCGCCCAGCCCCCCGCCAGCGGCACGTCGAACAACACCCGCGCCATGACCAGGATGACCACCGTCTGGATCAGCCCGACCAGCACATAGGGCGCCAGCTTGCCGATCATCACCTCCAGCGGTCGAACCGGCGTCGCCAACAGGCTTTCCATGGTTCCGCGCTCGTACTCGCGGGTAACGCCCAGCGAGGTCATCATCACCAGGGTCATGGACAGGATGATGCCCAGCAGGCCCGGGACTATGTTGTAGGCGCTGATGGCTTCCGGGTTGTAGCGGCGGTGGACGACCACCTCGAACGGCGGCGGGGCGGGGGTTCGCGGGGCGACGGCGCCGGTCAGATCGTGCTTCAGCGCCTCCTGGGGCAGGGCCGCCAGGGCGGCGATCGCCGATCCCGTGGCCGACGGATCGGCGGCGTCCGCTTCAACCAGGATCTGGGCCTTGTCGCCGCGCACCACCCGCCGGCTGAAGTCGGCCGGAATGGTGATCGCGAACTGCACCCGGCCCAGAGCGATCGCCCGGTCCAGCTCCTCCGGGGTGCGCGCCGTCTCGGTGATGTCGAAATAGCCGCTGCGCACGATCGTCCCGAGGGTCGAGCGGGCGAATATCCCGTGATCCTGCACCAGCACCGCGGTGGGCAGGTGATGAGGGTCGCTGTTGATGGCGTAGCCGAACAGTAGCAGCTGCACGATCGGCATCAGCAGGATCAGGGCGTAGGTCAGCCGGTCGCGGGTGAGCTGGGTGAATTCCTT
This sequence comes from Caulobacter sp., assembly GCA_030645575.1. Classification (GTDB taxonomy): domain Bacteria; phylum Pseudomonadota; class Alphaproteobacteria; order Caulobacterales; family Caulobacteraceae; genus Caulobacter. The sequence continues at coordinate 9,253 of JAUSMJ010000057.1, read as the reverse complement.
GACCAACACGGCCAGAATGCGGGTGGCGCTCATTCGAAGTTGTCCTTCGACTGACCCATCAGATGGATGAACACGTCCTCGAGCGTCGGGGCGGCCTCGCTCCAGCGGAACGGCGGCTTGCGCCAGGGCGCGATGGCGGCCTCGAGCGCGGCGCGGTCGGTCCCGCTGACGTGCAGGGCGGCGCCAAAGGCGGCGGCCATCTCCACCCCGGGTTTGCCCGCGAGCTCGCGGGCCAGGCGGTCGGCGCCGGGGCCCTCGCCGCGGAAGGTGACCAGGCCGGACCGCGCGATCACCTCCTCGCCCGTGCCGCGGGCCATCAGCCGGCCATAGGCGATGTAGGCGATGTCGTGGCAGCGCTCGGCCTCGTCCATGTAGTGGGTCGAGACCAGCACGGTCAGGCCCTCGGCCGACAGGGCGTGGATCTCGTCCCAGAACTCGCGGCGGGCCTTGGGATCGACGCCGGCGGTCGGCTCGTCGAGCAGCAGCAGGCGCGGCTCGTGCAGGATGCTGGCGGCCAGGGCCAGCCGCTGTTTCCAGCCGCCGGACAGGCTGCCGGCCAGCTGCCGCCGGCGGTTGTCCAGCCCCAGCCGCTCGAGCGCCTCACGCACCCGCCGCCGCCGGTCGTCCAGGCCGTAGACCCGCGCGACGAAGGTCAGGTTTTCCTCGATCGACAGGTCCTCGTAGAGCGAGAACTTCTGGGTCATGTAGCCGGTCTGGCGCTTGATCCGCTCGGCCTCCTTGCGGAAATCGAGGCCCAGCACCTCGCCCTCGCCGCTGTCGGGGGTCAGCAGGCCGCAGAGCATGCGCAGGGTCGTGGTCTTGCCTGAGCCGTTGGGGCCGAGAAAGCCGGTGATCCGGCCGGTCCCGACCTGGATGGCGACGTCCTGCACGACATGCTTGTCGCCGAAGCTCTTGTTCAGGCCACGGACATCGACAGCCAGAGTCACGTTCCGTCCCTCAGCGGCGTCACATCAACCGGCTGCCCCGGCGCCAGCGTCCGCGGCGCGGCGGGGCGCGCCTCGATCAGGAACACCAGCCGGTCGCGGCTGTCGCGGCTGTAGATGATCGGCGGGGTGAACTCGGGCCGTGGGCTGACATAGTCGATGGTCGCCGTCAGGCCAGCCGCGCAGCCATCGCAGGTGAAGGTGATCCGGCGGCCAATACGGTAGCGGGACAGGTCCCGCTGCGGCGCGAAGAAGCGCACCTTCACCCGGTCGTCAGGGATCAGCGACACGACCGGCTGGTTGGCCGCCGCCCATTCGCCGGCCTGGAAGAACACCTGCTCGACCCGCGCGGCGGCCGGGGCGACGGGTCCGGTGCGATCCAGCTGGGCCTGAGCCGCGGCGAGGACTTCGCGCGCCTGCCGCACTTGGGCCTCGGCGGCGCGGATGGCGTCGGGCCGCGCGCCCAGAGTCTGGGCCGTGCGCTGGCTGGCCACGGCGCGCAGATTGGCGACGGCCGTGTCGCGGGCGGCCCTGACGGTGTCGAGCCGCGCCGGCGCGTAGATGCCCTGCCTCACCAGCGGCGCTATGCGGTCGTACTCGGCCTGGGCCTGACGCACGGCGGCCTCGGCGGCGGCGCGCTGGGCGTCGGTGACGGCCAGCTCCTGCGGCCGCTGGCCCTTGCGGGCGTCCTCCAGCCGGGCTTCGGCCTCTGCCACGGCGGCGGCGGCCTGGTCGCGCTGGGCGACCAGCGGCCCGGCGTCGAGGGCGAACAGCGGCTGACCGGCGACGACCCTCTGTCCGCGGACGACCGACACCTCGGATACCGGCCCGGCCGCCGAGGACGACAGGTAGAGCGCCTCGCCCTCGATATAGCCCGACAGGGCCCGGTCGTGCGCGGGCTTGCGGCCCCACGTCCACCAGGCGCCGGCGCCGGACAGGATGACCACCACGACGATGGCGATGCGGACTTTGGGGTTCATCGACGGCCTCCCTCGGCCAGGAGACCGTGCAGGACGGTCTCGATATGCTGGCTGGCCAGCGCCTTCAGGTCGATCGGCGCGGCGCCGACGGGTACGAGGACCTCGCCCCACAGCACCCCCATCAGCAGCGGACCGATCAGGGCCAGGGCGTGAAAGCGCGGATCGCCGGGACGGATCTCGCCGCGCGCCTGGGCCCGTTCGATCAGCCCGCTCATGACGCCCAGGACGCGGCTGACCACCTCGTCATGCCAGACCCGCGCCAGTTCGGGGAAGTTGCGCGACTCGGCGATGACCATCTTGGCCACGGGTCCGACCGGCGAGCTCGCCAGCAGGTCGGCGGCCCGGCCCAGCAGCACCCGGCTGGTCTGGGCGAACGGCAGATCGATGGCCGCGGCGGCGGCCTCGACGACGGCGATGTTGGGGCTGATGGCGTCGCGCACGACCGCCGCGAACAGCTCCTGCTTGGTCTCGAAATAGAGGTACAGCGCGCCCTTGCTGACCCCGGCGCGCGCGGCGATGTCGTCCAGCCGCGCGGCGGCGAAGCCCTTCTCCGCGAACACCTCCAGCGCCGCGGCGACGATTTCGCCAGGCCGGGCCTCCTTGCGGCGGCGCCATTTGGGCTGGCCGACGGGCATCATGGCCTGTTTCCTTGTTAACTGACCGGTCAGTTATTTATTTGATCGGGTCGCGAGTCAAGCGTCCTTCCCCCGCCTTCCAGGCGAGGGCCGGGAAACGGAACGGGACGGCCGGGCGAATGCGGCTATGTTTGGCGCACGGCCCCACCGGCGAGACGACCATGACCCCGCAACATCCCCTGCTCCGCCGGTTCGGCATGATCTGGGCGGCCTCGGCCGTGTTCCAGATTCCGGTGGTCCTGCTGACGGCCCCGACGGGCTCCCTGCCGACGGACGTGCTCAAGGCGATCGCCTTCGGCTTCGCGCTGGCCCTGCTCGGAGGTGTCGTGCTGCTGGTTGGCCGCAGGCGCGAGGACGGCGCCCTGATCCCGGCGCTGGTCCTGGTCGCCCTGGTGTCGTTCATCCTGGCCTGGCCGGTCATGCGCGGCGGGGCCCTGAACGGTCACTTCAAGGCTTCGCCCCGTCCCGCGGACGCCGCCGGCCGCCCAGCGCCTCCGGCCGGTTGAGCTCCCTGCGGACCTCGTCGCGCCGCTCGTGGATCGAGGCGATGACCAGGCCCATGGGAATGCCGATCTCGACCAGCGTCGCCTCCGATAATTGCAGCGAGGCCTCGATGGTCTCGGGCACCGCGTCGGTGGCCCCCAGCTCGTAGAGCCGCTTGGCGTGGCGGGCGTCGCGGGCCCGGGCGACGATGGTCAGGTCGGGCCGCAGCTCGCGGGCCGTGGCGACGACCACCTCGTTGCCCTCGGGATTATCCATGGTCACCACCAGCGCCCGGGCGGTGTCCAGGCCGCAGCGGCGCAGGAACTCGGCCCGCGAGGCGTCGCCGTAGAAGATCGCCGCGCCCGACCGGCGACCGGCCTCGACCAGCTTCGGATCGCGCTCGGCGGCGACCCAGCGGATGTCATGGCGGCCCAGCATGTCGCCGACCAGCCGGCCCACCCGGCCGTAGCCGACCACCAGCACGGCGGGCTCCTCGTCCGTCGAGGCGACCGGATCGACGACCGTGCTGATCGCCGGATTGGCCCCCGGGCGTCCGCCAAGCTTCGCGCCAAGGGTGGCCAGGACGGGGATGCAGAACATCGTCAGGGTCGAGGCGACCAGCACGGTGCGCCCGGTCGCGCGATCGACAAGGCCGCTGTTCATCGCCGTATCAAGGATAACGAAGGCGAACTCGCCGCCCGCCGCCAGCAGCAGCCCTGCCTCCAGCGCCTTGCGCGGCTTGAGCCCGAACAGCAGGCCCAGGGCGAACACCACGCCGCCGGTCAGGACCAGCGCCCCGGCCGCCATGCCGAGGATGGCCGCGGGCTTCTGCAGCAGCAGCGACAGGTCCAGGCCGATGCCGATCGACAGGAAGAACAGACCCAGCAGCAGGCCCTTGAACGGCTCGATGGTCACCTCGACCTCGTGCCGGTACTCGGTCTCGGCCAGCAACAGGCCGGCGACGAAGGCGCCCAGGGCCATCGACAGGCCGGTCAGGGCCGCGACCAGGCCCGCGCCAATGACGATCAGCAGCGAGGCGGCCATGAACAGCTCCTCGCTCTTGGCCCGGGCCACCGACTTCATCATCGGCCGCAGCAGCAGGCGGCCGAACACCACCAGGGCCAGCAGACCCACCGCGGCCGGCGCGAAGGTCAGCAGCATCCTGGGCGAGAACAGCTCGCCACCGCCCCGGCTGCCGATGACCGTCAAGGTGATCAGGATCGGAGCCACGGCCAGGTCCTGGAACAGCAGCACCGCGAAGGTCGCCCGGCCGGCCTGACTGTGCTGGCGCTTGCTCTCGGCCAGCAGCGGCATGACCATGGCCGTCGAGGACAGCGCCAGGGCCGCGCCGATGGCCACGGCCGCCTGCAGCGGCTGGCCCAGCAGCACCGCGATGGTGGCGATGGCGGCCGAACAGACGGTGACCTGCAGGGCGCCCATGCCGAACACGAACCGCCGCATCAGCCGCAGCCGCTCCCAGCTGAGCTCGAGCCCGATCATGAACAGCAGGAACACGACCCCGAACTCGGCCAGCTGGGCGACGTCCTTCGGATTCTCGATCGTCACCGCCGCCAGCCAGGGCAGCGACCCGGTCAGGGCCCCCAGCCCGTAGGGGCCCAGCGCCACCCCGGCGCCGAGAAAGCCGAGGATCGGGCTGATGCGCCAGCGGCGGAACAGCGGAACGACGACGCCCGCCGTGGCCAGGAACAGGACCACGTCCTTGTATTCGCCGGGAGAGACCTCCGCCGCCATACCGCCTCCAGATTGTCGATGGCCCCATATGACGACCTGCGGCCCGCTTGCGGAACCCCGGATGCGCGAATAAGCGCGCGCCACCGCCTTCGTCCCGGCGCCGGGCCGCGCGGTTTCCGCCCCGGCCTGTCAATTCTGGCCGTTCTGGCCATCGACCGCCTTGCGCCCGCCGTATTGAAACTCAAATAGGCCCTGTAGCTCCCAGCCCATGGACAGACCGATGAAACCCTTCGTTCTCGCCGCCGCCCTGACCCTTCTGGCCGCGCCCGTGCTCGCCGCCTCCTCGACCGTCGAGGTCAGCCAGGCCTGGTCCCGCCCCGCGCCGCAAGGCGGCAACGGGGCCGGCTACGCCCTGATCACCAACACCGGCCCCGCCGCCGACACCCTGATCGCCGTCAGCAGCCCCGTCGCGGCCCGCATCGAGATCCACGAATCGATGGTCATGGGCGGCCAGGCGATGATGCACGCGCGCCCCGGCGGCCTGGCGGTTCCGGCCGGCGCGACCGTCGCCCTCAAGCCCGGCGGGTGGCACATGATGCTGATGGGTCTCAAGCAACCGCTGAAGGCCGGCGACCACTATCCGGCCACCCTGACCTTCAAGAAGGCCGGCAAGGTGACGGTCCAGTTTTCCGTCCAGGCCACGGCCCCGGCGAACTGACAAAAGGCCGACCAGGTAACGCCGGGTCACGCGTTGACAGGGCGTTCCTGAACACCGCTAACTTGCCGCCGCCGGACCGCCAGAGTCCGGATAGGGGAGAGCGCGCATGTCCGGCTGGAACTTCGCCGACGTCTGGGAAGAGATCGCCGCGGCGGCGCCGGACCGACCGGCCCAGATTCGCGGCCAGCGGGTCATCAGCTGGCGCGACTTCGACCGTCGCGCCAACGCCCTCGCCGCCCACCTGCTGAAGGCGGGCCTGGGTCGTCAGGCCAAGGTCGCGGCCTATCTCTACAACGCCCCGGAATATCTCGAGACCTACTACGCCGCCTTCAAGGCCAGCCTCGCCCCGGTCAATACCAACTACCGCTACGAGACCGAGGAGCTGCTCTATCTGTTCGACAACGCCGACGCCGAGGCGATCGTCTTCCACGCCGGCTTCGCCCCCAAGCTGGAGGTTCTCAGGGATCGCCTGACCAGGGTGAAATGCTGGATCGCCGTGGCCGACGGCGCCGCGCCGATCCCGGCCTGGGCCACCGAGTACGAGGCCATCGCCGCTCCCGGCGCGGACCGGGTGACGGGCCCGCAAGGCCGGTCCGGCGACGACCTGCTGCTGCTCTACACCGGCGGCACCACCGGCATGCCCAAGGGCGTGATGTGGCGCCAGGACGACCTGTTCCAGGTGCTGGGCGCTGGCGGCAATGTGCTGGCGATGATCCCGCCGCTGGAGACCCCGCACGAGGCCGGCGTGCGCGTGCGCACGGGGCGCGCCGGCGACCTGCACCTGCCGCCGCCGACCAGCCTGGTCGCCGCCTGCCCGCTGATGCACGGCACGGCGCAGTTCGGCAGCTTCGCCGCCCTGACGGGGGGGGGCTGCATCATCACCCTGCCCTCGCAGAGGTTTTCCGCCGAGGAGCTGTGGGACGAGGTCGATCGCCTGCGGGCCAACAGCGTCTCCATCGTCGGTCTGGCCTTCGCCGCGCCGATGCTCGAGGCGATCGAGGCCAACCCCGGCCGCTGGGACCTCACCTGCATCATGCGGATCGGCTCGTCGGGCACGGTCTGGAGCCATGACAACAAGCAGGCGCTGCTGAAACACCTGCCGCCCGGCGCGATGCTGATGGACAGTCTCGGCTCGTCCGAGGCCGTCGGCCTGGGCGGCTCGACCTCGGTGGCCGGGGCGGAGGCGACCACGGCCCAGTTCCTCGTCGGCCCCAACGCTGCGGTGTTCAAGGAAGACGGGACCCGGGTCGAACCGGGCAGCGGCGAGCGCGGCCTGGTGGCCGTCGGCGGCTTCATCCCGACCGGCTACTACAAGGATCCCGAGAAGTCGGCCAAGACCTTCCAGACCTTCGAGGGCCGCCGCTGGTCGGTGCCGGGCGACTTCGCCGAGGTCAACGAAGACGGCACGATCAAGCTGCTCGGCCGCGGCTCGCAGGTGATCAACACCGGCGGCGAGAAGGTCTTCCCCGAAGAGGTCGAGGAGGCGCTCAAGACCCACCCGCTGGTCCGTGACGCGGTGGTCGTCGGGGTGCCCGACGCCCGCTTCGGCGAGCGCATCTGCGCGGTGGTCGATGTCGGCGGCAACGTCGCCCCGCCGCTGACCGAACTGGCCGCCCATGTCCGCGGCCGCCTGGCCGACTACAAGGCGCCGCGCGAGCTGGTCGTCGCCACCGTCCACCGCGCCGCCAACGGCAAGGTCGATTACAAGGCGGTGCGGACCCAGGCCCTGGCCGCCCTGGGCGTCACGACGAGCTGATCCTCCGTGTGAATTCGGTGACAGTTTACGAATTGCCGCGCCTTTGGCCGAGGCCCATCCGCAATTCGTAAACTGTCACCGAATTCACGCACCGAATTCACGCCGCCGCGCCTTTCATGACTTTTTTGTAAGAAGCGCGACCCGCGGCAATGTGCATGGTCCGGGGCAACCCTTTTCACTCGGGAAACACCCCCTCCATGAAACGCGTCCTGCTTTCCGCCGCCGCCGCGCTGGCCCTGACCTGCGCGCTTGGCGCGACCGCCGCCATCGCCCGCGCCGACACCGCCCCGGCCGCCGTCTCCGAGGCGGACATCACCCGCGCCCCACGCATGGGTCCCTGGGGCTTCGACATGGCGGGCATGGACCGCGCCGTGAAGCCTGGCGACGACTTCGGCAAGTTCGCCACCGGAACCTATCTGGCCAACCTGCAGATTCCGGCCGACCGGACCAGCTGGGGCTCGTTCAACGCCCTGCGCGAACTGTCCGACGCCCGCATCAAGGCGGTGATCGACCGCGCCGCGGCGACGACCAACGCGACTGGCGAGGCGCAGCAGATCGGCGGCCTGTACAACAGCTTCATCGACGAGGCCCGGGTCGAGGCGCTGGACGCCAAGCCGCTGGCCGGCGACCTGGCCGCGATCCGCGCGGCCGCCACCCGTGACGACCTGGCCCGGATCATGGGCGCGACCAACGGCGGCTTCGGCGGCAGCATCTTCGCCGCCTACATCAGCCAGGACGCCAAGGACCCCAACACCAACGTCACCTACCTGACCCAGGCGGGCCTGGGCCTGCCCAACCGCGACTACTATCTCGACCCCAAGTTCGCGGCCAAGAAGACGGCCTACCAGGCCTATGTCGCCCAGCTGCTGACCATGGCCGGCTGGGCCGACCCGGCGAAGGCGGCGGCGGACATCGTCGCCCTCGAGACCAGCATCGCCGAGGCCCAGTGGCCGATCGCCGACCAGCGCGACGCCGACAAGACCTACAATCCCAAGTCCATCGCCGAGCTTCAGACCCTGGCCCCGGGCTTCCCGTGGCAGGCCTGGCTGAACGGCGCGAGCCTCGACAAGGCCGGCACGGTCATCGTCGGCGAGCCCACGGCCTTCACCAGAATCGCCGCCATCTACGCCGCCGCCCCGGTCGCCACCCTGCAGGCCTGGCAGGCCTTCCGCACGACGGACCAGGCCGCGCCTTATCTGTCGAAGCGCTTCGTCGACGCCAACTTCGAATTCCGCGCCAAGACCCTGTCGGGCCAGCCCGAGCAGCGCGTGCGCTGGAAGCGCGGCGTCAGCCTGGTCAGCGGCAACCTCGGCGAGGCGGTCGGCAAGCTGTATGTCGACGCCTACTTCCCCGCCGAGTCCAAGGCCAAGATGGAGACTCTCGTCGCCAACCTGCGCGTGGCGATGAAGGCCCGCATCGACAAGCTCGACTGGATGAGCGCGGAGACCAAGACCCGCGCCCAGGCCAAGCTGGCCAGCTTCACCGTGAAGATCGGCTACCCGGACAAGTGGCGCGACTACAGCGCCCTGACGATCAAGCCGAACGACCTCTACGGCAACGTCCAGCGCGCGAGCGCCTTCGAATGGGCCTTCAACGTGGCCAAGCTGGGCCAGCCCGTCGACCGCAGCGAGTGGGGCATGTTCCCGCAGACGGTCAACGCCTACTACAACCCGACCATGAACGAGATCGTCTTCCCGGCGGCGATCCTGCAGCCGCCGTTCTTCGACCCCGACGCGGACGCGGCGATCAACTACGCCGGCATCGGCTCGGTGATCGGCCATGAGATCAGCCACGGCTTCGACGACTCGGGCCGCAAGTTCGACGCCGACGGCAGTCTGCGCGACTGGTGGCAGCCGGAAGACACCGCCAAGTTCGAGATCCAGACCAAACGTCTGGGCGCCCAGTACGCGGCGTTCGAACCGGTCGCCGGCTCGTTCATCAACGGCGACCTGACGATGGGCGAGAACATCGGCGACCTGGGCGGCATCCTGATCGCGCTCGACGCCGACCACCTGTCGCTCGGCGGCCAGCCGGCCCCGGTGATC
>JAUSMJ010000053.1 GCA_030645575.1 Caulobacter sp. | reverse complement strand
AGATGTCGATCGGCAGTTCGTGGAACGGCGGCGGCATGCGGCCCTCGCCCTGATTCACCGAACCGAGCCGCTGGGCGACCTTTTGCGAATTGACGTTGCCCGGGTCGATGCAGTGGATCACCTCGGTCCAGCCGAGATTGTCGAAAGCCCAGTCGATAGCCGCCTCGGCGGCTTCCACCGCGTAGCCCTTGCCCCAGTGCGCCCGCCGCAGGCCCCAGCCCACCTCCGTGCCCGGCCACTCCTCCGGAACCCAGGGCCCGGCCCGGCCGACCCAGTCGCCGGTCTCCTTCTCGATCATCGAGAACATGCCGAAGCCCTTGATCGCCCAGGACCCGGCCATGCTGGCCAGACCGCGCCAGCTTTGCGCGCGGCCCTGCAGGCCGCCGATGAAGCGCGAGGCCTCTTCGTCGCCCATCAGCTCGGCCCAGCCGTCGAGGTCCTCCTGCGCCGGGGGGCGCAGGATCAGGCGGGCGGTTTCGAGGGTGGGGCCGGGTGCGATCATGGGATCGTGTCTAGCAAAGCCGCGCGCGATTGGGCGCCGTCTTCGTGAGGCGGGGGAATTACGCGCAGCGCGCCTCTCCCGTGAGGGAGGGGGGGACCACCCGGAGGGTGGTGGAGAGGGAAGCCCTCAGGTTGGCGGAGAATTCGGATCGATTGGGGTCTGACGTCGACCACCGGCGCCTCCCTCTCCACCATGCTCCGCATGGTCCCCCTCCCCCAATTGGGGGAGGAGTGTCCTTAAGCTCATGCAGGCCAGCGTGCCGGACGGGTCAGGTTGGTCAAGGGCAGGCCCTGCGGGCCTGTCGCTCCGCGACGCGAAGCGCCCTTGAGCAACCTGACCCGTCCGGCGATGATTTCGCCATGAGATGAAGGGCGGGATGGATGATGACCGACGGATTGGATCGAGAGGCCTCCCTCGAACATCGCGCGGCGCGCTGGCTCAACATCGCCATGGTCAGCCTTCTGCACCTCGCGGGCGCCGGTTTGGGCCTGTGGTTATTCTTCAGCAGTTTGCCAGCGCTCAACGCCATCCTCGGTAGCCTGTCGCCGGCCCAGCAAGAGACACTCTCCCGCACCGGAGGCGGCCTGATGCTCACTCTGGTTTGTCTGGTGCGCTTCCTGCCGAGCATCCGACGAGAGCCCAAACGCAAAGACTAACCCCCCGCCCGCTCACTCCAGTCGTCCAGATCCTCCTCCGCCCCCAGCAGCGCCAACCCGGTCGCGATCGACACCAGTTCGGCCCCGCTCTCCAGCTTGTCGGCCCCGAACCGGCGCTCGAAGATGCCGCGCACGGCCGGCACGAAGCTCGACCCGCCGGTGAGGAACACCCGGTCCACCCCCGCCTCGGTCAGCCCCGCTCGCGACAACGCCTGATCCACCGCCCCCTCGATGGCCGTCAGTTCCGGCTGGATCCAGCGGTCGAAGCTAGCCCGTTTCACCGCCCCCTCGATCACCACCGACCCGCCCTTGAACGAAAACACCGCCTCCTCGGCCCCCGACAGCGCCTCCTTCAGCCGCGAAACCGACTGGTAGAGGCGGTAGCCGTGGTTGTCGTCGAGCACCTCGACCAGCCGCTCCAGCTTCTCCGGCTCGACCGCGTCGCGCACGAGGCGGCGGATGTCGCGCATGTCCCTGGACGCCCGCAGCAGGGCCAGCTGCTCCCAGCGGGCGAAGGCGGTGAAATAGCGGTTGGGGATCGGCAGGACGTTGTCGAACGCCTTGTACAGGCTGCCCTTGCCCAGTTTCGGCGACACCAGATGGTCGATGATCCGGTAGTCGAACGCGTCGCCGGCCACGCCCACCCCGGCGTTCGACAGGGCCTGCGACCGCACCCGGCCGTCCTTGTGGGTGAACCTGACCAGCGAGAAGTCGCTGGTGCCGCCGCCGAAGTCGCCGACCAGCACGGTGGCGTCGCCCTCCAGCCGCTTGGCGAAGAAGAAGGCCGCCGCGACCGGTTCGTAGACATAGCGGATGTCGGTGAAGCCCAGCCGCCGGAACGCCGTCTCGTAGCGCGTCATGGCCAGGGCCGGGTCGGGCCGTAGGCCCGCGAAGGCCACCGGCCGGCCGACGATCGCGCGTTTCGGCAGGTCGGCCAGCTCGGCCCCGCCGTGCGCCTGCAGCTTCAGCAGGAAGGCGCTGAGCAGGTCCTCGAAGCTGAACCGCCGCCGCAGGATCTCGGTGTCGGTGAACAGCGGGCTGGCCGCGTAGCTCTTGAACGACTGGATGAACCGCGTCTCCACCGGCTCTTCGACATAGGCGTCGATGGCCCAGGGCCCAGCCTCGACCACCCGGCCGGCCGGATCGTCGGCCGGGGCGTGGAAGCTCAGCGCCGAGCGGAAGGCGTTGAATGGCTGGCCATCGTGGCTGAACCCGGCGAGACCCGCCTGGCCCCCGCCCTGGTCGAAGGCGACGACCGTGTTGGTCGTGCCGAAATCAACGCCGATCGCGGCGTCGGATACGCGCGTCATGGGATGTCCCTTCGCGGACGGGAGCGGTGACGCGGAATTCGGTGACAGTTTGCGAATTCGCCTCTTGCCCCGTTCCCATCTCAGGTAGCCAGGAAGCGAATTCGCAAACTGTCACCGAATTCCAATGGACCCGCCCCCGGGTCCGATCGAACGAACCGTCTAGCGCGGGGAAACGGGCATTCCGCTGATCATGAAGCCATGGCCCTACTCCGCCGTTGGCTCGAGTGGCTGGTCGTAGGCCGCCATCAGAGCCATGTTGAGGATCTTCGACACCGAGGCCGACAGCGGCGCGATCTGCACCGACTTGTTCAGGCCCAGCAGGATCGGGCCCAGTACGGTCGCCCCGCCCAGGGCCTGGACCAGCTTGGTCGAGATCGAGGCCGAATGGATCGCCGGCATGATCAGCACATTGGCCGGGCCGGTCAGGCGCATGAACGGGAAGTTGCCGCGCGACTCCGGCTCCAGGGCCAGTTCGGGCGGCATCTCGCCCTCGTATTCGAAATCGACGCCGTCCATCTCGTCGAGCATGGCCACGGCCTCGCGGACCTTCTCCGAGCGCAGACCCATCGGGTTGCCGAAGGTCGAATAGCTCATGAAGGCCACGCGCGGGGTGAAGCCCAGGGTGCGCACGGCCCGGGCCGCCTCGCAGGCGATCTCGACCAGCTCGTCGGCCTCGGGCATCTCGGTGACGTTGGTGTCGGCGATGAACACCGTGTGGCCCTTGGCCAGCACGATCGACATGCCCATCACCCGCCCGCCCGGCGCCGGGTCGATGACCCGCAGGACCTCTTCCAGCACCTGGTCGTAGCTGCGGGTCACGCCGGTGATCATCGCGTCGGCGTCGCCCAGCGCGACCATCGAGGCGGCGAAGCTGTTGCGGTCCTGGTTGATCAGCCGCTGCACGTCGCGCTTGAGATAGCCCTCACGCTGGAGCCGCTGGTACAGGTGATCGACATAGTCGGGATTGCGGTCCGACAGCCGGGCGTTGACGATCTGCAGGTTGACCTCGGCGGGGTCGAGGCCGGCCAGCTTCATGTTCTCCTTCACCAGCTCCTCGCGGCCGCACAGGATGGCCTCGCCAAAGCCCTGGGCCTGGAAGGCGTAGGCGGCGCGGATCACGCTGGGCTCCTCGCCCTCGGCGAACACGATGCGCTTCTTGGGGCTGTTCATCACCGCCCCGGAGATCTTCTGCAGGAAGGCCGCCGTCGGATCGAGCCGCTGGGCCAGCGAGGCGCGATAGGCGTCCATGTCCTCGATCGGCTTGCGGGCCACGCCCGTGTCCATCGCCGCCTGCGCGACGAACGGCGGGATGTACCAGATCAGCCTGGGATCGAAGGCCGAGGGGATGATGTACTGCGGGCCGAACTTCAGCTGGCGGCCGTGATAGGCGGCGGCCACTTCATCGGGCACGTCTTCCCGCGCCAGCATGGCCAGGGCGTTGGCGCAGGCGATCTTCATCTCGTGATTGACCCGCCGGGCCCGCACATCGAGCGCCCCGCGGAAGATGTAGGGGAAGCCCAGCACGTTGTTGACCTGGTTGGGATAGTCGCTGCGGCCGGTGCCCATGATCGCGTCGCTGCGCACCGAATGGACTTCCTCCGGGGTGATCTCCGGGTCCGGGTTGGCCATGGCGAAGATCACCGGATTGGGCGCCATGCTGGCGATCATTTCCTTGGTGAACGCGCCGGCGGCCGACAGGCCCAGCAGCACGTCCGCCCCGGCCACGGCCTCGGCCAGGGTGCGCTTGTCGGTGTCGACCGCGTGGGCGCTCTTCCACTGGTTCATGCCGTCGGTGCGGCCTTGGTACAGCACGCCCTTGGAGTCGCAGGCGATGACGTTTTCGGGCCGCACGCCCATCGCCTTGATCAGCTCGATCGAGGCGATGCCGGCCGCGCCCGGGCCGTTCAGCACGACCTTCACGTCCTCGAGCTTCTTGCCGGTGATGAAACAGGCGTTGATCAGGCCGGCGGCGCAGATGATCGCCGTGCCGTGCTGGTCGTCGTGGAACACCGGGATGTCGAGCAGCTCCTGGCAGCGCTGCTCGATGATGAAACACTCGGGGCTCTTGATGTCCTCGAGATTGATGCCGCCGAACGTCGCGCCGATGGTCTTGACCACGGTGATGATCTCGTCGGGGTCTTCGGTGGAAAGCTCGATGTCGATCGCATCGACGTCGGCGAAGCGCTTGAACAGCACCGCCTTGCCTTCCATCACCGGCTTGGAGGCCAGGGCGCCGAGGTTGCCCAGGCCCAGGATGGCCGTGCCGTTGGTGATCACCCCGACCAGATTGCCCTTGGAGGTGTAGTCGTAGACCAGGTCCGGATTCTCGGCGATGGCCAGCACCGGCACGGCCACGCCCGGCGAATAGGCCAGGCTCAGGTCCCGTTGCGTCGCCATCGGCTTGGTCGCCGCGATGGCGATCTTGCCGGGGGTCGGAAACTGGTGAAAGGCCAGGGCCTCCGCGTCGGCGAAGGTCTTCTTCTCGGAATCGCTCATGGCGTAGGCGGACGTCCTTGAAACGCTGGGGCGGCGTCACCGGTCGTCAGGCCGGTCGCGTCGGGTGGGCTGAGAGGCGCGCAACCTAACGGGCGAGGGCGGGGGGGACAACCGTGCACGGCCCGTCAATAAAATCCGTCATCCTCGGGCTTGTCCCGAGGACCCATGCACACTGACCTCTCCGGATACGTCGCCGTGCTTGGGTCCTCGCCACAAGGGCGAGGATGACGGGGTTGGTTGCGGCGAGGATGACGGGGTTTGTTGCGGGGCGGATGTCGCGCTAATCCTTGCCCATGACCCAGCCGCCCGCCGCCACCGTGAAGATCGCCATCGCCGGCGCGCTCGGCCGGATGGGCCGGGCCGTGGCCGCCCTGTGCGAAGGCCGCGACGACGTAGTGGTCGTCGCCCGCTTCGAGCGCCCGGGCGTCGAGGGCGAGGGGCTGGTCACGATCGACGCCGCCATCGCCGCCGCCGACGTGGTCATCGACTTCACCACGCCGGAAGCCTCCGTCGCCCTGGCCGAAATGGCCGCCGGCCGTGGCGGCGTGGCCCTGGTCATCGGCACCACGGGCCTGTCGCGGGACCAGACCCGCCGCATCGACGAGGCCGCCGGCCGCATCGCGATCGTGCGCAGCGGCAGCTTCTCGTTGGGGATCAACATGCTGCTGGGCCTGGTGCGGCAGGCCGCCCGGGCGTTCGACGCGGCCGACTTCGACATCGAGGTGTTCGAGGCCCACCACCGCCGGAAGGTTGATGCGCCCAGCGGCACGGCCCTGATGCTGGGCGAGGCGGCCGCGCGCGGCCGCGGCGTCGCGCTGAGCGACGTGATGCAGCCCGCGCGCCACGGCCTGACCGGCGCCCGGCCGCCGGGCGAGATCGGCTTTTCGGTCATGCGCGGCGGCGGCATCATCGGCGAGCACAGCGTGACCTTCGCCGGCGAGGAAGAGATCCTGACCCTCAGCCACTCGTCGCGCGACCGCTCGCTGTTCGCGCGCGGAGCGGTGACGGCGGCGCGGTGGGTGGCCGGCCGCGGGGCGGGGGCGTTCGACATGCAGGATGTGCTGGGATTGCGGGGCGCGCCCTAGGGACGCCGCTGAACGCCCATCGCCCGTAGGGGAAGAAGGATACTCGGGCCAGTTCCGGCCCCGATCTCATGGCGAGAGGATCGCCGGTCTATCCAGCTTGCTCAAGGGCGCTTCGCGTCACCAGAAGAGGCGCTACTTGATACGCTTTGCTGACGTTCCCATCGCGTTCTTCAGGCGACGAGAAACCTTCACGATATCTTCTGCTGGCGGAAGGTTTTCGGGCATTGTTCCACCAATATCGCTGATCGCCTGTCTCACCTTTTGGCCGACCTCGTGGTGCGTGGCGTTCGCAGCATCCTTGCTCCGAACATTGTCTCGTCGGAGTTTTTCTTCAGTCTGGGTGGCGCGAAACAGATTGGCCGCCAGCTCTGTGCTGCCCATGTGATCCAGAAGCGGTTGCTTGGCGCGAAGGCCCTTCTTTCGCTGGATGGCCGGACGATCGAGGCCGCCGTAGAGGCCCTTGTAGCCAAACGTCTGGAAGATCGCGAAATCCAGCGGCCGCACAACACCCGCGCCCTTGGCGGCGCTCGCAAGGTTCTTGTTGTGCTCTTTAATTTCATTGCGCAACAGAAGACGCTTTTCATCCTCGGACAAAGGCGCGTATTGCGCGACGTTTTCGTCCTGGAGCTCCTGCTTGCGGGTCTGGATCGCGAAGTAGGTTTGCGCAAAGGCAATGGGCCTTTTCCGCGCGTCGCCATTCTGGGCGACAAGATAGCAGGCGTAGCGTGTGAGGCGGACATCATCGACCTCACGAAACGCGCCAGAACCGATCTCGACCATTTCGGTGACGTCAACGAAATGGTCTTCGACCCGATGACCGCTGTTTGCGCAGGCGTCTTGCGCCTTTTCGACGGTTTTCAGAAAGTTCCGGTAGTCGGAGTAGTCCAATAGTCGTCGGAGGTCTCGGGCCGACCAGAACTCCACGCCCTCGCCGTCCATCTGGGACGCGTCTTCGAACGCGGCGATGAGTCGGCCAATCGTATCGCCCGGGGAGGCCTCTTCAGCCCGCTCGCCGAATTGCTGGAGAGCGGCCTCGAAAGCCAAACCCGCGAGCCTGCCCCTGTCAGGTGGTGAATCGGCCGCCATGGACGCCTCCCGAGAAAGAGAACATCCGTAGAACATACGGCCGAATCGTAGAGGAGTCGAAGATTTACGCCAGCTGGCGCTTGACCTCTTCCACCGTGAAGCACTCGATCTGGTCGCCGGCGCGGATGTCCTGGAAGCCGGCGAAGGCCATGCCGCATTCCTGGCCCGCGTTGACCTCCGGCACTTCGTCCTTGAAGCGCTTGAGGGTCTGCAGGGTGCCCAGTTCCAGCACGACCACGTTCTCGCGCACGATGCGGACCTTGGCGCCCTTGCGGACCACGCCCTCGGTGACCCGGCAGCCGGCGACCTTGCCGACCTTGGAGATGTCGAAGGCCTGCAGCACCTCGGCGTTGCCGAGGAAGGTTTCCCGCTGGATCGGCGCCAGCATGCCCGAGAGCACGCCTTTGATGTCGTCGATCAGGTCGTAGATGATCGCGTAGTAGCGGATCTCGACGCCTTCGCGCTCGGCCAGGTCACGGGCCTGGCGCGAGGCGCGGACGTTGAAGCCCAGCAGCGGGGCGCCGGCGCCCTTGGCCAGCATCACGTCGCTTTCGCTGATCGCCCCGGCGCCGGACAGGATGATCCGCGCGCGGACCTCGTCCGTGCCGATCTTGTCCAGCGCGCCGACGATGGCTTCCACCGAACCCTGCACGTCGCCCTTGATCACCAGGGGCAGCTCGCTGATCCGCTTGTCCTGCAGCTTGGCCATCATATCGGCCATCGAGGCGCCGGCCATCGGACCGCTGGCGGCGGACCGCTCGCGCTTCACCCGCACGCGGTACTCGGTCAGCTCGCGGGCGCGGGCCTCGTTCTCGACCACGGCGAAGGGCTCGCCCGGATCGGGCGTGCCGTCCAGGCCGAGGATCTCGACCGGGGTCGAGGGGCCGGCGTCGGTCAGCTGTTCGTCCCGTTCGTTGAGCAGGGCGCGAACCTTGCCCCAGGCGGCGCCGGCCACGACGATGTCGCCGCGCTTGAGCATGCCGCGCTTGACCAGCACCGTGGCGACAGCGCCGCGGCCCTTGTCCAGCTTGGATTCGATGACCACGCCCTCGGCCGTGCGGTCGGGGTTGGCCTTGAGGTCGAGCACCTCGGCCAGCAGCAGGACCCGTTCCACCAGCTCGTCCAGGCCCGTGCCGACCTTGGCCGAGACCTCGACCATCTGGGTGTCGCCACCCAGGCTTTCGACGACGATCTCGTGCTGCAGCAGCTCGTTGACCACGCGGGTGGAATTGGCGTCCGGCTTGTCGATCTTGTTGACCGCCACGATGATCGGAACCCCGGCCGCCCTGGCGTGCTGGATGGCCTCGATGGTCTGGGGCATCACGCCGTCGTCGGCCGCCACCACCAGGATGACGATGTCGGTGATGTTGGCGCCGCGGGCGCGCATCGCCGAGAAGGCCGCGTGGCCCGGCGTGTCGAGGAAGGTGACGCGCTCGCCGCCCTTCAGGCGAACCTGGTAGGCGCCGATGTGCTGGGTGATGCCGCCGGCCTCGCCCGCAACCACGTCGGTGGCGCGCAGGGCGTCCAGCAGGCTGGTTTTGCCGTGATCGACGTGACCCATGACGGTGACCACCGGGGCGCGCGGCTCCAGGTGGTCGTCGTGGTCCTCGGCGTCGAGGAAGCCTTCCTCGACGTCGGCCTCCGACACGCGGCGCACGGTGTGGCCGAATTCGGTGGCCACCAGCTCGGCTGTGTCGTTGTCGATCACGTCGTTGATCTTCAGCATCACGCCCTGACGCATCAGGAACTTGATGATGTCGACGCCGCGCACGGCCATCCGGTTGGACAGCTCCTGCACGGTGATGACGTCGGGAATGACCACTTCACGGGCCACGCGGGCCTGCTCGGCGGCGCCGCCGCGGCGCTTTTCCTTCTCGCGTTCGCGGGCCCGGCGAACCGAGGCCAGCGAGCGCATGCGCTCGGCCGCGCCCTCGTCGTCGCCGGCCAGCACCTGGATGGTCAGGCGGCCTTCGCGGCGCTTGGGTTCGCCCTTGGTGCGCGAGACGGCCTTGCCGGGCGCGGCGCCCTTGCGGCGATCGTCATCCTCGTCCGGGCGGCGGTCGATGGCCGCGCCGCCGGGGCGGGGGGCCGAGCGCGTGGCGCGCTGAACCTCGGGCGTCGCCGGCGCGGCGGCCGGCTGGCCGGGCCGGGGC
>JAUSMJ010000052.1 GCA_030645575.1 Caulobacter sp. | reverse complement strand
ATGGGAGTTGGCTTTACCCGAAGGCGGTGCGCTAACCAGCAATGGAGGCAGCCGACCACGGTAGGGTCAGCGACTGGGGTGAAGTCGTAACAAGGTAGCCGTAGGGGAACCTGCGGCTGGATCACCTCCTTTCTAAGGATGTTCCTCCAGGTCTCACGGCCTATTGGGACGTCTGTGAACAAATACAGGTGCAGAACGTCGCCGTCTTCGTTTCTCTTTCCATTCATCGTCGGCCACCGGGCCGGCGATGCGATCGCGAGCCAGGGGCGCTTCCCAAGCAGTTGGGCAATCAGTCCTGAGCGGCCGCTATAGGCCCGTAGCTCAGCTGGTTAGAGCGTACGCCTGATAAGCGTAAGGTCGGCAGTTCGAGTCTGCCCGGGCCTACCACTTTTCCCTTACGGCCGGATCGATGACAGCTCTCCTGGGCGCACCTTACGATTAAGGGGCCATAGCTCAGTTGGTAGAGCGGGTGCTTTGCAAGCATCAGGTCGTCGGTTCGATCCCGTCTGGCTCCACCATCCTCCTACGCCAAGGCTTCGGAGGATATTCTCGCGATCGGGAATGACAGTTTGCAGCCGCGCTTCGCGGATCTGCGAAATGACATCGTGAATGAAGGGTCAGTCCGGCGCCTTCGTCTCCCCTTGGGGACGAAACGCGTTTAGAGGGCGGACCTGAGAAGACATCATTGTCTGACAAATACAAAGCGCATGAATGGCGTCGGCTTCGGTTCCCTAGAACCGGGCCGGCATCAACTGTTCATGAGTTTTGCTGAGAACGATCAAGCGCATAAGGGCTTCTGACGGATGCCTTGGCATTGAGAGGCGATGAAGGACGTGGCACGCTGCGATAAGAGCCGGGGAGGCGCGAGCACCCTTTGATCCGGCTATCTCCGAATGGGGAAACCCACCTTTACGGTCTGCCAATTCGGTTCTGATTTCGGTCAGAACCGGGTTTGGTTGATCGTTGAAAGGTATAATGACCTGAATACATAGGGTCATTAAGCAAACCCGGGGAACTGAAACATCTCAGTACCCGGAGGAAAGGACATCAACCGAGACTCCCGTAGTAGTGGCGAGCGAACCGGGACCAGGCCAGTGCTGTCGTGACATAAAGCCGAACGATCCTGGAAAGATCGGCCATAGCGGGTGATAGCCCCGTAGGCGTCAAATAGCGACAGACTCGAGTAGGGCGGGACACGTGAAATCCTGTCTGAACATGGGGGGACCACCCTCCAAGCCTAAGTACTCCTCGACGACCGATAGTGAACAAGTACCGTGAGGGAAAGGTGAAAAGCACCCCGACAAGGGGAGTGAAATA
>JAUSMJ010000041.1 GCA_030645575.1 Caulobacter sp. | reverse complement strand
GACAAACTCCTGCTTGCGATCCATCGCCGAGACTCCCGTGAACGGCATCTCCAGACCTCCCTGCGAGGCCCAAAGGTGTCACGGATGTCCCCGAACACCCGTCACCGATGTCTCCGGTCTGAACACCCAAGAGGGGGAGGATGGAAAATGTTACGGGCACGGATTTGGCCGGCTCACATGGATCGCGTTGACGGCCTTTTCCAGCTCGTCCGTCCAGGTCAGGTCGAAGGCGTCGATGTCGGTCTTCAACTGGTCCATCGAGGTGGCGCCGATGATGGTGGCCGTGACGAACGGGCGGCTGTCGCAGAACTTCAGCGCCAGCTGGGCCGGGTCCCAGCCCTGGGCGCGGGCCAGATCGATATAGGCGCGGACCGCTTCCTCCGCCCCCGGACCCTCGTAGCGCTGCATGCGGTTGTAGAGGGTCTTGCGGGCGCCGGCGGGCAGGGCGCCGTCGAGGTATTTGCCGGTCAGCGCGCCCTGGCCCAGCGGCGAATAGGCCAGCAGGCCGACGTCCTCGCGCATGGCGATCTCGGCCAGGCCGAACTCGAACACCCGGTTGGCCAGGTGGTAGGCGTTCTGGATCGAGGCGATGCGCGGCAGGCCGCGCTGCTCCGACTCCGCCAGAAAGCGCATCACGCCCCAGGGAAACTCGTTGGACACGCCGACATGGCGGATCCGGCCGGCATTCACCTGCGCGTCCAGCGCCTCGAGGATCGCCTGGAACGACTCATAGTCCTGGTCGTAGTCCTTGAACGTCATGCCGCCGAAGGTGCGGATCGGCCGGTCCGGCCAGTGCAGCTGGTAGAGGTCGAGATAGTCGGTCCCCAGCCGCTTCAGCGAGCCGGCGACGGCCTCGTCGATCTGCGCCCGGGTCTGGCGCGGCGTCGCGCCGTCGGCCCGCAGCCAGTCCAGCCCGCCGAAGGCCGCGCCGCGCCCGGCGACCTTCGAGGCCAGCACGATGCGGTCGCGCTTGCCGCTCTTCGCCAGCCAGGATCCGATATAGCGCTCGGTCGAGCCCTGAGTCTCGCGCGTCGGCGGCGAGGCGTACATCTCGGCCGTGTCCCAGAAGTTGATCCCGCGCTCGAACGCGTAGTCCATCTGGGCATGGGCCTCGGCCTCGCTGTTCTGCGAGCCCCAGGTCATGGTGCCCAGGCACACGCGACTGACATCGAGGCCGGTCCGGCCGAGTTTCGAGTACCGCATTCAATTGCCCCCTGGTGCGTGGTTCGACACGCGGCCCGCGGCCGCTGCTCACCATGACGAATACAAATGCACGTCATCCTGGGCAGGCCGCGCCAGCGGCCGTGTCGAAGGACGCAATGCGGTTCAGATTATCTCCGCGTGGCCAGCGCCTTGGCCACCACCGGCGCGAGCCGGGCGGCGATGACGGTCACGCCGGCGGCGTTGGGATGGATGCCGTCGCGCTGATTCAGGCGCGGATCGCCGGCCACCCCCGCCAGCAGGTTCGGATACAGGGTCACGTGATGCTGCTGGGCCAGGGTCGGAAACACGGCGCCGAACTCGCGGGCGTAGCCGCGGCCGATGGCGGTCGGCGCGGTCAGGCCGGCCAGCACCACGGTGATCTCCCGCGCCCGCAGGCGGCGGATGATGCGGTCCAGGTTGGCCTGCGTCTGTTTCGGATCGAGGCCCCGCAGCAGGTCGTTGCCGCCCAGCGCCACCACGCAGACGGCGGTGTCGTTCTGGACGCTGAAATCGACGCGGGCCGCGCCGCCGGCGCTGGTGTCGCCGCTGACCCCGGCGCCGCGCACGCGCGCGCCCGGGGCCAGCCTGGCCAGAACCGCCTCCAGCCGCGCCGGCAGGGCGTCGCGGGCGGGCAGGCCGTAGCCGGCGGTGATCGAGTCGCCGAGCATGGTGACGACGCGCGGTCGGGTCGCGGCGAACGCGGGCGCCGCCGCCGCCCCGAGGATCAGGGCGCCGAGCGCGCGGCGGGTGACGGGACCGGGGGATGTGCTGACCATGGCTTCGCCCTATGTAGGGTGAACACCGACCAGACCAAATCCCCTTCAAGGCCGCAGACCGCAAAATGTTCGACGCCACGCCGACCACGCCGCCGCTCGCCCTCGAGGCGGTGACCCTGACCCTGCCGTCCGTCGCCGGGCCGGTGGAGATCCTGCGCGGCGTCAGCCTGTCAGTCGCGCCGGGCGAGCGGGTCGCCGTGGTCGGGCCGTCCGGATCGGGCAAGTCGTCGTTGATCGCCGTGGCCGCAGGGCTCGAGCGGCCGACCTCGGGCGTGGTGCGGCTGTTCGGCCAGGACCTGGCCCCGCTGGGCGAGGACGGCCGGGCCCGTCTGCGGCGCGGCAAGGTCTCTCTGGTGTTCCAGGCCTTCCACCTGCTGCCCAACATGACGGCCGAGGAGAATGTCGCCGCGCCGCTGGAGCTGGCCGGCGTCGCCCATGCCGCCCGCGCGGCCCGCGACTGGCTGGCCCGGGTCGGCCTTTCCGAACGGCTGCGCCACTACCCGACCCAGCTGTCGGGGGGCGAGCAGCAGCGCGTGGCCCTGGCCCGCGCCCTGGCCATCGAGCCGGCCCTGCTGTTCGCCGACGAGCCGACCGGCAACCTCGACGCGGCCAACGCCGCGGGCGTCGCCGACCTGATGTTCGACCTGGTCGCCGAGACCCGCGCCGCGCTGGTGCTGGTGACCCATGACGCGGCGCTGGCCGCCCGGGCCGACCGCCAGGTGACCATGGCCGCCGGCCAGATCGTCGGCGACGCCTGATGCCGTCCCTGCAGACGCCACTGTCCCTGCGCTTCGCCCTGCGCGAGCTGCGCTCCGGCGTGGCGGGCTTCCGCATCTTCCTCGCCTGCCTGGCGCTCGGCGTGGCGGCCATCGCCGCCGCCGGCTCGACGGCCGACGCGTTCCGCGCGGGCCTCGCCGTCCAGGCCCGCGAGATCCTCGGCGGCGACCTGCGGGTGACCGTCGATCGGCGCCTGTTCACCCCGGCCGAGCAGGCGCGGTTCAACGCGCTGGGTCGCACGGCCTTCTCCGCCGCCGCCTCCGCCATGGCCGAGGCGCCGTCGGGCGAGCGCCGGCTGGTCGAGCTGCGCGGCGTGTCGGGCGCCTATCCGCTGGCCGGCAGGGTCGAGCTGCGGGGCGCGCCGTCGCTGGCCGCCGCCTTCGCCCCCGAGGGCGACGCGGCCGGCGCGGCCGTGGAACAGGAGCTCCTCGACCGGCTGCACCTGAAGCTCGGCGACCGGTTCCTGGTCGGCGAGGCGTCCTTCGTCGTCCGCGCGGTGCTGGTGCAGGAGCCCGACCGGCTGGGCCGCGGCTTCGCGCTTGGCCCGCGCGTGCTGACCACCCTGGCGGCCGTCGAAAAGGGCGGGTTCCTGCAGCCGGGTCTGCCCAACACCAACGAGGCCGTGCGCATCGCGCTGAAGCCGCGATACGCCACCAACGCCGGCATCGACGCCCTGGTGAAGGCGCTGAAGAAGGACGGCTTCGAGGCGCGCGGGCGCAACGAGGCGGCCGGCGGGTTCAAGCGGCTGATCGACCAGCTGGAATACTTCCTCGGCTTCATCGGCCTGGCCTCGCTGGTCGCCGGCGGGCTGGGCGTGGCCGGGGCGGTCTCGGCCTATCTCGAACAGCGCAAGCCCTCGATCGCCGTGCTCAAGGCGCTGGGCGCGGAAGGGGCGCTGATCCGCAATCTCTACCTGATCCAGATCGCCGTGCTGTCGGCGCTGGGCGTGGGCATCGGTCTGGCCATCGGCTCGGTCGCGCCGCTGGTTCTGGGCCAGCTGGCCGCCGACGAGCTGCCGGTGCCGGCCCTGTTCGCCGTCTATCCCATGCCGCTGTTGAAGGCCGCCCTGTTCGGTCTGCTGGCGGCCGCCGCCTTCAGCCTGGCGCCGCTGGCCCGGGCGCGGGCGACGCCGCCGTCCTCGCTGTTCCGCCGCGACCTGACCGGCCGCCTGGCCTTCGGGCCAGAGGTGGTCGTCGCCCTGCTGGCCGGGGCGGGGCTGGCGGGCCTGGCCGTCGTCACCGCCCCGACGCCGACGGCGGCCGGCGTCATGATCGCCGGCGTCGCCCTCTCCTTTGGCCTGTTGTGGGCGCTGGGGCGCGGCGCTGCCCTGCTGGCGGGGCGTCTGCGCGGCTTCGCGACAGGCGCCGTCCGCATCGGCATCGCCAACCTGGCCGGACCCCGCTCTGCCGCCCGCACCGCCGCCCCGGCCATCGGCCTGGGCGTCGCCCTGCTGGCGGCGGTGGTGCTGATCCAGTCCAGCCTGCTGGCCCAGGTCAGCGAAGTCGCGCCGAAGACCGCCCCGGCCATGGTGTTCACCGACATCCCCGGCGACCGCGCGGCCGAATTCGACGCCGCCGTCGGCGAGGCGTTCGGCGCGCCGCTGACGCCGCGCAACTGGCTGCGCGCGCCGTTCACCACCGGCCGCGTCGTGCGGATCAAGGGCCAGCCGGTCGATCTCGAAGCCATCAAGCAGAGCGAGCGCTGGGCCTTCGACAACGACATCCAGATTTCCGTCATCGGCCCCGAGCCGACGGAGTCGGGCGTCGTCGAGGGGCGCTGGTGGCCGGCCGACCACGCCGGCGAGCCGCTGATCGCCATGGAGATCGACGCCGCGCGCGGGGCCGGGCTCAAGGTCGGCGACAGCGTGACCCTCAATGTCCTGGGCCGCGAGCTCGACGCGAAGGTCGCCGTGCTGCGCAAGGTCGACTGGGGCGGTTTCGGCCCGGCCTTCCCGATCATCGTCAATCCCTCGGCGCTCGAGGGCGCGGTGCTGCGCCATGTCGCCATCGCCAAGGGCGACAAGGCCCAGGAGGCCGCCGTCACGCGCGCGCTCGGCCGGGACTTTCCGATGGTCAACGTGATCAGCGTGCGCGAGCAGCTGGAGGCGGCGACCGAGATGCTCGACCGCCTGGTGCTGGCGGTGCAGGGCGCGGCCTCGGTCGCGGCCCTTGCCGGCCTGCTGGTGCTGGCCGGGGCGATCGCCGCCGGCGCCCGGGCCCGGGCCCGCGAGGCCGCCACGCTAAAGGTGCTGGGCGGCTCACGACTGCAGATCCTCACGGCCTATGGCGTGGAATACGGCGCGGTCGGGCTGATCGCCGGTCTGGCCGGGGTGGCCCTCGGCTACGCCGCCGCCTGGCCGGTGGTGGTCAAGGTGTTCGAGGCGGAATGGAGCGTTGATTGGGCCGGCGTGGCCACCCTGCTGGGCGCGGCGGCGGGCCTGGCCACCCTCGGCGGCCTGCTGGCGGCGATGCAGGCCCTGTCGAAGCGGCCCGCCCCGGTGTTGCGGGCGGAGTAGGTGCGTGGTTCGAGCCCCGGATCCAGTCCGGGGTCGCTTGAAGCTCGCTCCTCACCATGACGAACACTATTGCAGCCCCCCTGTTCGTCATCCTGAGGAGCGATCCCTCAGGATCGCGTCTCGAAGGACGCAGGACGGCTGTTATGCCGATGGTGCTTGCGTCCGGCGGTTCCACTCCCGATATTCAGGGCGCGTCCATCACGGGCGCGATGAAAAGGGCTTTACCCATGAGCGACTTCGAACGCGGTACGGCGCGCTCGATCCCGCAGGCTTCCGACATGTCGATGGACGCGGGTCTCCGCGCCTTCATGCTCGGCGTCTACAACAAGATGGCGCTGGGTCTGCTGCTGTCGGCGGCGCTGGCCTACGCGACCTCCAGCATCCCGGCTGTCGCCAGCCTGCTCTATGTCACCACGCCCACGGGCGCGCTGGCCGGCTTCACCCTGCTGGGACAGATCGTGCGCTTCGCGCCGCTGGCCATGGTGCTGGTCGCCATGCTCGGCATGCGCAACATGAGCGCGCGCACCTCGGGCATCTACTACTGGTCGATCGTCACGGCGATCGGCGCGGGCCTGGGCATCTGGCTGCTGATCTACACCGGCGCGTCGGTGTTCATGACCTTCCTGATCACGGCCACCGCCTTTGGCGCCCTGAGCCTGGTCGGCTACACGACCAAGAAGGACCTGTCGGGCTTCGGCAGCTTCCTGATCATGGGCGTCTGGGGTCTGGTCATCGCCAGCCTGGTCAACATGTTCCTGCACCTGCCGGCCATCTACTGGATCATCAACGTGGTTGGCGTGCTGATCTTCGCCGGCCTGACCGCCTACGACACCCAGCGGCTGAAGATGACCTACTACCAGGTCAAGGACAGCGGCGAGGGCATGGCCGTCGCCACCAACATGGGCGCGCTGAGCCTGTATCTGGACTTCATCAACCTGTTCCAGTTCCTGCTCGCCTTCATGGGCGGCCGTCGCGGCTAGTCGCGCCACAGACTGAACGGAAGGGGCCCTGCCGGGAGACCGGCGGGGCCTTTTTCATTGCCATTTGCCGCCTGGACCGTCCGTCACCCCCACCGCGAGCCAGGCCCGCCTACCATTTTGGATTTCACTGCTTCTCGCGTATCGATTCATCCATGAGGAATCATATTCTCACCGAAATTCGGAGGCTTGCCGCGACCAACGGGGGACGCCCGCCAGGGATGAAGGCCTTTGAGCGGGAGACCGGTATCGGCGCGCATCAATGGTCAGGCAAATTCTGGGCCCGCTGGAGTGATGCGATTTCCGAAGCCGGACATGAGCCCAACAAACGGACGGAACGGCTCGATAGCCAAGTCATCTTGGCCCAGATTGTGGATGCATGTCGGCACTATGGGCATCTCCCGACAAAGGCCGAGCTTCAACTCTATGGCAAAGACGGCAACGGCTTTCCGAGCAGCAACGCCATTTTGCGGAACATCGGGAGACGGTCAGCTGTGATCGCAGCATTGGCGAAACTCGCTGTCGATGACGCGAGCTACGCTGACATTGGCGCCATGTTGCCGGGCTCCGGAGATGTCGCTCACGCAGCCTATCCGAGCGCTTCGAAGACCCCCGAAGGGTTCGTCTATCTCATCAAATCGGGCGACTTCTACAAGGTTGGGCGCAGCGATGATCTTGAGCGCCGGGTCAAGGAAATCCGTGTGTCACTCCCGGACAAGGCGACGTTAGTCCACTCGATCAGGACAGATGATCCGGCCGGCATTGAGGCGTATTGGCATCGTCGCTTCCATGGCAGGCGCGCAAACGGAGAATGGTTCAAGCTCTCCTCGCTCGACGTGGCGGCATTCAAGAAGCGAAAGTTCCAGTAGCTTGGGCGCAGCGCCAAAACGTGAAACTGCTCGTCCCTATTTCACGACCGTGAAGCGGCCCTTGTCGAACACCCGCAACACCTGCTCCAGGTCGTGGCCGCGCTTGAGGATGTGACCCGACTGGGTCAGCACGGCCCACTGACCCTGCTTGCGGGCCAGGGCCGGGCGCTTCTCGATGCGGTAGAGGGGTTGCTCCGACGCGCGGCGGAAGACGCTGAACACGGCGCTCTCCGCGAGGCCGGCGATGGCGTAGTCGCGCCACTCTCCGGCGGCCACCATCCGCCCGTACAGCCGGAGCAGTCTTTCCAGTTCCCGCCGCTCGAAGAAGACCACCGCGGCGGCGGGCTGCGCGTATGTCGGATCAAACGCCATGCTTTCGGAGGCTAAGCCCAAATCGGCCGGCTTGGCGAGGGGCGTCGCGGAAAAGCCACGCTGGTCGCGATTGTGAAACGGCGGTCACCAACGGCCTCCAAAAGACCTTATTTCGGACGCGCGCCCGCCGGTAACGGGCGTCAGGTTCTGAGGGTCGGCCGGTCGGAAGCGTCGCTGGTCCCGGATCCTGAACAGCCCCCCCAGCCCCCCCTGGATCGCGGGCTTCGGGCCGGCCGACACCCTAAACCCCTCTCTATGAACCCCCGTTGCCTTCCCCTCCGGCAGCGGGGGTTTCATTTTGTCCAAAGCACGATGGACAGGGCGGAAACGATCATGGGCAGACTCGAGGGCCGCCGGGCCGTCGTCACGGGGGCCGCCAGCGGCATCGGCCGGGCCAGCGCCGAACTGTTCGCCAGCGAGGGCGCCAGGGTGCTGGCGGTCGATCGCCCCGGCGCTGATCTGGCCTTCGACAACCCGGCCATCGTGACGCTCGCCCAGGATATCAGCGAGGACGCCGCGCCCGGCGCGATCGTGGCGAAGGCGGTGGACGCCTTCGGCGGCCTGGACATCGTCTACAACAACGCCGGCGTCTCGGGCTCCGCCCCGGTCGGCGAGACCAGTGACGAGGCCTTCGACCGCCAGATCGCCATCAACCTGCGGGCCGCCTTCCGCCTCAGCCGCGAGGCCGCGCCGCATCTGGTCAGGTCCGGCGTCGGCCGGCTGATCTTCACCGCCTCGATCATGGCGAGGCACACCGACAACGGTCTGGTGGCCTATTCGGCGTCCAAGGCCGGGGTGGTCGGGATGATGCGGACCTTCGCCCTGGAGCTGGGCCGCCACGGCGTCACCGCCAACGCCATCCTGCCCGGCGCCATCGCCACCGGCATGACCGCGGCCAGCTTCCAGCATGACGAGATCGCCGCCCTGTGGGCGAAGAAGGCGGCGCTCAAGCGCCTCGGCCAACCGCTGGACATCGCGAGAGCGGCGCTGTTCCTCGCCTCCGACGACGGCGGCTTCGTCACGGGTCAGGCGCTGGGGGTGGATGGCGGGCTGATGCTGCGGGTTTGACGATGTTTCCTTCTCCCGGAGGGAGAAGGTGGCCTGCGGAGCAGGTCGGATGAGGGATTAGGGACGGATCCGGCAAACGCCGTAACCCCTCACCCTCCCGTCGCTTCGCGCCGGGCCCCTCCCTCTCCCGCCGGGAGAGGGCTATTGCCGCGCCAACACGGCCAGGATCCTGCCGCCCTTCGGCGCCTGGACGATCACCGCCATGGCCAGGCCCTCCAGCGTCGTCGCCGGAAGGCGGTAGGCGGTCGGCCGGCCGCGCCAGCCGCCGATGCGGACGACCTCGCGGACCACATTGCGCTGAACCAGGGTCTGGCCGCGATTGTCGCCCCGCTTGGGGGTGATCGCCTGTTCGCGCGGATCGTAGCGCACCAGCCAGACATCGGCCCCGCCGCGCGGCGAAGGCCCCGACCCCACGGCGACCCGGCGCTCGCCCATGAACATCATGTCCGGCGGCCAGGACGGGGTCTTCAGAGCCGTGGCCACCAGGGCCTCGACCGCCTCGCCCTTGACGCCCGACGCCTGCGCGCGGCCATCGACGACCACCTGCGGGGTATAGACCTCGCGCAGGGCCAGCTTGCGGGCGTAGGCGCGCTGCCGCTCGGTGAATTCGGGCCGGGCGAAGGTGTCGGGCCAGCCCAGATAGTCCCAGTAGTCGACGCCAAAGGTCAGGGCCAGCACGTCCGGCCGCTCGGCCAGCCCGGCGACCAGCGCGTTGGCCGCGCCGCAGGACGAGCAGCCCTGGGCGGTAAACAGCTCCACGACCACCGGCGGCCGGGCGAGCGCCGACGAGGCCATGGGGCAGAGCAGCAGCAGAACGAGGGCGAGAAGGGCTTTGCGCATCGCGCCGCACTTAATCGGAGAAGGGCCGGCCGCGCGTTTCACGAGGCCGTGAACAGCGGCGCGGGGACATGCACTTCAGTGCGTGTCCCCTGCCAACCGTTGAAGAGGGGACACGCACTGAAGTGCATGTCCCCGTTCGTTGTCCTAACCCGTCGGGCCGGCGAGGTGGCGCAGCACGTAGTTCAGCACGCCGCCGTTCTGGAAATACTCCAGCTCGGTCGGGCCATCGATGCGGCAGCGCACCGGGAAGCGGGCGATGCGGCCGTCCGACGGGCGGTAGAGCTCGACGATCAGCTGCTTGCGGGGCGACAGGTCCTGCAGGCCGCGGATCGAGACGATCTCCTCGCCCGTGAGACCCAGGCGCTGCCAGCCGTCGGACAGGAACTGCAGCGGCAGCACGCCCATCTGCACGAGGTTCGAGCGGTGGATGCGCTCGAAGGTCTCGGCGATGACGGCCCGCACGCCCAGCAGCTTGGCGCCCTTGGCCGCCCAGTCGCGCGAGCTGCCGGTGCCGTATTCCTTGCCCGCGAACACGACGGCCGGACGGCCCTCGCCTTCGTAGCGCATGGCGGCGTCATAGATCGCCATGGTCTCGCCCGACGGGAAGTGTTTGGTCACCCCGCCTTCGATGTCGGGCGTAATCTTGTTGCGGATGCGGATGTTGGCGAAGGTGCCGCGCATCATCACTTCGTGGTTGCCGCGGCGGCTGCCGTAGCCGTTGAAGTCCTCGAAGCGGACCTGATGCTGCAGCAGGTATTCGCCGGCCGGCGAGGTCTTCTTGATCGAACCGGCCGGGCTGATGTGGTCGGTGGTGATGGAGTCGCCGAACACGCCCAGCACGCGGGCCTCGATGATGTCCTTCACGGCCGAGGGGGTCATCGACATGCCCTCGAAATAGGGCGGGTTCTTCACATAGGTCGAGCCGATGTCCCAGGCGTAGGTCTGGCCGCCCTCGACCTTGATGGCCTGCCAGTGTTTGTCGCCCTTGAACACGTCGCCATAGCGCTTGGCGAACATCTCGCTGGTCACCGACTTGCGCTGCAGGTCGGCGATTTCCTTGGAGGTCGGCCAGATGTCCTTGAGGAAGACGTCATTGCCCTTCTTGTCCTGGCCGAGGGGCTCCTTGGTCAGGTCGATGCGCATCGAGCCGGCCAGGGCGTAGGCCACGACCAGCGGCGGGCTGGCCAGATAGTTGGCGCGCACGTCCGGGTTCACCCGGCCTTCGAAGTTGCGGTTGCCCGACAGCACCGAGCAGGCGACCAGGTCGCCCTCGTTGACCGCGGCGCTGACCGCTTCCGGCAGCGGGCCGGAGTTGCCGATGCAGGTGGTGCAGCCATAGCCGACCAGGTTGAAGCCGAGCGCGTCGAGGGACTTGGTCAGGCCGGCCTTGGCCAGGTAGTCGGTGACCACCTGCGAGCCGGGCGCCAGCGAGGTCTTCACCCACGGCTTGACCTTCAGCCCCTTGGCCACCGCGTTCTTGGCCAGCAGACCGGCGGCGATCAGGACGCTGGGGTTGGAGGTGTTGGTGCAGCTGGTGATGGCCGCGATGACCACGTCGCCGTGGCCCACGTCGAAGGTCTCGCCGGCCACCGCGACGCGGCGATCGGTCTGATCCTTCTTGCCGAACTCGTCGCCGAGCGCGGTTTCAAAGGCGGCTGCGGAGTCGCTGAGCAGCACGCGGTCCTGCGGACGCTTGGGGCCGGCCAGCGAGGGCAGAACTTCGCCCAGGTCCAGCTCCAGCACGTCGGTGAACACCGGCTCTTCGGCTTCCGGGTCGAACCACAGGCCCTGGGCCTTGGCGTAGGCCTCGACCAGGTTGACGCGCTGGGCGTCGCGGTTGGTGGCGCGCAGATAGTCGATCGTCGACTGGCTGATCGGGAAGAAGCCGCAGGTCGCGCCGTATTCCGGGGCCATGTTGGCGATGGTCGCCTGGTCCTCGATGGACAGGTTCGCCAGGCCGGCGCCGAAGAACTCGACGAACTTGCCGACGACGCCCTTCTTGCGCAGCATCTGGGTGACGGTCAGCACCAGGTCGGTGGCGGTCGCGCCTTCCGGCAGGGCGCCGGTCAGGCGGAAGCCGATCACCTCGGGGATCAGCATCGGGATGGCCTGGCCGAGCATGGCCGCCTCGGCCTCGATGCCGCCCACGCCCCAGCCCAGCACGGACAGGCCGTTGACCATGGTGGTGTGGCTGTCGGTGCCGACCACGGTGTCGGGATAGGCGACGTCGGCTTCCGGGTGGCCGGCGTCCGGCGCGGTCCAGACGGTCTGGGCCAGGTATTCCAGGTTCACCTGGTGGCAGATGCCGGTGCCCGGGGGCACCACGCGGAAGTTGTTGAAGGCCGACGAGCCCCAGCGCAGGAAGCGGTAGCGCTCGATGTTGCGCTCGTACTCGCGATCGACGTTCTCGCCGTAGCTCTTGGCCGTGCCGAAGAAGTCGACCATCACCGAGTGGTCGATAACCAGATCGACAGGGATCAGCGGGTTGATCTTGGTCGGGTCGGCGCCCAGGGCGTTCATCGCGTCGCGCATGGCGGCCAGATCGACCACGGCGGGAACGCCGGTGAAGTCCTGCATCAGCACGCGGGCCGGGCGGAAGCTGATCTCGTGTTCGACGCCGCCCTTGTTATCGACCCAGGCCGCGACGGCCTTGAGGTCGGCTTCGGTCGTGTCGGCGCCGTTTTCGTTGCGCAGGAGGTTTTCGAGCAGAACCTTCATTGACACGGGCAGGCGGCTCACGCCTTTCAGACCGGCGTCTTCCGCCGCGCTCAGGCTGTAGTAGACGTAGGAGGTCCCGCCGACCGCGAGGGTCCGGCGGGTTTGCAGGCTGTCGATAGACGCCATGTGGGGGAGTCCTTTCCTGTTCTCGGCCGCCCGAAAACCACTTCCGGGATCGCGCGCTCGGAAAGGACTCACAGCGTCCACCCCGGCGCGGCGCACCTCCCCGCGCGCACGCGGGGGACCGATGGGGCGCTGCATACGCCCGGTCGCGCCATACGTCCATGCCCGCGTCAGGGACTTTTGGGCGGCCCGCGAGGTCCCGCGATGATTTCCGGACTGGCTGTCGAAGACCTCGCCATACGCCGGGGCGAGCGGCTGTTGTTCGAGCATCTGTCGTTCGCGGCGGAGGCGGGCGAGGCCGTGGCCCTGGTCGGCCGCAACGGCGCGGGCAAGACCAGCCTGCTGCGGGCGGTGGCCGGCCTGCTGCGCCCGGCCGCCGGGACCGTGCGGTTCGGCGGCGCGCGGGACATCGACGAGGCGCGGGCCGCCGACCTGCATCTGATCGGCCATCACGACGGGCTCAAGGGCGGCCGCACGGCGCGCGAGGAACTGGCATTCGCCGCGCGCTGGTGCGGCGCCGGCGACGCCGGCCTGGCCCGCGCGGCCGAGGCCCTGGACCTGGGCCGGCTGCTCGATCTGGAGGTGCGCAAGCTGTCCGCTGGCCAGCGCCGCCGCCTGGCCCTGGCCCGGCTGGTCGCCGCGCCGCGCACGCTGTGGCTGCTGGACGAGCCGCTGGCCCCGCTCGACAGCGTCTGGCGCGAGCGCATCGGCGCCCTGATCGCCGACCACCTGGCGGCCGGAGGCATGCTGCTGGCGGCCGTGCACGATCCCCTGCCGGTGGCGGCCCGGGCCGTGGAGATCGGCGCGTGAGCCCGCTGCTGGTCCTGCTGCGGCGCGAGCTGGCCCTGGCCTGGGGCCGGGGCGGCGGCCCGCTGCCGGCCCTGGCCTTCTACGCCGGGGTGACCACCCTGCTGCCGCTGGCCATCGGTCCCGAGCCGGAGCGGCTGGCGGTCATCGCGCCGGGCATCGCCTGGCTGGCTCTGGCGCTGGCCTCGCTGCTGTCGCTGGAGCGGATGTTCGAGCGCGACTTCGAGGACGGGGCGCTGGACCTGCTGGCCCTCGGCGGTCCGGGGCTCGAGGCCATCTGCGCCGTGAAGGCCTTGGCCCAGTGGCTGGCCACCGGCCTGCCGCTGGCCTTCGCCGCGCCGGTCGCGGCCCTGATGCTCGGGGCGCCGGTCGCCCTGGCCCCGACGGTCCTGCTGTGCGCGCTGGTCGGCGGCCTGGCCTTCGCCTTCGTCGGCGGGCTGGGCGCGGCCCTGACCCTGGGCAGCCGGCGGGGCGGGGTGCTGATCGCGGTGATCGTCCTGCCGCTGTTCGCGCCGCCGGTGATCTTCGGCGGCGGCGCGCTCAGCCAGGCCGCGTCGGGCATCGGCGGAACCTCCGGCCTGCTGCTGCTTTGTGGTTGGGCGGCGGCGGCGGTGGCGCTGAGCCCCCTGGCGATGGCCGCGGCCTGCCGCAACGCGCTTGATTGATCTGCGACAAAGCGGAAACAAACCGGCGTTCTACAGACAAACGCCAGCCACACGCCGCGTCCATACTGCAGACTGAACCAACCGGATTGGAGAGCAATCCAATGAAATCCTCCTTCACCCGCGCCGCCCTGCTGGCCGGCGTTATCACCCTGGGCGCCGCCGCCGCCGCCACGGCCTCAGCCCAGACTCCGCCGCCCGGCGCCGACGGCGCGCCCCGCGTCGAACGCCGCGTGATGGTCATGGGCGGCCCCGGCCGGCAGGGCATGCATGGTCCCGGCATGGGCATGCACGGCGCCATGGACCCGGAGAAGCACGCCCAGCACCTGCGCGACGTGCTGCAGCTGCGTCCCGACCAGGAAGGCGCGCTCAAGGCCTTCATCGCCTCCATGACCCCGCCGGCCGCCGGCCCCGCCGCGCGCCAGCCGATGGACATGCCGACGACCACGCCGGAGCGGCTGGCGATGATGGAAAAGAAGATGGCCGAGCACCAGGTCATGGCCAAAAAGCATCATGACGCCATCCGCGCCTTCTACGGCCAGCTCACCCCCGCCCAGCAGAAGGCCTTCGACGCCCTGCACCTGGGCATGGGCATGGGCAGGCACGGCCCCGGCGAGCGCGGCATGCGCATGATGCATCGGGGAGGCCCCGGCGGCCCCGACGAAGGCGCCGACGCGCCGGATCAGTAGCATCCACGACTTGCCCGCCGGTCTCCCAGACGGTAACCGGCGGGCATGCTCGCCTTTCTCGCCAATCCCGACCGGTTCATGGCCTTCTCGCGACGGGCCGCGCCGGCGTTCGGCGGTCTCGCCGCCCTGCTGATCGCCGCGGGGCTGTGGTACAGCTTCACCGCGCCGGAGGACTACCAGCAGGGCGACACCGTCCGGATCATGTTCATCCATGTGCCGGCCGCCTACATGGCCATGTTCAGCTATGTCTGCCTGGGCGTGGCCAGCTTCCTGTCGCTGATCTACCGCCACGCTCTGGCCGACGCCGCCGCCCGGGCCTGCGCGCCGCTGGGCGCGGCCTTCACGGCCCTGGCCCTGATCACCGGCGCCCTGTGGGGCAAGCCGATGTGGGGAACCTGGTGGGTGTGGGACGCGCGCCTGACCTCGGTGCTGGTGCTGTTTCTGTTCTGGCTTGGCTACATGGCCCTGCGCGCGGCCATCGACGACGAGACCAAGGCCGGCCGCGCGGCCGCCATCCTGGCCCTGGTGGGCCTGGTGAACCTGCCGGTGATCCACTATTCGGTCGAATGGTGGAACAGCCTGCACCAGGGCGCGACGGTGTTCGCGGCCAAGGCCGAGAACCGGCTGCCGCCGAGCTACCTGATCCCCATGGCCCTGATGGCGCTGGGCTACACCTCGGCCTTCGGGGCGCTGTGGCTGGTGCGCATCCGGGCCGAGGTCTGGCGCCGTCGCGCCGCGGTGCTGGCCCTGCAGGCGGCGGAAGGCTGATCGCGATGCTCGATTTCGACGCCGGGAAGTACGTGGCCTATGTCTGGTCGTCCTTCGCCATCACGGCCCTGGCCTTCGGCTGGATGATCGCCGACAGCCTTGCCCGCGCCCGCCGCTGGAAGCGCGAGGCGGAGGCCCGCGCGAAGGACCGGCCGTGAGGCGCTGGCTGGCCCTCGTCCCGCTGGTCGGCCTGATCCTGCTGGGCGTGCTGTTCGCCGGCTATTCGCTCAAGCGCAATCCGCGGGTCCAGCCTTCGGCCATGGTCGGCAAGCCGGTTCCGGACCTGACGCTGCCGGTGCTCGAGACCGGCCGGATGCAGGCCATCCGCCAGGCCGCGCCCGGCCCGCTGCTGGTCAATTTCTACGCCTCCTGGTGCGCGCCCTGCGAGCTGGAGGCGCCGGCGCTGATGCGGCTCAAGGGTCAGGGCGTGACCATCCTCGGCATTGGCTACAAGGACGCGCCAGACAACAATCGCGCCTTCCTCGCCCGGGTCGGCGATCCGTTCGCGGTCCGTCTGCTTGACCGCGACGGCAGGGCGGGCCTCGAGTTCGGCGTGACCGGGGTGCCGGAAAGCTATGTCATCGACGAGGGTGGCAAGATCGTCGCCAAATACACCGGCGAACTGACGCCGGCCGAAGAGCTGGACATCATCGCGGCAACGCGGCGTTAACCACGCTGGGCCATCTTGGCGTCTCGTTAACCATGTCGCCGAGACGCCCGTGACTCCCGTTCGACCCAATGTCTGGGCCAATGTCCCGCCGCCCGGTCAGGGCGTCGGTCAGGGCGCGGCGAAATCGGCGGCCCAGCGGGCCTTCTTCGACGCGGCGCTCGGCAAGGCCGCGGCCGCCTCGCCGGCCCAGCCCCAGGCGGCGCCGGTTCGCGCGACGCCCGTGCAGACCCAGGCCGCGGCGCAACCCGTCCAGCGCATGCCCACGGCCCAGCCGACCGAGCCGCCCACGCGCATCCTGCGCCCGGGTTCGCTGCTCGATATCCGGGTTTAACAAACCACCCGCCATTCTCGCGCTTGTCGCGAGGACCCATGAACGCCGTGCAAGCCGGCTGGCCGTTCAGGCTTGGGTCCCCCCGGGGCTCGACCGAGGGCCGACTCCGGAACAAGTTCGACGATGACGGCGAAATGGCGCGGCGACTATTCCGCGGCGACCGCTTCGGCCGCCTTCTTCTTCTTTTTCTTCTTCTCGGGTTTGGCCGCCTTGGGCGCCTTTTCGGCCTTGGCGGGCTTGTCGGCCTTCGGGGTCTTGACCTTTTTCACCTTGGTCGCCGTGTCCGACGACAGGGCCGCCAGCGCCTCGAGGAAGGCGCCGCGCCGGCCCTTGGGCAGCAGGGCGAGCAGGCGGGCGTCGGCGGCGTCGGCGCGCGGACCGATCTCGGCCAGGGCGGCGCGGCCGGCGTCGGTCAGGCGCACGGCGTTGGCCCGGGCGTCGGCGGCGGAGCGCTCGCGCACGAGCAGGCCCTTGTCGAGCATGCGGGCGACCATGTCGGCCAGGGTCGAGCGATCGACGCCGGTGGCGGCCACGAGGTCGGCCTGGGCCGCGCCCTCCTTGGCCGAGACGGCCATCAGCACCGCGTGCTGACGCTGTGTCACGCCGCCCGGACCGCCTTCTTCCGCGTAGAAATCGAGCGCGCGTTGCGCCGCGCGATGGAGGAGGTGCCCGACGGAGGCCTCCGTCGTCGCGCCGCGCTTGCCGGCCTTGTCCTTCGCCATCGTCTGTCTCCCGGATCCAACCGGATGCGGACCATAATCACCATACACGTCGGTTTGACGACAGACGATCCGTGTTCTGTTTTGCACGGGGACATGCACTTCAGTGCGTGTCCCCTCTCGGCGGCTGGCAGGGGACACGCACTGAAGTGCATGTCCCCGCGCCAGGACTAAACCCCTGGATCGGGCGGCTCCGGCGCGGCGTCGCCTTCCTCGGGTTTCTGCAGGTTCTTCATCATGAACGGCACCTGGGACAGTGAGAACACCAGCGCCAGCGGCAGCAGGGCGGTGCGGAACTTCAGCCAGAAGCTGAAGTCATAGGTGTTGCGGACCACCTCGTTGGCGATAGCTACGGCGATGAAATAGACGCCGTAGCGAATGGTCAGGTGACGCCAGGCGGCGTCCTCCATTCGAATGTTCTCGCCCAGCAACGCCTTCAGCGGATTCTTGCCGATGGACACGCCGCCCAACAGGGCCAGAGCGAACAAGCCGTTCTGGGCGGTAATCTTTATCTGCACGAACGTCTCGTCGCGGAAGACCAGGGTCAGGCCGCCGAACACCACGGCAAAAACCCCGGCGATCAGGGGCAGAGGCGCCAGCCGCCGTTCGACGATGCCGCCGACGATCACGGCCAGGACCGAGGCGCCCACGAGCACGCCTGTTGCAAGCATCACATTCTTGCCGAAGCCAAAATAGGTGACCGCAAACGCGATCGGCGCGCCGTAATCGACGCCCACCCGGATCCAGCGGCGGGCGGCGGATGAAAGCTTGCTCATGCGGACAGTCCTACCAGCGAGCGGGAAAAGGCCCGGGCGTCGAAAGGTTGCAGGTCTTCGATGGCCTCGCCCACCCCGATCAGCTTGATCGGCGAGTCCGAGGCCTGGGCGACGGGCACCAGCACCCCGCCGCGGGCGGTGCCGTCGAGCTTGGTCATGACGATGCCCGAGACGCCGACCTGGTTGCCGAAGATCTTCTCCTGGGCCAGGGCGTTGCGCCCGACCGTGGCGTCGAGCACCAGCAGGGTCTCGTGCGGCGCCTCGGGATCGATCTTCTTGATCACCCGGATGACCTTCAAGAGCTCGTTCATCAGGTCCTGCTTGTTCTGCAGGCGGCCGGCCGTGTCGATCAGCACCACGTCGAAGCCCTCGGCCCGGGCCTTCTCGACGGCGTCGAACGCCAGGCTGGCCGAGTCCGAGCCCGTCGGGGCCGACAGGAAGGCCGCGCCAGAGCGATCGGCCCAGACCTTCAGCTGTTCGACGGCCGCGGCGCGGAAGGTGTCGCCGGCGGCGATCAGCACCTTCGCGCCCTTCAGCCGCAGGTCCTGGGCGATCTTGCCCAGGGTGGTGGTCTTGCCCGAGCCGTTGACCCCGACGAACAGCACCACATAGGGGCGCGGGCCGGACAGCGGGTCGAACACCCCCTGGCGCGGGACCAGTTCGGCGGCCACGGCCTCGGCCAGGGCCTCCTTGACCTCGTCCTCGGTCGAGGATTTGCCGAAGCGGGCCTTGCCGAACGCCTCGGTGATGCGCGCGGCCGCGTGCGGACCGAGGTCCGCCTCGATCAGCATCTCTTCCAGCTGGTCGAGCTGTTCCTGGTCGAGCGGCTTCTTCACCAGCACGCTGGTGACCTGCTCGGTCATCTCGCGGGTCGTCCGCGACAGCCCCGACGTGAGGCGCTGGAACCAGCCCTGTTTCTGCTCTGCCATGAGCGGGCTCTTAGCGGGTCCCCAATCGCCCGTCATCCTCGCGCTTGTCGCGAGGACCCACGAACTGGCTATCGCCGAGGAAGCGAGGTCATTCCTGGACCTTCCGCGGCCAGACCGTCTCGCGGATGGCCAACAGCATCGTCGGCGTCCAGCTGAGCGCGAAGCCCAGGGTCATCAGGTCGAGCCGGCTGTGGTCGAGCCAGGCCAGCGTCGTGCCGACGACCGGCAGCACCAGCAGCCCCCCCAGGAGCAGCCGGCGCGGTGTCGCCCGCAGGCAGATCAGCGCCAGCATCAGCGCGTTCAGCGCCAGGGCGCCGAACTTGATCCAGGCGGCGGTCGAAACGCGGCTCAGCAGCGGCTCGGCGGCCGCCAGATCCCTGGTCATCCGCAACAGGCCGGTGGTCTCGACCATGTCGGCGGCGAAGGCGACCAGGGCCAGGGCGACGGCCGCCAGCACCAGCGGCGCCCGCGGCCGACCGCCCAGCCAGATCGCCGCGCAGATGCAGAAGGCGGTGTAGGTCGGGATATAGGCGGCGATGTCCAGGTGATTGACCGCGTCCATCGCCGCGATGACCTTGGCCTGACAGCCGGGCGCGCCGAAGATGGCGTCAAGGTCGGCCATCCTGGTCGCCAGCTCGAACCGGATCACCGCGCCGTCGGTCTTGCAGGCACCGGCGGCCTCGACGGCGGGCAGGGCCTTGAACATCGCGGTGACGCCCAGCACTCCAAGGCCCGTGATCGCGGTCAGGGCCGGCCAGAGCCGCCCGTTGGAATTGACACGCATGGTCGTAACCCCCCGGTTGTGTTCAGACCGGAGACATCCGTGACGGGTGTTCGGGGACATCCGTGACGGGTTGAGATTGTCTGTTTTGGGCTCGCAGGTCGATGGCCGCGATGTCGGTTGTTCTGAAGACGACGTCGTAGAGGCCGTCGGTTGGTGTG
>JAUSMJ010000039.1 GCA_030645575.1 Caulobacter sp. | reverse complement strand
CGGAAGCCCCCGCCGCTGACGCCGCCGCCGCTCCGGCCCCCGCGCCGGAAGCGCCGGCCGCCGCGCCGGCCCCCAAGAAGGAATCGCACATCACGCCCATCACCATGTTCATGGACGCCAAGGCGGTCGTGAAGGTGGTGATGCTGGGTCTGCTGCTGGCCTCGGTCTTCTCCTGGACCCTGCTGGTGACCAAGCTGCTCGAGTTCGGTTCGCTGAACCGCAAGTCGGACCGCTTCGTGGAAGCCTTCCGCGGCGTCAAATCCATCGCTGACATGGGCCGTATCGCCCTGTCGGACGAATTCGAAGGCAACCCGCTGGCCGACATGGCCGCCGCGGCGGCTTCCGAAGTGGAGCTTTCGCGTCAGGCCGGCCTCGCGATCACCGGCGCCCACCGCGACACCACGATCTACCGCGCGCAGACCGCCGTGTCGGCCGTGCAGTCGTCCCTGTCCAAGCGTCTGTCGAGCGGGATGCAGTTCCTCGCCTCGGTCGGTTCGTCCGGTCCGTTCATCGGTCTGTTCGGCACCGTCTACGGGATCATGAACTCGTTCATCGGCATCGCCGAATCGAACACGACCAACCTGGCCGTCGTGGCCCCCGGCATCGCCGAGGCCCTGCTCGCCACCGGTATCGGTCTGTTCGCCGCTATCCCCGCGGTTATCTTCTACAACTACTTCCAGACGCGGATTTCGTCGTATGGGGTGCGGTCGGATGGTTTCAACGCCGAGTTGATGAACAACATCTCGCGGCAGCTCGACAAAGGGGCTTAAGCACAGATGGCCGCCAAACTCTCGGGCTCCGGCGGCGGTGGCAGGTACCAGGTAGAGCAGAACAGCGAAATCAATGTGACGCCCTTCGTGGACGTTATGCTGGTTCTTCTGATCATCTTCATGGTGGCGGCGCCGCTGGCATCGGTCTCGATCGAGGTAAAGCTGCCCACCGCGGTGGCCAAGCCTCGACAGAACCCGCCAACGCCGATTTACATTTCGATCCAACAGGGCGGGGACATCTTCATTGGTGACGACCCGACGGACTTGGCCTCGATCGGCGATGATCTTCGGAAGCAGATTCGCGTCCGGAACCCCTCGAAGGAGCGGATCTTCATCCGCGGCGACAAGGCGGTCCGGTACGGCGACTTCATGCAACTGATGAACGCGTTGCAGGACAATGGCTTCTACAGCGTGGCCCTCATCGGTGAGGACAACAGTCAGCCCGGCAGTGGTGGGTGACGTATGGCAGAGCATGAAAACGACGCTCCGCACCGCGTCCACAACCCTTTCGACGCTCCGGCGCCGAAGAACGGTGGCGGCTTCATGGTTGGCCTGGCGCTCGCGCTGGTGCTCAACGCAGGTCTGATCTTCTGGGTCGCCAAGTCGCGGTTCGAGATCAAGGACAACCTGTTCGAGGACGAGAAGCTGGACACCCAGCTGATCAAGCCGCCGCCTCCGCCGCCGCCGCCGCCGCCGCCGCCTCCGCCTTCGGAGAAGCCGCCGCCTCCGGCCAAGCTGCAGCCGCGTCCCCCGGCCATCGTGCCGCCGGATGTCGCGCCGCCGCCGCCGCTGCAGGTGCCGCCGGTGGAGAAGAAGGACCGCGTCGAGAGCACGGCTCCGCCCGTGATCGCGCCGCCGTCGCCTCCGACTCCGCCTCGGCCGTCGGTCATCGCCGTTCCGGACTGGTCCCGCCGTCCGAACTCGGAGGACATGGCTCGCTTCTATCCGGACCGCGCCCAGCGGCTGGAAAAGGAGGGCCGCGCCACGCTGCTCTGCAAGGTCAAGGCGAACGGTACCCTGGAGGCCTGTCAGGTGCTTTCGGAAGACCCGGCCGACCTCGGTTTTGGCGACGCGGCGGTCAAGCTGTCGCGTCTGTTCAAGATGAGGCCGCAGACTCGCGACGGTACGCCGGTGGAAGGGGCTTCGGTCCGTATTCCGCTGGTGTTCAAGCTGCCGCAGTAGCCTTGAAGACCCAACAAGCGAACGCCCCGGAGGGAAACCTCCGGGGCGTTTTGCTGTGTGGGGACAGGTTAAGCTGTCCCTCGGGACTGCTTAACCTGTCCCTGTTGCAACCGCCGGACGCGGGGCCTGGCCATCCAGTCCCAAGGGACAGGAAGGCCAGGCCCGCTAAAGCCCCTTCTCGCTCATCCACGCCTCCAGCCGCGTGTTGACGGCCTCCGGCGCTTCCTGTTGCACCCAGTGCGACACGCCGGGCAGGCGGTTCAGGGTGAAGTCCCGCACATAGGGGCCGTAGCCCTCGGTCAGTTCGATCCCCAGCGCGGTATCCTCCTCGCCCCAGATCATCAGGGTCGGGACCTCGATCACCGGCGCCTTGCCCGGCGCCCACTTCTTCAGCCCATTGCGCGCGCCGGCCCGGTACCAGTTGACCATGGCCGTCGCGGCGCCCGGCTTGAGGGCGTTGCGGCGGTAGTGGTCGAGGTCGGCTTCGCTGAACCGGCTCTTGTCGATGGCCATGTCGCTGAAGGCGCCGCCGATGGCCCGCGCGCCGTTCGCGGTCAGGGCCGCCTCGGGCAGCCAGGGGATCTGGAAGAAGGCCACGTACCAGGACTTGCGCCGCTGCGCCGGGCTGGCGCGGACGACCTGCTGGAAGACGGCCGGATGCGGCACGTTCATGATCACCAGGCCTTCGAGGTCGCGGACCCGGTCCATGGCGAAGCACCAGGCGACGATCGCGCCCCAGTCATGGGCGATCAGCAGCCGCCGCTTCGCCCCCAGCGCGTCGAACACCGCGCCGGCGTCGGCCATCAGATGCTCGATGTCATAGGCCGCGATTCCTTTCGGCCGGCTTGAGTCGCCATACCCCCGCTGGTCGATCGCCACGGCCCGCCAGCCCAGCTTCGCCAGCAGCGGCAGCTGATGGCGCCAGCTGTGTTTGCTCTCGGGAAAGCCGTGCAGGAACAGGGCGACACTGTCGCCTTCGCCGGCCTCGTCGATGACGAACGACAGGCCGTTGGCCTGGAGGGTGCGGGTCGTGATGGCGCTCATGCGGCAAGGGTGCGGTCACGGGGCCGCCGGCGCAAGCACCGCTCTTGATCGCGCGGCGCGGTGCGACTAAACCCCTCCCTTCGCGAAAGCGCGCCGCCTTAGCTCAGTTGGTTAGAGCGCCGGTTTGTGGAACCGGAGGTCCTCAGTTCAAGCCTGAGAGGCGGTACCATCGCGACGCGGCCCCGTGGCCCGCCAAGCTCCCTTCCAAACGGTTGTTTGACCCTATAGCGTTCGCGAAACGCCTGGGGAGACCGCCATGATCGACAACCGCATCACACGCCTGCTGGGCGTGCAGTATCCGATCGTGCAGGCGCCGATGGGCTGGATCGCGCGGTCGCAGCTGGCCTCGGCCGTGTCCAACGCCGGGGGGCTGGGGATCATCGAGACCTCGTCCGGCCGCCTCGACGAGGTGCGCGAGGAGGTCCGCAAGATGCGCGGCCTGACCGACAAGCCGTTCGGGGTCAACATCGCCCAGGCCTTCGTGCGCGACCCCGACATCGTCAGCTTCGTAGTCGACCAGGGAGTCAAGTTCGTCACCACCTCGGCCGGGGACCCGAACAAATACTGCGGACCACTAAAGGAAGCCGGCCTCACGGTGTTCCACGTGGTGCCCTCGCTGGCGGCGGCGATGAAGGCCATCGAGGCCGGCGTCGATGGCCTGGTCGTCGAGGGCGGCGAGGGCGGCGGCTTCAAGAACCCGCGCGAGGTGGCGCTGATGGTGCTGCTGCCGCTGATCGCCAGCAGGACCGACAAG
The DNA here is from genome assembly GCA_030645575.1 of Caulobacter sp. Classification (GTDB taxonomy): domain Bacteria; phylum Pseudomonadota; class Alphaproteobacteria; order Caulobacterales; family Caulobacteraceae; genus Caulobacter. The sequence continues at coordinate 18,084 of JAUSMJ010000039.1, read as the reverse complement.
CCGATCATCGCCGCCGGCGGCATGCTGGACGGTCGGACCATGGCCGCGGCCTTCGCGCTTGGCGCCGAGGGCATCCAGATGGGCACGCGCATGGTCTCGGCCGCCGAATCGCCGGTGCACCAGAACTGGAAGGACGCCATCGTCGCGGCCAGGGAGACCGACACCGTGTTCCTCAACCGCTTCGGCCCGGGCCCGGCGCTGCGGGCCTTGCGCACGGGCAAGACCACCGAGATGGAGATCAACCCGCCGGCGGCCGGCGCCATGCCCGAGATGGCCCGGGCGCTGGACCTCTACTTCGGTGGCGACATGGAAGCCTCCATCGCCCTGTCCGGCCAGGTCGCCGGCCGCATCGACAGCGTGCGCCCGGTGGCCGACATCATCCGCGACACCGTCCGGGAATTTCACGAGGTCTGCGCGGACATGGGGAGCCGGTACGGGAAGGCTTAGGGGACAGGCCTTCCTGTCCCTTGGGACTGGATAGCCTGTCCCGGTCATGCCGTCCGGGGACTGGACAAGCAGTCCCAAGGGACAGCTTGTCCAGTCGTCTTGTTCCCGTTGCTCCACACCGCCCCGCATGCCACGTTTCCCTCCGAACCGGGGCCGGCAGAGTCCCGCGGCGACAACGGGAGACGATCCATGGGGCAGGGCTGGCGCCGCGCATTGGGCGCGCTGACGATCGTGGGCGCTCTGGCCCTGGCGGGTTGCGGCGGGGGCGGGTCGGCGGCCAAGCCCAACACCACCTATCAGGAAACCCTGATCCAGCAGCTGATCGACGCCAAATCCGGCGACGTGATCACCATTCCGGCCGGGGTCTACGCCATCGACCGGGGCCTGAGCCTCGACATCGACGGCGTGACCATCCGCGGCGCGGGCATGGACAAGACCATCCTCAGCTTCAAGGGCCAGACGGCCGGCGCCGAGGGGCTGCTGGTCAACGCCAGCAACTTCACCATCGAGGACCTGGCCATCGAGGACGCCAGGGGCGACGGGCTGAAGGTCAACGAGGGCGAGAACATCATCATCCGCCGCGTGCGCGCCGAATGGACGGGCGGGCCGAAGACCAGCAATGGCGCCTACGGCCTCTATCCGGTGCAGGTGCGCAACCTGCTGATCGAGGACAGCGTGGCCATCGGCGCCTCGGACGCCGGCATCTATGTCGGCCAGTCGAACAATGTGGTCGTCCGCCGCAACCGCGCCGAATTCAACGTCGCGGGCATCGAGATCGAGAACACCCAGAACGCCGACGTCTACGACAACCTGGCGACCAACAACACCGGCGGCATCCTGGTGTTCAACATGCCCAACCTGAAGGTCTCCGGCTTCGCCACCCGCGTGTTCCGCAACCGGGTCGAGGGCAACAACACCGGCAACTTCGGCCGCAAGGGCTCGGCCGTGGCCTCCGTGCCGGCCGGCACCGGGGTGATCATCAACGCCAACGACCAGGTGGAGATCTTCGACAACGACATCGGCGGCAACAACACCGCCAATGTGATTATCTCCAGCTACTTCTCGACCGGCTACATGAACAACGAGGGCGTGGCCCCGAACTTCGATCCCTGGCCCGAGTCCATCTTCGTCCACGACAACCGCTTCGCTCCGGGCGGCGCCAAGCCCGACGGCCTGGACCTGCAGGCCCTGCGCGTGGCGATGTTCGGCGTCACCGGGCGGCTGCCCGACGTGCTGTGGGACGGCTATGTCGATGTGAAGAAGTTCAAGGGCGGCAAGATCGACCCGGCGCTGGCGATCTGCGTCGATAACGGCGCGGCCCAGACGCTCAACGCCGACGGCCCGCACGGCAACAAGTCGCCCGCGCTGGCCGGTGAGGCGCTGCGCTGCCGCCTGTCGCCGCTGCCGGCGATCAGCGTGGCGGCCGCCGGCCCGGTCCCCGCCGAACGCAAGGTCCCGGCCCCCGTCAAGCCGTGAAACGTCTCGCGCTTCTCCTGATCGCCCTGGCGCTGGCGGCCTGCGGGCCCCGGCCGCTGACGCCGCAATTCATCGCCGACGGCATGCCCGAGCGGCTGGCCGACTGGGGCATGGTGGCGGCGAAGGCCGGCCGCCTGACGCTGGCCGACGGCGTGCAGCCCTACGAGCTGAACACGCCGCTGTTCACCGACTACGCCGGCAAGCTGCGCACGGTCTGGATGCCCAAGGGCCAGGCGGCGGCCTGGACGCCCGATGTGGCGTTCGACTTCCCGGTCGGGACGGTGATCACCAAGACCTTCTTCTATCCCCGGGCCGCCGACGGGACGGTGGCGCCGGGCGACGATCTGCGGCTCGACCAGACCGGCGGCGGGCTGGACCTGGCGAAGGTGCGGCTGGTCGAGACCCGGGTGCTGGTGCGCCGGACGGGTGGCTGGGCGGCCTTCCCCTATGTCTGGAACGAGGCCCAGACGCAGGCGCGGCTGAAAAGGACCGGCGCGGCCATCCCGATGACCCTGACCCGGCCCGGCCGCGTCGATCGCTTCGTCTACCAGGTCCCCAACGTGAACCAGTGCGCCGGTTGCCACGCCACCGACCACGCGGCCCGGGCCCTGCGGCCGATCGGGCCGAAGTCGCGCCATCTCGACCGCGAGGTCAGCCTGGCCGGCGCGCGGTTCAACCAGCTCGACCGGCTGGTGATGGTCGGCTACCTGCGCGGCCTGCCGCCGGCCGGGGCGCGCCCGCGGGCGGCCGACTGGCGGGACGAGGCCGCGCCGCTCGACGCCCGCGCCCGGGCCTGGCTCGACATCAACTGCGGTCATTGCCACAGCCCGAAGGGACCGGCCGACACGTCCGGCCTCTATCTCGATGCGGCGTCTCCGGCCGGCGCGTCGCTGGGCCTGTGCAAGCCGCCGGTGGCGGCCGGCCAGGGCACGGGCGGCTTCGTCCATGACATCGAGCCGGGCGAGCCCGACGAGTCGATCCTGGTGTTCCGCTCCGGCTCGACCGATCCGGGCGCGATGATGCCGGAACTGGGCCGGTCGCTGGTCCACGACGAGGGCATGGCCCTGCTGCGCCGCTGGATCGCGGCGATGCCGGCGGGTTGTCGGTGAGACGTGAGTCCAACCTCTTCTCCCTTCCCCCTGGAGGCAGAGCTTTCGCCTATGGACGATGTCGCCCACGAAAAGCCCTCCTCCGCGATGGAGGAGGGTTGGGTGGTGGTGTGGCCGCTGTGCCTGGGCGAAGGGCTCCGCAAGGCGCCGGCGCCCGACGGCGCTCGCCCCCCGCCACCGTAGCCACACCGCCATCCCCGGCCCTTCCTCCATCGAGGAGGAAGGGGGTCTATCGCGCCCTGTCCCGAACCGTATGCGATCTCATCTCGCTACAGGGGGAAGGGAGCAACGTCCTGACCCTGGTGCGCCATGTCTAGCCCTCGGGCCGCGCATGGGGACCAGGATCGCGCCTGGCTGTCGATTCAGCACCTGCGCGGTCTGGCGGCCCTGTCGGTGGCCCTGTTCCACGCCTGCCAGTGGTCGCAGGTCAACTTCGCCACGGGCCAGGCCGGGGTCGACGTGTTCTTCGTCATCAGCGGCTTTGTCATGTGGACGGCGACCAGCGGCCGGACGGGGCGACCGCTGGACTTCCTGCGGCGACGCGCGATCCGGGTGGTCCCGCTCTACTGGCTGATCACCCTGGCCCTGGCCGCCGGCGTGCTGCTGTTCCCCGCGCGGTTTCCCGACCTCGCCGTGACGCCCCGGCATCTGCTGCTGTCGCTGGTCTTCGTGCAGCACATGAACCCGGCGGGCTTTCCGTTTCCGCTGCTGGCCCCCGGCTGGACCCTCGACTACGAGGCCGTCTTCTATCTCGTGTTCGCGGCCCTGCTGGTCCTGCCCGAGAGCCGGCGACTGTTCGCCCTGACCGTGGCGTTGATCGTGCTGGCCCTCGCCGGCTTCGCCTGGCCGCCGGCCTACCAGATGCTGCTCAACCCGCTGTTTCTCGAGTTCCTCGCCGGAGTCTGGCTGGCGCGCATAGCCCAGCTGCGGCTGCTGCCCGACCGGGCGTTCGGCTGGTTGTTGCTTGGCGGCGGCGTCGGGCTGTTCGCGCTGATCCAGCTGATCAACATGGACTGGGACCTGTGGCGGCCGATGGTCTGGGGCGTCCCGGCGGCGATGCTGGTCGCCGGGGCGGTCAGTATCGAGGCGGACGGCGGCTGGACGGCGATCCCCGGCCTGAAGACGCTCGGCGACGCCTCCTACTCGATCTATCTGGTCCACACCCTGGCCATCGGCGCCCTGGCCATGACCCTGGGCGCCTGGAACCCGGCCCTGTTCATCCCCCTGGCCATGGCGGTGGCGGTTGTCTCCGGCCTGGCCTGCTGGGCGCTGGTCGAGCGGCCGATGCTCGATTGGCTTCGTCGGCGGCTTGCCTGACGCTGGGGAGGCTCCGCATACTCGCCTCAACGCCGCGCGGCAGACGCGGTCTGACTCGGGAGCTCGGGAAGATGAAGCGGATCAGCGCGCTGGCGGTGACTCTGGCGGTGGTGGCCATTCTGGCCGGCTGCGGCAGGAAGACGGCGGATGTCGATGGGGCGAGGATCGCCGCCGCGGACGGCAACGCGGCCGAATGGGTCACCCACGGCCGCACCTACGGCGAACAGCGCTTCAGCCCGCTCGACAAGGTCAATCTCGCCAACGTCGGCCAGCTGGGCCTGGCCTGGAGCTTCGACCTGCCGGAGAACCGCGGCGTGGAGGCCACGCCGCTGGTCGCCGACGGGGTGATGTACACCACCTCGTCCTGGTCGATCGTCCGGGCGTTCGACGCCAAGACCGGCAAGCTGCTGTGGGAATTCGACCCGAAGGTGCCGCGCAAGACGGGGGTGAAGGCCTGCTGCGACAGCGTCAACCGCGGCGTCGCCCTGTGGAAGGGCCGGGTCTATTTCGGCGCTCTCGACGGCCGACTGATCGCGCTGGACGCCAGGACCGGCAAGCAGGTCTGGTCGGTTGTCACCGTCGATCAGAGCAAGCCCTACACCATCACCGGCGCTCCCCGGGTCATCAAGGGCAAGGTGCTGATCGGCAACGGCGGCGCGGAGCTCGGCGTGCGCGGCTATCTGTCGGCCTATGACGCCCGCAACGGCAAGATGCTGTGGCGCTTCTACACGGTGCCCGGCGAGCAGGCGACCGACGGCGCGGCCTCCGACGCGGCGATGAAGATCGCCCGGCCGACCTGGAAGGGCGAGTTCTGGAAGGTCGGCGGCGGCGGCACGGTCTGGGACTCGATGGCCTACGACCCGGACCTCGACCTGCTGTACATCGGCGTCGGCAATGGCTCGCCGTGGAACCGCGACATCCGCTCGCCCGGCGGCGGCGACAACCTGTTCCTGTCCTCGATCGTGGCGCTCAAGCCCGACACCGGCAAGTACGTCTGGCACTACCAGACCACCCCCGGCGAGAGCTGGGACTACACGGCCACCCAGCACATCATCCTGGCCGACCTGACCATCGCCGGAAAGCCCGTGAAGGCGCTGATGCAGGCGCCCAAGAACGGCTTCTTCTATGTGCTCGACCGGACCACCGGGAAGCTGATCTCGGCCAACAATTACGTGCCCCAGACCTGGGCGACGGGCGTCGATCCGGCGACCGGCCGGCCGATCGAGACGCCCAACGCCCGCTATGGCTCGGGCCCGTCCCTGGCGATGCCGGGGCCGCTGGGCGGCCACAACTGGCAGCCGATGGCCTACAGCCCCAGGACCAACCTGGTCTACATCCCGGCCCAGGAGATCCCGTTCCCCTACATGCAGCCGGGCGGGGCCAACGCCAATTTCCGCTACCAGCCCGGCGTCTGGAACATCGGCGTCGATAGCCTGATCGCCGGCATGCCGGACGACGCGGCGGGCATCAAGGCCATCCGCGCCAGCCTCAAGGGCCGGCTGATCGCCTGGGATCCGATCACCCAGACCGAGCGGTGGAGCGTGCCGCATGGCGGCCCGTGGAACGGCGGCGTGCTGGCCACTGGCGGTGGGCTGGTGTTCCAGGGCTCGGCGACCGGCGAGTTGGCGGGCTATGACGCGGCCACGGGCAAGAAGGTCTGGTCGTTCGACGCCCAGACCGGCATCGTCGCCCCGCCGATGACCTATGAGGTCGATGGCGAGCAGTATGTCGCCGTCATGGCCGGCTGGGGCGGCGGCTTCGCCCTGACCATCGGCGCTGGCGCCGATCCCCGGTCGGAGGGCCCGCGTCGGGTGCTGGTGTTCAAGATCGGCGGCAAGGGCGTCCTGCCCCCACGCCCGGCCTCGACCCGCGCCATGCCGGACCTGCCGGCCGTTACCGGAACCCCGGCCCAGATCGCCGCCGGCAAGCTGACCTTCGCCAACTACTGCGGCGTCTGTCACGGCTCGAGCGCGGTGTCCGACTTCTCCATTCCCGACCTGCGCTACTCGCCGGTGATGACCGATGCGGCGACCTGGAAGGGCGTGGTGATCGAGGGCGATCGCGAGGCCAATGGCATGGTCTCGTTCGCGCGGTTCCTGACTCCGTCCAAGGCCGAGGAGGTGCGCCAGTACGTGCTGTCGCTGGCGCATGGCCAGAAGGCGGCCGCCGCCGCCGCTGGGAAGTAAGGGAACGCATGGTCGCCGCGGAGCCGCCGCCTGCCATCGACGCTGTCATCGTGACGGCGCCGCGCTTGCCACCGTCGCCGACGGACCGGGTCTTTTCCGTGGTCAGGGTGGAGCCCGAGGCGATCGCCACGGCGCCGCGGGTCGATGACGCCCTGACCCTTGTGCCCGGGGTCCAGTTGTTCCGTCGCACCTCCAGCGCGGCGGCCAATCCCACGACCCAGGGCATGACCGCCCGCGCCATCGCCGGCTCCGGCGCCGGGCGGGCGCTGGTGACGCTGGACGGCGTGCCACAGGGCGACCCGTTCGGCGGCTGGGTCCTCTGGTCGGGCCTGCCGGCGGCCGACATTGAAGGCGCGCTGGTCGTGCGGGGCGCCGGGGCCGGCCCGTACGGCGCGGGCGCCCTGACCGGGACGATCCAGCTGGCCGAGCGGACGCGCGTCTCGCCTCGCGGCGACTACCATGTCTGGGGCGGAGAGCGCGGCGAGGCCGGGGCGGAGGCGGCGTTCGCCGTCGGCGACGTCCTGGTCGTCGGGGCGACGCAGCGCACCGACGGCTGGGTTCCCGTCCGCGAGGGCGCCGGGGCGGCCGATCAGCCGTTGGCCTTCGAGTCCTCCAGCCTGGCGCTGCGCTATGCGCCCGACTGGTCCGGCGGCGACCTGGCCCTTCGGGTCGCGGGCTACCGCGAGGAACGTCAGAGCGGCCTCGCCGGCGCCGCGTCCCGGTCGGTCGGCGTCTCGGCCTCGGCGACCCTGACCGGCGCGTCGCCGGGCATCGGCAATGACTGGCGGCTGCAGGCCTGGGTCCGGCGGTCCGACTTCGAGAACAGCTCGGTGGCGGTCGGCGCGGGGCGGGCCTTCACCACCCCGGCCAACGACCAGTACGGCACGCCGGCCCTCGGCGCGGGTTTCAACGCCGCCCTGCGCCATTCGACGGGGGACGGCGGCTGGGAGGTCGGCGCCGACGTCCGCTATGCCGACGGCGAAACGCGCGAGACGTTCCGCTACATCGGCGGCGCCTTCACCCGCGGCCGCGTGGCGGGCGGGTCGCAATACGTCGCCGGCGTCTATGGCGAGGCCTGGCGCGAGGCGGGCGACTGGCTGCTGACGGGCGGCCTGCGGCTGGACCGCTGGGCCAGTTTCGGCGGCCAGCGGACCGAGCGCGACCTGGCCACCGACGCGGTCACCCTGGCCCTGACGTCGGCGGACCAGGACGGCTGGCAGCGGACGGCCCGCGCCGGCCTGCGCCGCGACCTGGGCGGCGGCTACCTGCGCGGCGCGGCCTATGCCGGTTTCCGTCCCCCGACCCTCAACGAGCTGCACCGGCCATTCCGGGTCGGCAACGATGTGACCGAGGCCAACGCCGGTCTGGAGCCGGAGAAGCTGTACGGCCTGGAGATCGGCGCGGGCGGGGAGGGGTCGGTCCGCTGGAACGCCACCCTGTTCGCCAACCGGCTGGAGGGGGCGGTGACCAATGTCACCATCGGCTTCGGCCCGGGCGTCTTTCCGGTGGCCGGCTTCATCCCGGCCGGCGGCGTGCTGCGCCAGCGCCAGAATGCCGGCGACATCGACGCCTGGGGCGTCGAGGCCGAGCTGGCCGGCGACTTCGGCCCCGCGCGGACCTGGCGGCTGTCGGCGGCGTGGACGGCGGCCGAGATCGATGGCGGGACTTCCGCGCCCCAGCTGACCGGCCTGCGCCCGGCCCAGACACCGGAACTGGCGGTCACGGCCGAGACCGTCTGGCGTCCCCTGGACCGGCTGACGGTGCGCTCGACCCTTCGCTACGAGGGCGAACGGTTCGATGACGACCTGAACCTGCGTCGCCTGTCGGCGGCCTTTTCGTCGGACCTGCGGATCGACTGGCGCGCGACATCGACGGCCAACGTCTACGCCGCGGTCGAAAACCTGTCCGACGCCGAGGTCGAGACCGGCCAGACCGCCAACGGCATCGAGAGCTTCGACATGCCGCGCACGGTGCGGGTCGGCCTGATCTGGCGCCCCTGACGACCGGCGGCATCGTGCCAGGTTCTTGCGCCGGGCGCTTGACGTGACGCGCGCGGATCGGTGTTTGGAGCCATGACGGCAGCAACGGGCGCAAGCGTGACGGTGGCGGGGGCGGGGGCGCTCGGTCTGTGTATCGCCCTGGCGCTGGCGCGGCGAGGTCGCGAGGTCGTGGTGCTGGATCCGGCCGCGCCGGGCGACAACGCCTCGGGCGTCGCCGCCGGCATGCTGGCGCCGGTGTTCGAGGCGGCGCTCGACCCGCTCAGCGGCGATCACCTGGACCTGCTCCGCGCGGCGCGCGACGCGTGGCCCGACTTCGCGCCCGTGGCCATCGACCGGACGGGGGCCGTGTGGCGCGGGCCGGACGCCGGCCGCATCGAGGCGCGGCTGGACGCGCTGGGCGCGCGCTGGCGGCGCACCGCGGATGGGCCGTTCACCGACGAGGACTGGCGGCTCGACCCGGGCGCGGTGATGACCGTCCTCTACGCCCAGGCCGCCCGGGCGTGCGTGCGGTTCGAGACCCGGCCGGCCGATCCCGCCGAGGCCGGGGTGCTGGTGGTCGCTACCGGGGCCGGGGGCGCGGGCCTCGCGCCGGAGCTTGCCCGGTTGACCCCGATCAAGGGCCACATCCTGCGCGTGGCGGGCGGCCCGGAGACCGGTCCGGTGCTGCGCGGCGAGGGCGTCTACCTCTGTCCCGATCCGGCCGCCGCGATCCTTGGCGCGACCATGGAGACCGGGCGCGACGATCCGCGGGTCGATCCGGACCAGGTCGCGGCCCTGAAACAGCTGGGCGAAACCCTCTGGCCGGGGATTTCGGCGCTGCGGGCGCGGGCGGAAACGGGCGTCCGGGCCGGGACCGCCGACGGCCTGCCGCTGGTCGGGCCCAGCGCGCGGCCCGGCGTGCTGCTGGCCGCCGGCGCGCGCCGCAACGGCTGGCTGCTGGCCCCGCTTGTGGCGGGCATCGTCGCCGCGTATCTCGCGGGCGAGGATCCGGGACCGTGGGCCGCGCGACTCGATCCGCGACGGTTCGACAATGGGGATGAGGGCGAATGAGCAGCTTCTGGTTGACCGAGGAACAGGAAGCCATCCGCGAGGCGGTCGGCCGCATCTGCGCCGATTTCGACGACGACTACTGGCGGCGCACCGACGAGACGGGCGAATTCCCGGAGGCTTTCGCCCGGGCCATGGCCGACGGCGGTTGGCTGGGCGTTGCCATGCCCGAGGAATTCGGCGGGGCGGGCCTGGGCCTGACCGAGGCGGCTCACGTGATGCAGGTGGTGACCCAGTCCGGCGCCGGCTTCAGCGGCGCCAGCGCCATCCACCTGAACATCTTCGGTCTGATGCCAGTGGTGAAGTTCGGCACGGCCGAGCAGAAGCAGCGCCACCTGCCGCGGATCATCACGGGCCAGGACAAGGCCTGTTTCGCGGTCACCGAGCCCAACAGCGGCCTCGACACGGCCAACCTCGAGACCCGCGCCGAGAGGAAGGGAAACGGCTACGTCATCAACGGCCGGAAAATCTGGACCACCATGGCCCAGCGGGCCAACAAGATCCTGATCATCGCCCGCACCACGCCCAAGGACCAGACGGCCAAGCCGATGCAGGGGCTGAGCCTGTTCTACACCGACTTCGACCGGGCCAGGATCGACGCCAAACCGATCCCGAAGATGGGCCGCAAGGCCGTCGAATGTAACATGCTGTTCATCGAGGACCTGCAGGTCCCCGCCGAGGACCTGATCGGCGAGGAGGGCAAGGGCTTCCAGTATCTGATCAGCGGTCTGAACCCCGAGCGGGTGCTGTTCGGCGCCGAAGCCGTGGGCCTGGGACGCGCGGCGCTGCGCAAGGCGGCGACCTATGCCAAGGAGCGGGTCGTGTTCGGCCGGCCGATCGGCCAGAACCAGGGCGTGCAGCACCCGCTGGCCAAGAGCTGGGCCGAGCTGGAAGCCGCCAACCTGATGGCCTTCAAGGCCGCCGCCCTCTACGACGCCGGCCGCGACTGCGGGGCCGAGGCCAACGCCGGCAAGTATCTTGGCGCGGAGGCTGGGTTCCGCGCCTGCGAGGCGGCCGTGCTGGCCCACGGCGGCATGGGCTATGCCAAGGAATACGACGTCGAGCGTTACTTCCGCGAAGCCATGATCGCCCGCATCGCCCCGGTCAGCCGCGAGATGATCCTCAACTTCATCGCCGAGAAGGTGCTGGGCCTGCCCAAGAGCTACTGAATGCAGGAGGGGACAGGCGCTGAAACGCCTGTCCCCGTCCGCGTCATTCCGGCAGGTCGAAGCGCACGGGAATCTTGACCATCGCGCCATCGACCGGTTTGCCATCGACCAGTTGCGGCTTCATGCGGAAATAGGGCTGCAGCTTCAGCGCCGCCTTGCCGAAGCCGTACTCGGACGGGTCTTCCGACACCACCTCGCAGCCGCCGACCGAGCCGTTGGCCGCGACCAGGCAGGCCAGCGTCGCCTTGCCCGCGACGCCCAGGCGCGCGGCGCGGTCGGGGAAGGCGCGCCCCATCTGGGCGGCGGACGGCTTGCGGATCCACTCGGGGCGGCTGATGACGGGCGGGATGATCGGCTCGATCGTCCCGGGGAGATCGCGGATGGCGAGCTGGCCGTCCAGTCCGGACGGCGGATCGACCGCGATCGGGCCATCGACGGCCCTGGGCGGGTCCACCGGCAACGGATCGGCATAGGGGACGGCCGGCGTCGGCGTCGTGTGGACCCTGACGGTCGTGGTCTTCGTCGGAAGGGGCTTGGGCGGGTCGCGGGGGATGGTGATGACCGCGCCGTCGCGCTCCCGCTCGGGGCCATAGATCGGCTGGATGATGTCGAACGCCGCCAGGGCCAGATAGGCGCCGATCCCGACATGGACCGCCACCGAGAGACCGACGGCCATCGCGGTTCCGGTCGACAGGCGCCGACGGCGCTCCGTCCCGGCGGGGAAGGGGAGAAGCTGTTGAGCGACCATGGCGACCTCCCTGGGTCTTGTTGTGGTTGACGCAGCGTCACCCTGATCTTCTGAACCGGCAATGAATTTCCGGTCGGGCCGCGCAAAATCAACGAACGTTCGTTTACCTGGGCCGGGCCGCCGCCAACCGTCATGGTTAATCGCCGGTTAACCATGACGGTTCAGGACTCGCCTCATGGCGGTGCAGGGAATCCGTGGAGTCGTTGAAGCGGCCATTCAGCGCGCGTCGCAGGCGACGGGCGTGGATTTCTCGTTCCTGATGCGCACGGCCAGCCGCGAGAGCGGCTACAACCCCGCCGCCAAGGCGCCGACCTCGTCGGCCGCCGGCCTGTTCCAGTTCGTCGAGCAGACCTGGCTGGGCACGCTCAAGAAACACGGCGCGAAGTACGGCTACGCCCGCTATGCGGACCTGATCGCCGTGGGCGCCGACGGCCGCTACCGCGTCAATGGCGACGACGCGCGCAAGGCGGTGATGAACCTGCGGTTCGATCCGCACGCGGCCTCGCTGATGGCCGGCGAGCTGACCTCTGACCACGCCGCCTACCTCGCTGGTCGGATCGGCCGCCAGCCCACGGCGGGCGAGCTCTATGCGGCCCACTTCCTGGGACCGCAGGGCTCGGCCCGGCTGATCACCGCCACCCGCACCAGCCCCGGCGCCAGCGCGGCGGCGCTGTTCCCGGACGCCGCCGCCGCCAACCGCTCGATCTTCTACCGCGACGGCCGGCCGCTGACGGTGGCCGATGTCTACAACAACCTGACCCGCACGGCCGGCGACGGGGCGGCGGTTCCGCAGGTGCGACCCGACCAGGGCTTCCTCCAGTATGCCGGCGCGCGCCGCTCCGACCAGGCCTCGCGCCAGCAGGACGCGCTGGTCGAGTTCATCCTGCGCGGCTCCCAGGGCGTGGACGGCGGTGGAACCGGCGGCGCCGGCGGCGGTCGCGGCCTGGGCTCGTCCCTGCTGACGGCCGAGATGCTCCGGGTCCTGTCCGACGCCAGCAAGGACCGTTAAGCCACGGCCTTCGCCGCCCGCAGCGCGGCGATCTCCTCGGCCGAATAGCCCAGCTCCGCCAGCACCGGATCGGTGTGCTCGCCCAGCGTCGGCGGGCCGGAGCGGGGCGTGTCGTCGTAGCCAGAGAAGCGGGCGGGCGAGGCGGGCGAGCGGAAGCTGCCGCCCTTGCCGTCCGGCGTATCGACGAAACAGCCGGCGGCCTCGGCCTGGGGATCGCGCGTCAGTTCGCCGGGCGTCTGGTAGGGCGCCCAGGTGATGTCGAATTCGTCCAGTCGCCCGGCCAGGTCGTCGTAGGTCAGGGCGCCGAACGCCTCGTCGAGGATATCGACCAGGGCGGTGGCGTTCTCGCGCCGCAGGCGGCTGGACGAGAACAGCGGGTTCTCGACCAGGTCCGGCCGTCCGACGGCCGCGGCGATCTGCGGCCAGTCGGTGCCGCCGGTGCGCACCAGCAGGCAGATCCAGCGGCCGTCCGAGGTCTTGAAGAAGTTGGCCAGCGGCTGCACCGCCTGTTTCCTCGGCCGGGTCGAGGCCAGCTTTCCGAAGCGCAGCTGGATCGCCATGTCCGAGCCGATCGAATAGACGCCCGTGCGCAACAGCGAGGTCTCGACCAGCCGGCCCACGCCGGTCCGGCCGCGCTCGTGCACGGCGGCCAGGATGGCCGCGACGGTCGACAGCGAGGTGATGTGGTCGCCCATGGCCGTGCGGATCGGAAAGGGATCGACGCCCTTGGGCGCGGTGATGGCCCCCACGCCGGCGCGCGACCAGAAGGCCGCCACGTCCATGCCCGCGCGGTCGGCGTCGGCGCCCTGCAGGCCATAGCCCGTCAGGCTGCAATAGATCAGCGCCGGGTGCGCCGCGTGCAGCGACTCGAAGTCCAGCCCCGCCCGCTTCAGGGCGCCGGGCCGCACATTGGTCAGGAAGACATCGGCCGTGGCGGTCAGCCGGAGGGCGGCCTCGCGGCCCCGGGGCGTGGAGATGTCGAGCACCACGCCGCGCTTGCCGCGGTTGTCGAGCTCGAACACCGGATTGCCGTGGGCCTCGGCGTCCATGCCGTCAAAGAAGCGGCGCATCGGATCGCCGGCCGGCGGCTCGATCTTGATCACGTCCGCGCCCCAGTCGGCCATGATCCCGGCGGCGCCGGGCGCGGCGATGTAGGTCGACAGTTCGACGACTCTCAGGCCTTCCAGCACGCTCCGCCCTCCCGGCTTGTCATGATGTTTCGACCATCATGAAGGGCCCGGCCGGGCGGCGGAAGGGGTGACCCGACGGCAGGTTCGGGCGGGCGGTGAATTCGGTGACAGTTTACGAATTCGCGCCAGGTTCGCCCGCTGACGTCGGCGACGTCAGGCGAATTCGTAAACTGTCACCGAATTCCGAATTCCCAGAGGGGAGGATCTAGGCCACGGAACGCACCGGTCTTGGGTCCTGCCGCACCCGGGCGGCGGCGTCGGCGACGGCCCGGGCGACCCCGGCCACGGTGACCGGCTTGCGCAGCACGGTGTCGCAGCCGGCGTCGAGGCATTCGCGCGCCTCGTCGGCGTCGCCGCCGATCACCGCGATGATCGGGGCGGTGGCGATGGCCGTCGTCAGGCCGCGAATGGCCGCGGCGGTGGCCGGGCCGTCCATCTGCGGCATGCGCCCGTCGAGCATCAACAGGTCGAAGTCGGCCAGCTGGGCCAGCTCCAGCGCCCGCCGGCCGTTGTTGGCCCCGACCACCTGGTGGCCGAGTTGCTCAAGGATGGCGCGCAGCATGGCCGCGTTGAGGGCGTCGTCCTCGGCGACCAGCACCCGCAGGGGCCGGCCGGCATAGGCCGGCGCGGCCGGCGCGGAGAACGCCTCGCCGTCCTCGCCGCGGGCGATGGCGGCCTCGTTCCACGGCAGCTCCAGCGTGAAACAGCTGCCCACGCCCAGGGCGCTCTGGCCGGTCAGCGATCCGCCCATCAGCCCCGCCAGCTGGCGGGCGAGGGACAGGCCAAGACCCGCGCCGGGGATGCCGGCGCCGGTGCGCTCGACCCGGCGGAACGGCTCGTAGGCCTGCTCCAGCTCCTCGGCCGACAGGCCCGGGCCGGTGTCGGCGATGGCGATGGCGATCAGGCCATCGCGCCGCTCGATACGCGCCTCGATCCGGCCGCGCACCGTGTATTTGACCGCGTTGCCGATCAGGTTGGCCAGCACCTGGCGGGTGCGGGTCAGGTCGCCGACCACCGCGCCGGCCCCGGCCTGTTCAAGCGCGGGTTCGACATGCAGCGCCAGTTCCACGCCCTTGGCGGCGGCGTGCGGGCGGTTGAGCAGCACCAGGTCGCGGGTCAGACGCACCGGGTCGAACGGCTCGTGATCCAGCGACAGGCGGCCGGCCTCGGCCGTTTCCGAATCGAGCGTGGCGTTGAGCACCGCGACCAGGTCGTGGGCGGCGTCGAGGGCGGCGACCAGCTGCTCGCGCGACGGCGCGGCGCGGCCGCCCTGGCCGACGGCGGCGGCCAGCACATGGGTCACGCCGGTCAGGCCGTTGCGGATTTCGTGGCTGAGGGTCGAGACGATGTCGGACTTCGACCGGGCCAGCCGCTCGGCCTTGTCCAGCGAGGTCGCCCGCTCGCTGATCAGGGCCTCGCGCTCGGCGGCCATGGCGAACTGGCCGCGCAGCAGGCGGTTGAGGATCAGGCACAGGGCCATGGTCAGGGCCAGGGCGCCCCAGGCCAGCATGCCCTCGGGCCGGCTGTCGGGGTGGCGGAACAGGCCGATCAGCGGGGCGGCGGCGGCGGCCGGGCCGACGATCAGCAGGCTGGACAGCGACGGGGCGGTGAAGAAGAAGCAGGCCACCGCGCCGGCCACCGAAACCATCAACAGCGCCTCCCGCGCCGGACCCGCGCCCTCGGCGAAGGCGGCGATCTGGGCGCAGGCCCCCGACCACAGCAGGCCGCCAAGGATCTGCACCCGCGCGCGCCGGGCGACGTCGCCGCTCTCCTCGGTCCGCAGCCAGTTGACCACGGCGTAGAAGACGCCCCAGTTGATGGCGAACACGGCGAAGCTGGCGGCCATCCACACGCTGTTGGGCGCGAAACTGCCGGCCCAGACATAGATCGGCAGGCTGACCCCGAACAGCGTCAGAGCATAGGGCAGCAGGCCCCGCTGGGCCTCGAGCGATTGCAGGGTGACGGAGTCGCCTCCGCGGACGCGAACCGGATCGGACGAACTGGGCAAGGCAATCCCCTCCTGACGCGCGCGAAGAATAGGGGAGGGGCGTTTGCGGGCGGTGAAGGGAGAGAGTTAATCGCCGGTCAGCAATCGTTAAGCCTAACAACTCATGATCATCGTAGCGTCGACGACGCCGGGCGGGATGCGAGATGGGTACGACACGGGCGGCACTGACGGATGTGGATCTGCGCACCCTGCTCAAGGGCGCGACGGCGGACGAGCGCGCGGTGGCCGCGCACAAGCTGTGCCGGACCATCGACCGCGGCGAGCTGACCGCCGAGGAGCGCGACGTCGCGGCCGACATCCTGCGGGTGATGGCCGCCGACGCCGCCGAGCTGGTGCGCCGGGCCCTGGCCGTGACGCTCAAGAGCTCGACCGTGGTGCCACGCGACGTGGCGCTGAAGCTGGCGAGGGACGTCGAGTCGATTTCCCTGCCGATGCTCAATTTCTCGCCGACGTTCACCGACGACGACCTGGCCGAGGTCGTTCGCCTGGGGGGGCCGGTGCGGCAGCTGGCCATCGCCAAGCGGCCGAAGCTGTCTGAGAAGGTCACCGGCGCGCTTGTCGAGCATGGCTCGGAGACGGCGGTCGAGACGGCCTGCGCCAACGACAACGCCGCCTTTTCCGAAAGCATCCTGCAGCGGGCGCTCGACCGGTTCGAGAAGTCGGAACAGGTGCTGGCGGCGGTGGCCTACCGCAACGCCCTGCCGCTGGCCGTCACCGAGCGCCTGATCAGCATGGTCGGCGACCAGGTCCGCGACCACCTGATCAACAACCACGCCCTGTCGGCCGAGACGGCCCTGACCATCGCCACGGGCGCGACCGAGCGGGCGACCGTCGATCTGGTTGACCAGGCCGGCCGGGCCGCCGATCCCAAGGCTTTCGCCGTCCATCTGCACAAGGTCCAGCGGCTGACGGCCTCGCTGCTGCTGCGATCGTTGGCCCACGGCCACATGACCTTCTTCGAGTGCGCGGTGGCCGAGCTGGCCGGCGTGCCGCACCATCGCACCTGGCTGATGATCCATGACGCCGGTCCGCTGGGCCTGCGCGCGATCTACGACCGGGCCGGGCTGCCGACGCGACTGTTCGCCGCGTTCCGGGCCGGGGTTGATACCTTCCACTCGATGGAGTTCGACGGCGGCTTGCGCGACCGCGAACGCTTCCAGGAGCGCATGCTGCAGCGGTTCCTGACCCAGCCTCAGGGCGCGGCGCGCGACGATGTCGACTATCTGATCGACAAGATGGACCGCATTTCCCGCCAGAGCCGGCAGACCGTTGACGTTGCGTGAGGCTTGCCGAACGGGTGTTTGAGGCGCGATCATTTGCGCCATGACCGAAGCCGTCGCCATCCGCCCCGCCGCCACCATCCTGCTCGTCCGCGACGACCCGACCTTCGAGGTCCTGATGGTCAAGCGGCACCACCAGATTGACTTCGCCTCCGGCGCCCTGGTCTTCCCGGGCGGCAAGACGCACGCCGGGGACCACGACGAGGCCTGGGCCGACTATGTCACCGGCTGGGACGCGACGCCGGCCGAGAAGCGCCCGCTGCGCATCGCCGCCATCCGCGAGGCCTATGAGGAGGCGGCGATCATCGTCGCCAACGACGCCGCCGGCCGGCCCTTTACCGGCGACGACCGGGCCGGTGCGGCCCGCGAGTCGGTGTCGAAGGACGAGCGGCCGTTCCTCGACCTGGTGCGCGAGCTGGATGTGAAGCTGGACCTGCCGGCCCTGACCACCTTCGCCCGCTGGATCACGCCGGACATGATGCCCAAGCGGTTCGACACCTGGTTCTACCTCGTGCGGGCCACGGGCGAGCAGCTGGCGGTGTGCGACGGCTACGAGACCGTCGATGCCGAATGGGTCGCGCCTTCGGAGGCCCTGCGGCTCGAACAGGCCGGCGAGCGGACGATCATCTTCCCGACCCGCATGAACCTGAAGCTGCTGGCCGAGGCGTCCAGCGCCCAGGACGCCATCGACCGCGCCGGCGCCCGCCCCCTGGTGCCGGTCCTGCCCAAGGTCGAACGGCGCGAGGGCGGCGGCGTGCTGGTCATCCCCGAGGACGCCGGCTACGGCGCCGTGGTCGAGCCGCTGAGCAATATAAGGGCCTGAGGCCTCCCTCCCCTTCATGGGGAGGGGCGTCGGCGAAGCCGACAGGGTGGGGACGTGGGACGCCGTGCTTGATCCATCGGGGTAGCGGCTCACGTCCCCACCCGTCCGCCGCTTCGCGCCGTCCACCCTCCCCATGTGTTCAGACCGGAGACATCCGTGACGGGTGTTCGGGGACATCCGTGACGGGTTGAGATTGTCTGTTTTGGGCTCGCAGGTCGATGGCCGCGATGTCGGTTGTTCTGAAGACGACGTCGTAGAGGCCGTCGGTTGGTGTG
>JAUSMJ010000017.1 GCA_030645575.1 Caulobacter sp. | reverse complement strand
CCCTTCAGCAAGGCGGCGCCGTCTACATCGGCGACACCCCGACCAGCCTGGCGGACCTGCCGTCGGCGCTGCCGGCCTCGATGCGGGCCAACGGCGTCGCCGGCCTGCCGCAGGCGCAGCGCATCGTCGTCCGGGCTGACGCCGAGGTGAAGTATGAGCAGTTCATGGGGGTGGTGAACGCCCTGCAGGACGGCGGCTTCCACAAGATCGACCTGATGGCCGAAGACATAAATTAGGTCCCGAGGCGGAAGACCGGGACTCCCGCAGCCGCGGGGGGATGGGGCTCACGGCGCCGGCAAGCGTACCCGGTCGGCGTCGTGGGCCTTGTCATACAAAAGAGGGGACACGTTGGATTCCAACGTGTCCCCGCTTTCCTGACCCTAGTGCTGGCTTTCCGGCATCCGCACGATCAGGCCTTCGAGCGCGTCGGTGACCTTGATCTGGCAGGACAGGCGGCTCGACGGCTCGACGTTCTCGGCGAAGTCGAGCATCGACTCCTCCATGGCCGACTTCTCGCCGGTCTTGCTGGCCCAGGCGTCGTCCACATAGACGTGGCAGGTCGCGCAGGCGCAGGCGCCGCCGCAGTCGGCGTCGATGCCGGGGATGTTGTTCTTGATCGCCCCTTCCATGACGGACAGGCCGGCTTTCACGTCGACCGTGTGTTCGGTTCCGTCGTGTTCGATATAGGTGATCTTGGCCATACGCTCCCTGACGCCTCTTTTGTGCCCCGCGATTATGCGGCGACCTCTTTCATGGAAATGGACGAATTCGCAAGCTTCTCTCGCGAGACGGGCTTGCGGGACAGGATGAGCGACTTGCCCATCATGAACTCGGGCGGGGCGTTGACCGCCTCCACCGCCTGGACCTGGTCGCCCTTCAGATGGAAGATGGCGAACTTCGCCGCGGCCATGTCGCCGCGGACGACGCGGGAGTCCGCGTCGAACGGCAGGCCGGCGATCTGCAGCTTCAGGTCATACTGGTCGGACCAGAACCACGGCGCTTCCGGGCTGGGCGGCGCATGGCCGGTGATGGCGCTGGCCACCTGCTTGGCCTGTTCCAGGGCGTTGGGCACGCTCTCCAGCCGGAACTGGCGGTCATAGAGCGGCAGCGGCCGGTGGGTCACGTCGCCGATGGCGAACACCGACGGATCCGACGTGCGCGCCTGCAGATCGACCACCACGCCGCCCGCGCACTCCAGGCCCGCGTCGCGGGCGAGCTCCTCGTTGGGCAGGGCGCCGACCCCGACCAGCACCGCGTCGCACTCGACCGCCCGGTCGTCGGACAGGCGGATGCGGCGCACCTGGCCGCCCTCGCCCTCGATCGCCTTGACCCCGGCCGACAGTTCGAAGTTGACGCCCTTGGCCTCGTGGTACTGTTGGAAGAAGGTCGACAGTTCCTCGCAGGCCACGCGGGCGAGGATGCGCGGCTCACGCTCGATGATCAGGGCCCAGGCCCCGAGCGCCCGCGCCGAGGCCGCCGCCTCCAGGCCGATATAGCCGCCGCCGATGATGGCCAGGCGCTTGCCGGGGCCGAGGGCTGCCTTCAGCTGCTCGGCGTCCGCCGCCGTGCGTAGCTCCAGCACCCCGGCCAGGTCCGCGCCGGGGATCGGCAGCTTCCGCGCCCGGGCGCCGGTGGCGATGATCAGATAGTCGTAGGAGACCGCGCCGCCGGCCGACAGGAAGGCCGTCTTCGAACCGCGGTTGATCGAGGTGACGGTCACGCCCAGCCGCAGGTCGCAGTCGTTCTCGGCGTACCAGTCCGCGTCCTTGAGCGCGAGGCTGCCGGCGTCGGCCTCGCCCTTGAGCCAGGCCTTGGACAGGGGCGGGCGCTGATAGGGCGGGATCGGCTCGTCGCCGATCAGGACGATCGGCCCCTCGTGACCATACTGGCGCAGGAAGGCGGCCGCCGAGCCACCCGCGTGGCCCGCGCCCACAATCACAACCTTCGCCTTTGGATCGGCCAATCCGCCCTCCCATGGGTTCGCACGAGAAAATGACGCCCGCGTCATCTTATTGCAAGGGGCTCAGCCCGGATGACTGGCCCAGAACCAGCCATAGAAGACCAGCCACCAGGCTGTGAAGCCTGTAAGCACCCATCGCCTGTCGATCCTGCCCCGCGCAAGCCGCCCGACGAGGGCCCAGGCGATGGCGGCGAGGAGAAACCGGGGCAGCCTCACCGGCAGGGCCGCCACGGCGAAGGCGAAAAGGCCGGCCTCCCGCGCCGGCGCCAGCATGGCGTAGACCTTGTAGGGCGTGCTGCTGACCGGCCCCTTGAGCGCGGCGACCAGCCAGCCGTCGCGGTCCATGTCCGTCTCCGCCCCGGCGATCATGGCGTCCGACACGGCCGGCACGGCGGCGACGGCGGCGCGGGCGGCGGCCGGGTCCCGGGCGCTCCAGCCATACATCGCCGCGCCGCCGAGCCCCGCGCCGACGGCCGCCAGAAAGCAGGCGATCACGCCAGCCCTCAGGCCACGCCTGAGCGCGACGTAGCTGATCAGCACGTCGGGAACGATGAAGAACAGAAACCCCTCGGCCGCGCCCCAGACGAGGGCGGCGAGGGACCATATGCGCAGTGCCTTGCCAGACGGATTTTCCGCCGCCACTTTAAGTAGCATCAGGGTCTGTGCTCGCACCCGCTACGGATGGCAGTGATGGATTTCGTGATCGACAAGCTGAACGGACAATGCCCGGTGCAAGGAACCGGCGAGGTCCGGGGGAAGCCATTCTATTTCCGAGCCCGGGGAGACAGTTGGCGCCTCTCCATTGGAGACCCCGACCGTCCCGATTGGATCCATGAAGAAGAATACGGCGATGGCCCCTTTGCGGCGGGCTGGATGACGCATGATGAGGCACGATCGTTCATCAGAACCACCTTGAAGCGCTATCTTGCCGAGGTGGCATAGCCTGACGCTGGCCTAAACCACCCGCTCCACCATCAGCTTCTTGACCTCGGCGATGGCCTTGGCGGGATTCAGGCCCTTGGGGCAGACCTGGGCGCAGTTCATGATCGTGTGGCAGCGGTAGAGCTTGAAGGGGTCCTCCAGCGCGTCCAGCCGCTCGCCCGTCGCCTCGTCGCGGCTGTCGATCAGCCAGCGGTAGGCGTGCAGCAGGGTGGCCGGGCCGAGGTATTTCTCGCCGTTCCACCAGTAGCTGGGGCAGGACGTCGAGCAACAGGCGCACAGGATGCACTCGTACAGGCCGTCCAGCTTGGCGCGGTCCTCGATCGACTGTTTCCATTCGGTCTGAGGCTGCGGCGTTTCGGTGTGCAGCCAGGGCTCGATCGAGGCGTACTGGGCATAGAACAGGGTCAGGTCGGGGACCAGATCCTTGACCACCGGCTGCGACGGCAGGGGGGAAACCTGGATCGCGCCACCGGGCACATCCTCCCAGCCGCAGGTGCAGGCGAGCGTGTTGCGCCCGCCGACGTTCATCGCGCAGGAGCCGCAGACGCCTTCCCGGCAGGACCGGCGGAAGGTCAGGGTCGGATCGACCGTGTTCTTGATGTGGATCAGCACGTCCAGCAGCATCGGGCCACAGGCGCCGACATCGACGTCGTAGGTGTCCCAGCGCGGGTTGTCCGAGCCTTCCGGGTCGTAGCGATAGATGCGGAAGGTCTTGACCCGTTTGGCCCCCTTCGGCGCGGGATAGTGGCGACCCTTGCCGACGCGGGAGTTCTTGGGGAGCGCGAGTTGAACCATGCTGTCCTCAGTAGACCCGGGCTTTGGGCTCGATGTAGGCGATGTCGCTGGACATCGTGTAGCTGTGCACCGGGCGGTAATCGATCTTCACCTTGCCGGTGGCGTCGTTGAACCAGGCCAGGGTGTGCTTCATCCACTGGTCATCGTCGCGATTGGGGAAGTCCTCGCGAGCGTGGGCGCCGCGGCTTTCGGTGCGGTTCAGCGCGCCGTTCACCGTGACCACCGCCTGGCCGATCAGGTTGTCCAGCTCCAGCGTCTCCATCAGGTCGCTGTTCCAGATCAGGCTCCGGTCGCTGATGCCGATGTCCTTGCGGGCGGCGACCACGGCGGCCATCCGCTCGACGCCGCTCTTGAGCGACTCGCCGGTGCGGAACACCGCCGCCTCCTCCTGCATGGCCTTCTGCATTTCCAGCCTCAGGTCGGCCGTCGGGCGCGGCCCGCTGGCGTTGCGGAAGCGGTCGAAACGGGCCATGTGGCCGTCGGTCATGGCCGCCTTCAGCTCCGGCTGGGTCGCGCCCGGCGTCAGCTGTTCGGCGCAGCGCAGGCCAACCGCGCGGCCGAACACCACCAGGTCGATCAGGCTGTTGGAGCCGAGGCGGTTGGCCCCGTGCACCGACACGCAGGCGGCCTCGCCCACGGCCATCAGGCCCGGAACGACCGCGTCGGCGTTCTTGCCCGTCTTGGTCACGACCTCGCCGTGATAGTTCGTCTGCAGGCCGCCCATGTTGTAGTGGACCGTCGGCAGAACCGGGATCGGCGCCTTGGTCACATCGACCCCGGCGAACACCTTGGACGTCTCGGAGATGCCCGGCAGCCGCTCGGCCAGCATCTTGGGATCGAGGTGGTCGAGGTGCAGGTGGATGTGGTCCTTGTTCGGACCCACGCCGCGCCCTTCGCGAATCTCGATGGTCATCGCCCGGCTGACCATGTCGCGCGGGGCCAGGTCCTTCACCGACGGCGCATAGCGTTCCATGAACCGCTCGCCCTCGGAATTGGTCAGATAGCCGCCCTCGCCCCGGGCGCCCTCGGTGATCAGGCAGCCGGCCGGGAAGATGCCGGTGGGGTGGAATTGCACGAACTCCATGTCCTGCAGCGGCAGGCCGGCGCGCAGCGCCATGCCGCCGCCGTCGCCCGTGCAGGTGTGGGCGCCGGTGCAGGAGAGGAAGGCGCGGCCATAGCCGCCGGTGGCCAGCACCGTCTTCTGGGCCTGGAACCGGTGCAGGGTGCCGTCGTCCAGCTTCCAGGCGGTGACGCCCATACAGACGCCGTCTTCCATGATCAGGTCGAGGGCGAAGTACTCGATGAAGAACTCGACCTCTTTCGACAGCGCCTGGCCGTACATGGTGTGCAGCATGGCGTGGCCGGTGCGGTCGGCGGCGGCGCAGGTGCGCTGGATCGGGGCCTCGCCGAAGTTGCGGGTCATGCCGCCGAACGCGCGCTGATAGATCCGGCCGTCCGGGGTGCGCGAAAACGGCACGCCCCAGTGCTCCAGCTCGTAGACGGCCGCCGGAGCGTTGCGGGTCAGGTATTCGATGTCGTCCTGGTCGCCCAGCCAGACCGACCACTTGACGGTGTCGTACATCTGCCAGCGCCAGTCGTCCTCGCCCATGTTGCCGAGGCTGGCGGAGATGCCGCCCTGGGCGGCCACGGTGTGGGAGCGGGTCGGGAAGACCTTGGTCACGCAGGCGGTCTTCAGGCCGGCCTCGGCGCAACCGAGCGCGGCGCGCAGGCCCGATCCCCCGGCGCCGACCACCACCACGTCGAACTTATGGTCGATGAATTCGTAGGCCGACATCAGAAGGCTCCGAGGAGGGCCACCTTGAGGATGGCGAAGACCCCCAGAGCGGCGCCGAGGACGCAGACGAAATAATTGGCGATGAGCGCCGCGGATTTGGCCACGAAGCCTTCGATATAGTCTTCGATCACCACCTGGATGGCCAGGCGCAGATGCACGAAGCCGGCGACGACGAACAGGCCGAGCAGCACGGCGTTGAGCGGCCGGGCCAGCCATTCGACGGCGACGACATAGCCGCCGGCGGCGACCTTCAGCCCGGCGTAGGCGGCCCAGATCGACAGCGGGATCAGCGCCAGGCCGGTGACCCGGTCGGCGATGAAGTGGCCGACGCCGTGCCTGGCCGAACCAAGACCGCGAGCGCGGGAGAGCGGCGTGCGGAAGCCGGCGGAGGACGCGGTCACGACAGGGCTCCCGTCTGGCCGGCGATGACCCAGACCACCGCGGTGGCGACCAGGGCGAAGGCGATGCCGGCGATGGTGATCATGTCGGCGGTCTTCGGCGCGAAGCCGCGACCGGTGTCCCACATCAGGTGGCGCAGATTGCTGGCGACGGTGAAGAACAGGGCGAAGGTCAGGCCCAGCAGCACCAGCTTGCCGAGCGCCGACCCCAGAAGCCCGACATAGGCGGCGTAGACGTCCTCGCCCGAAGCCAGGGCCAGGGCCCAGCCCGCGAGGATCAGCGCGCCGACGTAGAGGCCGATCAGGCAGGCGCGGTGAAGGATTGAGCCCAGCATGGTCACATGCCAGCGCCACACCTGCAGATGTGGCGAAAGGGGTCGTTCGCGGACCCCCGACGAGGCTTCGGTCATCTGAATCTCGGCTGTTGCTCGGGTGCGACCGCTTTTAAGCCGCGAGCCGGGGGTGTCAACGCGAGCGGGGATTTTCACCCCCGCCCGCGCCGACAATCACATCCGGTGCAGGCCGCAGAGCTTGTTGCCGTCCGGGTCGCGCAGGTAGGCGAGATACATCTTGCCCGAGGCGCCTTCGCGGACGCCGGGAGGGTCCTCGCAGGTCACGCCGCCGGCGGCGACGCCAGCCGCGTGCCAGGCGTCGGCCTGTTCGGGCGAGGCGCAGGCGAAGCCGATGGTGCCGCCATTGGGCGCGGTCGCCGGCTCGCCGTTGATCGGCCTGGACACCGAGAACACGCCGGTCGGGGTCATGTAGAAGATGCGGTGGCCATCGACGAAGGCCGGCGGGACGCCGAGCGTGCCGAGCAGCGCGTCGTAGAACGACTTGGCCCGGTCCAGATCGTTGGTCCCGATCATGATATGCGAGAACATGGTGGTTTCCTTCCCTTGTTGAATTAGTCCCTGACTCGTTCGAGCCAGTCGGTCGAGCGCATTTCCTGCAGGCGCGAGACGGTGCGTTCGAATTCGAACGATCCATCACCCTCGGGATACAGGGCCTCCGGCTCGACCGCGGCCAGGGCGACGAGCTTGGCCCCCGCCTCGTAGAGGGCGTCGATCAGGGTGTTGAACCGTTTCGCCGCGTCGCGCCGGGCGGGCGTCAGGCGCGGCACGTCCTCGAGGAACACGGTGTGGAAGCGGTCGGCGATGGCCAGGTAGTCTCGCGGCCCCAGCGCGTGCTCGCACAGGCTGGCGAAGCCGGCCCGCAGCAGCCCGCCGCTGGCCCGGGGCAGGTGCAGCCGGCGGCCCAGAACCTCGAGCGTCACCCCGGGCTCGGGCGCGCCACCCAGCATGTCGATCCACAGCCGGTCGAATTCCCGCTGGCTGTCCGGATCTTCGGGGGCCAGCCAGGTCCGCGCGCCGCGCAGCCGGTCGAGGCGGAAATCGACCGGCCCGCGCACCGCGACCACCTCCATCCGGTCCTTGAGCATGGCGATGAACGGCAGGAACAGCTGGCGATTGAGGCCGTCCTTGTAGAGGTCTTCCGGCGGCCGGTTGGAGGTGGCCACCAGCGTCACGCCCAGGGCGAACAACGCCTCGAACAGCCGGCCGAGAATCATCGCGTCGGCGATGTCGGTGACCTGCAGCTCGTCGAAGCAGAGCAGCCGGGCCTCCTCGGCGATCAGCTCGGCGGTCGGCTGGATCGGGTCGTCGCCCTTCGACTGGCCGAATCGCGCCTTGCGGGCGGCCGCGTCGCCCTTGCGCCAGGCGTCGATGTGGCCGTGAACCTGCGCCATGAACACATGGAAGTGGGTCCGTCGCTTCTTCGTCACCGGCGCGGAGTCGAAGAACAGGTCCATCAGCATGGACTTGCCCCGGCCGACCGGCCCCCAGAGGTAGAGGCCCCGCGCGCCCTTCGGCTTGCGGAACAGCGAGGAGAACCCCGGTTCCGACAAGGCGTTGAGGTCGCCCTCCAGGCGCGACAGGGCGACCAGCGCCTGTTCCTGCGCCGCGTCGGGCCTGATGTCGCCCCGGGAAAGGCGCTCGCGATAGGCGGCGCGGACGGATAAAGGCATCGCAAAGCGGTTAGCGCGACCTGACCCGCGCTTCAACGAACATCGAGTCTGTTATGAAAACCATCATCGAGCCCTTCCGCATCAAGGCGGTCGAACCCATCCGCATGACCACGCGGGAGGAACGGCTGAAGCTGATCGCGGACGCCGACTACAACCTGTTCGCCCTGCATTCCGACGACGTGCTGATCGACCTGCTGACCGACAGCGGCACCTCGGCCATGAGCGCGCGCCAGCAGGCGGCGCTGATGTCGGGCGACGAAAGCTATGCCGGCAGCCCGTCCTTCTTCCGCTTCGAGGCGGCGGTGAAGCACCTGATGCCGTTCAAACACGTCATCCCGACCCACCAGGGCCGGGCGGCGGAGGCGATCCTGTTCTCGATCCTCGGCGGGCCGGGCAAGGTGATCCCGTCCAACACCCATTTCGACACCACGCGCGGCAACATTGAATCGACGGGCGCGCAGGGCCACGACCTGGTCATCGCCGAGGGCCTGGATCCGCGCAGCGAGCACCCGTTCAAGGGCAATATGGACCTGGACCGGCTGCAGGCCTTCCTGGTCGAGCATGGCGACGCCGTGCCCTGCGTCATGCTGACGGTGACCAACAACGCCGGCGGCGGCCAGCCGGTGAGTCTGGCCAACATTCGCTCGGTGGCGCGCATCGCCCACGCGCACAAGAAGCCGTTCATCATCGACGGCTGCCGCTTCGCCGAGAACGCCTATTTCATCAAGACGCGCGAGGCCGGGCAGGAGGGGCGCTCGGTCAAGGACATCGTCGGCGACATGTTCGCCATGGCCGACGGCATGACCATGTCGGCCAAGAAGGACGCCTTCGCCAACATCGGCGGCTGGCTGGCGCTGAACGACGACGACCTGGCCCAGGCCGCGCGCAACCGGTTGATCCTGACCGAGGGCTTCCCGACCTACGGCGGCCTGGCCGGCCGCGACCTCGACGCCATCGCCCAGGGTCTGACCGAGATCATCGACGAGGACTACCTGCGCTATCGCCTGCGCAGCATGGCCTATATCGGCGAGCGGCTGGAGGCGATGGGCGTGCCGACGGTGCGCCCGACCGGCGGTCACGCGGTGTTCGTCGATGCCCGGGCCATGCTGGCCCACATCCCGCCGAGCCAGTATCCGGGCCAGTCGCTGGCCGTGGCCCTCTATGTCGAGGGCGGCATCCGCTCCTGCGAGATCGGCACGGTGATGTTCGGCCTCAAGCCCGACGGCACGGAGGTGGAAGCGCCGATGGACCTGGTCCGACTGGCCTTCCCGCGCCGCGTCTACACCCAGAGCCACGCCGACTACATCGTCGAGGTGTTCGAGGAGATCGCGGCCCGCAAGGACAGCCTGCGCGGCATGCGCATCACCTGGCAGCCGGCCGCCATGCGTCACTTCACCGCGAAGTTCGCGCCGCTGTAGCATCGCACGGCTACGCCGCATCACGGGCGGAGCCCTGTGAAGGCGGGGAGGGTGCGGCGCGCTCCGGTCTCACCCGGATTGTCTGTTTGTGAGCGTGTGAGAAGGGATGAAGCCGTCTCGCGCCGCGAA
Organism: Caulobacter sp.; assembly: GCA_030645575.1. Taxonomy (GTDB): domain Bacteria; phylum Pseudomonadota; class Alphaproteobacteria; order Caulobacterales; family Caulobacteraceae; genus Caulobacter. The sequence continues at coordinate 21,654 of JAUSMJ010000017.1, read as the reverse complement.
GTCCGTTTTCCGGTGGCGGCCGGCAGGCAGCCCTCTTAGGGCTTCACCGGCGGAAGCCTCCGACGGGCGGGTGGCGGCGTGCCGTCCCCGGACCGCGACGGTAACCCCCCGTCGCCTGTCGCCCGTCCGGCCAGGGGCCGTTCCGCTTGCCCTCCGCGCCCTGCTCCAACGCCGGCGAGAAAGGGACCTGAACGACTGGCGCCGGGCGGACATCCCGCTCGAACCCCGTCCCGCCGCCGCATCGGATCGCCTGGCCGTAGCGCCCTCCCCGTGCAGCGGGACGGGGGAGAGTATGCGGGCGGTCTGGCGGGCGGGGAGCAATCGCGGTTTGCCCCCGGGGCAATTCAGACAAAGTTATGTAAATTCAATGGCATGGAACTTCCCGGCCCGTTCATCCCTGTGGAGTCGGACCACCCCCGAACAGGTCTGACTGTTGATTCGTCCTATTCGGCGGCGCCCAGGTCCTTGCGCACGAAGCGGTAGCTGGCCGGGCTACCGCAGGAGCAGCCGTGCATCACGCCGTCGCTGGACCACCAGACCAGCACCGGCGTGCCGAAGCCGATGCCGTTGTCCTTGAGCAGCGGCGTCAGCCGTTCGACCATCGCCCGGCCGGCGTCGACCACGGCCGTGCGGGCCACGTCGCCATCGGCCGGCGGCAGGCCCTCGGCGGTCCAGGCCTCGATCGGCGCCTTGTCCCAGCGGTCCATCAGCGCCCAGCTGCGGTTGAGCCACAGCTCGGCCACGGTCGCCCGTTCGGCCGGCGTCGATCGGGCCAGGCCGTTGACGTCGCGGCGGGCGAACAGGATGACGCGCGTATCGACCCCGGCCTTCTGCAGCGGCGGCAACAGCTCGGCCTTGGCCTGGATGCAGCCGGGGCAGGACCGGAAGCCGATCATGTAGATCTTCGGCCCGGTCAGGCCGGGCGAGACCCAGCCGGACCCGTCGAGAATCTTCGCGATCTCCGCCTGATGCTTCGTGATGGTCCTGGGCCGCCACCGCAAATCGAGCCACCAGTAGGCGCCCACGGCCACGATGACGACGGCGGCGAGCAGCACGAACCAGATCACGAGCTTTTTCACGGCGCTTCCTCTGCGGGTTCCCGCCTTCTATCCCTTGACTGACGCGGCCGGGCAAGGCGCTCTCGCGCCGGACCGGAGTTCACCTTGGCACGCCACCCGCCCCCACCGCCGCTGTCGGACGTCCCGCTGGAGGCCGGACTCCATGTCGTGGCCACCCCGATCGGCAATCTGCGCGACATCACCCTGCGGGCGCTGGACGTGTTGGCCGGCTGCGACCTGTTGCTGGCCGAGGACACGCGGGTGACCGGCAAGCTGCTGGCCGCCTACGGGCTTTCCAAGACCATGCTGCGCTATGACGAGCATGTCGCCGACCGCGCGCGGCCGAGGATCCTGGCGGCGCTGGAGCAGGGCCAGAGCGTGGCCCTGGTCTCCGACGCCGGTACGCCGCTGGTGTCCGACCCCGGCTATCGGCTGGTCAAGGACGTCATCGCCGCCGGCCATCGGGTGTTCCCGATCCCCGGGCCCTCGGCGGCGCTGGCGGCCCTGACCCTGGCCGGCCTGCCGACAGACCGGTTCCTGTTCGCGGGCTTTCCACCGCCGAAAAGCGCCGCGCGGCGGACCTTTCTGGCCGAGGTCGCCAACGTCCACGCGACCCTGATCTTCTACGAGAGCGGGCCGCGCCTGCGGGCCAGCCTGACCGACATGGCCGCGGTGTTCGGCGACCGCGAGGCGGTGGTGGCCCGCGAGCTGACCAAACTGTTCGAGACGGCCGTGCGGGGCAGGCTGACCGAGCTGGCCGCCGATCCCCGGCTGGACGCCCCCAAGGGCGAGATCGTTGTGCTGGTCGGGCCCGGCGCGGAACAGGTCTCGACCGCCGAGGACGCCGATTCGGCGCTGACGGAGGCCCTGACCCGCCTGCCGCCGGGCGAGGCTGCGTCGGAAGTGGCCAGGGCGCTGGGCCTGAACCGGCGCGACCTCTACAAACGCGCCATGGCCCTGAAGGACGGGCGGTGACCAGCGCGCGCAGCCGGCGTGGCGGCCTGGCCCGCCGCAGCGGCCGGCGCGGCGAGGTGCTGGCGGCGCTGCTGCTGATGCTCAAGGGCTATCGCATCCTCGGCTTCCGCCTGGCCTCGCCACAGGGCGAGATCGATCTGCTGGCCCTGCGGGGCGGCACGCTGGTGGTGGCGGAGGTCAAGCGGCGGACGACGATCGAGGCGGCGCTGGAGGCGGTGCGGCCCGACCAGCGCACGCGTCTGCGCCGCGCGGCGGCGGCCATCGCCGCCGGCCGGCCGGCCCTGAAGGGAGCCGCCATTCGCCTCGATCTGATCGCCCTCGCCCCCGGACGCCTGCCGCGTCATATTCCCGACGCCTGGAAGGGCGGTTGAAGCGTTAGGAACGCATGACGCGGGAACAGGCAGAGGCGTTTCTGGTCGAGGCGGGACGGGTGGCCGACGAGGCCTTCCCCCTGTTCGAGGCCGCGCTGGCCTGCGCCGTGCACGAGGATCCCGACCGCGACGCCGAGGCGGCCCGGGCCCTGGCCGACGAGGGCGCCGCCCACCTGGCCGCCCGGCTGGAGACCGAATCGCCGGAGGAGGCCATCGCCGAATCGATGGCCGGGGACCTGGGCCTGCAGGGCGACCTGATGACCCACGACCACCCCGACAACGCCGACGTGATCGCCGTGGCCGAGCGGCGCAGGGGCATTCCCGTGTCGCTGGGGGTCTTTTACCTGCATGCCGCCCGCCGCTGCGATCTCGATGTCCGCGGCGTCGATTTCCCCGGCCATTTCCTGCTGCGCATCGAGACGCGGGAGGGGCCGCTGGCCCTGGATCCGTTCAGCGAGGGCCGGGTCGTCCTGCCCTCGGAGCTGTCGCGGCGGGCGTTGCGCTCGGGCCTGACCCCGGACATCGCGGGGCGGCTCGATCTGTTGATGGCGCCGATGAGCGACCGGGCGGTGCTGATCCGGCTGCAGAACTACGTCTTCGCCCACGCCCAGGCGGCCGGCGACTGGCCCCGGGCCGAGCGGTCGGCCCTGCGCCGGGCCCTGCTCGACCCGAGCGACCACCGACCCTGGCTGGACGTGGCCGCCGCCCGCGAGGGCCAAGGCGCGCTCGCCGGCGCCTTGCAGGCCCTGACCCAGGCCCAGATTCTCGACGGCGGCGCGGCGCTGGCGGCCCGGGCCGCGCGCGAGCGCGTGCGGCTGAGATTGAACTAGCCGCCCGGCGCCCCCTCCCGCCCGGCCGATCCCGTGGTTATGTAGCGCCCACCCGTCATCGTCAGGTTCAGGAGCTCCCATGTCATTGAAGGTCGCCGTGCAGATGGATCCGGTCGAGCGGATCAACATCGAGACCGACAGCACCTTCATGATGATGATGGAGGCCCAGGCCCGGGGCCATTCGCTGTTCGTCTATACGCCCGACAAGCTGTCGCTGGAGGAGGGCCGGGTCATCGCCCGGGGTCGGGACGTCACGCTGCGAGCCCGGAAGGGCGACCATGCTTCGTTCGGCGAGACCCGCGTGCTCGACATGGCCGGCGAGGTCGATGTGGTGCTGATGCGCCAGGACCCGCCGTTCGACATGGCCTACATCACGGCCACCCACTTCCTCGACAGGATCCACCCGCACACCCTGGTGGTGAATGACCCGACCGAGGTGCGCAACGCGCCGGAAAAGCTGTTCGTCACCACCTTCCCGGGCGTCCAGCCGCCGACCCTGATCACCAGCGACGCCGAGGCGATCTACGATTTCCGCGAACGGCATGGCGACATGGTGCTCAAGCCCCTGCACGGCGGCGGCGGCTCCGGCGTGGTGCGGCTGAAGGCCGACGACCCCAACCTCGACGCCCTGCTCGAGCTGCACGCCCTGATCGGCCGCGACCAGGTCATCGCCCAGAAGTTCATCCCGGCCGTCAGCAAGGGCGACAAGCGCATCCTGCTGGTCGATGGCGAGCCCGTCGGGGCCATCAACCGCATTCCGGCCGAGGGTCAGGTGCGCTCGAACCTCGCCCGCGGCGGCCGGGCCGAGGCGGTCGAGCTGACGCCGCGCGACCTCGAGCTCTGCGCCATCATCGGCCCGGAGCTGAAGCGTCGCGGCCTGCTGTTCGTCGGCATCGACGTGATCGGCGACTATCTGACCGAGATCAACGTGACCTCGCCGACCGGCGCGCAGCAGCTGAAGCGGTTCGGCGGCGCCGACGCGGCGGCCGTCCTGTGGGACCGCATCGAGGCGATCCGTCGCGGCGAGTGAGTTGTGTCGGGTAGATGACTGAATCGTCTCGGCTTCCATCTTGGTTCCATATTTGTTCTTGATCCGATCTGCCCGCCATGGTTGAGTCTGTGGATAAGTCACAGCAACTGTAGCGGGGGCGGCATGGTCGCGCGGGTAGTCACCGTCGCGTTTCAGGGCGTCGAGGCCCGGCGGGTGGACGTCGAGGTCCAGCTGACGGGCGGCGAGGCGGTCATGGTCGTCGTCGGCCTGGGCGACAAGGCCGTGGCCGAGAGCCGGGAGCGCGTGCGTGGGGCCTTCACCGGCCTGGGCCTGGCCATGCCGGGCAAGCGCATCGTCGTGAACCTGGCCCCGGCCGACCTGCCCAAGGAGGGCAGCCACTACGACCTGCCGATCGCCCTGGCGGTGATGGCCGCCATGGGGGTGATCCCGGCCGACGCCCTGAACGGCTGGTGCGCGGTCGGGGAGCTGTCGCTGGACGGCTCGATCTCGCCGGTGGCCGGAACCCTGCCCGCCGCCGTGGCCGCGGGGGCCATGGACCTGGGTTTGATCTGCCCCGAGGCCTGCGGGCCCGAGGCGGCCTGGGCCGGCGGAACCCGCGTGCTGGCCCCGCGCTCGCTGATCGGGCTGATCAACCATTTCCGCGGGACCCAGATGCTGTCCGAGCCGAAGGCCGGGCCGATGATCGACGGCGGCCAGGTTCCCGACCTGCGCGACGTGCGCGGCCAGGACCAGGCCAAGCGGGCGCTGGAGATCGCCGCGGCCGGCGGCCACAACCTGCTGTTCTGCGGTCCACCGGGATCGGGCAAGTCGATGCTGGCCCAGCGCCTGCCCGGCATCCTGCCGCCCCTGTCGGCCGCCGAGCTGCTGGAGACCTCGATGATCCATTCGGTGGCCGGGCTGATCGCGCGCGGGGCCCTGACCCGCGCCCGGCCGTTCCGCGCGCCCCACCATTCGGCCAGCATGGCCGCCCTGACCGGCGGCGGGCTCAAGGCCAGGCCCGGCGAGGTCTCGCTGGCGCACAATGGCGTGCTGTTCCTCGACGAACTGCCGGAGTTCAGCGCCCAGGCGCTCGATTCCCTGCGCGCGCCGCTGGAAACCGGCGAGGTGATGGTCGCCCGGGCCAACGCCCATATCCGCTATCCCGCCCGGGTGCAGCTGATCGCGGCCCAGAACCCCTGCCGCTGCGGCCACGGCGGCGCGGGCAAGGGCTGGTGCGGCAAGGCGCCGCGCTGCCAGCGCGACTATCAGGGCCGCGTCTCGGGTCCGCTGATCGACCGCATCGACCTGCAGGTGGACGTGCCGCCGGTGGCCGCCGCCGACCTGGCCCTGCCGCCGCCGGCCGAGGGATCGGCCGAGGTCGCCAGCCGCGTCGCCCGGGCGCGGGCCTTGCAGACCGCCCGCGCGGAAGCGCACGGCCTGGAGGCCCCGACCCTCAACGCGCGGGCCGACGGCGACTTCCTGGCCTCGGCGGCGGCCCTCGACGACCCGGCCAGGGCCCTGCTGGCCCGGGCGGCCGACGCCGGCCACCTGACCGCCCGCGGCTGGACCCGCGCCATCCGCCTGGCCCGCACCATCGCCGATCTCGAGGGCGCCGACAGCGTCGGCCGCATCCACATCGCCGAGGCGCTGATCTATCGCCGGGTCGGGGCGGAGACCGGGACCAATGCCGGGGCCTGAAGGCGACGGCCACCGGGGCTCCGTCCGCCGATCGCCCGCGAGCCGCGGCTTGACCGCCCGTTAAGCCGCGGTCGCTAGTCTGGCCGCCATGTCGGACGACCGCGCCATCACGCCCGAGCAGCTGGCGACGCTGAGCCATGAATTCCGCACGCCGCTCAACGGCGTGCTGGGCATGGCGCGGCTGCTCGACGGCACGCGGCTGACCGCCGAACAGAAGGCCTATGTCGCCGCGCTGCGCGAGAGCGGCGACCACCTGCTGGCGCTGGTCAACGACGTGCTCGACCTGGCTCGGCTGGGCGCCGGCAGGATCGAGCTGCACCCCGCCCCGACCGACATCGCCGCCCTGCTGCGGCAAACGGCCGAGTTGATGAGCCCGCGAGCCCACGAGAAGGGCGTCGAGATCGCCTGGGCCTGCGACGCGGCCGTGCCGCCGGTGATGGCCGACGAGGGCCGGCTGCGCCAGGTGCTGCTCAACTTCGCCGGCAACGCGGTCAAGTTCACCGAGACCGGCGGCGTGCTGCTGGCGGCCGAGCTGGCGGGCGAGGGCCGGTTGCGCCTGACGGTCCGCGACACCGGCCCCGGAGTGCCCAGGGCCGCCCGCGACCGGATCTTCGAGCCCTTCGTCCACGCCGACCCGTCGCATGGCGCGGTGCTGGGCGGCGCGGGACTGGGCTTGGCCATTGTCACCCGCCTCAGCAACGCGATGAACGGCGCGGTCGGGGTCGAGGATGCGCCCGGCGGCGGCGCCGAGTTCTGGCTGGAGGCCGCCTTCCCGCCCGCCGGGCCCGCGGTCGCCGACCGTCCGCTTCGGGGCCACACCGTCGGCGTCGCCTCGCCCAACCCGATCGTCCTGGAGGCGGCCCGTCGCCAGATCGACTGTCTGGGCGGAAAGGTCGTGCTGGCCGGGTCCGTCGCCGACCTGCTGGTCGCCGCGCCGGCCGACGCGGTGCTGCTGATCGACAACCTGCTTGCCGCCGGGCGGCGCGGGCTGAAGGCCCCCGAGGGCCGGGCCAGCGTCATCCTGCTGCGGCCGGACGAGCGGGCGCGGATCCCGCGCTGCCGCGCCGCCGGCTTCAGCGGTTATTTGATCAAGCCGCTGCGCGCCGACTCCCTGGCCGCGCGGGTGTTGGCCGCCCAGGGCGTCGCGCCGAAGGCCGCGCCCCATCCGGAGGACGAGCGCATCGTCGCGGCCGCCGCGGCCGGCGCCCGGGTGCTGCTGGTCGAGGACAATCCGATCAACGCCCTGCTCGCCCGCACCCTGCTGCAGCGGGAGGGCGCCGAGGTCGATCGCGCCGCCAGCGGCCAGGAGGCGCTCGCCGCCGTCGCCGCCTCGACCTACGACCTGATCCTGATGGACCTGCGCATGCCCGACCTGTCCGGGGTCGAGGCGGCCCGGCGGCTGCGCGCCCGCGGCCTGACCACCCCGATCGTCGCCCTGACCGCCGACGCCTTCGAGGACGACCGCCGCGCGGCCCTGGCGGCCGGCATGAACGACTTCCTGGTCAAGCCGCTGACGGAAACCGCCCTGCGCGCCGTCCTGGCTCGCTGGGTCGGCTGGACGGGCGGGACCGAAGAGGGCAGGGTCGCCTCCTGATTTGGGGGCTGAACCATGAGCCAGGACAAAACGGCCGCACCGGTCCGCAAACACGGCATGGGCGAGGTCATCAAGAGCCTTCGGCGGCCCAAGGTGGCGATCATGCTCGGCCTGGGCTTCTCGTCCGGCCTGCCGTTCATGCTGACCGCCGCCACCCTCGGCTACTGGCTGCGGGACGAGGGGACGAGCCTCAAGGCCATCGGCTTCATCTCCTGGGTCGGCCTGGCCTATTCCTTCAAGTTCCTCTGGTCGCCGATCGTTGATCGGGTGACGCCGCCGGGCCTGGGCGGCATGGGTCGCCGCCGGAGCTGGCTCCTCCTCACCCAGGTGGTGCTGGTCGGCGCGTTGCTGGCCATGGCGATGATCGGACCGGCGGGCGGGTTGATGGCGCTTGGCGCGGCGGCCCTGGTGGTCGCCTTCGCCTCGGCGACCCAGGACATCGCCGTGGACGCCCTGCGCATCGAGGTGGCCGACGACGAGGAGGAGCTGGGCCTGGTCACCGGCGCCTTTCAGCTGGGCTACCGCCTGGCCGTGCTGGCCAGCGACGCGCTGATCCTGATCGTGGCCCAGCACATGGGCTGGCCGGCGTCCTACAGTCTGATGGCCGCCCTGATGGGCATCGGCATTCTCTGCACGTTTCTGATCAAGGCCCCGGTCCATGCCGAACAGGTGATGGCCGACGCCAAACCGCTCTGGACGCCGGCGGGGCTTGGCGCGGCCATCGTCGGGCCGTTCATCAGCTTCTTCAAGGCCTACGGCTGGTTCGCCCTGGTCATGCTGCTGATGATCACGCTCTACCGCCTGCCCGAGTTCATGATGGGCCCGATGGCGACGCCCTTCTATCACGACCTGGGGTTCGAGAAGGCCTTCGTCGGGGAGGTTCGGCTATCGGCGGGCCTGGCGGGCACCCTGTCGGGCATCGCCGTCGGTGGCGTCCTGGCGGCCCTGCTGGGGCGGATGCGCGGCCTGGTGGCCGGCGCCCTGCTGCAGGGCCTGGCCGTTGCGTCCTTCTCGCTGCTGGCCTTCTTCGGCAACGACCCGAGGCTGTTCGCGGCGGTGATGTTCTTCGACAATCTCGGCGTCGGCGCGGCCGGGGTGCTGCTGGTGACCTATATGTCGAGCCTGACCAGCATCGGCTATACGGCCACCCAGTATGCCCTGCTCAGCTCCAGCTACACCTGGGTCGGCAAGATCCTGAAGGGCTTCTCCGGCGCGATCGTCGAGAGCCTGCAGGCCCACAGCGGCCTGATGACCGGCTACGGCCTCTATTTCATCGGTTGCGGCCTGATCGGGTTCCCGGCGCTGCTCCTGTGCATCCTGATCGGGGTCAAGACCCCCACCAAGCCGCCCCGGACCGCCCCGGCCTAGCGCGTCGACAGACAGACCACCTGGGCGACCCGCAGGTCGCGGCGCAGGCCGTCGGCGACGCGGCCGTAGTTTTCGACATTGATCGGCTCGCCCGTGGCGTAGCCCGCCGGGCGGCGGTGGGCGTTGGCCAGGACCCGCTGCACGGTTTCCGGCGTGGTCGTGTAGATGCGGCCTCGGCGAGGGGCTTCGGCGACGGTCACCCCGATCACCCGCCCGATGGAATCGAGCACCGGCGCGCCCGACAGGCCGGCCAGGGTGCCCTTGAGGGTGTCGGTGCGGCCGATCTCGGTCCAGGCCAGCACTGGCTCGGTGCGGGCGCCGCGGCCGCGGACGACGAGGTTCTCGCGGCCAAGCAAACGGGACACCGCCTCGCCCGGACGGCCCTGTGGAAAGCCGGGATGGAAGCCCAGGTCTCCGGCGCGCGGGCGGGCTCCGCCCGGCGCGATCGGCAGGGCCGGAGCGCCGCCCTCGGTGGTCAGGACGGCCGCCTCGCCCGTGGGATCGATGGTCGCCCGCGCCGCCACGCCGCGCCCCTCGGCGACCACCAGGGCGATCTGCGTGCAGCCATCGACGACGTGGCGCGCCGTCAGCCAGACGCCGGTGTCGCCGACGGAGAAGGCCGTTCCCGTCCCCGGCTTCTGCTTGCCCGGCACATCGACCACCACCGCCGGATCGAACGGCGAGGAGGGGCTGAGCGGCAGGGCGTCGTCACCGGCCATGGGCGGCAGCGGCGGCGGCGCGTCGGCCCGCTCCCGGCGACCGATGGCCGCGATCAGGAGGGCCGCCACCACCGCCAGATAGACCAGCCAGTCGGGTAGACGGGGCAGGTTCATCCCGTCGTCAGCCGGCCAGGGCGGCGGCGAGGATCAGGGCGCTGGCGAGCTTGGCCCCGACCAGCAGGACGGCGGCGGAAACCTCGCCATCCTGGATGCGCTGGGGCAGCCCGTGCAGGATCCAGTCGATGAACTTGAACACCAGCAGCTGCACGCCGATCGTCGCCACGCCCCAGATGGCGATCTCCAGCGGCGAGCCGGAAGCGCGCAGGGAGTCGGCCAGCGGCAGGGCCAGGCCCACCAGCACCCCGCCAAAGGAAATGGCGGCGGCGGTGTTGCCTTCACGGATCAGGGCGATCTCGCGATGGGGCGTGAGAAAGGCGTAGAGCGTGGCGCCCAGCGCCAGCATGACCAGGGTCACGCCGGCGTGGAACAGGGTGATCGGAAACCCTTCGGCGAAGGCCTGGATTTCCATCGATTGCAGTTGCTGCGGCATCGAAGCGTCCAATAGCGAATGCGTGCGAAAGGGTTAGCACGACCGGCGCCATCCCACGCAAGCTTCTAGCCTGACGCGAGCGCCTCGGCCTTGCGGCGGACCGACGCGCGAACCTTCTCGCTTTCGGACTTCAGCTGGCCGCAGGCGGCCAGGATGTCGCGGCCGCGGGGCGTGCGGATCGGGCTGGAATAGCCGGCCTTGTTGAGGATGGCCGCGAACCGCTCGATGGTCGCCCAGTCGGAGCATTCGTACGGCGTGCCTGGCCAGGGATTGAACGGGATCAGGTTGATCTTGGCCGGAATGCCCTTGAGCAATCTGACCAGGGCCAGGGCCTCTTCCGGCGAATCGTTGACGCCCTTGAGCATCACGTATTCGAACGTCACCCGGCGGGCGTTGCTGATGCCCGGATAGGCGCGGATGCCGTCCATCAGGGCGGCGATGTCGTACTTCCTGTTGATCGGCACAAGCACGTCGCGCAGGTCGTCGTTGGTCGCGTGCAGGCTGATCGCCAGCATGGCCTGGGTGCGCTCGCCGAGCGCCTTCAGCTCGGGGACCACGCCGCTGGTCGAGACGGTGATGCGGCGGCGGGAAATGCCGATCCCCTCGTTGTCGCTGATGATGTCGATGGCGTCGGCGACGTTGTCCAGATTGTACAGCGGCTCGCCCATGCCCATGAAGACGATGTTGCTGAGGCGCCGGTCCTCGCGGTCCGACGGCCACTCCTCCAGATCGTCCTTGCAGACCTGCACCTGGGCGACGATCTCGGCCGCCGTCAGGTTGCGCACCAGGGCCTGGGTGCCGGTGTGGCAGAAGGTGCAGTTCAGGGTGCAGCCGACCTGGCTGGAGACGCACAGCGCGCCCGAGCGGCCGACGTCGGGGATGTAGACCGCCTCGACCTCGATGCCCGGCGCGGTGCGGATCAGCCACTTGCGCGTGCCGTCGGTCGATACCTGGCGCTCGACGATCTCGGGGCGGGCCAGGGTGAAATGCTCGGCCAGGGCCGCGCGGGTGTCCTTGGCCACGTCGGTCATCTGGTCGAACGACGTCGCGCCGCGATGATGGATCCAGCGGAACACCTGGGTCGCGCGCATCCTGGCCTTGTCGGCCGGCACGGCGCCGGCCTCGACGAAGGCGCGCGCCAGCCCCTCGCGGGTCAGACCCGAAAGGTTGACCGGAGCGGCGGCGACGGCGGGCGTCGCGCGAGCAAGGTTGAGGGTCGCGCCCAAGACAGGTGGTTCCGATGCGTTGAGGGAGATCCCCATATCAGAAATCGGCGCTCTGGACCAACCGGACCGGGCCTCGCTGTCCCTTGGCGGGCCCTAACCTACAAACCCGTCGTCATGGCCCGGCTCGTCCGGGCCACCCAAGCACGCTGGCGGGAGCGGGCCGGAGTCGCTGCTACATCCACGTCCGCAACCGACTGATCGTGGTCTTGGGTGGCCCGGACGAGCCGGGCCATGACGGTTGGATTGGAGCCTAGAACGCCTCCGACACGATTTGCCCATCCGGCAGCAGCGCCGCCCGTTTCATGCCCGCCGAGACGAACGGCATGGCGACATTGCCGTCGGCGTCCACCGCGATCAGGCCGCCTTCGCCGCCCAGCGCGCGGATCTCGGCCAGAACCGCGTCGGCCGCCTGCGCCAGCGTCTCGCCGCCGAACTTCATCCGGTGGGCCAGTTGCACCGCCGCCGCCACGCGGATGAAATACTCGCCCTGGCCGGTGCAGGAGACCGCCACCGTGTCGTCGGCCCAGGCGCCGGCGCCGATCAGCGGCGAGTCGCCGACACGTCCGGGCAGCTTGCCGAACACCCCGCCGGTGGAGGTGGCGGCGGCCAGCCGGCCTTCCCGGTCGCGCACCACGCAGCCGACCGTGCCGTGCGAGAGCGTTCCCGGCGGGTGGTTGGACTCGTCCTGGCCGGCGTGGGTGAACCAAGCGGCGTCGTTGGCGATGGCGGCCAGTTTTTGCGAAGCGGCGAAGCGCGCCGCGCCGTCGCCGGCCAGCATCACATGCGGCGTCCAGTCCATGATCGCCCGGGCGACGGCCACGGGGCTCTCGAACCCCTGCAGCGCCGCGACCGACCCGGCCCGGCCGGTGAAGCCGTCCATCAAACAGGCGTCGAGCTCGTACTGGCCGACGGTGTTGGGCGATGCGCCCCGACCGGCGACATAGAGGCCCGAGGCTTCAAGCGCCGCCGTGGTCGCCTCGGCCACGTCCAGGGCCAGGGCGCCGGCCAGCAGCCGGTCGCGCCCGGCCTCGACCACGCCGCGCATGTGGGCGATCTCACGGCTGTAGTCACGGCCACGTTTCGCGCCCGCGCCGCCGTGCACCACGAGACTCAAACAATTGTTCGCCAAGTCGGACCTCCGGCCTATAAACGCCGAAAGGTCCGCGATAGCCTTCCGGGCCAGTCAATGAAAGAGCGGGAGAGACGGCATGCGGGCGGTGCTGAGCAAGAGCGTGGGCGGACCGGAGACCCTGGTCATCGAGGATCTGCCCAGCCCCAAGGCCGGCCCCGGCCAGGTGGTGCTGTCGGTCAAGGCCTGCGGCGTCAACTATCCCGACGTGCTGATCATCGAGGACATGTACCAGTTCAAGCCGTCACGGCCGTTCGCCCCCGGCGGCGAAGTGTCCGGGGTGGTCAAGGAACTGGGCGAGGGCGTCACCCACCTGACGGTCGGCCAGCGGGTGCTGGCCAACACCGGCTGGGGCGGCATGGCCGAGGAACTGGCGCTGGACGCCGCCCGGGTGGTGCCGATCCCGGACCAGATGTCGTTCGAGGAAGGCGCGGCCTTCATGATGACCTACGGCACCTCCTATTACGGCCTGAAGGACCGCGGCTATCTCAAGCCCGGCGAGACCCTGCTGGTGCTGGGCGCGGCCGGGGGCGTGGGCCTGGCCGCCGTGGAGCTGGGCAAGGCGATGGGCGCGAAGGTGATCGCCGCCGCCTCGAGCCAGGAGAAGGTCGATCTGGCCATCGCCCGCGGGGCCGACAGCGGCGTGGTCTATCCCCGGGGTCCGTTCGACAAGGACGACCAGAAGGCCCTGGCCAACCTGTTCAAGGAGGCCTGCGGGCCCAGCGGCTGGGACGTGGCCTATGACGCCGTCGGCGGCGACTACGCCGAGGCGACCATCCGCGCGGCCGGCTGGGGCGGCCGTTTCCTGGTCATCGGTTTCCCGGCCGGCATTCCGAAAGTGCCGCTGAACCTGACCCTGCTGAAGTCGTGCGACATCGTCGGCGTGTTCTGGGGCGCGGCCGTGGCGCGCGATCCCAAGGCCCACCAGCAGAACGTCAAGGAACTGATGGACCTCTACGCGGCCGGCAAGATCAAGCCGCACGTCTCCGAAACCTTCCCGCTGGAGCGGGCGGGCGAGGCCATCGCCCACCTCGCCAGCCGCAAGGCCATGGGCAAGGTGGTCGTGGTCACCGGCTGACGGTCAAGAAAAACCATAACGAAAACACGGGGAAACAACACATGGCGGGTCGTCTGGAGGGCAAGGTCGCCCTGATCACCGGCGGGGCTTCGGGCATCGGCCTGGGCACGGTCGAACTGTTCGCCCAGGAGGGGGCCTGCGTGGTCGCCGCCGACCTGCAGGACGAAAAGGGCGCCATGCTCGAGAAGCGGTTCGACGGCCGGATCCGCTACGCCCATTGCGACGTCACCAGCGAGAAGGACATCGCCGCGGCGGTGAAGCTGGCGGCCGATTCGTTCGGCGGCCTCGACATCCTGTTCAACAACGCCGGGCACGGCGGCGCGCCGGGCAATGTCTCGGAGGTCGATGTCGAGAGCTGGGACGCGACCTTCGCCCTGCTGGTCCGCGGTCCGGCCGTGGGCATGAAACACGCCATGCCGCTGATGGTCGAACGTGGCGGCGGCTCGATCATCAACACCGCCTCGATCGCCGGCCTGCAGGCGGGCTTCGGCCCGCTGGCCTATTCGGCGGCCAAATGCGCGGTGATCCACATGTCGCGCTGCGCCGCGGCCGAACTGTCGCCGCTGAAGATCCGCGTCAACGCCATCTGCCCGGGCCTGATCGCCACCTCGATCTTCGGCGCCTCGATGGGCCTGCCGCGCGAGGTGGCCGACCAGATGGCCGCCCGCGTCGCCGAGGCCGGGCCCAAGGTCCAGCCGATCCCCAAGGCCGGCCTGCCCGATGACATCGCCCGGGCGGCGCTCTATCTGGCCAGCGACGATTCCGTGTTCGTCACGGGCACCCACATCGTGGTCGATGGCGGCATCACCATCGGCGGCCGGGGATCGTGGGACCCGACCGCGCCCAGCCCGATCCTCGCGGCCATGGGCATCACGCCCGAACAGGCCCAGCAGATGCAGGCGGCCCTGATCGCCCAGCGCGCCGCCGGGGGATGACCCGGCCAATGGACCGCTGATGCCCGAGGCGCCGCCGCCCGTCCCCGCGCTGACCGAGCGACCGAAGCTGGCCCCCAATGTCCGGGGCGCCCTGTGGATGCTGGCCTCGGCGCTGGGATTCACGGTGATGACGACGCTGATCAAGTTCCTCGGCTCGGACTATCCGGCGGCGCTGCAGACCTTCTACCGCCAGGCCGCGGGCCTGCTGGTGCTGGCGCCGCTGATCGTGCGCGACTGGCGGGGGGCGTTCCACACGACCCGGCCCGGCATCCTGTTCTTTCGCTCGGCGGTCGGCACCCTGGCGATGATCTTCAGCTTCTACGCCTTCCAGAAGCTGCCGCTGGCCGAGGCCAACGCCCTGTCGTTCACCCGCACCCTGTGGATGGTGCCGCTGGCCATCTTCGTGCTGCGGGAAAAGACCGGCCCGCTGCGTATCGGCGCGGCGCTGGTCGGGTTCGTCGGCGTGCTGGTGATGCTGCGGCCGGGCGCGGCCGACCACGGCTTTGGCCTGGGACAGCTGGCCTCGCTGGCCTCGGCGGCGATGTTCGCCATGACCATCACCGGCATGAAGGTGATGACCCGCGACCATTCGCCGTTCACCCTGCTGGTCTGGTCGGCGGCCCTGGGCCTGGTCTTCTCGATCCCGCCGGCGCTGTTCGTCTGGCGCTGGCCCGAGCCGCTCGACCTGATGCTGCTGGCGGCCATGGGCGTGTTCGGGACCATCACCCAGGCCTGCTACATCAAGGGGATGCAGATCGGCGACGCGGGGGCCATGGCGCCGATCGACTACAGCCGGCTGGTGTTCACCACGGCCACGGGCTTCTTCATCTTCCACGAGATTCCGGGCTGGGCGACGATCGCCGGCGCGGCCATCGTCGTCGCCTCGACCCTGTTCATCACCATTCGCGAGCAGCAGCTGGCCCGTCAGGCCAGAGTGTCATCGGGGGAATAGAAAACGAGCGGCCGTTGCCGACCGCCCGTCTCTAGTGTTGTCGAATTTGAACTACGCGTAGCGGATCAGCTTGTAGGTCACCGCGCGCCCCAAATAGGGAGGGAAGATGTTTCCCTTCGCGAGCGGCATCGTGGTGGTGGGCGGTTCAACAACCTCCCAAACACCTGACTCCGGACAAGCATCAGCCGTACGACGGCGAGTCCCCAAAGGGACACGAGTAGTGGTGTTCATAGTTAGTTACTTTCATGATTCCCCTTGACTCATAGTCGAGAATCACGCGGTATTTATGAGTCTGGTTCACGCTAGACGAAAGACTCATGGCCGCTCCCAACCCAGCTACGCGCCGGGGAGGTGGCACGCTCCGAGTTGAGGCAGGCGGCGTGATCAGACGCCGCCTGCTGATTCTCCGTTTCGCAGGCTGCGCCAGATTCTCGTTTTTGGCAATCCCCATGCCAGAGTGCTAAATCCCTCTTATGCTTAGTTTTTTAGGCAACGCACATCCTGTGGCGTCTAGAACGGTTGCCTCAGGAATGCGTAAGCGATGGCTGCCTGGGCGCCGTAGTAGAGGAACCAGACCGCCCAGCCGGTCAGGCGGTCCGACCCCAGCGCTTTGGCCTGACGAAACAGACTTCCCGCGAGAATCGCGTCCGAGGCCATGAAGGCCACCGCGCCGACCATGGCCGGCCAGTAGAAGGCCGGCAGCAGGAAGCTGGACCCGACCATCACCGCGATGGCGATGACATAGAGGATCACCGACGCCCGCATGAGTCCCAGCGACCGCCAGAGCCAGGCCAGCATGGCCAGGGCGGCGGCGGTGACCGCGACCGCCCCCGCCAGCTGGAGCGGCGTCATCTCCAGCGCGGGATCGCGCGTCTCCTGGAACAGGAAGATCAACAGGATGTGGCCCAGCAGGAAGGTCGCCAGCCCGGGCGGCAGCCAGCGGCGGGGATCGCCCGCCAGGAAGGCGTCGCCGACCGCGCACAGCAGCAGCGCCGCCGCCAGCAGCCAGGGCGCGTCGGACAGGAAGGCCATCACCGCCAGGGCGCCGACGGCGACCGTCTTGACGACGGTCCGCTGCAGCGACGGGGCGTGACCGGTCATGACCAGCCCGTAGCCGAGAGCCGCCAGGACCGAGACGCCGGTCAGCACGGTGTTGGTCTGTTCCATGGCCCCCGCCCCGAACCCGCGTCAGTCGTCCGCCGTCAGCCGGTCGAGCCAGGCTCTGGCCGCGGCGCGATGGCGCGGCTTGATGTTGCGGCCGGCCACCGCCAGCAGGGCCGCGAACACGGCCGCGTCGTCGGTGAAGCCGATGCCGGCGAGAATATCGGGAATGGCGTCGGTCGGCAGGACGAAATAGGCCAGCGCCGCCAGCATCAGCCCCTTGGCCGCGGCCGGCGTGGCCGGATCGCGGGCGCACCACCAGACCGACAGCGCCTCGGACGCGAACGGGACCCGCGCGGCGACGCGCCGCATCTTGGGCCAGAACCCCCGCGCGACGCGGCGTTCGTTGACCTTGACCACCTCGGGGACCAGGGCCCGCTCGGGATCAATGGCCGGGTTTACGTCGGGTGACGGCTTGGATTTGGCGCTCATCGGGCTAAACCCCTTTCCGAACTGTATTCAACACAAGGATCGGGGAGCCGTCCATGAAGCTTGATTCCACCATTTCCGCCGTCGTCACCGGCGGCGCGTCCGGCCTCGGCGAGGCCACTGTCCGCGCCCTGGTCGCCCGGGGCGTCAAGGTCGCCATCTTCGACCTCGACCGTCAGGCCGATCGCGGCGCGGCGCTCGAGAAAGAACTGGGCGTCACCTTCTGCGCCGTCAACGTGACCTCCGACGCCGAGGTCGATGCCGGCTTCGTCAAGGCCCGCGCGGCCAACGGCCAGGAGCGCATCCTGGTCAACTGCGCCGGCACCGGCAACGCCGCCAAGACCGCCAGCCGCGACCGCAACACCGGGGAAATCAAGCACTTCCCGCTGGCCCATTTCGACATGATCATCCAGATCAACCTGATCGGCACCTTCCGCTGCATCGCCAAGTCGGCGGCCGGCATGCTGACCCTGGAGCCGCTGCCGGACGGCGACCGCGGCGCCATCGTCAACACCGCCTCGGTCGCGGCCGAGGACGGCCAGATGGGCCAGGCGGCCTATTCGGCGTCCAAGGGCGGCGTCGTCGGCATGACCCTGCCGATCGCCCGCGACCTCGCCAGCGAAGGCATCCGCGTCAACACCATCCTGCCGGGCATCTTCAACACCCCGCTGATGAACGCCGCCCCGCCGCAGGTGAAGGAAGCCCTGGCCGCCTCGGTGCCCTTCCCCAAGCGTCTCGGCAACGCCGAGGAATACGCCTCGCTGGCCCTGGAAATGATCACCAACGGCTACCTCAACGGCGAAGACGTCCGTCTGGACGGCTCGATCCGCATGGCGCCGCGCTGATATCTGGTCCCTCCCCTTTATGGGGAGGGTGGACGGGCGATAGCCCGGACGGGTGGGGGAGTCCGACGCTTCCCCACCCTGGCCGGCAAGCCGGCCTTTCCCTCCCCATGAAGGGGAGGGAGGAAGGTTGATCATTCCGGCGTCGGCCGCACGATGGTCGGGCCGAGATTGGTCAGCACCTCCCGCGCGTCGAAGGCGCGCGGGTCGTTCGACGGCTTGGAGCCATGGCCGAGCAGGATCTCGGCCGAGGCCTCGAACCGCTCCACGGTCCGCACATCGACCCGGTCGGCCCAGAACGGATCGCCATACCAGGGATCCCAGGCGCGCCAGCCCCAGCGCGGGCCGTAGTAGCGCCAGTAGGGCCGCCAGTAGCCATAGGGGCCGAAGCCCGAATAGGGGTCGGGATCGACATAGGTCCTGGCCTTGCGGTCGGTCTGTCGCTCGACCAGCGAGAACCAGTCACCGCCCTGGGCCACGGTCAGCTCGGCGGCGCGATAGAGCAGGTAGCGCTCCACCGTTTCGCGCGAGGTGAGGCTGTTGCCCGCGAAATTCACCCGGAACCGGTCGGTCTCAAGCCTGACTTCGGAGAACCCGCCGGACACGGCCTGGCCGCGCACGTTGGGTTGATAGGGCGTGGCCGTGGCGCAGGCGGTCAGGCCCACCGTCGCGACCAGGGCCGCCGCCAGGGCGGTCGCCTTGAGGGTCATCGTCGTTCGCTCCAGCGCAGATCAACCTCTGCCTACAACACATGACCCCTTCGGCGGGTTGCGCCAAGGGGTCTCAAAGTCGTGTCAGGATGAGCGCGGAGACGCTGATCAGCAGGAACCCGACGACGAAGGCGAAGCCGCGCCGGAAGCCGGGCCGCGTCATGTGGCCGGCCAGGGCCGCGCCGCCGAGGCCGTAGGCCGACATCGACACCAGGTCCATGCCGATCGTCGCGGCCGCATACAGGGGCAGCTGGGCGGTCATCGGCCTGACCGGGTCGAGAAACGGCGGCAGCACGGCGGTGAAGAACAGCAGGGCCTTGGGGTTGGCGATCTGCACCGAGAAACCGTCGAGGAAGGCCGAGCGGGCCCGGTGGACGGCGGGACGGTCGGCCGGGCCGCCCTCGCCCCGGATCCCCGAGCGGATCGAGGCTATCCCCAGCCAGGCCACATAGAGGCCGCCGGCGATGGCCAGCAGGTGAAAGGCCCGCGGAAACGCCGCCATCAGGGCGCTCAGGCCCAGGGCCGCGCCGGCGAACCAGACCAGGGTGGCGGCGTTCATGCCCGCCACCCCGATCAGGGCCTGCATCCGCCCGCGCTGGATGCCCGTGGCGATGGCGAACAGGTTGGCCGGACCCGGGGTCACGGCCATCAGGGCCATGGCGGCGAGGAAGGCGCCATAGCGGGCGGGATCGATGGGGAGGGCCATGCGTTGATGCCTAGACCGACCGCCGCGGCGAAGACAAGGGCGCCGCGCCAAGAAAACCCCACCCCGCTTATAGGATTTCAAAGGTGACGCGGCGGACGCCGATCGCCTAGGGTCGATCCGAACCTGAGACGGCATGAGCATGGACCCCGATTTCTGGATCTTCTTCGCGGTCGGCATGGCCGCCCAGCTGGTCGATGGCGCGCTGGGCATGGCCTATGGCGTGGTGTCCTCGACGGTGCTGCTGGCGCTGGGCGTGCCGCCGGCCAACGCCTCGGCCAGCGTTCACGCGGCCAAGGTGTTCACCGGCGCGGCCTCGGCCCTGTCGCACATCGCCTATCGCAACATCGGTTGGAGGCTGCTGCTGCACCTGTCGGCCGGAGGGGTCCTGGGCGGGGTGCTGGGGACCTACGTCCTGACCTCGATCGACGGCAAGGTGATCAAGCCCTGGGTCATCGCCTGGCTGGGGATCATGGGCCTGGTGATCCTGTGGCGCGCCTGGAAGGGGACCCGGCCGCGCGTGATGAGCTGGAAGCGGCCCGCCCCGCTGGGGCTGGTCGGCGGATTCTTCGACGCGGTCGGCGGCGGTGGCTGGGGCCCGGTGGTCACCAGCACCCTGATGGGCTCGGGCGCCGATCCGCGCCAGGCCATCGGCACGACCAACGCCGCCGAATTCTTCGTCGCCGCGGCCATCTCCGCGACCTTCGTCGGGGCGATCCTGTCCGGCCACTGGGAGGCCACGGGCCTGCTCGACCACATCTGGTCGGTCGGCGGGCTGATCGCCGGCGGCGTGCTGGCCGC
This sequence comes from Caulobacter sp., assembly GCA_030645575.1. Classification (GTDB taxonomy): domain Bacteria; phylum Pseudomonadota; class Alphaproteobacteria; order Caulobacterales; family Caulobacteraceae; genus Caulobacter. The sequence goes on along the minus strand of JAUSMJ010000017.1, from coordinate 1,534 downwards.
GCCGCTGGCCGGCTGGATGACCAAGGTGCTGCCGGTGCGCGCCCTGACCTGGCTCGTGGGCCTGCTAGTGACGGGCCTGGCGATCTGGCAGGGCGCGGCGCTGGCGGGCCTGTCGCGTTAGGCCAGCAGGATCAGCACGGCCTTGCCCAGGGCGCCGAACAGCAGGACGCTGGCGGCCAGGGTCTGGATCAGGAAGCCCAGCTCGCGCTTGCCCGGGTCCTTGACGTAGCCGAGGGCGTACAGAATCCGGCCGACGATCCACACCACGCCGAGCCCGGCGGCGATCAGCCCCATCGGATCCTGCGGCGTCCAGAACAGGTGGAACAGCCACAGCGACGGCAGGAAGATCGGCAGCCATTCCAGGGTGTTGGCCTGGACGCGGATGCTGCGCTCCAGCGCCGGGTCGCCGGTCATGCAAGGCGCGGCGATGCCGCACTTGCGCCGGGCGCCGGCGACGCCCAGCCCCATCCAGAAATAGACCAGCAGGGCCACCAGGGTGACGATGGCGACGTAGGCGTACGACTGCATTGGATGGAGCCTCCCGTTTTCCCGCGGCGGTCTGCGCCGCCGTGGCGCGAGCCTGTCATGCTTCGCCCGGACCCGGAACCCTCACGCTTGGGCACGGGGACATGCACCTCAGTGCGTGTCCCCGCGCGCCGGATCTAGCGCCGGCGCACGAAGGAGACGGCGAGTAGCGCGCCAGCAACCGACAGTGCGATGAGCCCAGACCAGCCGGGGTGGACGTCCCACCAGGGATCGAGCGGTCCGGTGCGGTAGTCGCGCGAGAAGTCCAGAAGCAGCAACCCCGACAAGGCGGCCATGGCGCCCGCCGTTCGCAGAAGGATGGCGACCGGCCTCGCCCGAAGCGCGCCGCGCAGAGCAATAACGCCAGCCAGAGCTGGTATGGTGACGAACGCGGCAACCGACGCGACGACGCTCGTCGGCGCTGATCGGCCGCCCATGCCAAACGTTAGCCAGCTGCCCAGAAAGAGGAGAGCAAAGGCGGCCAGGAGGAACAGCCAACCCGCCGCGAGAAGTAAAGCCCGCGCAACGGATCGTTGGCCGTTCACCGAACCTGGCCCCGCCTGTCCCGCTTGGCCAGCACGCGCAGGCGCAGGGCGTTGAGCTTGATGAAGCCGCCGGCGTCGCGGTGGTCGTAGGCCACCTTGCCCTCCTCGAAGGTCACCAGCTCCTGATCGTACAGGCTGTAGCGGCTCTCCCGGCCGATGATGCTGACGTTGCCCTTGTAGAGCTTCACCGTCACCCGGCCGGCCACCTTCTGCTGGCTGTAGTCAATGGCCGCCTGCAGCATCTCCCGCTCCGGAGCGAACCAGAAGCCGTTATAGATCAGCTCCGCATATCGGGGCATCAGCTCGTCCTTCAGGTGGGCGGCGCCGCGGTCCAGGGTGATGGAATCGATGCCCCGGTGGGCGGCCAGCAGGATGGTCCCGCCGGGCGTCTCGTAGACGCCGCGGGACTTCATGCCGACGAAACGGTTCTCCACCAGGTCCAGGCGGCCGATCCCGTTGTCGTG